>NZ_JCAFSH010000015.1:0-73736 GCF_059369035.1 Stenotrophomonas sp. YJH_SMC_130
CAACCGCATCGACGAGATCATCGTCTTCCATGCGCTGGGCAAGGAGGAGATCCGCCATATCGTCGGCCTGCAGCTCGATCGTGTGGCCCGCAACGCCGCCAGCCAGGGCGTGACGCTGACCTTCGATCAGACCTTGATCGACCACTTCGCGGAGGAAGGCTACAAGCCCGAGTTCGGCGCGCGCGAGCTCAAGCGGTTGATCCGCAGCGAGCTGGAGACGGCACTGGCGCGCGAGATGCTGGGTGGCGGTATCGGCAAGGGCGATCACGCCAGCGCCCGCTGGGACGACAAGGCCGAACGGGTGGTCTTCGAGCGCCAGGAGCCACCCGCGAAGCCGGCTGAGCCTGAAAAGCCCGATGCCGCGAACGTGGCCGAGGCACCGCCTGGCGACACGAGCAAGCCTGCGCGCAAGAAGAAGTCAGCGGACGGCGAATCTTGAGCGATGGGAGGCTGTCGTGTCCGACCCCAATGGGCTGACATGGGCAGCCACCCTCGTGTCGCTGGCGGTCGCTGTCCCCACAGCGGGGCACGCGGTCATCTACAAGCGTGACCCTCGATCGGCCACGCTGTGGGTACTGCTGATCGCCTTGTTGCCGCTGGCCGGTTCGCTGCTGTATGGGCTGTTCGGCGTCAACCGTTACCAGCGGCGGGCGCGGCGGCTCTTCCCGGGGGCAGATCCTGCTGCTCGGCAGGACCTCTCACCCACGATGCCCGAGGCTGTATCGCCGCCACTTGCCGGTCTGGCCCACCTGGTGGGGCGCGCCACCGGCCAGTCGCTGACCGGCGGCAACCGCATCGAGCCGCTTGTCGATGGCGAGCAGGCCTACCCGGCCATGCTCGCCGCCATCGAATCGGCGCGGTACAGCGTCGCCTTGACCTCGTACATCTTCGACAGCCAAGGCATCGGGGCGCAGTTCGTCGATGCGCTGCGCCGGGCTCATGAGCGCGGCGTGCAAGTGCGGGCGCTGATCGACGACGTGTATGCCCGCTGGAGGCCCCGCAGCGCCTACCGCGCCTTGCAGCGCGCCGGCGTTCCGGTGGCGACGTTCAACCCGACATTGATTCCCGCGCGCCTGCATGCCGCGCATCTGCGCAATCACCGCAAGCTGCTGGTGATCGATGGCGGGACGGGTTTCACCGGCGGCATGAACATCTTCGGTCCGTACTGGCGGCCCGATGCGCCGGGCCAGGCCTGTCACGATTTGCACTTTCGTCTGCGCGGGCCGGTGGTAGAGCATCTGATGCGGAGCTTCACCGATGATTGGTGCGATACCACGGGCGAGCGGCTCAGCAAGGGTTTCTGGGGCGAACCGCCCGTAACGGCTGATGAGCCGGGAACCAGTTGGGCGCGCGGCATCGAGGCCGGTCCCGACGAGGCCCTGGACCGGATGCGCTGGACCTTCATGGGCGCTTTGAGCGCGGCGAAGCATTCGGTGCGCATCTGGACACCTTACTTCGTCCCCGATCAGCCGATGATCGCGGCGCTGAGTACGGCCGCGTTGCGCGGCGTGCGTATCGACGTGCTGACGCCCGCAAACGGCGACCATCCCACGGTGCAATGGGCCGCGCGCGCCCACTACTGGCAGGTGCTGGAGCACGGTGTACGCATCTTCGAACGGCCTGGCCCGTTCGACCACAGCAAGCTGATGCTGATAGACGGCCAGTGGTGCTGCCTGGGTTCGGCCAATTGGGATGCGCGCAGCCTGCGCCTCAACTTCGAGTTCAATGTGGAGGTGTACGACACCGCGCTGTCTACGCGGCTGGAATCCCTTTTTGATGCCGCTCGTGATGCGTCGGGCGAGATATCGGCGAAGGCGTTGCGCGCCCGCCCGCTGGCCATCCGCTTGCGCGACGGGGTGGCCCGTCTGTTCACCCCCATTCTCTAGCGACACGACTTGCGAGGAACATTGCCCATGGAAAAGAAAGATCAATGGAACATTGGCTACTGGATCGTCGCCGGTCTGTTGCTGCTGACGCTGCAGAACGACTGGCAGGCGGCCAAGACCGTCGAGCCCGTGCCCTACAGCGAATTCGAGAAGGCGCTGGCCGAGGGGCGCGTTGCCGAAGTGCTGGTGTCGGACCGCACGGTCACCGGGCGCCTGAAATCGCCGGACAGCCGGGGCAAGACCACCATCGTGGCCACCCGTGTCGAACCCGACCTGGCCGAGCGGCTGTCCAAGTACGACGTGCCCTATGCGCGGGTGGTGGAAAGCACCTGGCTACGTGATGTGCTCTCCTGGATTCTGCCGGCGGTGGCCTTCTTCGGCGTCTGGTTCTTCTTGTTCCGCCGCTTCGCCGAGAAGCAGGGCATGGGTGGCTTCCTGAGCATCGGCAAGAGCCGTGCCAAGGTATTCATGGAGAAGAACACTGGCGTGACCTTTGCCGATGTCGCTGGCGTCGATGAAGCCAAGGCGGAGTTGGTTGAGATCGTCGATTTCCTCAAGAATCCGCAGGAGTATGGACGGCTCGGGGCGCGCATCCCGAAAGGTGTGTTGCTGGTTGGCCCGCCCGGCACGGGCAAGACCCTGCTGGCCAAGGCCGTGGCGGGCGAGGCCGGGGTACCGTTCTTTTCCATCTCAGGCTCGGAGTTCGTCGAGATGTTCGTCGGCGTGGGTGCAGCGCGCGTGCGCGACCTGTTCGAGCAGGCCCGCGGGCAGGCGCCGGCCATCATCTTCATCGACGAGCTCGATGCGCTGGGCCGCGCGCGCGGCGTCGGCGGCCCCATCGGCGGCCACGACGAGCGCGAGCAGACCCTCAACCAGCTGCTCACGGAGATGGACGGCTTCGACAGCTCGGTCGGGCTGATCATCCTCGCCGCCACCAACCGCCCCGAAATCCTCGACCAGGCGCTGCTGCGCGCCGGTCGCTTCGACCGTCAGGTGCTGGTGGACCGGCCCGACAAGAAGGGACGGCTGGACATCCTGAAAGTCCACGTCAAGAAGGTGACGCTGGCTCAGGATATCGATCTCGAACAGGTGGCTGCGCTGACCACGGGCTTTTCGGGTGCAGACCTCGCGAACCTGGTCAACGAGGCCGCGCTGGCCGCGACCCGGCGCAAGGCGCAGGCTGTGGAACTGCAAGACTTCACCGCCGCCATCGAGCGCATCGTGGCGGGCCTGGAGAAGAAGAACCGAGTGCTCAATCCCAAGGAGCGGGAAACCGTGGCCTATCACGAGATGGGGCATGCGCTGGTGGCGCTGGCGCTGCCCGGCACCGATCCGGTACACAAGATTTCAATCGTTCCGCGTGGCATCGGTGCACTCGGCTACACCCTGCAGCGGCCCACCGAAGACCGATTTCTGATGACACGTGCCGACCTGGAGCACAAGATCGCCGTGCTCCTGGGAGGGCGCGCGGCTGAGAAGCTCGTGTTTGGCGAGCTGTCCACAGGGGCTTCAGACGATCTCGCGCGGGCCACCGACATCGCCCGCGACATGATTACGCGCTTCGGCATGGATGAGGGCTTGGGGTACGTTGCTTTTGAGGCACAGAGGCCGCGTTTTCTTGATGCGCCTGAACTGGTACAGGGTGGCTGCCGGGTAGCCGAATCGACTCAGACACGCATCGACCAAGCCATCCGTGACATCGTGATGGGTGTGTTTGATCGTGCATACCGAATTCTCGAAATTAACCGAGAAGTGCTGGAGCGGTGCGCGCGCGAACTGCTCGCACGGGAAACGCTGGATGAATACAGCATCCGGCAACTGACGCAAGGGCTACAGCTCGAATCCCCATGGCACAGTGGTCCAACTGCCGGAGCCATTGCTTCCTCTGTGTCCCAAGGAGCCAGCTCATGAGTGCCAGCATGCATATCGTCTGCCCACACTGCCAATCCATCAATCGCGTGCCAGCCAACAAGTTGGCAGAGAAGCCCAATTGCGGGCGGTGCCAGTACCCGCTGTTCGCCGGAGAACCCATCGAGCTGACCACAGCGACGGTAGAGGACATCACCGATCTCAAAAGGATCGAGCAGGCGCTGAACTCTATGCGCCTACAGCGAGAAGAGTTGGCCAGCCACGTTCCCGGTATGCTTTACCAATACCGTCTTCGTCCGGACGGCAGCTCGCACTTCCCTTATGCCAGCGCGAAGATGCGGGAAATATACGGGGTTGCACCGGAGGATGTTGTTGAAGATGCCACTCCTGCGTTCGCGGCGCTCCATCCTGAAGACCGTGACCGTGTGCATGAAACCATACAGGCGTCGGGGCAGTCACTCGCGCTTTGGCATGACGAGTACCGAGTGCAGTTTCCAGACGGTCGGGTGATCTGGGTCGAAGGCGAGGGGTCGCCTGAAGCCATGCCTGATGGGAGCATTCTCTGGCACGGCTATATCCATGATGTCACCTCACGCAAAAGATCCGCGGAAGAGATTCGCCTTGCGGCTAAAGTTTTTGCGCACGCAGGAGAGGGCATCCTCGTTACCGACGCTCAGGCCCACATTGTCAACGTCAACCGGGCGTTTACCGTGATCACTGGTTATGCGCGGGAGGAAGTATTGGGCCAGACACCCCGTCTACTCCAGTCCGATCACTATGACGATGAGTTCTATCAGACCGTTTGGCAGGCTGTGCGTGAGCACGACTATTGGCACGGAGAGCTCTGGTGCCGGCGCAAGAACGGCAGTCAGCTTGCCGCGCTACTGACGATCAGTGCAGTCCCGGATATGCAGGGCCATATCGAGCATTACGCAGCCATGTTCTCCGACATCACGGCGCTGAAGGAGAACCAGCAACAGCTTGAACGCGTTGCTCATTACGACCTGCTCACCGGCTTGCCCAATCGACTATTGCTTGGAGACCGCCTTAAGCAGGCCATTCGTCAGACACGTCGGCGTGGCATGCACCTGGCGGTTGTCTTCATCGATCTGGATGGATTCAAGAAGGTCAACGACCAGCACGGCCACGCAGTCGGCGACAAATTGCTTTCCGTCCTGTCCAGGCGTATGGCGCAGGTGTTGCGCGAAGGCGATACCTTGGCCCGTCTTGGTGGTGATGAGTTTGTCGCTGTTCTGGTCGACCTGCCGGATGTTTCCATCAGCGTACCAATTCTCGGTCGCCTGATCGAGGTAGCGGCACAGCCCGTACCGATTGGTGACGCACTGTGCGAGGTGAGCGCGAGTATCGGTGTGAGCTACTACCCGCAAGGCGAAGATATCGACGCCGACCAACTGCTGCGGCAGGCAGATCAGGCTATGTATCGTGCCAAGCAAGCCGGCAAGAATCGATATCACGTTTTCGATACGGAGAAGGATCGTACGCTGCGCACCCGTCACGAAGGATTTGACAGCATAAAGAATGCACTGGCCAATGGGCAGTTTCTGCTTTATTTCCAACCTAAGGTCAACATGCGCACCGGTGAGGTGCTGGGCGCCGAAGCCTTGATCCGCTGGCAACATCCGGCGCGTGGCTTGTTATCTCCTGCCTCCTTCCTACCCCTCATTGAGAATCATCCGCTCGGGATTGACGTGGGGGAATGGACCATCGAGGCTGCGCTGACCCAGATCGAAGTTTGGCGCAAGGCCGGCCTTCATGTCCCGATCAGCGTGAATATCGGTGCGCGGCACTTGCTGCAACCGGACTTCATCATGCATCTACGGGGTATGTTGTCACGACATCCCGGCGCCCAGCCGCAAGACCTTGAACTGGAAATCCTCGAAACCAGCGCCGTGGAGGACTTCGCTCAAGTGTCTCAGTTGATGGCGCTGTGCGAGAGGATGGGATTGCGTTTTGCCCTCGACGATTTCGGCAGCGGCTATTCATCGTTGACCTATCTGAAGCGCCTGCCCGCGCACCTGCTCAAGATCGACCAAGGTTTTATACGCGACATGCTCGAGGATCCGGACGATACCGCCATCCTGGATGCGCTACTGGCACTGGCAAGGTCGTTTGGCAGGAACTGCATCGCGGAGGGAGTCGAATCCATTCAGCATGGTGAAATGCTGCTGCGTATGGGATGCGAGTGGGGCCAGGGTTATGCCATCGGGCATCCGATGCCGGCGCATGAATTCGAGCAATGGCTACACACCTGGCAGGTACCCTTATCCTGGAAGGGATTCAAACCTGACAGTCGCTACGCGCTGCCCGTGCCGTTCACATACGTCGACCACCGGGTCTGGATTTCCCAGATGATCGACTATCTGTCAGGTAAGACCCAAGTGCCGCCTCAACCCGAAGCACTCCAATACTGGCGGGATCAAAGTGGCCGCCCTACGTCCTTCGGCAAGGATCCTGATGATCAGGTCGATGTCCTGCATCAGAGTATTCAGCAGATGGCTCACGCCCTGAGTGAAATGAAAAAAGCCGGCCGTGTCGAGGCATTGAGGGCTGGCATCGACAAGTTGCAACATTTGCAGGCGGATCTGCTGGGATTGCTGCCGCCAGACCAGAAGCCGGATTGATGCCATGCATGGGTCAAAGGGTTGACGTGCAAGAGGCTGATCCACCCATCGGCGGCGCCACGGGCGCGCAGGACATTATGCGCTGGGTGGCTTCGCAATTGCCTCGGCAATCCAGGTGTAATCGAGTCGTCTTCTCGGACTCCCCGTTCCATTTACGTTTCATTGAAAGAGAGAGCAACGCTTATGCATAAAGAATCTGGCCACACGGCCCTTGACGAGATGCGCTCCCAGTGGCGGTTGATGACGGTTTACGAGCGCTTCGAGCAGTTCGTTGCCATCACGCTTTCGGGCGTCATCGCGTTGGTAATTGTGATTTCGCTGATTCAGTTGATTCGGCTGGTGTTCACACTGCTCGTCATGGATGCGCTGAATCCACTGGATCATAAGGTTTTCCAGCTGGTGTTCGGTGCCACCATGACGCTGCTGATCGCCATGGAATTCAAGCATTCGATCGTCAAAGTGGCTCTGCGCAAGGAAAGCATCATCCAGGTCAAGACCGTCATTCTGATCGCGATCCTGGCACTGGCCCGCAAGTTCATCATCCTAGAACCCGACGTTGATCCTGCCAAAGTGGCCGCCCTGGCGGGGACGGTACTGGCCTTGGGTCTGACCTATTGGCTCATGCGTGAACGCGATGACCGCAAGAGCGAGTAATGGAGGCATGACCCCCTATGGTCTAGTCGGCCGACACGATGCCAGGTCGAGGCACCGCTGGCTCAATCGCTTTCAAACCGCGCTGCTGGTTTTGACCCTGGTGGGGATCGCAGCTGCCGCTGGCAGTCTGCTGTTCGGCGAGATTGGCCTTTGGCTGGCACTGGCAACATGCGCATTGACCCTGCTGATCGAACCTGTCGCCGCCTCCGCGATGACCTTGCGTCTGTATGGCGCCCGTCCCTTGCGCCCTGATGAAGCCCCCGCAATCTGGTCGCTGTTGCGGGAGTTGGCCGCGCGCGCCGGATTGCCGAATACGCCGGTTCCCCACTATGTGCCCAGCGGCATCGTCAACGCTTTTGCTACTGGTTCGCGACGCCATGCCTCCATTGCCCTCACTGATGGCCTGCTCCGCAGCCTGAGTATCCGGGAACTGCAAGCCGTGCTGGCGCATGAAGTCGCGCACATCGCTCAAGAAGATCTGCGTGTCATGGGCTTGGCCGATTCGATCAGCCGGCTCACGAACCTGCTGGCGTTGTTGGGTCAGGTCGCGCTCCTGATCAGCATGCCAGCCTTGCTGGTCGGTGCAGCAGAAATTAACTGGATTGGCTTACTGTTGTTGGCCGCTTCGCCGCAACTTGCACTGCTCGCACAGTTGGGTCTGTCACGTGTGCGAGAGTTCGATGCCGACCGGATGGCAGTAGAGCTGACGGGAGATCCGCACGGGCTCGCCTCGGCGCTGGCGAAGATCGAGCGGGTGAGCCGCTCGTGGCGAGCCTGGTTGTTGCCCGGCTGGGGGAATCCCGAACCGTCCTGGTTGCGCACGCATCCGGCGACAGAGGATCGTATCGCGCGCCTGATGGCGTTGGCGCCTCAGCCATCGCAGGCCCTGCCGTTCCAAACGGAATATCTCGCGCCAAGGTCGTTCGCCCCGATGCGCCCGCCACGCCGGGGCCTGAGCGGCCTTTGGCGCTAAATCACTCGAAAGGAACCCCCGCCATGGCTTACCACGATCCTTACCCACAACGCCCAGCTCCGGATCATTTCGTCCGGCGGTGGCTCTTCATCACTGCGTGCGTTGCCGCACTCATGCTGTTCTGGCAGTTCCTGCCCGCCATCGAGGCCTGGTTCAGCCCGCGCCAAGCCGCTGAGCGCACCGTCACGCCGCGTGGCGATCTGGCCGCTGATGAAAAGGCCACCATCGAACTGTTCGAGAAATCCCGAGCATCGGTGGTCTACATCACGACGTCCCAACTGGTACGAGATGTCTGGACGCGCAACGTCTTTTCCGTGCCGCGCGGGACGGGTTCGGGTTTCATCTGGGATGACGCCGGTCATGTCGTTACCAACTTTCATGTGATTCAGGGGGCGTCGGAGGCCACGGTCAAACTGGCCGACGGCCGCGATTACCAAGCCGCGCTGGTCGGCGTGAGTCCGGCTCACGATATCGCGGTGCTCAAAATCGGCGTCGGTTTCCAGCGCCCGCCCGCCGTTCCGGTCGGCACCAGCGCAGACCTCAAGGTGGGACAAAAGGTATTCGCCATCGGCAACCCCTTCGGCCTGGATTGGACACTCACCACCGGCATCGTGTCCGCGCTCGATCGATCGCTGCCCGGGGAATCTGGCGGAGTGACCATCGAACACCTGATTCAAACCGATGCCGCCATCAACCCCGGCAACTCGGGTGGGCCGTTGCTCGATTCGGCCGGCCGCCTGATCGGCATCAACACAGCGATCTACAGCCCTTCCGGTGCATCGGCTGGTATCGGCTTCGCCGTGCCGGTGGACACGGTCATGCGTGTGGTGCCACAACTCATCAAGACCGGCAAATACATCCGTCCGGCGCTTGGGATCGAGGTAGACGAGCAGCTCAACCGCCGATTGCAGGCACTGACCAGTACCCAAGGCGTGTTTGTGCTCCGTGTCGCCCCTGGCTCAGCGGCGCAAAAGGCGGGGCTGAGCGGTATCACCGTTGGCCCCGAAGGCATCGTGCCGGGAGACCGTATCACAGGCATAGACGGCGCTCCCGTCGACGATGTCGCCAAACTGCTCGCACGGCTTGACGACCGAAAGGTAGGAGATGTTGTGGTCTTGTCAGTTGAGCGGGCCGGTAAACCACGGGAAGTGCGCGTGGAGTTGCAACCTGGCGCCTGATCTGGAGTTGAGGACTTCTGGGGATCGGCAAAGAATAGCGATGGGATGCATGAAGTATTCGCGCCGCAGAAACTCGATGCCCTACACTTTGGTGTCCAGTAAGGAAATTTCAGCCTCTCGTCGCGCGAAGAGTCCCGGCAGCACTTTGCCGCCACCATAGACCCATCGACGCAGCTCTGTTGCGGCTGCACCCCAGTCTCGTTGGTTGATCCGCCGTCGCAGCGTCGAGGTCTGCAGCCGCCCCGCCCCGAGGTTGAACGTGAAGTCCACGATGGCAGCGAGCCTGCTCTCTGGCTCTGTGGCCAGCACCGGGCAGTAGCGCAGCGTCGCGGCGAGTGCCGATTGCAGGTCGCGCGCCAGATAGACCTCAGCTTCTGCCTCCGTGATCGGCGAATGCTTGGGATCGCAGAGATGGCCGTACCCAATCGTCCAGAACCCTGCTGGGCAGATATAGGGAACGGCAGTGATCTCGATTCCGCGCTTCACCTTACGCTCGAATCCCTCAAAGCGCTTGGCCAGTTCGATGGCCGCCTTCGGCACCTCGATCACGGCCGCACCCGGTCAAATACGCGCCCGAGGAACCAGAAGTTCAGCACCCCGGCCCAGAGGGCTTGGTCTGCCTCCGTCCAGGCATACAGGATGGCAACGCCCCAGCCTGTGCCACCTGTCACAGCGGCGGCGACTGTTGCTGTTTTGGTCGCACAGTACAGCGCCATGAACCAGTAGGTGATGACCGGGCGGACGCTGGAGCTCAGCGCATCGGCCCAGCGCACACCGGTTTTCTCGCCCTGAGTGCGAACCGCTTCGCGCATGGTTTCGATGGCTCCGACGTTCCATGCCGCGTCGGCACCCGCGCCGATTTCCGACATTCGCTGCGCGCCACGCAGTTTCTCGAACTCCAGCGCCTTGTCTTGCATCGCCAGTTCGTGGCCACGTTCGCCTTTACGATCGAGCCATTTGAGGATTTCAGGTGCAAGACGGAATGCCCCGCCGAGGAGGCCACCAAGCAGTGTCTCGATCATTGCGGGCCTCCCATCAGTTTCAACTTGATGGCGGCACCGACTAGCAGTGCGGCCAGGATGCCTGTGGTGATGACCTTGACGGTGGTTTGCCACGCAGTACGGCGGGCATCGCGCCAGGCTTCGAGCAGGTCGCGCAGCTCACGGATGTCGCGTGCGGCGTGGCCGTTTTCCAGGCCAAGGTGGGTCAGGACACGCTCGGCTCCGCGTTCAGCGGCGCGGTCCAGCAGTTCGTCGAAGTCCTCGCGGCGCAAGAGGAGCATGTTCTCGACGAGCGCAGGCTGTTGTTGTTCGGGTTCGGTCATTGCGGTCTCCAGAAATGCGAAACCCGCCTCGTGGGCGGGTTTCTGGTGGGTACGAAGATGGGAAATCAGATGGCGATGCCTGCGCTCCAGCCAGTGGACTTGTAGGCCGAGAGCTTGGCCTCGTCCTCGATGTAGCAAAGCCAGCCGATCTTGGGCGAGTGGAACTCCCAGGCATCGGCAATGCGCACCGCGATCTGGTTGGTTTTGCCTGCCCACACGCCCGTGGCAGCGGCAGGAATGAGGTAGCGGTCACCGTTGGCGGGACTGGCCGGTGGCATGGTCAGGTCGCGGTCTTTCACGGACAGCCCGACCACTGCGCCGAGGCGCTTGAGGTTGGTGTCCATGCCGGTGTCCCAGCCGCTCTCGCCAAGCGTCCAGCCATAGTTGAGTCCAAGGTTCGGGTCGATTGATGACATGGTCTATCTCCAGAGATTCGAGGCTTGGCGAATGCGCCGGACTGCTTCCGGATCGCCGGTTCTGTGGCTTTGCTGCGGGTGCTGTCGCCAATGACGCCCAACGATGGGCAGGTACAGCACGCCGCCACGCTTGGCTACGAGCAGGGTCAGCAACCAGTCGGCGAAGTTGTTGAGGTCAGTGGTTTCCTTGAGCACGGCTTCGACGACGGATCGACGCATCACGATCAGGCCGTGCACGTGGCTGGCGCTGTTGGCGTGTTGCCAACGGCTGTAGGCCAGACGCCGCACGGCGATGTCCTGGCCGCTTTCGTCGGTCAGTGCTTCGTCGGTGTAGGCCATCACGGCTTGCGGGCAGGCATCCAGCGCATCGGCCAGTTGTGTGAAGGCACTGGCTTCGTACAAATCGTCGGGATCGACAAAGGACACCAGCGGCAGCGTGCCTTGTGCATAGCCTGCCGCGCGTGCCTCACCAATACGGCCAGGAATGCCGTGCAAAACGTGCAACTGGATCGGTGCGTCCTTGAGGCTGGCGATGCAGGCCTCACGCCATTCGGCAGGCTCGTTTAGCGTGAGCAGATGAACATCGATGCGCGGCTCCATCACACACCTCCCCAATACTGTCCCCAGCGCAGGCCGTAGCCCGCGCGATCCATGACCCGCACCTGCGGCTGCCAGCTACTCAAACCATCGCGCTCGGCACTGATCTCCACCGTGATGCGGTCGCCCAGCGCACCGGCATCCAGCGCGGCCACTGCTGCCGTCCAGATGTAGGCGGTGCCGAACAGCCCCGTCTCAGTACGAACCAGCACGTTGTTGCGATTGCGGATGTGCACCGTGTAGGTCACGCCCAGTTCTGGCCCGATATCGCCCTCGTCTTGCTGCACGAGGTAGGCGGTCTGCTGAGTGCGGTCGCGATGTGCCCACGCGACGTTGAGATCACCGGCCACAACGGCAGGCTCAGTCTGGCCATTGAGGCGGATACGACCGGGTGGATACGGCAAAGCCTGCCGACCAGCCAGCACCATCGGCTGCCCATTGGCGGCCAACACAGGATCGCCCTGATCGGTCGATGTGCGAGGAATCGCGCCCACAAACATCGATTCGCCCGGGGCGCGTTCGGCACCTTCCGATGCCAGCCATTCGCCGACACCGATCAGCCGACTCCCCAAGGCATGTGCTTGGGGTGTGGTGTCGAGCACACCGCGTGCGAGATCGATGGTCGCGTCGGCGGCATCGAAGGCTAGGATGGCAACTGCCTCTGCAATCGCCCCACTGGCATCCACCAGATAGGCGTAGTCGCCCTCGGCCAGTCTCTCCGGCTGGCTGATGGCCGTCACCGGCATGCCGATGGCATCGACCTCGCTGGCAGTCAAGGCTGCATCAAGCGTCAGCAGTGGTGCGTAGTCTTCGCCCACCACGGCAGTGAGGTCGCCGCCGGACGCGCCGGTAGCCAGTTGCCAATTCAACTGCCCGCTGCCACCGGCGGCGGCCAGCGCACCGAGATAGGTGTCCGTGTCGGTCAGGTAGGCCAGATCTGCGCGCGACAAGCGCCGGGCCAGTTCCCAATACGGCACCTCGACGGCCAGCACCACGGCGGGCGGCAAAGGTTCGATGGTCGGCTCTTCGACGTGCGGTGGCGGGGGCGACAGCACGGTGTTGCTCATCCCGAACACATCTTCCATGGCTTCGATGCGCCACTCGGCCGCGCCCAAGGTGCCGGTGTCGATGCCGGTGACGCGCACCACCATCTGATCCACACCCAAGCGCGGCCAGTTCAGCAGGAACACGTCACCCGGCAATGGCGCACGTTCCAGCGTGTCGCGTGCCACTGTCAGACTCATCCGGGCCAGTGGTGAACCCAAGGCACGCAGGTCACGCAAGGCCAGCCGCGCGGCCAGTGGCCCGTAGTTAACGCCCGGGTAGTCGCGGCGTTGATTGATCACGCCGCCTTGCAACTGGATGGCGGCCAGGTTCTCGACCGTGACGGCAGCATCACCGCCGGTCTGCCAGTCGGTGTAGACCACCGTTAATTCGTTGGGCAGCTCGCCCCACTGGGCGCGCTCGAAGCGTTCCAGCCGCACAATTTCGTCAGGCCCCAACTGCGGCAGGCTGTCGATCCAATAGTCGTCGCGCAGCAGCTTGAGCTCAAACGTGCCTTGCTCCGGGTCGGTGTAGAGGATGCCGCCAATGTGGTCGATGACCTGGCCGATGAAGCTCTCGATGGGCTGCTGGCGCGTCCAGATCAGATTGAGGCCGAAGCCCTCGCTCGACAGGGCCCACGCTGCGTTCCAGAAACTCCAACCGATGGTGCTCTGCGGATAGCCCATACCCCAATGCGGATCGGTGAGGCACTGCACCAGGATGTGTGCCGGGTTCATTCCGACGCTGATCTCATGGCCTTCGTCCTCATCCCAGGTGCGGACTTCAGCGTTCCACTCCATCCACGGAGCATCGAACCAACCCGCCGTGAAGCGACGCACCCGTACCGCCCATGGCTTGATGTAAGGGTTGTTGGCCGCGAAAAGGATCTTGCGTGCCACCAAGGACAGCACGCCCCGGAAGGCTGGAATGGCGCTGCCAAGGCGGCTCATCAGATAGTCGTTGCGTCCCTGTCCAGAGCCACCAGGCAGTACATCGATGTTGCCGACTACGCCACCTTCACGCTCGTCACCACCAAACAGCGTGGGCTTGTTGATGCTGAGAGTGGTCAGGCCGTGCCCGCTGGACAGCGGCGCACGGTCGGCATCACCCCACGCAGTGCGGTCGCCCATCTGGATCTCCTGCACGGCATCGACCGGCCCCTGGCATAGCACCAGGTGCAATCCCATCCGGTAGCGGTAGCCGACGGTTTGCTTCTTGCTGCTGCCACCCATCAGTGCTGCTCCTGCCGGGTGTGCGCACGGGCGTGCTCGACCACCCGCAAGGCCATCGCGTCGCCGGTGTCCAGCAAGGTGTCGGCAGCGCAGCCGTCACGCAGAAACGCGCGGAAGTCCAGGTCGTGGCGCGCGAACCAGACCCGCGTGCCGTTCACGCACAGGCCAACGGCGCGCACATCGTCGATGGTGACGGTTACATCCGTGCTCATTTCTTGCCTCCTTTTTTGCGGATCGGTTCGGCTTCCAGATCGCCGTACCAGACGACGTTGGAGCCACGCAGTAGCACGGTGCCGAACACGACGGGAATCGGTCGGCCTTCTTCTGCGGTGGGGGCATCGACGTCAGACAGGGACGCCGGTTTGGGTTCGGGCGGTTTCGGCGCGAGCGCGACCGAAACCAGCGCCGCCACCACGATGACGACGAGGTACCACATGGCGATTTCTCCAGGGATTCAGAACACGCCCGTCGAGAACGGGTTTTTGCTCGGGATGGCGGGAAAGCCGCCGTAGTTGTCGAGGTTGCCGAAGCGCGACTCGCACGTGGCCGTGCTGTGATCGCAGCCGACCGTCAGCAGCACCTCGGTGCCGACTTCAATGGCCACCGGATAGAGCAACTCCACACCACCACCGTAGTCATTGACGATCATGTGGCGCGCACCTTCCGGGGTTTGCAGCCAGCCACCGGCCAAGCCACCACTGACGCTGCCGGGCGTGCCACCGTCGAGATCGACGTTGCGGCCATTGCTGTTGCTCACCAAGGCGCTGGCAGAAATCGGGGAGGCACCACAGGCAGCCGAATACAGCACGTGGGAACACTTGCGGCTGTAGAGCCGCCGCAACCCGATACGCTTGAGACTGACTTGCGCCGACTCGCAGCGAACGCGAGCGACATCGTCAGCAACTTCGACGCCCAACACCCGGCCCATCCAGCGCGTTCCGGAGATCCACCAGTAGTCGCCCCAGGTGTCGCGCCGTCCGATGCGCAGGGTGATCGAGGTGGTGTCGCCGGTCAGCGAGTTGGCGAGCAGGTGGCGCACCAAATCACAGTTCGGCGGCAGTTTCAGATCCAAGCCAGCCTTCGCAGCTTCAGCACCCAGCGCCAGTTCGTTGCGTTCCAAGGCCAGGCTCTTGTAGAGGTTGCCATCCAGATCAACGTCGAATTCGTGCGGCGTCAGATAGAACTGCGCGCTGTTGCTGGCGAAGGCGTATAGCTCGACTTCCAGCAATGGGCTCTGGCTCATCGTGCTTACTCTCCCTCGTAGGTTTGACGATCATTTCCGCGTGGTTCGGGCAACTGACGTGCTGTCAAAGTGATCTCCAGCAGCGTCGGGCTGTGCCAGTACAGATCGATGGCATCGTGATCCAGGCGGCAGCGCACGAGGCGAATGACGCGGCTGCCTGCGGGCACCCAGTCGTCGTGGCCTGAGCGCAGCACCAGCACACTGCCTTGATCCAGATGGCATGTCGCTGTCAGGGCGTACTGCCGATAGCCGTCTGGATGCACGATCAAGCAGGCGGCGGGGCGATGCCAAAAATCCGAGATTCGCGCGGAGATGTCTTTGCCATCCACGCGCAGGAAGCCATCTTCGGGATCGGCTTCGACGTTCACCCACAGGATCGGGGCCAAGCTATCGGGCAGCCAGAAGGCTTCCAGACGCCCCTGGGTGCGCCACAACCGCGCCCGCCAGATCTCGATTTCATCGAGTGAGCTGGCCAGATAGCGCCGCTGCAAAGTCGTCGTCGCCCACGGATCGTCCCTGCGCACCCACGGATCTGCAGGCGAGAAGTCTTGGCGGGTGATCGTGGCTTGCGCGGCGGCTGTCGGATCGTCACGCCAGTTGCCATCTGGCCAGACCGGGATCTCGTCGAGCCATGGGTCATCGAGGACATCCTGGTCGGGTAGTGGCGCAGGCTGGATCTGTGTGGGGACGTTGCCGCCGACCATGCCAGGCACCCACTGCGTGAGATCCACCGGATCGATGGCCTTGCCCCACACCAAGGGCATGATGGTGCTGCCCACGGCTGCGGCGCGTGCCAAGGGCTCCGTCAGCCAGAGTAGATCGCTTTCCACACGCTCAAGTTGGGCGACTTGCCAGCCATCGGCGGCGATGATCAGCACCCAGCGTCCATTGCTCTCTGTCTCCTGCCAGCCTTGCACCCCGTCGTAGGTCAGATGCACATTGGCCGAAAGTGGCCCGAACTGTCGCCCGTCAGCGTCCGTCACGCTGAGCGCCAGTGCGCCACGTTCGCAGGGCTCGGTCAGGTGCACCGCGTACTGCGGCAGCGGCCACAGCGCCATTTGACCGAGATGATCGGCCAGCCAGTCGGCGACCAGTGCGTCGGTCGGGCGGGCATTGCCCACCTTGTAGGTGAGCCAGCGCCGAGGAACGCGGCGGCGTGCTTGCCGGGATTCGTTGCCGCTGGCCAGCCGTGTGACGCTGGTCTGCCACTCCAGCCGTTCGACCAAGGGCTCGGTCCAGTCGTGGCGGAAGGCAAACACACCGCGTTGCGCATCCGGCCAGGGTTGATCCCCGAAGGCGTCCATGCCAGTGGCGACGACGGCGCTGGATGCGGTGTCCCGGCGCAGCACCTCGACGAGGAATACCGGGGCATCGATGGGCGGCCACGGGTGCGCCAGAGACTCAGCAAGCCAAGTCGCAGCCAAGTTGGGCGGAACCGGTGCAATGGCGGTTTCGGGCGTGAAGGTAGCCGCACGGGCTCCGAACGATGCACGCGACAGCACTTCGCCCTGGAATTCCGGCAGTTCACTTCCGGGCGTCGGCCTGCTGGAGACCTCCGCGAGGTCTTGAGCGATGACGCGATCCGTCATGCCGACTCCACGCCGAACTCAGCGGCATTGAAGGCGGCCTCCGTCCATTGCACGTTGCCGTTCGGGTTGCGTTCGAACAGCGTGCTCTGCCACGCCAGTTGCTCCTGCAGGATGATGTCGGCGCTGGTGGCAGTTTGCGCACCACTGACCACGAGGCCTTTGACCTTGCCCAGCCCCGCATCGGTCTTGCGCGCCAGCATCGTGAGTTGCACGCCGTAGATGGCGGGCGTGGCCATCACCGGCAGCACCTCGACATCGAAGGACTGGCGCAGTCCTGCACTGGGCGCGCTGATCGCCGTGTCCTCGTCCTCGTCGCTCACGGCTTCCCATGCGGCAGTACCGACCGGACTGGCGGTCCACTGGTTCAGGCTGCCATCGGCCTGTGCCTGCAAAGCATCGACACGCACATCGCCCAGGAAGGTGTTGTTGATCGTGCCGGTGGTGTCGGCGATGTAGAAGTCATCGACGTCGATGGTCAGCGGGCACGACTGGCCCGGAACCGCACCCACGAATGCGGTGACCAGTTGGCCACCACCCTGGAGGGTGTTCTGCGCGGTCATCTGGATGGCCAGGATGCCGTTGATGCGCACCGACAGCACGCCGTTGCTGGTGCCTTGCGTGACCTGCAGCTCGATGTAGTGCCAGCCGCGTGCCGGGGCGCTGGCGACCGAGGTCGAGATCAACTGGTCGTAGCCGTATTGCCAGCGGTAGAGCTTGAGCCGCCCATCCTCGCCGATTTTGACGAGGTGGGCGACCTGCGCGTTGGCATCGCGCACGCCCAGCAGCAAGGGCTCGGTGTAGGTGTTCTGGTACGGCACCACGCGAATGGCCGCCCCCACGATCAGGCTGGTCTTGGTGGCGTCGAGGTTCTTGACGTAGCCACCGCCCGAGCCTTCCGGCAAACGCAGGGCATAGGAGGACGGGCGACGGCCATTGATGCGGGTGGCCTGCGGCGACAGATACGCCGCCTTGCCACGCGCGAGCCACGGATCGCCAAAGCTGTCCACGGCCTGCGGGTCGTAGTGATCGAAACCGTCGATGAACAAAAGTGCCATGTGGACTTTCCCCTCAAAATTCAGCCTTGGAGCGCCGAGCGGATGGCCCGCGCGTTGCGCCCGATGATGTTGACGATGACCCGCTCTCCGGCAGGCGACTGCAGGTGGTCGTGGGTCACACCCGGATCGACCGCGTTGACGATGCGCACCGCTTGATTCATCTGCGGCTGTGCAGGAGGCACTTTCACTTCCGGAACCAGCCCACCTGCTGCGAAGGCCAATTCGCCGCCCTTGAAACGCGGGCCTGCCGACAAGCCGTTGAGCGAATCGAGGAAGGCCACACCGACCTGGCGCACGGCGGCAGCACGCACTACGTACTCGCCTGCTGAGAGACGCGCCGGGATCGAATCCGATGTAGCGCTGCCCGGCCCGGAGACCAGACCGCCGCCCGCGAACTTCTTGATGCCGCCCAAGAGCGCCATGACCGCGGCGACCATCGCCACCATTGCGGCAATGGCCAGTCCCGGTCCAACGATGGGAATCGAGGCTTGCGACGCCGCCGCCCCGGCTCCCGCCTTGGCGGCATCCATCGACACCACGGCGGTGGTTTCGGTGGTCTTTTGCGCGACTTTGGCCGCGCTGGCCGCCGCATCGACGGTTTGCTCCTGCTGGATGAAACCGAGCTTGAGCGCCAGCATCCGCGCCTGCATGGCGATCCATTGCTGGAAAGGCTGAATCACGATCTGCTGCAGGAAGGCGTCGGCCACCTGCTGGAACAGGCTGGCCATCGCGCTGCGCCAGGTCTGCGCGCCGGTGATCATCCCGTTGAGCGCGCCTCCAAAACTCTCGCCGATGCGGTTCCACAGCGGGGTCATTTCGTCGACCGTGAGCCGGGTGCGCTCCAGTTCATTGCGCCACGCCTGCACGCGGATCACAGCATCCGGCCCGATGGCCTGCGCCGCCTGTTGCATGGTCGGCAGCAGGCGCTCCATCTCGGTGGCCGATTGCTGCTGCAAGGTCACGATCTGTTGGCGCGCCTGTGCTTCGGTTAGCAGCCCGGCCTGCTGCTGGGTCTGAAGGGCCTCCTGCGCATTGCGCAGACGCTCGGTGACCTGCCGCCATTGGGTTTCCAGTGCGGATAGGTTCGCTTGCGCCGCCTTCACGTTGATCAGTCGGTCAACGAGCGACACGCCGTCGGCATCGCTTTCTGCCGCCAGGCGCGCCCGCAGATCCCGGTAACTGCGCTCGATGGCAGCTTGCCGGTCGGCATCTGTAGCCGTGCCTGTGATCTGTGCCAGTTCCTCACGCGCCTGCGCCAAGGCATCGGCCAGCTCACGCTCGGCTTGCGCGGCCTTGCGCGCATTGGCCTGCTCGATGTCCGTGCGCCGGTTATTGAGCGTGATGAGGTCCGCTTCCGCCTTGGCCACTTCGGCCTTGGCACGCAGGCGGTCGTTTTCCGACTTGCCGTTGGTGGCGATCTGCTGACTGCGGGCCAGCTCCTGCTGCTTGCGGGCGATCTCGGCGTCGACCTCGCGCTGCTCGATGGCCGTTTTCTGCGTGTAGTAGTCGCGCACCGAGATCAGACGATCCTCAAGCGCTGCATCCAGCGCGGTTTGTTGCCGCGCCAGTCCGTCCTTGAGCAGCGCGAACTCGGCGTCCAGCTGCGCTTTCATCAGCGTGGTCTGCGCGCCAGTGGAGTCCTGCGCAGCCTTGCCCGCTTTGGGTTTGGTCAGCCGCTGCAACAGTTCCGGATCGGCCTGAATTCGGGGTGCCTTGACCTCGATGGGTTTGGGGTCGAACAGGCTGTCGCGGAAGGACGCCAGCTCATCGAGCCGCTGGATCAGGCTGCCTTTGAGGTCGGCAATGATGGCCTTGGCCCCGTCGGTGTTGCCCTTGAGCGCTTCGACCGCCGCAGCGACACCGCCACCAATCGCTTCACCCAAGGCGACGAAGGCCTTGCCAACCGTGGCGACACCGAGCGCCAGGGTCTTGAGCACCAGCACCACGCCATCCAGAATCGTGCGCAATGTGCCGCCTTGCTTGGCTGACTCGACCATGCCACCGGCCATGTCGTTCAGGGCGGGCAGCAAGGACGCGATGATCTGGTTGCCAATGCTCTGGGTCGCCAATTTCAGCTTGTCGAGCGCGTCGTTGAAGTTGCCTGCCTGCGCGGCGGTGTCCGCAGACAACTGCAGCCCGAGTTCAGCGGCTTCCTGCTTCAGCGCACCGATGCCATCCCGTCCTTGGTTGAGGAAGGGGATCATTTCGGCACCGGCCTTGCCGAAGATATCGACCGCCAGCGCCGCCTTCTCCGCGCCATCCGGCATGGCCTTGAAGCGATCGGCCAGATCCAGCAGTACCTGTTCGCTGTCGCGCAAGGTGCCGTCCTGGTTCTGGACCGCCACCCCCAGCGCTTCGAAGTTCTGTGCCGATGCCTCCGAGCCGGTTGCGGCCTCCAGCATGCCGGTGGCCAGCTTCTTGAGCCCGGCTTCGAACTTCTCGGTGGACACCGCTGACAACTCGGCGGCCGGCACCAGCAGCGACAGCGATTCGACGGCAATGCCGGTACGCTGCGCCATCTCGTCCAGCGCATCCGCCGAATCGATGCTGGACTTGATCATGGCCCCGATGCCCGCCAGCGAAACGCCCACGCCAAGGTTGGCCAGCACGCCGTTGACACTCTTGGCGGTATCGGTGAGGCCGCCCAAGCCCCGTTTGATCGAGTCGAAGGCGGTCTTGGTCTGGTCGACGGCACTGATCAGGATTTGGGCACGGTTGCTTGCCATCAGACTTTGTCCAGTTCTTGTTGAATCGCCCGCGCCAGGGCAGGCAGCGCGCGTTGCACGCCACCGGCCAGATTGAGTCGGCGCTTGAGATCGACGCGCTTGACCAGCACGGCAATCGGAATTTCCTGGCCGCGCTTGATCTGCTTGGCCCCGGTACGTCCACGCTCGGCGCGCTTGAAGCGGCCCAGTTGCCCGGCGTTCTCTTTGATGTTCTCGGCCATCAGCAGCACGCGGCCGTTCTTCTCGATAAAGAAGGCATTGCCCGAGCGCATCAGGCCATCGATGACCGCCTTGAAGCGTTTGGGGCCGATGCGACCGGGCAGCAGCGGAATCAGCAGATTGCCGCTCACCGTGCCGCCTTTTTCATGCAGACCGAGCCAAGGAATCTTGCTGCCCACCAGCAAGGCGGGCAGCAGTTCGGGCTTCTTGTCGAACACCTTCACGCCCATCGAGGAGATGAAGCTGTTGCGCTTGACGGTGAAGGCACTGCGCATCTCGGATCGCGCCGCATCACGCACTTCACGCCCGCCCGATTGCATGCCCTTTGCGACAGCGGTGTGGATAGCACGACGCCGCTCCGTGCTCCACGCCGCCAACTGGCGCGGGTCCAACAAGCCGGTGGTGGTGAGCGAGAGGCGCATGGGTCAGTCCTTGAGCAGATCGCGTTGCAGTTGTTCGATGCCACGCTTCTCGCCCTGGGCTGCCACGGCATGAATGCCGAGCAGCTGGGCAAGCTGCTGCCGTTCGATCTGGCCGTCGGCATCCAGAAAGGCTTGCGCCTGCGTGAGCGTGTAGGCCATCACGTCGCCAAGGCGGTGCCCGGCGCGGATCAGGCGGGCGACGGCACTGTCCCAGCCGAGGTCGTCAGCGAGCGCAGCGTCGGGGCGAGTCGTTGGGCCGCGCCCTGAATCGCCGGAACGACGTGCGCCACGAAAAAATCTGCGTTCACCTCGAACACGGCGGCGGCCAGAAGAACGGCGTCCTCCAGCGACAAGTCGTTGATCCACGCGCGCTCACGCCGGGTAGTGATCGCCAGCAGATCGAGCACGGCATCACCGTGCCGCCCCAGCAGCGCCATCCAGTCCGGATCGATGGTGATCTCCTCGGCCAGCGGGCGCACCACGGCCAGCAGCCGTGGCAACTCGCCCAGCCGGATCGGCGTCAGTTCCAGCGCGACACCGGACAGCGTCACGACCACCGGTGCGGGTGGGAAGGTTTTGAAGCCGTCCATCACAGCAGCACCAGACGGCCGAATTGACCGAGATCACCACCGACCGGCTTGGTCAGATCCGCCAGCACTTGGCCCGATAGCTCAAACTTCAGCAGTTCGTCGGTGATGATCGACAGTTCCTTGGCCGGGTTGATGGCCACGCGGTAGAGGTCGATCACCACCTCGCGGTTGCCATCGGCGGTGTTGAGCCCCTCGAAGCGAATCCAGCGCTCGGGCAAGGGCTGGGTGAACATCGCCGTGCTCTGCGCCGCGCCATAGGCGTAGTCGACGGTGAACGGCTCGGTGTACGGGCCGCCCGACGTGACATCGAGCACCACCAGTGAACCGTGCTTGGCATTGACGCTGTACTGGCTGACCGGGAGCGTCTTGGGCGTGGCATCCGAGTCTTGGATCTGCACGGCGGACACGTTTTGCATGGCCAACGGATACAGACTGCCCGGCGTGACCGGGTTGGGCAGCAGCTCGCCAGTCACCGTGCCAGGGGTGATGGTGGTCGTGGTGCCGTAGAGCGCGAGCGCCAGGTTGGTGGCGATCAGCTCTTCCAGCGTGCAGGCGAACTCGCCCTTCTTGGTCTTGATGAGTTGCAGGTCGGTCAGGCGCTGACCCGACTGCGCTTCCTGGTGCTCGATGGTGTCCACCGACAGCGACACCTTTAGCTCGGGCACGTTACCGACGAAGGTCAGCCCGGCCGGGTTGCCGAGTTCATCACGTGCGCCGATGTAGACGCGGCCTTGTCCGGAAAAGTAAGCCATGTTCAGTCTCCTTGGATGGTGGTGCCGGACGTGGCATCACGGCGGGTGGATTTGGAATCAGTGATGGGTGCGGCGGACGCAGTAGCGGGCTTGGCCACGCCCTGCGCGATCAACCAGCGGGCGCTGGCGTCATTCAGGTCAAGGCGATCACCCACGGCGAGGCGCTTGCCTGCGTGGGTATGGGGTTTCAGTAGTTCGATGTGCATGGGTTCATCCTGTTTGGGTGAGATCAATGGCGTGGGTGCGGTAGCGGATTTCGTAGCGGGCAGGCAGCGCGACGGCCCCGGCGTCGGCGTCGTCGAACTCCCATTCGCAGTCGATCTCGCGCACGGCGATGGCCAGACCGCCCAGATTCGGGTCGGCGAGCATTGCCGCGTGGGCCGCGACCAGCGCCTGGTCGGCGACGTCGAAGGCATCCGCACCCCGTGCCACCACGGCAAGCCGGACGATCAGCAGCCGGTCGACCAGGTGGTTGGCGTGGGCGGTGATGCTGTCGCCATCGACGAACAACAGCAGCGCGGGACTGGCCTCTCGGGTGACCGGCACGGCAGGCATGCGCAGCACCGGTGTTGGGGCAATCGCAGATGCCAGGCGCGTGACGATCTCCCGCAAGACGCGCTCGCGGACGGAGTTCATGGGGAGTTCCTCAGAGTTGGGAGAGCGAGGCGCGACGCTCGGTGCCGTCGCCGATGGCGCGCACGTCGCGCACCTGATAGGTATTGCCTGCCACCTCGACCGTGTCCCCGGCTGCCAGCGTCAGCCAGGACGCCGGGTAGTCGATCTGGTAGTCCCGCGACAGCGCAAAACCATCCAGCACGGTTTCGTCCGGGGCACGGAAGGCGCAGTGGACTGTGGTGCCCGCCACCGTGACGGCGGTCAGCAGTCCTGCACTGCGGGCTGCCTCGTACAACGTCGCGACATCCATCAGGCAGCAACGAGCTTGATCAGCACACCCGGTCGGTGGCACATCGGCAGCGGGTTGCTCTGCGTGTGCAGATCAGTGCCCCGGTCGAACTTGCGTGGCTCCTGCTTGGCATACAGCGGCTGGCCGATGGTGTTCACGGTCTCGTTGAAGTCCGCTGGCGCGAAGTAGGTCGCGAAGGTATCCACCGTGCCGACCGGGAAGGCATGGGCTTCCCCTGCGGCAATGAAGCGGCGCGACCCCAGCGTGCCGTCGGCCTGCACAAAGGAAGCCTGGCCACGGTATTCCTCGAAGGTGATGCCGCTGTAGCTGAAGCCCGAGCGCATGTCGTTGATCAGAACCGCGCCCTGCTGCCAGTTCTGGTAGGCGGTCTTGACCTCTTTGTGGGTGGTCAGTGCCCGGAAGAACTCGGTCGAGCACAGCACATGCACACCGGTCGAGAACTCGCCGGTGAGTCCATCTTCCATGAGGCCCAGCAACTCCAGGCAGGCAGTCTTGATTTGCCCGTTGTCGGCCGCCGTCGAAAACTCAAACGACACCGATTGCGCAGTGATGTCGAACTCGTCGAACAGATCGACGAGCTCACTGCCGTCGGCGTCGAGGATCTTGCCCTTGAGCGCGCCCATGCGCAGATGCTCCAGGGTGATCGCGTGCTTGTTGCGCATGGTCTCCAGATGACGGGCCATGACACCGCCGATGGCTTCCATTTCGGTTTCGGAACCGAAGGCGCGCAGTCCTTGCACTTCCTCGGGCAGCACCACGTCGTCGTGCGGGATGTGCGGGATCACGAAGGAGCGCAGGTTGCGCTTGCCACGTTCACCCACCGTGCCGGGCGAACCGGGCGCCCGGGTGGGCAGCAGGTTCAGACGACCGGCGTACTCCTCGACGATGATCTGCCGGGTGCGCACCGGCTTGGCCGGAAACAGGTTGAGTTGCTCCAGCCGCCCATAGCGGTTGGGCAGGAGGTTGATGGCGGCCGTCAGGCTGGCCATCGAGAAGCCGGGGTTTTCAAAAGGGTTCTGCATTTGGGATCTCCAGAAATGACGAAACCCGCCAGCGGCGGGTTTTGGGGGGAGTGAAACGGAGCGTTGGAAGTGGGTCAGGCGCGGGTTTTAGGCACTCTCGCGGGCCAGGACTCCACGTTCTGCGAGTTGCTTGATGGCAGCCACTTTGTGCGCAGTGCTGATGCCGGTCGGCCAGATTAATGCGCCGCGCGCAACGATGGCGTGGCGGGCGATCAGGATCGCGTCCTCACGGTCAATCAGCGTCGCATCGACGTCATTGCCGAGCACGCCAATGGCGGTTTCCGTACCGTCCGTAGCGCTCGGGTCGATTGCCTTGAGCTTGGCAGTGGCTGTTTCGCGGCCCACCACGGTACCCAGTAACAGGTTCTGCGCGGCAGCGACGGTGTCCTGGTCGCGCGAGTAGAGGTTCGGCGCTTCGTACTTCAGCAGGTCGCCGAGATTCTTGGGTTGAGAGACAGTGGGCATGGCTTACTCCTTGGCGGTGAGTTTCTTGACGGCAGCGACCACCGGGCTGTTTTCCGGGCGCTGGCTGGTTCCTGCCTCGGCGGTGATACGCGAGGCGATTTCGGGTTGGTCGGCACGGGCGTCGAGCAAGGCGCGGCGCACCTGCGCTTCCGAGAAGCCTGCCGCGAGGAATTCCGCCGTGCGTTGCGACTGGCCCGCGATCAGGCACATCTCTGCAATGGCCTGCGCTTGGCCGCGCCCGCTGGCGAAGGACTGCGCCAGTGCTGTTTGGGGAGCAGGCGTCGGTTGCGAATCGCTCTCAAGCTGCGGCTGGTCGTCCTGTGGGGCGGTGTCAGCCGGATCGTTCGGGTTTTCGAGGTCGTCTTTGGGGTCGGTCATGGTGTTCTCCAGGGTGAAAGGTTTGCTTTGGGGCGGGTTTGAGATGGCTTGCGTGGGTAGGCTTCGCGGCGAGGCGCGGGCCGCGCCGGGCTGCGTCAGCCGCTGCTTGGCCGCCAGCGCGTCGGTGAACTCGGTCATCACCGCATCAAACGGCATCACCGCGTCGGCGAGGCCTGCTGCCACCGCCTGCTCGCCATAGAACAGCCCCGCCTCGGTGGCGCGCACGGCATCCGGATCGATGCCGCGCATCTGTCCGACCTGATTCACGAAGATGTCGTAGAGGCGATCCACCTCGGTCTGCAACGCGGTGGTGGCCTGGGGGGTGAGTGGCTCGTGCGGGGAGAAATCGTTCTTGTGGCTGCCCGCGAAGACAGCGGTGTAGTTCAAGCCGTCCTTGGCGTCCTTCACCGACTGGTCGACGTGCAGCGCGATCACACCAATCGACCCGACGCCAGCGGTCTGCGACAGTGTCAGGCGCTGGCAGGCTGCCGCGATGGCAAAAGCCGCCGAGTACGCGGCATCGTTGGCGTGCGCCCAGATCGGCTTGATGGTGCTGGCGGCGCGGATTCGCTCGGCCAACTCGAACACACCCGATGCCTCGCCGCCGGGCGAATCCAGATCGAGCAGGATGCCCGCCACCTGAGGGTCGGCCAATGCAGCGTCCAGGCGGGCTTCGATCTCGCCGTAGGACATCAGGCCAGAGGCGGCTTCGATGCCCATCGAACGTCTGACCAGCGTGCCGACCACCGGGATGACGGCAATGCCCGCCTGACCCGATGTGGCGCTTTGGCGCGGCATGGGCAGCGGCATCGCCATGTCCAGATCGGGTAAGCCGATGCGGGAACCCAGCACGGAGAGGATCACGTCGAGTTTGGGACGTGCAATGAGGAGCGGCGTCCCGTAGAGGCGGGACGCCAGATGAACGAGTTGCATGTCAGTTGTCCTGTTGGTCTTGCGGCACGGCCACCGTGGCGGCCACATTCATGGGCGCGCTCGGCAGAGCCTTGTCATGGCGCGGGTCAGAGTCGAAGACCAGTCCGAGCGCATCGGCACGCTGGTTGTCGGCGGCGATCTCGCGGTCGATGTCCTCGGCGTCGTAGCCGAAGGCCGAGATGGCTTCCGATCGAGACAGCAGCCCGGCGCGAATGGCGGTCAGCATCGCGTCGAATTCCTTCTTGGGATCGACCCACTGCCAACCCTGTGGAATCCATTTGGCCGCGAAATAGTCGCGCTTCTTCTCGGTGAACTGCGGCAACGCCAGCGCGCCTTCAAGTAGCGCCTGCTCCATCCAGGCACGCCAGATCGGGCGGCACAGCTGGTGGACGATCACGCCGTGCTGGATGGCCTCACAGCGGCGGCGAAACTCCAGCAGCCCAGCCCGGATCGACGAATAGTTCACTTGCGTCAGGTCGCCGGTCAGCATCTCGTAGGTGATGCCCATCGCTGCTGCCACCGCCCGGAACTGCATGCGCAGGAATTCGGCGTAGCTCGCGCCAACGTCGGCGGGCTGACTGAACTTCACGTCCTCGCCGGGCTCCAGGATCTGCATCGTGCCCGGCTCCAGCCCGGCCAACGCTGCACCACTGGCATCCGGCAGTCCTTCACCCATCAGGTTGTCCTCGGGGGACAGGCGCGTGATGAAGCCCGCGAACATCGCGGCGGTTTTCTTGCGCACAAGCTCGGCGTCGTCGTACTGGTCGAGTTCGTTGAGCTTGACCAGTGCGCGCGCCAGCCACGGTTCGCCCCGGATCTGTCCGGGCCGCAAGGGACGAAACAGGTGAATGATTTCGCTGGCCGGGACACGCACAGTGTCGAGACCGCCCACCACGCCACCGGTGCCCGACATCGGGGCCAGTGAGCCATCACCCGGGTGCGAGCGATACAGGTGGTAAGCCACCCGCCGTCCGAGCTTGTCGAATTCGATGCCCGCACGGATCACATTTCCCGAAGCCAACTCCTGATTCAGCGTGGCTGGCAGGTGTTCGGGTTCGAGCAGCTGCAGTTGCAGGCCCACCGGCAGCCCATCCTCCGGGCGGCGATAGCGCAGCCGCACCAGACATTCCCCGCCTTCGAGCATGGCGCGACAGGCCAAGGCCTGCAGTCCGTAGAAATCGGTCAGTCCGGCGGCATCGGCCTCCTCGCACCAGTCCCACCACAGGCTGTGGATCGCTTCGCGCAGGGGCTGATCGGCCAGCATGCTCTGCGGCTTGATGCCGGTGCCGATGGCGTTCGAGACAAAGGCCTCGACGCCTGCCGCTGCCCAGGCATTGCGGCGTACCAGATCGCGGCTCTTGGCGCGCAACTCGTTCTGGGTGAACGCCAGTGCTGCGACTGCACCTGGATTGCCGACCTGCCATGCCAATGCGCGACGGCCACCACCGATGCCGTCATAGAACGGCGTGCCGCCAAGCAGGCTCATGCCGACGCCTTTTCGTATCCGATCACGCATTCGGTCAAACCATTGCATGTTCAGAACCCTTTACCGGTGGTGACCCGGATCTGGCGTGGTGCGCCGGGCCACAGCCCGGTGTCCACGGCCTGCTCGAAGAGGTCGCGCTTGACCGCCGCAATGGCGGCCTGGAGTTCATCGACGCTGCGGTACTCGACGGTCTTGTCGCCGAAAGTCACGCGTTTCTCGCCCTTGACCAGCGCCGCTTCCAAGGCGTCGAGGTGTGCTTGTGTGTAGGCCATCAGCGGTACACCGTGAGGTTGATTTCGGAGGAATCGGAAAACGATGCAGATGTGGTGGCGCAACTGATGTCGACGTACTGAGCGGTCTTCTGGTCGGTGCTGGATCGCACGATGGCAATGCGCTGCGTGCCGCTGTTGGTGCTGCTGCGGGCAAGCGCCGTCCAGCAATAGTTGGCGTCGGGCATGGCAACAGCGAAGGTCACGCGGTAGCGACCCGCCGCCGTCCGGGTCACGCTGGCCACGTTGTGCGATGCGCGCACGACGACCTGCGTGCCGACATAGCCGAAACACACCCACGCCCGGGCCACGCCGGGGTGGGTGGCGTCGATCTTGGTCTTAACCTCGAGCCCGACACGACTGGCCAGCGCACTGATGCGCGATGCGAGGCTCATCAGACCAGAGCACCCACAAAGACCGCGACGAAGTCTGTGTCGGTATTGCCGACATCGGTGGCTGCGACGGCACCGATGTTGCTGCGTGCCTGAAGTTGCTCGGCCACGGTCAGCGACTGCGCCGCATCGAAGCGCACGCGGTTGTTGACGGCGGCGAGCAGCGCATCCAGACCGCTAGTGCCGTTCTGCAGCAGTTGCTGGATTTCCACCAGCGTGTCGTAGGCGGCATCGGCACCGCCCAAGATCTCGGTCTTGAGCGCATCGAGCAGCGAGACGATCTTGTTGGACGAGTACGTGGTCGTGGCCGCGATGTGCGCATCGTCGATCACCGCCGAGGACACCACGGCGGCCTTCAGTTCGTTGATGGCCGCGACCAGATTCGACTTGTCGGTGGTGGTGAGGTTGGCCAGGTTGCCTGCCTTGGCGCGGACATCGTTGAACTCCTGCGCGACGCGGATGACCAGGCTTTCGATACGGGTAGCAAGACTCATGTTTTCTCCTTGGGGTGTCAGGACAGCCAGCGGCTTTTGATCACGCGCCGACCGGTGTTACGGTTGCCAGAAACAGCGAGGCCACCGCGTTGGGTGGCCTCGTTGATCGATTCAGTAGGTGTTTCAAGGGCTGGCGGAATGGCCAGCCCCAGTTGTCGCTCCAGCTCCCGCCAGTGACGTTCCTCGAAGCGATCCAGACCCGCCGCCGATGCAGCCGCGCGGGCGTAGACGTAGCAGTCGAGCGCTTCATTGCGCTCGCGCATCTTTTGCCACTCACGCACCGGGAAGCCGTTGCGGTCGCGGCGGGTGATCAGTTGCTCCGCGCAGAGTTGCTGGATGAACTCGGCGTCGATCTTGGGCAGATGGACGAACCCGGCCGGGAACACCGTGGTCAATCCGTCCTCCCCAACATCTGCGCTCTTGCGCAGGTTGTTGTAGAACTCGAGCTTGGCAATGCTGACCGCCACCCTGTACACCTTGATGCCCCGGCGCAGCTTCTTGCCACCTTGCGAGACATCGATGGCGGTCGGCGTGCCGATCAAGGCTGCCCCGCGAGGCACCCCCTTGACCGCCATCACACGCGAATCGCGGCAGGCCCTCACAAAGGCGTAGGCCTCCTGCGTGGCAAACCCGGTATCCAAGGCAAAGCGCACCAGCGGCATCGCCGCGCCCGAGGCATGTGTCCATGTTTCGGCCAGCATTTCAGCGAGGCTCTTCCACACCGCGTCGCGGGCGGTGTCACCCATCAGCACGCGGTGCTCAACCAGCCAGGACTCCTTGCCGCGCCCAAAGGCCCAGACCGACGCCTCGATGCGATCTTTCTGCACGTCGGCCGCGCCGACCAAGAGCAGACCACCTTGCGGCACCGTACCGACGCGGTAGTCCTCGCGGCGTTCGACCAGTCGTTGCCAGTCCGGGGCTTCGCCTTCCTCGACCCAGGTTTCGCCTAGCTCGGTGTTCTTGAAGGTCTTGATGGCGGCGGCCGATCCCGACTCTTTACTGACGGCGGCTTCCCACGCAGCGGCGATCTCTCGCCACGAACGCCAGCCCACCGGGCTATACAGCGACGACAGGTGGAAGCCTGCAGTCTTACCCGCGCCATCGGTGATCATCGCGCGCCACTCGCCGTGCTCCAGCATCCACGTCTTGTGATGCTCGGCAATCGCGGTGTCACATGACTCGCAGATGTAGGCAGCGGTTTCCGGTTGCCCTTTGTCCCAACGCAGCTGCTCGAAACGCAGCCACTGACGGTGGGAGCAATGCGGACACGGCACAAAGTAGCGACGTTGGTCACTGGCCTCGTACTCGCGCTCGATAGCCGACGCCCCTGAGATCGTTGGGGTCGAGACGATGAAGATCTTGCGCCGCGCGAAGGTGCGCGTGCGCGCTTCGGCCAGCGAGATCGCGTCGCCTTCGCCCTCGACGTCCAGCGGGTAGCCGTCCACTTCGTCGAGGAACAGGTAGCGCACCGGCATCGAACGCAGGCCGACCGCGCTGTTGGCCCCAGTCATCACCAGCACACCACCCCGGAACTCCTTGGCCAGGATGGTGTTGCCTGAATCCCGGCTGCGCGCCGGTGCAATCAGTTCAGCCAGTGCGGACGACTCCTCGATCAGCGGATCGATCCGTTGCTTTGAGTTGCGCTTGGCCATTTCTACCGTCGGCCACACCGCCATCATTGGCCCCGGCGCGTGGTGGATGACGTAGCCGATCCAGTTCGAGCCCATCTCGGTCGCGCCAAGCTGCGCCGCCTTCATGAACACCACGCGCTCAACCGGGGAGGTCGGCGACAGGCAATCCATGATCGCTTTCAGGTATGGCGTGCGGCTGGTGCGCCAGCGACCCGGTTCGGCAGAGGCCTTGCTGGAAAGCATCCGGTGGCGATCCGACCATTCGGACACGGTGAGCAGCGGGTCGGGAGTCAGTCCTTCGCGCCACGCACGCTCAATCTCGGCAGCGCCTTCGTAGTCCATGTCCATCAATCCACCCTCGGGCGCATCTCGCCCAGTTCCTGCAGGTGCTCACGCACGGCTGCCTCCAGGGCGATGTGCATCGTGTGCGGATCGACGCCGAGCTTGGCTGCCATTTGTGCCGAGATGCGCGCGGGCCAGTTGAGCCAGGCATCTCGTTCGGAGCGCGCCAGCTTGAAAACATGGGCGATGGCCTGTGGCCGATCTACCAGCTCGCCCTTGAGGCGGGCGAGACGCACCTTGTTGGTTTGCGCCTTGACCACTTCGTTGACCGTCCGCGCTTGCAACAAGGACGTGCCACCTGCTGCGGATGTTGCCAATGAGGCTGCTTGCCCGTCTCCTGTGGCCCCGCTGGATTCCTGGACGGCGACCTTGACCGCGCGGGTGGCCGTGCCATTGCGCGGTGCATCGGAATTGCGCGCCCACTCGCGGTCGACGCGCTCGGCATCAATCGTTCCGTCTGCCTCCGGCGTGATCCGCCCAGCAGCGATGGCCTTGCGCACCGCTGCATCGGACACCCCTCGGTGGCGTGCGTAGGCACGAATCGAAATACCCATATTTCCCCTTCGGGGCACCTTCAATCATTTGTTCGTCATTCCGGCGAATTGAGCTTGGCTTCCATCGGGAACAGCGCGTTCATACGTTCGTCATCAACACCATGAAAGGACACGGACATGAGCAAGCTCGAACAACTCCTGACCCAGATCGCGCAAAACAAGCTGGGCATCGAAACCCTGGAAACCCGCCGCTCGGACAGCCTCGATTTCCACGATGTAGCGGTCTGGTGCCTACGCGATGCGCTTGAAGCCGCCTTCAACGCGGGTCTTGAGCAGGGGCGCAATGCCAACCCGTCAGACAAGGCCAACACCTGATTGCGAAGCGAAGAAGCCAAGCAGAAAGCGCTTGGCTTCACTTGAGAACAGCGCGTTCATCACATCACCGTCCACCACATCGAAGGAGCAAAACATGACCACCACTCAACTGACCCCTGCCCAGCAAGCGATCCTGGCCCACGCGGTTGAACACACCAGCGGCAAGATCGACTGGTTCCCCGACAACATCAAAGGCGGCGCACGCAAGAAGGTGCTCGACGGACTTTTCAACCGCGCACTGATCACCACCGATGGCACCGACTGGCTTGTCGCTGCGGAGGGCTACGACGCCCTGGGCATTCCGCGTCCCGACGTGAACAGGAAGGGCATCGGTCAGTTCGAAGCCAATCTCGACCGGATCATCGCCAACGCTGAAGGCGCGCCTGCGGCCGCGAGCGATCCCGAACTGGAAGCGGCCGTAACCGCCGCCGAAGCCACGTGGGTCACGCCACGCACACGCGAGAACAGCAAGCAGGCCGAAGTGATCCGGATGCTGCAACGCCCCGAGGGCGCAACCATCGACCAGATCTGCACCGCCACCGGTTGGCAGGCGCACACGGTGCGCGGCACCTTCGCCGGAGCCTTCAAGAAAAAACTTGGGCTGACCATCGTGTCGGACAAACCGCAGGGCGGCGAGCGGGTGTACCGCATCGCCTGAAAAGATGGCGAGAGGAGCCATGAATAGCTTGGCTTCTCTCCCCACCAGCGCGTTCATACAGGTGTCGTGATTGACGACGCCATACCAGGAAAACCGCCATGAGCACCATGACCATCACCATCGAACGCACCCCACGCACTCTGCAGTTCGCAGGCCAAAGCCTCCAGGTCGAAGAGTTGAGCATCCGCCTGCCGTTTGCACGCAAACCTGCCGACCTCGGCGAACTGGGCGGGAGCGACCAGCACAAGGTCTACGTCACCGAGACCAAGGAGCTCACCCCTGCCGAATTCGACGCCTTTGGGCGCAGCCTGCTGGTGTCACGCGACTGGCTGCGTGGCAAGGGTGGCGGCACTGGCGACGGCTACCTCTGCGTCGAGGTCACTGCTCCCGGACGTCCTTACCTCTACGTCAATCCCGAGGGCGGTGATTACGCCCGCTACGTAGCCCGTCTCGGGTAAGCAAAATTGATCGAGAAAGAAGCCAGGAACAGCTTGGCTTCTCAATCGAACAGCGCGTTACTACAGGTGTCGCAACGATCAACCCGGAGAAGACATCATGACCACCAACCAGATCCCCACCACCCAGAACGAAGCCTGGGGTTTTTGGGGCACGATGAACGAACACGCCAGCGCCGCATGGCCCCTGGCCATGAACGCCATTTCGGACGCCACCCACCAGCCCCTCGAATCGGTGCGGACCTTCCTCGACAGTCGCCACGGACGCCACTTTGCCGACGACGTCCAGAACGGGCTTTACGAGGGCAAGGCCCTGTCGGACGCGATCAACGCCGCCACCCAGCGTTGGATGGGCTGGACGATTGGCCGCCAGACCAGCAAGCAGTACGGCATCCCGCGCGGCCTGCCTTACCTGACGGGCTTTGTGATTCACTGCGAGATCGTCGAAGAATCGCTGGCCGCCTGATCAAGCGCCGCGCCATCCGCCTCGCGGGTGGCCTGCTTGCCGGTGAACTCCTCCCACCGGCGCACGATCACGTCGACGTACTTGGGGTCGAGTTCGATCAGCCGCGCAATGCGGCCTGCCTTCTCGGCGGCGATCAGCGTCGTTCCAGAGCCACCGAACGGGTCGAGAACCACGTTGCCAGGGCGGCTCGAATTGCGAATCGCGCGCTCGACCAACTCCACCGGCTTCATCGTCGGGTGCAGGTCGTTCTTCTGGGGCTTCTTGATGTTCCACACGTCGCCCTGGTCGCGGTCACCACACCAGTGGCGCTGTGCGCCTTCGGGCCACCCGTAGAGGATCGGCTCGTACTGGCGCTGGTAGTCGGCGCGCCCCAGGGTGAAGGTGTTCTTGGCCCAGATGATGAAGGTCGACCATTTGCCTCCGGCGGAGCGGAAGGCGGCCTGCAGCACATCCAGCTCGCTGGAGGACATTGCCACGTAGATCCCGCCCCGGCAATGCGCCACGGTGGGCGTCAGTGCCGCCAGCAGGAAATCGTAGAAGCCGTCACCCAGGTTGTCGTTGAGGATCGCGCGATCCTTGCCGCGCATCTTGTCTTTGGCGCTGTTGGCGTAGTTCACGTTGTACGGCGGGTCGGTGAAGACCATGTCTGCCATGTCGCCTTGCATCAGCCGGGCATAGCTCTCTGCCACGGTCGAGTCGCCGCACAGCAGTCGGTGCTGGCCCATGATCCAGACATCGCCCGGGCGCGATATTGGAATTTCGCCAACCTCCGGTACCGCGTCCTCATCGGTCTGGCCCTCGTTGTGCGGCTCGTCGCCCGCGATCAGTTCGGCCAGCGCGTCGGCGTCGAAGCCGGTGATGTCCAGATCGAAACCTTCCAGCTGCAAAGCCTCAAGTTCGATCCGCAACATCGCGTCATCCCAGCCAGCGTTCTCCGCGATGCGGTTGTCTGCGATGACCAAGGCGCGTCGCTGGGTCGGGCTCAGGTGATCCAGTACGACCACGGGCACGATTTCCAGCCCGAGTTTCTGCGCAGCGGCCAAGCGGCCATGCCCAGCGACGATGATGCCGTCACTGCCTGCAAGGATCGGATTGGTGAAGCCAAACTCGGCAATCGATGCGGCGATCTGCGCCACCTGATCATCCGAGTGCGTCCGCGCATTGCGGGCATAGGGCAGCAGTTTGGCTGTCGGCCACTGCTCGATCTTGTCGGCCAGCCAGTTCATGCCGCCACTTCCATTTCGCGTTCAGTGGCGATCTCGTCGAAAGATTGGCCAGTGGCGATGAGAGTGACCGGCACGCCGGGGTGGTTTTGCTGAAAACGCTTAATGGCCACGTCCACGTACTCCGGCGCAATCTCGACGCTGCGACAAATGCGGCCAGTGCGCTGCGCGGCCAGCATCGTCGTGCCACTGCCGCCGAACGGCTCGAACACGATGTCTCCGGCGTCTGTGTAGGACTCGATGGCGAACTCCGGCAACGCCACCGGGAAGACGGCGGGGTGATCAATGTCCTGACCGATCTTGCCCTTGTGGCGCATCACGCGAATCACTGAGTCGGGGATTCGGGTGTCCTGCGTCGGTTGACCCTTGTGCGTCCAGCCGCCGACCTCGCCATCCTTACCGCGCATCGCCGTGGACGACCCGTCAGCGCGCAGGTGCGATTCCTGGCCTGCGTGCTTGCAAGGCACGATCTTGTTGGGTTTGCGGGTGCTGCGATTGAAGTGGAAAACAAACTCGAAGCTGGGAGCCAATCGGCCCTGCCAGTCGCCGGGCATGCCTGGCCCCTGATCCCAGACGTACCACGCGAAGCGCCGCCACCCTTGCTGACGCATCCAGGACAGCCAGCCGTCCCAATAGGGGATGACTTCGTTGTCGCGGTGGATCAGCCCAAGATTGACCAGCACTTGTCCGTCGCCCGCCATCGGCAGATGTGCGAACACACCGCGCATCAGTGCATCCCAATCGGCAATGCCGCCGGAGGTGTAGTCGCGCTGGTTGCCATACGGCGGCGAGGTGAAGCAAAGCTGCGCGGTGTCACCCTGCATCAGCGTGGCGACCACGGCTGGGTCTGTGGCGTCGCCACAGATCAACCGGTGCGAGCCGATGGCCCAGACATCGCCCTCGCGCGACACCGCCACCACTGGTTTGTCAGGTACGTCATCAGTCGTATCGGGTTCGTCGGCATCTGCATCATCTTGCGCCGCTGGTTCTGCTTCGGTGGGCGTGGCATCTGCCAGCAGCGCATCGATCTCGATGTTCTCGAAGCCGGTCAGCGCCAGTTCAAAACCAGCTTCGGAAAGCTCCGCCAGTTCGAGCGCCAACATCTCCTCATCCCAGCCAGCGTCAAGCGCCAGCCGGTTGTCGGCGATGACCAAGGCGCGCTTTTGCGCGGTGGTGAGATGGGCCAGTTCGATCACCGGCACCTGATCCAGCCCCAGCTTGCGTGCAGCAGCCAAACGACCATGGCCCGCGATGATGCCGTTGTCGCCATCAACCAGGACCGGGTTCGTCCAGCCATATTCGACGATGCTGGCGGCGATCTTGGTGACTTGCGCCTCGGAATGTGTGCGCGGGTTGCGGGCGTAGGGAATCAGCGCCTCGACCTTGCGGTACTCGACGTTGAGCGTATTCAAAGATGGTGTCCTGAAAATAGAAAACCCGCCGACGACAACCGTGGGCGGGTTTTTGGGGTTGGTGCGAACTGACGGGGTGCGAACTGCGAACCGTGCGAACCTTGGTTCGCACCCTGACGCTAAAAAAGCGCCGCGCTCGCGCCTCCCGCATCGCATGGTGGCCAGGAAGGACCCGTGGCAATGGGGCGTGGCCATCGCGGGCTGGAAACGACGAAGGCCACAGACTGTGCTGTGGCCTTCAGACGTACTTCGCTCGCGAGATTAGCCGTAATACTAGCGAAAATCCCTTCAGATGTTGCACGCCAAAAAGTCGTCGAAACCCGCAGCGTTCCGCAGGTTTCCGATTGGCTTTGCAACGGCTCGCAACTACACGCAACGTCAGCGCGCATTGGCTACCGCTCCATGTCTCTTCGCCCCTTGCAGCTGCTCGACCACGATCGCCAGTGCTGCCTGCCAACGACGCCAGGCAGTGGTCCGGTCACAGGCGAAGCGGCAACAGATATCTTTCCACGGGTACCGCTGTGCCCGCATCCAGACGAGGTGTCGCTGTTCCTCCTCAAGCCACTGGACCCACCGCATGGTCTCCAGCATCCGGTCGATGGCCGCAGGGTCGGGCGGAAAGCGGTAGACCGGTGGCTCTGCGCCGAGGTTTTCCCATGGCATGCGTTTGATCGCCGGCCAGCAGTTGAAGTAGCCCTGCACGCGAACCGGAGGAAGGCGGTGGGCAGTTCGTGCGGCCTCGATGAACCGGTCGGCCACGGTTTCGATCGTCCACTCAGCCATGTCGACGCTCCTTCGACCCGTACAGCCGATCGCCGATCCGGCGCAGCAGTTCGCGTTCGACCCAATCGAGTCGCGTGTCGTCGGGCGAGATCACCAGGATCTGCTGGTCGCGCCATCCTTCGCGCTTGATCTGCTCCGGATCGGGGCGCGGATCGGGCTGCAGTCGAGCCAGGGCACAGCGGTAGGCGTGAGTCGGAACCTTCATCTCACACCTCCTGTGTCTCGACGGCCCAGTGCAACAGCGCAATGGCATCGGCTTCGTTGTCGTCAGCCGGTGCGTGGCCACGCAACCGGGCGGCGCTGATCATCTGATCCTTGTTCGCGTTGCCCTTGCCGGTGGCGTGCTTCTTGATCGTGCCCACCGGAACGCCCTGGTACGGGATCTGGTGGTGCTCGCACCATGCGGTGAGGTGGGCCATGAAGCCGCCGTAGGCGTGTGCCGCATCGACCCCGGCGTGGCGGCGCACCTCCTCGAAGTACACGGCGTCGATGCCGTCGCAGGACTGCTTGATCTCGGTGAGCCAGCGTTTGAATCGCAGGTAGCGCATGCCGCCACCCTCGAAGCGCTGCGGCTTGAAGGATTCCGATCCACTGGTCACTGCGCCATCGCGGTCGCGCAGTGCCCAGCCTGTCTGGGTGCCGAGATCCAATGCCAGGATCGAGGACCGGGATGGCCGCCGATGATCTGATCCCGGGTGGCCGGCAAGCCCCCTACGTAGAGTGGAGGGACCATCTGGTCCCTCTCCTACGTAGTAGGAGGGGGAGTTTTCGCCAACTGGAGAATGGGAGAAAGTCCAGCAACCACGCGGGTTTGCGCCAGTTGGCAAGTTGGAATCGTTGCCAACTGCCAACTGCGGGTAATTTCCCGCAATACCCTGATTTACCTGGACTTCCAGTTGGCAGGGGTTTGCCAACTGCGGGTAGTTGGCAAGGAAATGGGTGCAGTTGGCAACGGCGCTACCAACTGCCGATTGGGCAATGTTCATGAGGCCTCCGGGTCGTTCAGTTCGTCGTGATAGACCCACACATCTGGGTTCTCGACAGGCATCGAGGCGCCGGAATGCGGGCACTTGTAGTGGGTGGGGAGCACCGTGTGCTCGCGCATCGGCAGCTCGCCGGTGGCGGTGTCGACATCGCCAGCTGGCAAGCGCAGCACCATGCCTTCTACGCAGAGATAGCCGAACTTGGTGCGGCCGCTGGAGGGCAGACCGTAGTCAGCCGCGTTGCGGAAATACTTGATGTAGCCCTGCGTCGAGAGCGCGGAGACGCGTTCGCGGATGGTGCGCTCGCCCCCCAGGCCAGCCTTGCCCTCGAAGGACTCCGCGAACTGGTTGGCGGTGTAGCAGCGCCCGTTGCCGGCCTCCTCGAACAAGATCTGGAGGATCGCGTCGCGCTTGCGGCGGCGCTCGGCATCCAAGCGCTCGCCGTAGTCCTTCATCACCAGCCGCTCGTTGGCATCGACCTCGCGCCACTCGCCGTTGATCTTGTCGACATGCCGTTGCGGGATACCCGCGCCGTTGCGCAGCTCAAAGATCAGCTGGCGGGTCGTTCTGGTCTCGTCGGGCCTGAACAACAACATCCCGGTCGAGTAGTAGCCGCGCAGACTTCCCGCGCCGGCCAGTGCCTGGAACGGGTCCTCCTCGAACTGCTTCTTGCCGAGCTTCTTGGTGTGGTGGGCGAGGATGACGCCGGCGTCCGGATTCACTGCCTGGCGAATGCGCTCCACCCGCTGGGACAGGAAGAACAGCATCGCGCCGTTGTCGTTCTCGCCACCGGCGTCACCGCCGTCGAAAACGTTGCGGATCGGATCGATGGCGATGATGTCGGGAGGCTCGCCGCCGAAAGCCTGCGCGATCGCCGGGATCACCTGCGCCAGCCCTGCGTCATCGAGCACCAGCCGCAACTGCGGTGTGGCGACGAAGTTGGCGCGGGCATCCAAAAGCCGGTGTGATGGCAGGCGCACATCCTTCACGCGCTCGCGCAGGTAGTGGTACTGGACCTCGGCCTGCAGGTAGAACACGCGCAGCGGACGGGGTGGCTGCATGCCGAGGAATACAGCGCCTGCAGCCATGTGCGCCAGCCAAGACAGCAGGAAGTCGCTCTTGCCGACTTTCGGTGCGCCACCGAACACCAACATGCCAGCCGGTGTCAGCACGCGCGGAGCGATCAGATCCGGGGGCAGCGGCGAGTTGTCATCGAGCAGTTCGCCGAGCGTGAAGGTGGGCAGAGAGGGAGCCGCTGCCTTTACGATCCGTCGGTCACCCTGGGCGATGAATGCCGCACAGTCGAAGCCCTCGTCGACAGCGTCTGCTGCATCCCACTTGGCCGGCTTGTCGGTCGGCGGCACCAAAATGGCCACGGATGCGCTGCCCGCCATCACGCAAGCGCGTGCTGCGCTCTCGGCGTAGTCCCAGCCAGGGGCATCCCGGTCCGGCCAGATGACCACGGATTTCCCGGCTAATGGACGCCAGTCGGTCTTGTCGACTGGTGCCTTGGCGCCGTTCATCGCGGTGGTGGCCGCAATGCCGCAGGCAATCAACGCAGCCGCACATTTCTCGCCTTCGACCAGGACGACCTCTCGCGCTTTCCCGATGGCCGGCTGGTTGTAGAGTGGCCTGGGGTCGGGGGCGCGCCACATGCGGGCTCGCACATCCCATGGGCGGTACTCTTTGCCTGTCGGCGGGTCATACCGGTAGACGCAGGCGATCAGCTCGCCATCGGGAGTCAGGTAATCCCATTTGCCGGTGTAGGCGCCGAGGTCATCCATCGGCACGCTGCGAACATCACGGCGCATCGGCGTGCCAACCGGGGTAGCAATGCCGAGCCACTGCCGGATCTCTGCGGCGATACGTGGGAAGTCGCTGCGGGCGGATCGACCTTGCGAGCGCGCCCACAGATCGATGATGTCGCCTCCCTCATCGGTGGAGAAGTCTTTCCACAGGCCGTGCCGTGGTCCGTCCAGCTCAACCACCAGACTCTTGCCCGGGTTGCCATCGACATCACCGACGTAGAACTTGCCACCCCGGATGCGCCCCTGCGGAAACAGGTAGTGGAGGACCGCCTCAAGTCGATCCAGCAAGCCAGCGCGCAAGGCATCGGTGTCAGAGGTCAGTTCGTCGCGCTGCTCGGGCGCGTCATTGAAGTCGAGCCAGATGATGTTGTCGGCCATCATGTCGAACTCCAACAGCGGTCCTGCCAGGGGCAGAACTTGCACTCGACATGCGTTGGGGTGGTTGCATGGCGCGGCAGCAGTTCCTGGCTGTCCGTTGCCGTGATGACCCGAACCGCGCGATCGGACATGCGCTGTGCCAGGCCGCCGTCAAACGGCACCAACTCGAACCAGATCTCCTCGGAGTCCTTGTTGATCGCAGTGAACAACGCTGGGTTCGTGGAAATGCCCGGGATGCTGGCTTCCATGTAGGCCTGATAGATGGCCATCTGCGCGGCATAGACCGGTTTGGATTTGCTGACGCCGTGCTTGACCGTATCCCGCCAGGACTTGTCGTTCATGGTCTTGCACTCCCACAGGGCCGGATAGCTCATTCGTAGCTCTGCGGGGCCGCCGTTCAGGACGCCATCGACGTGCCCTTGAATACGGCCGCCTGCAACGGAAAAGCCGAACTGACCGCCGCTGGCCTTTTGGGTGTACAGATCGAATCCGGCCATGCGCAGCCAACGAATGGCCAGCTCTTCGAGAGCGTGTCCCACCTCGAAGATGCGCAACACGCGACCCGGGATTTCCCTTCCAGCATCGACAGGGGTTTGGAGATACTCGTACTGCAACGCCCGCTCGCAGGCAACGCCCAACCGAGACGCACCGAGATAGTTGCGACGGGGTTGGTTGTCGCGTTCGGCGCTAAGTGCGGCGTCGATGAGCGCGCCGATCTGCTCGTGGATCTTGGGGCGGTGATTGAAGTCCAGCATCAGAACGGCACTCCCGTCGAAGCGGACTTGCCTTGGCGGGCGAGTCGCTCCTCAAGAAAAGCGCGGTCCTTCTCCGCCATCCGCTCGTGCTCGACGAGCATGTGTTCCTGGTAGGCGGTCACCACCACGTCGATCAGCATCAGCACTTCGTCTTTGCTGTAGTCCGCCAGCGGGCGCTGCATGCCGATGGCGCCGACATACTCTCCAAGCGGCGCCAGGCAGGACGCCATGGCGGCGAGCTCCATATCACTGGGATCGATCATGTGACCTCCCGTCTTTTCCATGAGTCGCGAAAATGCGTTCTGGCAGCGCATGGAGCAGAACACCCAGCGGTCCGAGTAACGTCGAGGATCGCTGCGCGGCAGGCGTGGATTGAAATAGCCGAATCCCTTGGCCTTTCGGGAGCAGACTGCACATTTCACGCGGCCTCCCGGTGGGCATCGTTGGCAGCCACCACGAGGCGCTGAATCGACGACTTGTTGAACTGGAACGACAGCAGCGCCGAGGCCTGATAGCGCGTCATGCCAAAGTCGGCGCGCAGCGCCTGCGGCAGATACTGCAGTTGCTTCGCGGTCGGCGGTTCGTTCAACCAGCGCCGGGTCTTGTGCGCGGAGTCTGCCGACTCGCGGTCATTCAGCCAGTCATCGGCCTTCGCCATGCAGACGGTGCGATCGCCAACGGCCAACAAGCGCGGCTGCAGATCCTTACCTCCGCCCACGGCGTGCCAGCGCCCATTCAGGAAGAACACGCCACCCCAGGCGTTGAAGCCGGTGGCCATCAGTGCGTCGTCGCAACCGAACAGGTCGCACCAGCGGAAGTTGGAGCGCTTGAGCAGGTCGATCTCGGTCATCACGAAATCGGCCAGCGCATCACCTTCCTCTGTGGTCTCGTTCTCCCAGACGAATCCGCATAGCGGGCATTCGCGGCAACCGAGCGGGACGGTGGCTTCACAGGACGGGCAGTCTTTGGTCGGCGCTTCCCCGTGATGCTGGTGCCCGTCGAGGTTGACGTCCTGTTCCAGGGAACCGTGCATCAAGGTTGCGGTGCCGAAGTCCAGGACCACGCAATCGGTCTTGATGACTCCCGGATGCTCCGCTGGGTCGATGGTGCGCAGGCCGCGCCCGATCATCTGGGTCAGCGTGGACTTGTGCGAGCTGGGTCGCAGCAGAACGACACACGACGTGGGCGTGAAGTCGTAGCCTTCGGTCAGCACAGCCACGTTGACCACGACTTGCGCGGTGCCGGATTCGTAGTCGGCCAGTCGTGCCTTTCGCTCTGCGTCTGGGAGCTCGCCATGCACGATCACGGCAGACACACCGGCATCCTGAAAGGCCCGGCGCACGCACTCGGCATGGGCGACGGTCGAGCAGAACACGATCGTCTTGCGCTCGCCGGCCTTCTCCCGCCAATGACGGATCACCGCATCGGTGATGGGCGTCTTGTTCAGAATCGCCTCGACTTCCGTCATGTCAAAGTCGGTGGCCGTGCGACGAACTCGCGTCAACTGCTCCTGGGCGCCGACATCGATGACAAAGGTGCGGGGCGGTACGAGGTGGCCGGAGGCGATCAATTCGCCGAGGGTGATTTGATCCGCGACGTTACTGAAGACCTCTCGCAGTCCCTTACCGTCACTGCGGGCAGGTGTCGCCGTCACCCCGAAAATCTGAGCGTGCGGGTTCTTGTCCAGCACCCGGTCGATCACACGGCGGTAAGACGTCGAGGCGGCGTGGTGCGCCTCATCGATCACCAGCAGATCGAGTGTTGGTATCGCGGCGAGATGGTTGTCGCGCGACAGCGTTTGCACCATCGCGAATGTGGCGCGCCCGGACCAGGATTTGTCCTTGGCATCGAACACGGAGGTGCTGACGCCCGGATTCACCCGTGCAAACTTGGTCAGGTTTTGGCCGGTCAGTTCATCGCGATGAGCGAGGATGCAGGCCTTGACATCTGGCTCGGCCAACAAGCTGCCGGCTACCGCCGACAGCATGATGGTCTTGCCCGACCCGGTGGGGCCAACAGATAGGGTGTTGCCGTGTTGGGCGAGCGCCGCCAAAGAGCGCTCGACCAGCAGGGCTTGGCGGGGGCGGAGCATCATGGCGGCGTCCCCCTTACTGTGCCCAGCTCGGGCGACCCGGCACGGAGGCACGGCCCGTGGCCTGTGCATACGCATTCGACCCGTTTGCGGGTGCTGGCGCTTTCGCTGCTCCCTGCGCGCCACCCATGAGGGCGGCGTAGTCCTTGTGGTCGGGCGTGATCGCAGCCTTGATCACGCTCTTGTCCTGGCCGTTCTGGTCTTTGTCCCAGTCGACCTTGCCGAGAAACTCGATGCCATCAAGATCGGCAAACCCGCTGATGCGGCGCGCGTTTTGCGCAGCAGGACTGTTGTCGCCGGGGTGAACGCCGCGCGCTGAGTTGAGGATCGCCTTGACGAAGGTGCGGCCCATGTTGGCCCACTCAGGGCCTTTCGGGCTGTGCAGGCCGATCAGCGACCACATCTTGCGACGGGCGAACTCACCCTCCATCACGACGAACTCGCAGTTCAGGTACACCGAGCCGGTGTTGTCGTTGCGGGTGGCGTAGCCGCCGGTCCATCCCTGCGACGGATCATCGAAGCCACCCGGCTTGATGGTCATGCGGACGCGCACCAGCGTGCCCTTGGGAATCAGGTCGAATGAGGTCTGTTCGGAAGCGGAATTAAAATCGAAATAGGTCATGATCAGGACTCCTGAGTGGAAGTGGATTCGGGGATGGCAGCGGGCGCGGGGCGCGCGAAATCGAGTCGCTCGGTGGCGGGCCTGGCAGGGCCGCCGATCTTTTCCATCAGGCGGCCGAGGTGCGGTTCCTCGATCGGATCGAGTCGGCCAGAGCGGTCCTTGGCGGGGTAGCCCCATGCGTTCAGCGTGTGGCAGACGAAGGCGCGGTAACTGGCGCCGTCATCGGCCTTCAGCTCGGCCAGGGTGACGACCTCATCGACGATGCCGGGCAGTTCCAGACCGGTCTTGGAGCCGTCGATCTGCAGCGAGAACACGCGGCGATTGAAATCGTCCAGCCGCTCGTCGAGGATGCCGACGAACCACACGTTCTTGCCGCGCGTGTGCTGCAGGTGGGTCAGCCAGCCAATCATTTCCTGGCCCATCAGCCCATACGCACCCCGGCTGTCGGGTTTGCCGGTTTTCTCGGAGTAGGCCTGGGGCTGGCCTTTGCACCATTGCAGGCACAGGCGACCGGCCACGGTGATGGAGTCGACGAACACGGTGTCGTACTTCTCCAGCACGGCCGGATCGCCGAAGCGCGCGCACACGGCATCGAAGTGGGCTTGGCTGAACGGCTGGTCGTCGCGCAGTGCCGGGTTCGGCCCGCCGATGTACACCGCGAAGTCACGACACTCTTGCCAGGTTCGCGGACGGATGGTGTCGCCCGCCCAGCCCTCGACGGCCAGATCCCCAGCCTCGAGATCGAAGAACAGCGTGGCCGTGGGTTTCAGCGTCCAGAGCTGAGACGTCTTGCCGATGCCGCTCTTGCCGACGAGCACGCCTTTCACACCACGGCGCTCGGCCAGGCGCTGGTCTGCAGTAATGATGGGGAGGCTCATTTGCCGGCCTCCTCGGTGCTGATGCTGGAAAACGCGTCAGCGACGGTGGTCACGCCGAGTGCGCCGTGCTTGCGGGCCATTTCGTACAGGTCGCGCAGACCGCCCAGACGGCGATGGATCAGACGGGATTCCGACTCCATGCCCTGGATCGCGAAGGCCAGGTCATCGATGGTGGCGTCTTCGAGGCGACGAACGACTTCGTCCGGGCGATTGCCGTCCAGTGCCGGGATGCGGATGTTGTCCGGCAGATCACGGAGATACATTTCCGGCTGCTTGCGCAGCAGTTCGAGCAGCGTGGGTTTGGTTTTCATGGCGATTACTCCTGAAGCAGAGCGAGACGAAAGCCCGGCTTGCCGGTCTTGAGGGTGCGTGCCGGGGCGAAGGCGCTCTTGAGCGACTCGGGCCACGCGTTGAACTTGGTTTCCGAGATCCGGTAGCTGATCTCCACATACTCGGACGGGTCGTCACCGTTGGCGGCGATGCGCTGGGTGATCTCGGCGAGCCGCTTCTGATCCCAGTCGACTTTCTTGGGCAGATCGGCGGTGATGCGGACATGCCCGTCGTCGAAATGGACGACGCCGGTGTCCTTGCCTGCTGCCAGGCGGAGCTGGTGCGCGTGTTCGGCATACTTGAGATCCAGTGCGCGATCGACGTGCTCGACGATCGCCTTGGCAGCGGCGAGAAGATCAGCAGCGTCGTTCTTGAGCTGGAACAGCGACTCGCTGGCAAGCGCAGCCAGTTCGCCGGCCGGGGTGGTCAGGACCTCGTCGGGGGAGATGCGGTTCACAGCGCACCTCCCGCATTGACGCGTTCAGAGGTGCTCTTGCGCAGGCTCTCGGACTCGTAGGCTTCGATGTCCTCGATGCGATAAGCGACGCGACCCTGCAGCTTCAGGAATACCGGGCCGATACCTTCGGAGCGCCAGCGTTCAAGCGTTGCTTCGCTAACTCCCCAACGTTCGGCCAATTGGCCTTGATTCAGATGTTTGACACTCACGATGCACTCCTTCTGGTTGTTGCGAATTCGTGAGGTCAGTTTCGAAGTCGGCCTGTACGGGCGTCCGCCGCCGCCATGTACGGGCTGATGTACGGGCGCAGCTTCTGCGGGGAAAAACGAGGCCCAGAAAGCAAAAAACCGCCCGAAGGCGGTTGTGCGTGGTCCTGCCAACTGGTGGCCGGTCAATCTCGGCGGAAGCCATACTTCCCCTTTTCAGGGTTGTCGATGTAGTCCTCCCAGTCGGTGTTGCCACTGAACAGGTTCTGCATGCGCTGACTGCGTGCCGTCTTCTTGTCTGCATAGGCTGCGTCGAGAATTTCAGCGGCTGGGAGAATCCACCTGTCGTTGATAGCCTGCTCGAACATGTAGCGGACTGCCGCAGCCTGACGCTCGCCCTTGATCGTCCAGGGCTTGGTCTTGGTGCGGATGGTCAGCGTGTTGGTGTACTCGTCGAAGTGCACCGGCAACACGGGGCGGATCGCGCCATCGGGCGGAGCGGCCAGTATTCGATGCAGGAGATCCATGTCGATGCACGGCGTGGCGACGTAGTCGACGATTGAAGCTCGTAGCGATGCGAATCGGTAGCATCGCGGCGGCCGGACAAACTGCGGCAGCACACCGCCTGACGACAAGATCAGGCCCTGATCAGGCAGACTGGTTTGGCTGAAATGCCGAAACACCTGTTCGACGGATCGCGCCAACCCACGAACAAGCCAGACGTCTGTCAGTGCTGGTCCCACTCTGGTCTTGCCAAGATGCCACAGTGAATCGTCCAGCAAGGGCGCCTCGATTCCCTTGCGCAGGGCCTGCGCGATACCGAGAAGATCAGAGACGACGTTCAGGATTGCTGGCGGTCGGACGCTGAAGACTGCGACCTCTGCGGCCGGGACGAACTTCCATCGAAAAGTCTCGGGGCACCGGTATCGATAGCGGTCAGGCTGGTCATCCTCCGCCAGGTCGACATGCACGCGGTCATCGCCGAGTGGCGCTGGGTAGCTGCCGGAATAGCCGACGCAATCCGCCCAGTGTTCCAACTGCTTGGCGGTCAGGGAGGTACGCCCGAAAGCGCTCCACCCTGGGACGCCATGAAGCCGCTGTCCATCTCCATCGAGAATCGGCTGTCCCGACTGCTCGAACAGGTCGATCAGCTCAAGCAGCGACTGCGTCGGCAGGGGCTTCGACGACATGGCCAATCTCCTTCACCAGATTCCATTTGGCGAGCAGCCGATCGCACAGCGCCCGGTCCTTTTCCCGCTTCGTCTTGATGTTGCACTTGTTGTCGTCACGCAGGATCACGGTGATCGTCCGCGCGCGGTCCTTGCCGACCTTTTTCAGCTTGATGGACAGCTTGGCGTAGTTCAGGTGGTGATCGCGGAAGTCGAAGGTGGGGCTGATCAACGACCGAGCAGCGGTGTAGATGTCGTCGGCATCCTTGGTCCAGATTTTCACGAGCAGCGAGCGACCGTTTGCAGCGGAATAGCCGAGCTCGACGACCTTGACGGACGTCACCAGCTCACTGGCAATGTCGAAGTTTCGTGGTGCCGCCAGGCTCTGGTAGTCGTACTGCTTGAGCGGGATCTTCTCGCCGGTGATCGGCGATTGCAGCAGGGAGTCGGCCACGATTCGGGCCAGCGCTTCGCGCCCATCCGTATCCTTCGACAGCACCTCCAGGTGTCCATTGGTCGGCTCATAGGTGATGTGCGATGACACCGCCCGGATCACCTCTTGTGGCACCAGTTCGCTGGCCTGCACGCAGTCGATGATTTCCGGCGGGCGGTTGTGGTGGATGCTGATCTGGTAGAGGTCCACGTCTTCGCCGGTCTGCGTATCGGGCCGCAGGCGCTTGAAGATCTGGATCGCGACGGCGTCATCGGAACACCCGAGCTGTTGGGCGACGGTTTGGTGGAACGCCGTCTTGGCAGCTGCATCGTCGAGTACAGCAAGGTTGGCGGGCGCCATGAAGCCCGAGTAACAAGAGGCGCTTTGCCGAAACACGTCGGCCTGCCGGGCGTTCAGCGCTTCCTCGAAGAGTGCGGGCTCATGGACATGGAGCCACAGCGCCCGCTGGTACTGGTTCGGGATCGCGGCGAAGGCTTCCCGGGCGGCGTCATCGAAAATGTCGTCCTTGAAGCCGTCGATGACGTCCTGGCCGGCGCCGTCCGACAACAGCACGATTCGTTCGGCCACTTCCTCGATCCGCTGCCGCTCACTCACCCCAAGGGCGGACAGCACGGCCTCCATCTGTTCACGCTGCTCCTTTTTCGGCTTCTTGGTGTCCAGGTCCGGCATGGCCAGGCTGAACTCGTCCACGATGAATTCACGGAACACTGCCGGCGGCAGGTGGCCCAGGAGTTTGGTCAAATTCTCTGCATCGTTCATCTACATACCCCTCAAAAGGTTTGGATTGGCTTGGTATCAGCCCCGACGGCCCCTTTTCCTGAGTGGGGTGTGCAGACCGATGACGTTCGGTGTACCGAACGATTGTGATTGTCTCGAAGCGATTAGGGGTTTGTCAAGCAGGTACGAATTCGTTCGGCGTAGTGGTATCATTTTCGGCCTGACGCGAACACATGAGGAGATAACGGTGCCATCGCCCCTGGGGGACAAGATCCGCGCATTGCGGAAGCAGAAGAAGCTCAGCCTGGAGCAGTTGGCCGAGCTGACGGACTCCAGCAAGAGCTACATCTGGGAGCTGGAGAACAAGGACGATCCGAAACCATCGGCCGACAAGATCGGCAAGATCGCCGCCGTCCTCGATGTCACCACGGAGTTCCTGTTGACCGAGTCGGCCGCCACGCCGGACGAGCAAGTGCTCGATGAGGCCTTCTTCCGCAAGTACAAAACCATGTCGGAGCCGGACAAGAAGAAGATCCGCAAGATCCTCGATGCCTGGGAAGATGAATGACGGATGCGAAGAAGCCCATGGCCGAGGCCAATCGCATCTCGTCCATGCTCAACACGGTTCTCGGTGCGGATCGCTTTCCGGTCAAGGTTGATGAGCTGGCGCTGGAGTATTCCCGCCAGTGCTTCTCAGACTCGCCGATCGACAAGGTCCAGGGCGAAGATCTAGACGGTTTCGATGGTCTGCTGAAAGCCAATAAGTCGCGGTCGAAGTGGCTGGTCCTCTACAACAGTGCCACCCCGTCGGAGGGTCGCAAACGCTTCACGATTGCGCATGAGTTCGGCCACTACATCCTTCACCGTCACCAGCAGGACATTTTCGAGTGCGGCGACGGCGACATCGAAACGGGAGACAACAACGAGCGCGACATCGAGGCAGAGGCGGACTTGTTTGCTTCAACCCTGCTGATGCCGCTGGACGACTTCCGGCGCCAAGTCGACGGCCAGCCGATCAGCTTCGATCTGCTGGGCCACTGCGCAGACCGCTATGGTGTATCGCTCACGGCCGCCGCCTTGCGCTGGACCGAGATTGCACCCAAACGAGCGGTGCTCGTGGCCAGTCGCGACGATCACATGCTCTGGGCCAAGTCGAACAAGGCAGCGCTCAGGTCCGGCGCCTACTTCGCGACGCGCAAGAACACCATAGAGCTGCCGCACGATGCGCTTGCGCACAGCTACAACGCCTTTGGCATGGCCGACAGCCAGACAGGGCGTGCCCAGTCCTGGTTTGCCCGTGAACCCGCCAGCATGCCGGTCACGGAGATGACGCGCGTCGCGGGTCAGTACGACTACACGCTGACACTGCTATTGCTGCCTGAGGCCGAGTGGCAGGGAGCGCGGCACGATGATGAGGAACCGGAGGAAGACACTTACGACCGCTTCATCCGCAATGGCCAGTACCCGGTTCGATAGCTGATGGCGGATCGGTCATGAGCGCCCACAAGTGGCAATTCGCTTCCCGCTTTCGCCGTCATTCCTTTGGCTGGCGGTCCGACACGCCGGTGCAGCGGATCAAGGAAGCCATCACGGAGATCAAGCAAGTCGCCCGCAAGGAGCCCGTGCTCGCGGCTGAGGGCGCCATTACCCTGCTGGAAAAGCTCTCCCCGGCGCTGGAACAGGTGGACAGTTCATCGGGCGCACTGGGTTCGGCCGTCAACAAGGCCATCGATACCCTGGTGCCCATCATCGTCAAGGCTGACGTTGAGCCGAAGCTGCGGCAACGCTGGCTCGAACGCTTGTGGCAAGCGCTGCAAGACGACGAGATGCCCTACATCGAACTGCTCGGCGATTATTGGGGCGAGTTGTGTGTGACACCGGAACTGGCGTCGCACTGGGCCGATGAGTTTTTGCCGGTCGTTGAGAGCGTGTGGAGCCCGAAGGCTTCCGGACATGGATTCTTCAAAGGCACCAGCGCTTGCCTGGCATCGATGTACGCGGCGGGTCGCCACCAGGAGTTGCTGGCACTGCTCGACAAGGCGCCGTTCAAGTGGTGGCACGATCGGCGCTGGGGTGTGAAAGCGTTGTCAGCGATGGGCAAGAAGGCGGAGGCGATCCGCTACGCCGAGGAGTCGCGCGGTCTCAATGATCCTGGCTGGCAGATTGCCCAAGCCTGCGAAGAGATCCTGTTGTCCTCCGGTTTGCTCGACGAAGCCTACCGCCGCTATGCCATCGAGGCAAATCAGGGCACGACGAATCTGGCGACGTTTCGCGCCATCGCCAAGAAGTATCCCCACAAGCAACCGGAAGAGATCCTGCGCGACCTGGTAGCCAGCGCGCCTGGCGCCGAGGGCAAGTGGTTCGCCGCCGCGAAGGATGCGGGCCTATTTGATGTGGCGATCGAACTGGTCACGCGCAGCCCGACCGATCCGCGCACGCTGACACGCGCTGCCCGTGACTATGCCGAGAAGCAGCCAGCATTCGCGCTCGCAGCCGGCTTGGCCGCGTTGCGCTGGATCTCTCTTGGACACGGCTATGAGATCACCGGCACTGATGTGCTCGATGCTTATTCGGCAGTCACGCAGGCGGCGGTGAACGCTGTTGTGCCAACCCAGCAGGTCAATGAGCGGATCCGGGACATGATCGCCAGCACCCAGCCCGGCAATTCGTTGATGACGACCATCCTCGCCCGTCATCTGGCGAATTAAACGGGACCTGCTTTTCGCATCAACCCGCATCGGTTCGCACGACTCCGAAACTCCCTCATGGTGTCGGCGGCAGTCCATCCGGACAATTTCACTGCATGTGAGTTTGACCGAGAGGACCGCCACCAATGCATCAAATCAACCATCTACCACCGGAGCGGATGACCCCAGAACAGCGTCGCCACGAGATCGCGTCGTTGCTGGCTAACGGCCTGGCACGCATGCGGATCAGCGACGCGGAACAGTGCGCACATAGCGCCGAAGCGAGCGAGTTTGAGCTTGGCTTCTCTGGCAACCAGCGCGTTCATACAGACCCCGTCAACAAGACAACTACGGAGTCGAAATGAGCACGCAAACACCATCATTTTCCACGCCGCCATCGGTGGCGGCGCAGATCGCCAGGCTGCCCGAGATGCCGATGGCAGAGATCCGGGCGCTTTGGCAGAAGCTGGTCGGTGGCGACACGCCCACCCACAACCGCCAGTTCCTCGAACGCCGGATTGCCTACCGGCTGCAGGAGCTGGAATTCCGCAAGGTCGACGCCAACCTGCTGGATCGCAACCAGCGTCGCATCGAATCTCTGGTCGAAACCGGCAAGGTGAAAAAACGCGACCGCGATTACCGTCCGGCCGCAGGCACGGTACTGGTCCGCGAATACAAAGGCGTGGAGTACCGCGTGATCGCCACCGCCGACGGCCAGTATGACTTCCAGGGACGCATGTACCCGAGCCTCTCGATGATCGCCCGCGAAATCACCGGCATGCGCTGGTCGGGGCCACTGTTCTTTGGGCTCAAGCCGCCATCCAATGCCAAGACCAAGCCGTCCAACAAGAAGAGAGGTGGACGATGAGCGAAGTCTTGAAGCGCCGCATGCGCTGCGCGGTCTACACGCGCAAATCCACCGACGAAGGACTCGACCAGGAATACAACTCCATCGATGCCCAGCGCGACGCCGGTCATGCCTACATCGCCAGCCAGCGCGCCGAGGGCTGGATTCCAGTAGCCGACGACTACGACGATCCCGCCTTCTCGGGCGGCAACATGGAACGTCCGGCGCTGCGCCGCATGATGGCGGACATCGAGGCCGGCAAAATCGACGTGGTCGTCATCTACAAGATCGATCGCCTTACGCGCAGCCTGGCGGACTTCTCCAAGATGGTCGAGGTGTTCGAGCGCTACGGCGTGTCATTCGTGTCGGTCACCCAGCAGTTCAACACGACGACCTCGATGGGTCGGTTGATGCTGAACATCCTGCTGTCCTTCGCCCAGTTCGAGCGCGAGGTCACCGGCGAACGCATCCGCGACAAGATCGCAGCCAGCAAGCGCAAGGGCATGTGGATGGGCGGCGTGCCACCGCTCGGCTACGACGTCGAGAACCGCCGACTGGTGCCCAACGAACGTGAGGCCAAACTGATCAGGCACATCTTTCAGCGTTTCGTCGAACTCGGCTCCAGTACTGCGCTGGTCAAGGAGCTGAAACTGGATGGCGTAACGTCGAAGGCGTGGACCACGCAAGACGGCAAGACGCGCGATGGTAGACCGATCGACAAGGGCCATATCTACAAGCTCCTCAGCAACCGAACCTACCTTGGTGAGTTGCGGCACAAGGATCAGTGGTACCAGGCCGAACATCCACCCGTCATCAGCCGCGAACTGTGGGACAGCGTCCACGCGATCTTGGCCACCAATGGCCGGGTGCGCGGCAACGCAACGCGGGCAACCGTGGCGTATCTGCTCAAGGGCATCGTATTCGGCAACGATGGTCGAGCACTGTCGCCGTGGCACACGACCAAGAAGAATGGCCGTCGGTACCGGTACTACGTGCCTCAGCGTGACGCCAAGGAGCACGCGGGCGCCTCAGGCCTGCCGCGCTTGCCGGCCGCCGAACTCGAGTCGGCGGTACTCGACCAACTGCGCGCGATCCTGCGTGCCCCGAATCTACTCGGCGACATGCTGCCGCAGGCGATCAAGCTCGATCCAACCTTGGACGAGGCGAAGATCACCGTGGCCATGACCCGGCTCGACGCGATTTGGGATCAACTTTTCCCGGCCGAGCAGACCCGGATCGTGAAACTGCTGGTCGAGAAAGTCATCGTGTCACCCAACGACCTCGAAGTGCGGCTGCGCGCCAACGGCATCGAACGCCTGGTGCTGGAGCTGCGCCCCGAGCCGGTCGAGCAACAAGTGGAAGCACTGGCATGAGCGACATCCGCATCCAGAAGACCGGCGAGCCCGACATCCTGCAGACCAGCGACGGCAGGCTGACCTTGTCCGTGCCGATCCAGATCAAACGCCGCAGCGGCCGCAAGCTGGTCACCTTGCCAAACGGCGAAACCGCGCCGGTTAGACCGTGGGACGTAGCACCAACCTCAATCCAACTGGCGCTGGCCAGGGGCCACCGCTGGCTGGCGATGCTGGAGTCAGGAGAGGCGAAGTCCTTGAAGGAGATCGGCACGCGGGAAGGGATCGACAACAGCTACGTGAGCCGGATGGTCAACCTGACCACGCTGGCCCCCGACATCGTGGCGGCCATCCTGGACGACGCATTGCCGAACCACATCACGCTGTTCGATCTGGCGGTTGATCCGCCAGCGCTGTGGGATGAGCAGCGGGAGCGAGTCGGCCTTCCGCGTTGAAAATCAACCCGCGTCTGCAGGCGACCACGGACCACCTGCCTGCCAGCGGGCTGAAAACACCGCGCTGGCATTGGCCGCCTTGATGACGGGAAGCATGAACGCGACCAGTGCAGCAATGACGTCATTCAGCGCCAGCGCTTCCAGGCGGTTCTTTTTCAGGAAGGCCTGCCACTGCGCCTGTTTCTGCGCATCTTGCGCAAACGCATCGGTGAGGCCGAATGGGACCTTCCCAGTCAGAGCGGTTTTACGTCGACCGAAGGTCGCCTGAATCGCTTGGCGAAGGGTGTCGCCATCGAAGTCGGTGTGCTGCGCCAATATCCACAGATCGAAATAATCCTTCATGCGACTGTTGGCGATGCCAAGGGACGACAGCGCCTCGAATTTCTCGGCCACCACGGTGTAGCGCGGATAGACCCGCAGCTTGGGTGCTGCGAACTCCGCCAGCATGACGGGGTATTCGACATCCTCCGGGCCAGGCGTCACGGCGTCGCCGAAGCCGATATCGATCTGGATCTGGCAGCGCGCGCCATCGATCACACCGAGCAACGTCACGCGCACACCAGCGTAGTTCGCCTCCTTGCGAATCTCGGCGGCGTGCAAGGTGTCGGGTTGAAACGCCACGCCGTCGTGCGTTTCGATCGCGCAGATATCCCTGAAGACGGCTTCGATGTGCGGCAGCTCTGCCGAGCCGAATCCCAGAAAATCAGCATCCCTGGTTGGGCGATGTGGAATGTCGAACCACAGGTCAAACAGCAAGGCACCCTTGAGCAGAAACTGATCCGCGTGCTTCGAGATGCTGATCCGGTACAGCAGCCGCTCAATCGCATAGCGCGTGAGGACCAAGTTGAAATCCTGCTTGGTCTCGCGGGCGCGGTTGAGCAGACGGGCACGTACTGATGCCGCCACGTTTCGTTCATTCATGACAGGCTTTCCATGTAGGGGCGCATCACATTGGCCACGCGGCACAGCGTGGCATAGCGCCAGAGTTCGTCCATGCTCACGCGCTTGGCACGCCAGGCTTCCTGCAGCGCTTCCATCGCCACATCGAGGCCGATCTTGTTGCGGAACTTGAAGCAGTCGGCCACGGTGCGAGCAATGTTGGTCACGCGCACGGTCACGCCATCGATCTGGTGTTCTTCAATCCCATCGGTCAGCGCGGGGCCAGAAAAGCGCACGATGCGCAGCGGCGGGTAATCCATCTTGGGCGAACGAGCCTTGTTGGGAATGGCGAGCCAGACCTCGAATGGCGACTGCGTGGTGAGGTCGTGCACGCGCAGTGCCGACAGCAGGCAGACGATGGCTTGCGGGTGTTTGCGTGCCACCTCGGCCAGCGTGCCATGCTCGGATACGCTGCGATCGGGGCGGGCATACAGACCGCGACCCACGCGGGTGAGCAGGCCCTGCCGAACCAGCCGCGTGAGAGCGACACTGGGCAGACCCAGCGCATCGAGATCGCGCGGGCGTATCAGGCCGCGCTGGGCGGCGAGATCCAGAATGGTCTGATGCGAAGTTTCCATGCCGCCATGATGTTGCATTACGTCGGTAGTTGTCAATATCTACCGACAAAACACAACGTAAGCGGTTTCCTTTGCTATCCGATGCTGTAATCCAACCGCTTGATTCGTCCGCGCGTAACTCGTTGATATATAAGGCTCAAAATTCGGGCCTTTGCGGACTTCGGGCCAGTTCCGGGGAGCGAGGTCGGAGCGAGGAATGGCCAGGAGAGAATGAAATGTGGCAGGGAACGGGCAATTCGGGCGGCTGGTGAAGTCCGCAGGCGTTCGCAGGAACCCCCAGCAACACGCGGAAACCGGCGCGATCGGGCAAGAAAAAACCCCAACCGAGAACGGTTGGGGTTTCATTATTGGTGGAGGTGGGCGGAATTGAACCGCCGTCCGAAGGCACTCCATCCCCAGCACTACATGCTTAGCTCACCGTTGGATCTCGTCCCCGAACAGCACGGTGCGCAAAGCGCATCCGGGAACCAGCCTGTTGTGTTCTAGTGCCGGACTGACAGGCAGCCGTCCAGCGCGATTCCATGATAGTGACTCTACACCGCGAGCATGGACACAAGCGGTTTCGAGGCTTAGGCCTTAAGCGGCCAGAGCGTAGTTGTCGTCGTTGGCAACTAGAGTTTTGCAGCTGGATTTACGAGGAAAGCTACCCCCTCGGCATGCGCCAGGCGACTTCACAACCCCCGTCGAAACCAATGCACCCCCGGTTTCTTCAAGTTCTGCAAGGTACAAGGCCTGTTTCGTGTCGCCACGGTCAGTGCCTGCCCAACAGTGGCAATGCTACGGCAAAACAGCTGAACAGTCACCTTGGCAATCCGCAACAAGTTGTAGAGCCTCCGTCATAGCGGATTGGTAACGTCATGGGCACGAATTTGCGACACACTGGCGGCGACCATCCGGGCCAGGACAAACACGGAGACTGTGGGTGACCGAGGCAAGCCAACAACGCAGCCTACGACAGCTGGTCGGGCCCGTCGGGGCCGACTATCAGCGGCGCGCGCTGCCGCCCGGCTGGGTCTGGGCGGTACTGGCGGCGTTGCTTGCGGCCACCGCGCTGACCGAACTGCCGGCCACAGCGGCCGCAGCACTGGTCGCCAGTGCGGTGGTGGTGCATTGGTCGCAGCGCGGTCGCATCCATTGGCTGGGCTGGCGTCTGCCGGGCATGGCGGTGTTGGCGGCCCTGCTGTGGGGGCCGGAAGTGCTGTCGCAGTGGTTCGAGCACGGGCTGGCCGTGGTCCTGATGTCGCTGGCGAGCCTCAGCATCGGCGTGCATGTGTGGCAGTCGCGGCAGCTGGCGCGACAGCTGCAGGGCGCTGCCGATTCGCTGGATGACGCCCAGCTGCTGGCCCTGTTGCCGGCCGATGCGGCCCAGATGGCACAGCAGTGGCGCGCGGGCGATGACCGGCATGCCCCGGAACTGGCGGTCGTAATGCACCTGGCCGTGATGCACGCGGCGCTGGCACCGCGCATGCGCGGGCAGGGCATGCTGGCGGGGTGACCCGCCTTTTGTAGAGCCGAGCCTGCGCTCGGCTGCCCTTCTTGCCGAAGCCGAGCATGGCTCGGCGCTACAGCCTTACGCGTCGCGGTTGCCGCGACGCATCACACGCTGCTTCTCGATCGCCCAGTCGCGGTCCTTGGCGGCATCGCGCTTGTCATGGGTCTGCTTGCCCTTGGCCAGCGCGACTTCGAGCTTGATCTTGTTCTTGCTCCAGTACATCGCAGTGGGCACGATCGTGTAGCCATCGCGCTCGACCTTGCCGATCAGCTTGTCGATCTCGTTCCGGTGCAGCAGCAGCTTGCGCTCGCGCCGGTCATTGGCCACCACGTGGGTGGAGGCCTGGATCAACGGGGTGATCTGTGCGCCGATCAGGTAGATCTCGCCGCGCTTCACATAGGCGTAGGCGTCGATGATGTTGCCGCGGCCTGCGCGGATCGACTTGACCTCCCAGCCCTGCAGGGCGAGGCCGGCCTCGAAGCGCTCTTCGATGTGGTACTCGTGGCGGGCACGCTTGTTCAACGCGATGGTTTTGTTGGCCGTCGCGCTCTTTGCTTTATCCTTGCCGCTGTTCTTGCTCATTTCCGTATTGTCTCCGATTCGGGCCCGCCCGGTCGATTGCCGAAACGTCCTGTATTCATGCCTACTATCCGCCGCAGCGCCCTGGTCGAACATTCGGCCGCGCGCATGTTCGACCTGGTCAATGATGTCCAGGCCTATCCGAGCCGTTTCCGCTGGTGCTCGGCTGCCCAGATCATGGAGGAGGGCGAGGACCGCCTGGTGGCGCGCCTGGACCTGGGCCTGGGTTCGTTCAGCACCTGGTTCCAGACCGAAAACACCCTGCGGCGACCGCACAGCATCGATATGCAGCTGCGCGATGGCCCGTTCAAGCAGCTGCACGGCCGCTGGGAATTCCATGCGCTGGCCGAGGATGCCTGCAAGGTCACCCTGACCCTGGAGTTCGAACCCAGCTCGCGCCTGCTCGGTCCGGCGCTGGCGATCGGCTTCCAGGGGCTGGCCGATCGCATGGTCAACGATTTCGTCCGCGTCGCCGACGAGGGCTGAGCGATGATCGAGGTCGAGGTGGTACTGGCCTGGCCGCAGCGGGTGCTGTCGTGCCGCCTGCAGCTGGAAGAGGGGGCCACCGTCGCCGATGCTGTCGCGGCGGCCGCACTGGAAGGCAGTGCCGATTGTCCCGCCGTCGCCGTGCATGGCGTAGTGGCACGCCCGCACCAGGTTCTGCTGGACGGCGACCGCATCGAACTGCTGCGCCCGCTGCTGGCAGATCCGAAGGATAACCGCCGGCGTCGCGCGCTCGGCGGTTGATTCCGGAAGCCGTACCTGCGGACGGGCAGGGGGCTCAGCGGCCCTTCTTCTTCTTGTCCTTCGGCAGATTGCGGCCGAACTGGCGCACGGTCTGCTGGGCCAGGGCCTTGTCGTTGCCCGGGAAGTAATCGCCTTCCCAGCGGGTCACGGTGTCATTCTCGAAGAACACCACGAAGTTCTTCACTTCGGTACGGCCCAAGCGGTTCACGCGCTGGCTGGAGGTGTAGTCCCAGCGCTGGGCGTGGAACGGGTCGGGAATGGACGGGGTGCCCAGCAGCGCGGTGACCTGCTGCTTGCTCTGCCCGACCTGCAGCTTGGCCACGGCATCTTCCCGGATCAGGTTGCCCTGATAGATGGGTTGCTTGTAGATGATGCCGCACCCGGTGGTGGACAGGGCGACGGCGGCGACCAACAGGAGATTGCGCATCGGGACTGGCGGTTGGGGAAATCAAACCGATGATACACTCCCGGCGTGCCACCGCGACCCAATCCGAGGCAGCTGGCGCTAAATCGCCAATGAACGGAGACCTATGGAAACCCACGACCTGCGTAAAGTCGGCCTGAAGGTGACCCATCCGCGGATGCGGATCCTGGCGCTGCTCGAGCAGCGCAATGCCCAGCACCACATGACCGCCGAAGACATCTACCGCCAGCTGCTGGAGCATGGCGACGAGATCGGCCTGGCCACGGTGTACCGGGTGCTGACCCAGTTCGAGGCCGCCGGCCTCGTGCTCAAGCACAATTTCGAGGGCGGCCAGGCGGTCTACGAACTGGACCGTGGCGGCCACCACGACCACATGGTCGACGTGGACAGTGGCAAGATCATCGAGTTCGAAAGCCACGAGATCGAGGAGCTGCAGCGCAAGATCGCCGCAGACCATGGCTACGAGCTGGAAGAGCACTCGCTGGTGCTGTACGTGCGCAAGAAGCGCAAGTAAGCCGTTCCGGCCAGCTGGATGCGACGAAACCCCGGGCCTGCCCGGGGTTTTTCGTTGCTTACGGTAGATCCACGCCATGCGTGGATGGCCCCATGAGCACCTCAAGATCGACCGCCTCAGCCATGGCCCGGTTGCCGGCATCACCCGGGTGGAGGTGGTCGCCGGAGTCGTAGGCGGCGGCCATCCGTGAGGGATCGGCCGGGTCGCGCAGCGCCGCGTCCAGGTCGATCACTGCGTCGAACGGGCTGTCCGTGCGCAGCCAGGCATTGATCCGCTGGCGCAGGCCATCCTTGTCCGGGTGGTAGTAGTCGTCCAGTGGCGTGCCGGGCAGGGCGTCGGCAAACGGCGGCAGGGTGGCGCCAATGATCCGCACGCCACGGTGGCGGGCCTGTTCTGCCAGCGCGCGATACCCTGCCTGCAGTTCGGCCAGCGTGGGCCGGGCCTGGTTCCGGGCGAATGCGGTACCTGGCCAGCTGATGTCATTGATGCCGATCAGCACGATCACACTGGATACCGCAGGCTGGTCCAGCGCGTCGCGCCGGAAGCGGACCAGGGCGGATTCACCCATGCCGTCGCGCAGCAGCCGCCCCCCGGAAATGCCGGCGTTCACCACGGCTATGCCCCGCGCTGCCAGGCGCGCGGCCAGATGATCGGTCCAGCGCTGGTCCTGGTCGAGGCTGGCGGTGGCACCGTCGGTGATCGAATCCCCGATCACCACCACGCTGCGCGCGTCGGCGCCGGCCTCGACGTCAATTCCGGTCAGCAGCAGGCGGGCGGTGGTGCTGCTGGCTGCGCTCAGGTCCTGGGCCCGGCTCTGGTCGCCGGGGGCGATCCAACTGGTCTGGCGGCCTTCCCAATGGAACGTCTGAACGGTTGCCGGCCCCGGCACAAAGACGCTGACCTGCACTGCCTGGCGGTCATCCGTGGCCAGCGGGAGCGGATCGCTCAGCTGTTCCTGACCGGGCCCGATCAACACCCCGGGCTGGCCGCCGAAGCTGAGCGGTTGCGGGATGGCGCCCGCGCGTGCGGCCACGCTGGCTGCTCCGATCCGCAGCGGCTGGGTGCCGTAGGCATTGCTCAGCCGCACCCGCAGCCGCGGGCCGCCCAGGCTGATGCGCGCCGTTTGGCGGAAGGTATGGTCCTGCAGTGTGGCCGGGACCAGGGTCGGGAACAGGAAATCCGCGTTCCAGACCGGCTGCGGGCTGGCCTGCCAGCTGGCGACCCAGTGCGGGGCGGATGCGGCACTGGCGGCGCCGGACACGGCGAGCAGGGCGGTGGCGGTGAGCTGGCTCAAGCGGTTCATCGGGCAGTCCCGAGTGGAGGGACCGCCATGGTGATTCCGTGCTTATCTGTGAACTAGACTGCGCATGGACAATCATCTGTGAACTGGATTCATTGCCATGGCGCGACCTGACATCAACCGATCCGGCGAACTGGAAGTGTTCGTGCGCGTGATCGAGACCGGTGGCTTCTCCGCCGCCGCCCGAACGCTGGACATGACCCCGTCGGCGGTGAGCAAGCTGGTGGCGCGGCTGGAGCAACGGTTGGGCACGCGCCTGCTGCAACGCTCCACCCGCCAGCTGCAGCTGACCCCGGAAGGCTGCGCGTTCTACGAGCGTGGCCTGCGCGTGCTGGCCGACCTGGAGGAGGCCGAGCGTTGTGCCAGCGCCCATGCCGAGCCGCGCGGGCGGCTGCGGGTCAACTCCAACGTGCCGTTTGGCCGCCATTTCCTGTTGCCGCTGCTGCCGGCGTTCCTTGAGCGTAACCCGCAGGTGGGCGTGGACCTGACCCTCAACGACGAGGTGATCGACCTGCTGGAGCAGCGCACCGACGTGGCAGTGCGGGCCGGGCCGCTGAAGAGCTCCAGTCTGGTGGCGCGACGGCTGGGCGCGACGCGGATGATGATCGTGGCTGCACCGGCCTACGCGCAGCGGCACGGGCTGCCACGCACTGCCGAGGAGCTGCAGTCGCACAACCGGCTGGACATCGGCCACGCGCGTGCGATGCAGGGGTGGCCGTTGCTGCAGGAGGGGCGCGAGCGGATGCTGCTGCCCAGTGGCAATGCCCGCGCCAGCAACGGCGATGCGCTGCGCCAGCTGGTGCTGGGCGGGCTGGGCATGGCGCGGCTGGCGGCATTCCAGGTGCAGGAGGACATTGCTGCCGGGCGCTTGCTGCCGGTGCTGGAAGAGGCCAATCCCGGCGACCTGGAAGAGGTGCACGCGGTGTTCCTGGGGCAGGGCGGTTACCTGCCGCTGCGGGTGCGCGCGTTCCTCGATTTCCTGGTGGAGAACGTCGACCTGACGCAGCCACGGGGGTAATGCCGGCCGCTGGGGTGAGCTGTGCCACGCTGGTGCGCGGAAGCCGAGCATGGGCTCGGCGCTACACGTCGGTTCGTTCGGGAAATCCTGTAGAGCCGAGCCCGCGCTCGGCTCCGCCGGCCTCAGGCCTGCAGCAGCTTGCGGGCGGCGGCGCGCGCTTCCTTGCTCACTTCCACACCGCCGAGCATGCGCGCCAGCTCTTCCTCGCGCGCCTTGTTGTCCAGCTTTTCCACTGCGCTCTGGGTCATGCCTTCCACCGGGGCCTTGCTGACCCGGTAATGGGCATGGCCCTTGGAAGCGACCTGCGGCAGGTGGGTCACGCACAGTACCTGGCGCTTCTCGCCGAGCGCGCGCAGCTTCTGGCCGACGATGTCAGCCACCGCGCCGCCGATGCCGGAGTCGACCTCGTCAAACACCATGGTTGGCACTGCATCCAGGTCCAGCGCGGCCACTTCAATGGCCAGCGAGATGCGTGACAGTTCACCGCCCGAGGCCACCTTGCGCAGGGCGCGCGGCGGCTGGCCGGCGTTGGCCGCCACCAGGAACTCGACGCGCTCGGCACCCTGCGGGTCGGGCTTGCCGCTGTCCTGTGGCTCCAGTTCGATCAGGAACTGGCCGCCGCCCATGCCGAGCTCGGCGATGATGCCGGTGGTGGTGGCCGACAGTTCGGCAGCGGCGCTGCGGCGGCTGGCGGTCAGCACTTCAGCCCGCACGCGCCAGGCGGCGGCGGCCTTGTCGATCTCGCCGGCCAGGCGCTGCAGGCGCTCGTCGGCGCCACGCAGCTGCTCCACTTCGGCATGCATGCGCTCGCGCTGCGCGCCCAGTTCGTCCATCGGCACGCGGTGCTTGCGGGCCAGGTCGTGCAGGCGGCCGAGGCGGCGCTCGTTCTCCTCGAACTGTTCCGGGTCGGCGTCGAGATCGTCATGCACGCGGTCCAGCAGCGACAGGGCCTCGTGCAACTGGATCGAGGCGTTCTCGATCAGGCCGTCCACCTCGCCCAGCCGCGGGTCGTGTTCGATCAGGCGCGACAGCTCGTGGCGCACCTGCTGCAGCAGGTCCAGCGCGGAGCTGCCGTCATCGCCGTTGAGCTGGTTGCTGGCGGCCTGGCAGGCGCTCAGCAGGGCGCTGGCATGCGCCTGGCGGCGGTGGCTGGCGCCCAGTGCGGCAATCGATTCCGGTTCCAGGTCCTCGCGGTCCAGTTCGCGCAGCTGGTGCTCGAGGAAGCCGATCCGGTCACTGACGTCGCCCTGTTGTGACAGCGCCAGCGATTCATCGACCAGTGCCTGCCAGGCGGCGGCGGCGCGGCGCACCTGGCGGCGTTCTTCCTCGTTGCCGGCGTAGGCATCCAACAGGGCCAGCTGCGACGGGCGCGCCAGCAGCGCCTGCTGTTCATGCTGGCCGTGGATCTCCACCAGCAGCGAGGCCAGGTCGCCCAGCTGTGCCAGCGTCACCGGGCGGCCATTGATCCAGGCCCGCGAGCCGCCGTCGGCGCGGATCACGCGGCGCAGCTGGCATTGGTCCTCGTCGTCCAGCTCGTTGTCGGCCAGCCACTGGCGCGCAGCCTGAAGCTGGTCCAGCACGAACTCGGCGGAAAGCTCGGCGCGGGCGGCGCCATGGCGGACCACGCCGCTGTCGGCGCGCAGGCCGGACAGGAAGCCCAGCGCGTCGACCATCAGCGACTTGCCGGCGCCGGTCTCGCCTGAAACCACGGTCATGCCTGGCCCGAACTCCAGTTCGGTGGCGCGGACGACGGCGAAATCCTTGATCGAAAGATGTCTGAGCATGGGTAAGGGGGTGTCAGCAGCCGCGCAACGCTAGCACGCGGGCGCGGGAGGTCCAATGACTTGCCAAGGCGATGCGCCGCCATTATCTAGTGTCCGTGTCTCACAGGTTGATTCCATGCACGGTTCTCCCGACCAGCTTGCCCCGCGTGCGCGCCACCTGCTGCGCACGCTGATCGCGCGATACATCCAGGACGGCGAGCCGGTCGGCTCGCAGACGCTGGCGCGCGTGGCCGGCCTGGAGGTCAGCCCGGCCACCATCCGCAACATCCTGGGCGACCTGGAGGATCTGGGCCTGCTGGCCTCGCCACATACCTCGGCCGGCCGCGTCCCGACCGCGCATGGCTATCGGGTGTTCGTCGACAGCCTGCTGCAGATGCAGCCGCCGGGCGAGGGCGAGCTGGCCCGGTTGCGCCAGGAGCTGGCCGGCGGCGGCAGTACCCAGGCCCTGCTCGGCAGCGCCTCGGAGCTGCTGTCGGCGATGAGCCACTTCGTCGGCGTGGTCAGCGCACCGCGGCGCGAGCAGTTCGCCTTCCGCCAGATCGATTTCGTGGCGCTGGACGGGCGCCGGGTGCTGGCGATCCTGGTATTTGCCGACAACGAGGTGCAGAACCGGGTGATCGAGACCCGGCAGGAGTTTGCGCCGGGCCAGCTGGAGCAGGTCGCCAACTACCTCAATGCGCATTTCGCCGGCCTGCCGATGGCCGAGATCCGTACCCGCCTGCTGCTGGAGCTGCGCGACGCCCGGTCCGAACTGGAGCAGTTGCTGGCCCACAGCATCGAACTGGCCGAGCAGGCCCTGCAGCCGGCGGCCGACGACATGCTGGTGGCCGGGCAGACCCGCTTGATGGGCGTGCAGGACCTGTCCGACCTGGAGCGCCTGCGCGAACTGTTCGAGCTGTTCTCCAGCAAGCGCGAGATCCTGCAGCTGCTGGAGCGGACCATCCAGGCGCCGGGGGTGCGCATCTTCATCGGCGAAGAGACCGGAATGATGCCGCTGCAGGGCGTCTCGCTGGTCACCGCCCCGTATACCGCCAATGGCCAGGTGCTGGGCGTGCTGGGCGTGATCGGTCCCAAGCGGATGGCCTACGACCGGGTGATCCCGCTGGTCCAGGCCACCGCCGATGTGCTTGGCGCGGCCTTTTCGCCGGCCGGACGCACGCCGGGAACATCCGACGCTTGAAACGCAGCATCCCGCCCACACTAGGGTGGGTGGAGGCGGAGAGTGACCGCCAGGGACCCAGACATGAACCACGAACATCCAGATATCGAATCCCAGCAGAGTGCCGCCGATGCGGCTGCCACCGCCGGCGTCAACGACGAAGTCGAGCGTCTGCGCGCCGAAGTCGAGCAGGTCAAGGCCGATGCGCTGCGTGAGCGCGCCGACCTGGAAAACCAGCGCAAGCGCGTTGCCCGTGACATCGAGCAGGCCCGCAAGTTCGCCAACGAGAAGCTGCTGGGTGAGCTGTTGCCGGTGTTCGACAGCCTGGATGCCGGCCTGAAGGCCGCCGGCGACGACCCGCACCCGCTGCGCGAAGGCCTGGAGCTGACCTACAAGCAGCTGCTCAAGGTCGCTGCCGACAACGGCCTGGTCCTGCTGGACCCGATCGGCCAGCCGTTCAACCCGGAGCACCACCAGGCCATCAGCCAGGCGCCGACCCCGGGCGCTGCCCCGGGCAGCGTGGTGACCGTGTTCCAGAAGGGCTACCTGCTCAACGAGCGCCTGCTGCGGCCGGCGCTGGTGGTGGTGGCCGCCGACTGACCCTGCCGGGCCGGGCGGCGGGAATGACCTGCGACCCGGCCCGACGCTGAACGCGCCGGGCGACCGGAAACACAGCGTTCGGGAGGTGGCTTGAATGTTCCACGGGCCTCCCCCACATCGTATTCATCCACCGGCCGAACGGCCGGACTGACCCCAACAAGCATCCTCAGGAGTCTCCCCCATGGGCAAGATCATTGGTATCGACCTCGGCACCACCAACTCGTGCGTGGCGATCATGGACGGCGGCAAGGCCCGCGTCATCGAGAATTCGGAAGGCGATCGCACCACCCCGTCGATCGTCGCCTACACCAAGGACGGCGAAGTCCTGGTCGGTGCCTCGGCCAAGCGCCAGGCCGTGACCAACCCGAAGAACACCTTCTACGCGGTGAAGCGCCTGATCGGCCGCAAGTTCACCGACGGTGAGGTGCAGAAGGACATTGCCCACGTCCCGTACAGCATCCTCGCCCATGACAATGGCGATGCCTGGGTCGCCACCAGCGACGGCAAGAAGATGGCCCCGCAGGAAATCTCGGCCAAGGTGCTGGAGAAGATGAAGAAGACCGCCGAGGACTTCCTCGGTGAGAAGGTCACCGAAGCGGTCATCACCGTGCCGGCCTACTTCAACGACAGCCAGCGCCAAGCCACCAAGGACGCCGGCCGCATCGCCGGCCTGGACGTCAAGCGCATCATCAATGAGCCGACCGCGGCTGCACTGGCCTATGGCCTGGACAAGGGCGACAACAAGGATCGCAAGATCGTGGTGTACGACCTGGGCGGCGGTACCTTCGACGTGTCGATCATCGAGATTGCCACGGTCGACGGTGAAAAGCAGTTCGAAGTGTTGGCCACCAACGGCGACACTTTCCTGGGCGGTGAGGACTTTGACAAGCGGGTTATTGACTACCTTGTGGATGAGTTCAATAAGGAGCAGGGCATCGACCTGCGCAAGGATCCGCTGGCCCTGCAGCGCCTGAAGGACGCCGCAGAACGCGCCAAGATCGAGCTGTCCAGCGCCCAGCAGACCGAAGTGAACCTGCCGTACGTCACCGCTGACGCGTCGGGTCCGAAGCACCTGAACATCAAGCTGACCCGTGCCAAGCTGGAAGCCCTGGTGGACGACCTGATCAAGAAGTCGATCGAGCCGTGCCGCGTCGCCCTGAACGATGCTGGCCTGCGCTCGAGCGATATCGACGACGTGATCCTGGTCGGTGGTCAGACCCGCATGCCGAAGGTGCAGCAGGCGGTAACCGAGTTCTTCGGCAAGGAACCGCGCAAGGACGTCAACCCGGACGAAGCCGTGGCACTGGGTGCGGCGATCCAGGGCGGGGTGCTCGCCGGTGACGTCAAGGACGTGCTGTTGCTGGACGTGACTCCGCTCTCGCTGGGCATCGAGACCATGGGCGGCGTGTTCACCAAGATCATCGAGAAGAACACCACCATTCCGGCCAAGGCTTCACAAACCTTCTCGACCGCAGAGGATAATCAGCCGTCCGTAACTGTCCACGTCCTTCAGGGCGAGCGCGAACAGGCCCGCTTCAACAAGTCGCTGGCCAAGTTTGACCTGACCGGCATCGAGCCGGCCCCGCGCGGCCTGCCGCAGGTGGAAGTGTCCTTCGATATCGACGCCAACGGCATCCTGCACGTGTCGGCCAAGGACAAGAAGACCAACAAGGAACAGAAGGTCGAGATCAAGGCCGGTTCGGGCCTGTCCGAGGAAGAGATCGCACGCATGGTCGGCGATGCAGAGAAGCATCGTGACGATGACCTGAAGTTCCAGGAACTGGTTGCTGCCCGAAACCAAGCCGATGCCTTGGTCTATACGGTGCGCAATGCGGTCCGCGAACATGGAAGCAAGGTCGGCGGCGGAGTCATCGGCGAAGTCGAAGCGGCACTGTCCAGCGTCGAGTTGGCGATGAAGGGCGAAGATAGATCCCAGATTGAGTCGAAGACGCAGGCGCTGGAGCGTGCGGCTGCTCCGCTTCTGTCAGCGGCCACATCACAAGAGCAGCCGCAGACAGGGGGCAGTGGTCCTGACCACGGTGCCGGCGGCGGTGATGACGTCGTGGATGCGGACTTCACCGAAGTCAAGGACAAGTAAGACCAATCTGGCGAACCATTCAACGCGCCAGCGATAGACAGGACGAGGGCGCAACGGAATCCCGTTGCGCCCTTGCTGCTTTCTGTCCAGTGCCTACGATCCAGGCTGTGCTACGTGTTCAATGATAGCTGGTCTCGGCACTGACTTTGCCGCGGAAGACTCGGTAGGACCACGCGGTGTAGCCCAGAATAACGGGAAGCATGACCGACAGACCGACCAGGCTGAAGCCAAGCGAGGATGCGGGTGCCGCTGCCTCCCAGAGCGTCAGAGTCGGCGGCAGCAGATAGGGCCACATACCAAGCACAAGGCCCAGATAGCCAAGAATGAACAGCGACAGGCTGAGTACGAAGGGCGCCAGGTGATGTGACGGGCGCTTCTCGGCACGCCACAGGGCCACGGCGACGGCCAGCGTAAGAAGCGGGACAGGGGACAGCCACCAGAAGTTTCCGTCACTGAACCACCGGGCCATCAACCGCAGGTCGAGGAACGGGAGCCAGCTGCTGACCAGCCCCATCGCCACGATCACCGCGACCACCAGTGGGCGGGTCAAGCGCCTGGCCAAAGCGTGGGTCCGCCCTTCTGTCTTCAGGATCAGCCACGTACCGCCCAGCAGGCCATAGCCGGCCACCAGCGCGGCACCGGTGAGCATGGCAAAGGGACTGAACCACAGGAAGGGACCACCGACATATGCGTCATTCACCACCGGCACGCCTTGCACCACCGTGCCCAGGATCACGCCCTGCGAGAACGCCGCCAACAGTGAGCCGAGGCCAAAGGCGACGCTCCAGAGGCGTTTCGAACGATGAGCCTTGAACCGGAACTCAAAGGCCACCCCGCGGAAAACCAGCGATACCAGGAGCAAAAGCACAGGCAGGTAAAGCGCCGAAAGCAGCACGGAGTAAGCCTTGGGGAACGCCGCCAGCAATCCAGCGCCCCCCAGCACCAGCCAGGTTTCGTTGCCGTCCCAGATCGGGGCGGCGGTGTTCATCATGACATCCAGCTGTTCTTCGTCCTCGGCAAACGGCGCCAGAATGCCGATACCCAGCACAAAGCCATCCAGAACGACATACATCAGAACACCAAAGCTGATGACGCCGAACCAGGCAACGGGCAACCACGTGATCGAGTCCATGTCAGCGCTCCTCAGAGGGATTGATCGGCAGCGGAGATCGGGCGCGCCGGAGTGCGGTCTCCGCCCTCTAGGGATGGACCGGCATCATGCACACGCGGCCCGTGGCGCAGGATTTTGACCAGATACCAGATCCCCCAACCGAAGACGAATGCATAACCTGCGATGTAGACCGCCAGCGAAAGCGCGGTCATCCAGGCCGTTTGTGGCCCCACCGCATCGGCGGTGCGCAGCACGCCATAGACAACCCAAGGCTGGCGTCCCATCTCGGTGACGAACCAGCCCGCAACCAAGGCGATGAAGCCACTCGGGAGCATCCAGTTCCATACGCGCAACAGCAGTGGCGACCCGAACAGCTTCCTGCGGACGAGGGCGAGTGCCGAAAGCCAGGCCACCAGTAACATCAGGCTGCCCAGTCCGACCATGATCCGGAATGCATAGAAGACCGGAAGCACCGGCGGCCGCTCACTGGCAGGCACCGACGTCAACGGTGCAAAGGTGCCGTCCAGCGAGTGCGTCAGGATGAGGCTACCCATCCGCGGAATGGCGATCTCCAGATCATTGCGCTCCTGTTGTTCGTTGGGCACGGCGAAGACCACCAGCGGGACACCCTCGCCGGGCTTGCCCTGATGCCAGTGGGCCTCAACGGCAGCAATCTTCATGGGTTGGTGCTTAAGTGTGTTGAGGCCATGCATATCGCCGACGAAGATCTGGACCGGGACTGTGAGTGCGGCGAAGATCACTGCGGCCTTCAGCATCTTCTGACCGGCTTCGACGTGCTCCTTGCGTCGCAGGTACCAAGCACCCACGCCGCCAATGACGAAGCAGGTGGTGATGAAGGAGCCCAACGCCATGTGCGCCAAGCGGAACGGGAACGACGGATTGAAGACCACCTCCGCCCAGTTCACCGGATGCACGACGCCATTGACCATTTCGTAGCCGGCAGGCGTATGCAGCCAGCTGTTGGATGCCAGGATCCAGAAGGTCGAGAAGAGCGTTCCGAGCGCAACCATGCAGGTGGACAGGAAGTGGAGACGCGGCGAGACCCGGCCCCAGCCAAACATCATCACCCCGAGGAAGCTGGCTTCCAGGAAGAACGCGGTCAGGACCTCGTAGGTCAGCAGCGGGCCGATCACCGTTCCCGCGACCTGGCTCAGGCGTGGCCAGTTCGTGCCGAACTGGAAGGCCATGACGATACCGCTGACCACCCCCATTCCGAACGAGACTGCGAAGATCTTCTGCCAGAAGAAGAAGAGCTCGCGCCAGACAGGGTTCCGGGTGCGTAGCCATCGCCACTCCACGAAACCCAGCCAGCTCGCCAGGCCAATGGTGAAGGCCGGAAACAGCACGTGGAAGCTGATGAGGAAGCCGAATTGGATCCGCGACAGGATGAGTGCGTCCATAGAGGTCTCGAGGGTTCGATGGAGCGGAGAAAGGAGGCAGAACGTCGCTGGAAGGATGCACCTCATCGCGAACGGTGAGATGCACAGTTCGTACAGGCTGAAGTTCTTCAGCCAACCGCAAGGGCCTACCGTGCCCAGGCATAGCGGTCGTCGCTTGGCACGGCATCTGCGAGGCCGGGCTTATCAGATCAGGCACCCAGCTCCTGGAAGACGTGCCCATTGGCTTCCAGGGTCTTCAGTACATCGGGAGGAATTTCGTTAGACCAGATTTCACCCTCCATCGACCAGCCCGACGAATCGGCAAGGTCCGGAAGGCCGGCGCCTTTACGCACGTAGAGCGCCAATGTTGGGCGGGCTGGGTTCGTGTATAGATCAAAGCACTCGGGAGGCATCGTGGCACCCTCAGTCTCGGCAACGTGATCGGAAATCCTGCTGGCTGGGTGCTCATGCATGAGCAAGTGCAATGGAGTCCAGTTCCAACAGACGGTTGGGGTGGGAGTACACATTGAAGCCTTCACTGCGCGCAAAGCCAACGAGGCAGATCCCTGCTGCTTTTGCCAGGTCGATCGCCAACGCGGTCGGAGCCGAAACTGCAGCGACGATTGCCATTCCGGCAATGGCGGCCTTGCTGACCATTTCATAGCTGGCGCGGCTGGATAGCACGAGGATGCCGGCCCTTGTCGATATCGAGCGTCGCGCGAGGGACCCGATCAGCTTGTCGAGCGCATTGTGCCGGCCAACGTCTTCGCGAACCTGCAGAATGTGGCCATCCTGGTCTGCCCAAGCGGCCGCATGGGTTGAGCCTGCAGCAGCATTCATCGGCTGGCCTTGCTTCAGCGAGGCCAAAGCCAATCGCACTGAAGCCGCAGAGCAGGTTGCGGGATGGTCAAGTGGCGTTGGCCTGCGAATGACCTCCTCTAGCTGGCTGGCCCCGCAGATGCCGCAACCACTACGGCCAGGCAGGTTGCGCCCTCTGTTTGTTGTGGCTGCAGCAAGGACCGGCGCGTCACTGGTAACCGTCATGGCCAGCTCCATGCCTTCCAGGCGCGGGCGCACTTCTACGCTTAGGAACTGGGTCGGGTCAGCAATCAGTCCTTCCGTCAGCGAGAAGCCGAGAGCGAAATCCTCCAGATTCGCAGGGCTCGACATCATCACCGAGAACGCAACATCGTTGTAGAGCATGGCCACCGGCACTTCTTCAGCGACGCTGTCCATGATCGAGCGGCGTACATCACCACGCCACTGGATGGTCCGCCGGCGCACGATGCCGTCTGTGTCTCCCGCGAGGACTGGGCTGGGCTCAAACATATGAAGTGGCCTGGCGAGTTGGGGAGCCGGGGCGTACGCGACAGCCGGCCTGTTGGCAGGGCAGGGCGCCACGATATCGGTGTAGGGCTCCAATGCTGGAGAGACTATCCCTAGGACGCGCACGCTACTACGTCCAAAAACAGCGAATACGCGTGCATGGACAATTTGACGCAAATGAACGGACAGCTTGGGCCGCGGCACGCCGGTGCAGTGGCGTTGAGGCGGGAAGGGGGTTCGGAGGTGTCTGAATTCAAAAGCGTTTTTTCAATGGCGCGCGATGTGAACGTTTCGTGATGGCGCGCTCAACCGTCACCGACGCTCCGTAGGTTTACGGCAGCCAACGTGATTTTCCGCGCCGCTGCGCCGCGCCCGGTCGCAGCGAGGACGGACCGTCCGGTGCGGCCGGACACACTGTCCGTAGCTGCCGAATCTGTTGCGTGCTTAACTTTGCTCACTCCCAAAACTTGTGCCGCGAGTGCCTGTCATGCCAGAGCAGAAGATCCCCCGTTACAAGGCCTACGATCATCCCGCCGGTGGCTGGGGTGCTGCAGGTGCGACAGCCAAGGTTTTGATGCAGCAGAGTGTCATTACCAAGGGCTCCAAGGCCCTGCTGTCGATGAACCAGCCGGGAGGATTCAAATGCCCCAGCTGTGCGTTCCCGGATGCTGATCACACCAAGAAGCTCGAGTTCTGCGAGAACGGGGCCAAGGCATTGGCATGGGAAGCGACCAAGCATCGCGCGACTCGTGAGTTCTTCGCCCAGCACACAGTGCAGGAGCTGATGGCGCAATCCGATTACTGGCTGGAGATGCAAGGCCGGCTAACCGAGCCCATGCGCTATGACGCGGCGACCGATCACTATGTTCCATGCAGCTGGGATGAAGCTTTTGCGACGATCGGGCGTCACCTGCGGTCTTTGTCGAGCCCGCATGAGGCGGAGTTCTACACATCTGGGCGCACACCCAACGAAGCTGCGTTCCTGTACTCGATCTTCGTTCGCGAGTTCGGGACCAACAACTTCCCGGACTGCTCCAACATGTGCCACGAGCCAACCAGCCGCGGTCTGCCGCCGGCAATCGGTATCGGCAAGGGCACCATCGTGCTGGACGACTTCGAGCATGCGGAGGCCATCTTCGTCATCGGGCAGAACACGGGTACGAACTCACCCCGAATGATGACCAACCTGGTGGAGGCGCGAAAGCGCAAGGTTCCGATCGTTGCGGTCAACCCGATGCCAGAGCGCGCTCTGATCCGCTTTGCCGAGCCGCAGGACGTCGTGCAGATGGCGACGTTCGGTTCCACCGAGATTTCCAGCGAGTTCGTTCACATTCGGATTGGCGGTGATCTGGCCCTGATCAAGGGCATGATGAAGGCCATGTTCGAGCGGGAAGCCGCCGGTGAAACGGTGCTCGACCACCAATTCCTGGCCGAGCACACAGTCGGGCTGGATGCGTTGCGCGACGAGGTGATGGCGCAGGACTGGGACGAGATTGTGCGGGTGTCCGGGATCAAGAAGGAACAGATCCTGCGCTGCGCCGAGATATACGTCCGCTCCCGTGCAACCATCATCTGCTATGGCATGGGCCTGACCCAGCACCAGCAGGGCTCGCGCTTACTGCAGCAGGTCGCGAACCTGCTGATGCTGCGCGGAAACTTCGGAAAGCCTGGCGCAGGTATCGCACCCATCCGTGGACATTCCAACGTGCAGGGCGACCGCACTGTCGGCATCGACGAGAAGCCGACGCAACGCTATCTCGACCGGGTCCGTGAAGTATTCGGCTTTGAGCCACCACGCGAGCATGGGCACCATGTCGTGGAGTCACTCGAGGCGATGCTGGCGGGAACTGCCAAGGTCTTCATTGGCATGGGCGGCAACTTCATCCACGCCGTGCCGGATACCGAGGTGTCCTACCGGGCGATGCGCAACCTGGAACTCACTGTTGGCATTGCCACCAAGCTCAACCGTGGCCACCTGGTGCACGGGAAGGAGGCGCTGATCCTTCCCGTGGTAGCGCGGTCGGAATGGATCCATACACCGTTGGGCGAGCAATTCATCACCATCGAGGACGCGATGTCGAATGTGACCGCCTCGCGGGGCGTGCTGCAGCCCGTGAGCGAGCATGTTCTGCCGGAGGTGGAGATCGTATGCCGCATGGCGATGGCAGCATTGCCCGACAGCAGGGTCGATTGGGCCGCCTGCATGTACGACTACGACCACGTCCGCGATCTGATCGCGGCGGTCTATCCCGAAATCTATACAGGCTTCAATGAGAGGATCCAAGCGAAGCACGGCTTCCACCTGGACATTCCGCCACGCCGTCGAGAATGGCCGACACCCAATGGCAAGGCCAACATCCTGCTGTTCCCTGGACTCGAAGTGAACGATGTCGTCGAGGATCCGACCATGCTGCGGCTGGCGACGGTGCGCTCCCATGACCAGTACAACACAACGATCTACAGCTATAACGATCGCTATCGTGGCGTGTACAACGACCGCATGATCCTCTTCATGAACCTGGAGGATCGTGTAGCGCGCGGGATCAGCAAGGAAGGGAAGGTCAGCCTGGAAACCATCTCCAGCGATGGGGTGCACCGCCGCGTCGATGGTCTCACTGTCCTGGACTATCCCATGCCACGGGGCGCAGTGGCGGGCTACTACCCTGAACTCAATCCGCTGCTGCCGCTGGACTACTTCGACCGTATCAGCGGAACCCCCGCAGCGAAGTCGATCCCAGTGCGCGTGGTCATTTCGCAGTAACAATTCCGACGCGCCGTCGGGAGGAGGAAACATGTCAGGCCAGCTCATCCGGGTACCAGAAGCGCCGGCCCCGGCCGGGTCGGGGCAGCCTGCGCGGGAACTCACCGACAGCTTCGGACGCAGCTTTCCGTACCTGCGCTTGTCGCTCACCGAAGCCTGCAACTTCCGGTGCAGCTACTGCCTGCCCGACGGCTACCAGGCCGATGGCCACCCGCGTTTCCTGCAGGTGGAGGAGATCGGCCGCCTGGTGCGGGCCTTTGCGGCGTTGGGGATGAGCAAGATCCGCCTGACCGGCGGCGAGCCCAGCCTGCGCAAGGATCTGGACGAGATCATCGCCACCGTGGCGGCGGTGCCGGGCATCCGCAAGGTGGCCATCACCACCAACGGCACGCTGCTGCCGCGGCGCCTGCCGGGCTGGCACCGGGCCGGCCTGACTGCGCTGAACGTGAGCATGGACAGCCTGCAACGCGAACGCTTCAAGACCATCACCGGGCACGACCGCCTGCCGGAGATCCAGCAGGGCCTGGCGCTGGCGCAGGCGTTGGGCCTCCCGGCGATCAAGCTCAACGCGGTGCTGCTGCGTGGCCTGAACGACGACGAGCTGCCGCAGTGGATGGACTACCTGCGCGATCGACCCTTCAGCGTGCGCTTCATCGAACTGATGCGTACCGGCGACAACGAAGCCTATTTCCAGCGCCACCACCTGCGCGCCGACGTGGTGATCGAGCAGCTGCTGGCCGCGGGCTGGCACGAGCGACCGCGCGCGGCCGATGCCGGCCCGGCGCGCGAGTTCGGCCACCCTGACCATCGCGGCAGCATCGGCATCATCGCGCCGTATTCGCGTGACTTCTGCAAAGGCTGCAACCGCCTGCGGGTGACCGCCAAGGGCGACCTGCGGCTGTGCCTGTTCGGCGAGTTCGGCGTGCCGCTGCGCCCGCTGCTGCAGCGCGACGAGGACCATGACGCGCTGCTGGCACGCATCACCACCCAGCTTGGCCTGAAAGCGGCCGGGCACGGACTGCACCAGGGCCAGACCGGGCTGACCCCGCACCTGGCCTCGATCGGAGGATGAGCAACACGATGAGTGGGGAATTGAATGCGG
>NZ_JCAFSH010000016.1:0-71750 GCF_059369035.1 Stenotrophomonas sp. YJH_SMC_130
CGACTCGGCCAACTCCACGGCTTGGTGCTTGAACTCATCGGTGTAGCTACGACGGGTGATACGGGACATAAGGGACCTCCAAGTGCGATCAAAGTATCGCTTCTTGGCGTCCGCTGACGGGGGGCCAGATCACACGCCCCTGCACGGCCCACCCGCCCCGCCTCGGACAGGTTCCGGCGTGCGGCCGGCCACGGAGTGAAGAAGGAAAAGCGAAAGCGGGTCGCTTCGCTGCGCTTGCTCGGAGCGGAGCATGGCTCCGCTCTACAGAATCATTCATTCCGGAACATTCGTTCATGAGAACGTTTCATCCACGCATGGCGTGGATCCACCGGACGCACCGGGATACTGTCAGGGGCGGGGAGGCATGGGTTCGCGGGGGTGTCCGCGGCATGGATGCCGCGGCCAAGCCTGCAGGGATGGATTCACGGCGTCCCCCGCGAACCCATGCCTCCCCGCCAAGCCCTCAGCCCAGCTGTTGCTGCTGCCGTTGCTCCGGCTTCAAAGGCGGGTGCAGGGCCGCAGGCCCTGCAATGCAGAAAACCTCACTTACCCCGCAGACGGCTGTGCCTGAAGCCGTAGCAGAAATAGATCACGAAACCGACGAAGGTCCAGACGCCCATCAGCATCCAGTTGTGCATCGTCATCGCCGACAGCAGGGCCAGGCAGCTCAGCACGCCCAGGCTGCAGACCAGCCACGCCATCGGCATGCGGAACGGGCGCGGCAGGTCCGGCTGGGTGCGGCGCAGGATCAGCACGCCGGCACACACCGCCGCGAACGCGATCAGCGTGCCCATCGAGGTCAGCTCGCCAAGGATGTCCAGCGGGAACAGCGCCGCCAGCAGCGCGATGCCGATGCCGGTGATCACCGTGTTGATGTGCGGGGTGCGGTACTTCGGGTGGATCCTGGTGAATACCGGTGGCAGCAGGCCGTCGCGGCCCATGATCATGAAGATGCGCGGCTGGCCGATGATCATCACCAGTACCACCGAGGACAGGCCGACCAACGCGCCGACCTCGACCACCCAGCGCAGCCAGCCCAGCTGCGGATGCGCCGCGACTGCGGTCACCACCGGCTCATCGGTGCCCAGCAGCTGGAATGGCACCAGACCGGTCATCACCGCCGCCATCGCGATGTAGAGCACGGTGCAGACCACCAGCGACAGCATCATGCCGATCGGCATGTCGCGCTGCGGATTCTTCGATTCCTGCGCCGCCACCGACACCGCCTCGAAGCCGATGTAGGCGAAGAACACCATCGCCGCGCCACGCAGCACGCCTTCCATGCCGTACTTGCCGGGGCCTTCGTTGGCGGGAATGAACGGGGTCCAGTTGCTGGTGTCCACATACTTCCAGCCGACCACGATGACCAGCAGGATCAGGCCGGTCTTCAGCACGACCATCGCCATGTTCATCGCCGATGACTTGCTGATGCCGACGTAGCACAGCCAGGTCAGCAGCAGTACCAGCGCAGCGGCTGGCAGGTTGGCGATCGCGCCGGTGGGGCGCAGCTGTGCATCGAGTGGCGCACTGACCAGCGCCGCTGGTAGATGAATGTCGAACTGGCTGAGCAGGCTGAGGAAATAGCCGGTCCAGCTGACCGCCACCGCCGACGCAGAGACGCCGTACTCGAGCACCAGCATCCAGCCGATGAACCAGGCCGACAGTTCGCCGAAGGTGGCGTAGGTATAGGTATAGGCGCTGCCGGAGACCGGCACCATCGAGGCGAACTCGGCGTAGGCCAGCGCGCAGAAGGCGCAGCAGATGGCGGCCAGCACGAACGACAGCATGATCGCGGGGCCGGCGTGGTTGGCGGCGGCCTGGCCGGTGATGACGAAGATGCCGCCGCCAATCACGGCACCGATGCCGAGGGCGGTCAGGCCCCAGGGGCCGAGGTGGCGGCGCAGGCTCAGGCCGTTGGCGTCTTCATGGGCGGCATGCGGGTGCTTGGTGGCCCACAGTTGCTTGAACATGTGTGGTGGTCTTGTCGAAGCGCGCCATGAGCGGCGCGCGGGGAAAACGGACGGGCCGGCACAGGGCCGGCCCGTAGGCGGATCAGGGTGACTTGGCCAGCTTGCTGTTGCGCATGCCATAGCCGAGATAGATCAGCATGCCCAGCACGGTCCAGCCGACGAACAGGTGCCAGTGCACCACGAACGCCTGCCAGAACAGGAACAGGCAGGCCGCAGCGCCAAGCGGGCAGATGATCCACACCGCTGGCACGCGGAACGGGCGGTGGATCTCCGGCTTGGTATAGCGCAGCACCAGCACGCCGATGCAGACCGTGGCGAAGGCCAGCAGGGTGCCCATCGACACCAGTTCGCCCAGCACGTTCAGCGGCACCAGGCCGGCCAGTGCGGCGGCGATCACCCCGACCACGATCGTGGCCCAATAGGGGGTGCGGAAACGAGCGTGGACCTTGCCGAAGAACTTCGGCAGCAGGCCGTCGCGGGAGATGGTATAGGCGATGCGGGTCTGGCCCATCATCATCACCAGCACCACCGAGGACAGGCCGGCGATGGCGCCGATCTCGACCAGGGTCTTCAGCCAGGACAGGGTCGGGTAGGGCTCCAGCGCGGTCGCCACCGGCTTGTCGGTGCCCAGCAGGTGGTACGGCATCATGCCGGTCAGCACCGCGCAGACGATGATATAGACGATGGTGCACACGGCCAGCGAGCCGAGCAGGCCGATCGGCATGTTGCGCTGCGGGTCCTTGGTTTCGCCGGCGGCGGTGGAGACCGCATCGAAACCAATGTAGGCGAAGAACACGATGGTGGCCGCGCGGAAGATGCCGCTCCAGCCGAACTCACCCGGCACGCCGGTGTTTTCCGGAATGAAGGGCTGCCAGTTGGCCGGATCGATGTGGGCCGCGCCGATGCCGATGAACAGGCAGATGACGGTGACCTTGATCGCCACGATGATGGCGTTGACGAACGCCGACTGGGTCACGCCCACGTACAGCAGGCCGGACACCGCCGCCACGATCAGCACCGCCGGCAGGTTGAACAGTTTGCCGGAAGAGACGAACTCGCTGCCGGTCCAGGCGATGGGTGCGGCGCTGAGCAGGTCCGGGAAGGGCATGTGCAGCGTGGTGGTGATGAAGCTGATCAGGTAGGCCGACCAGCCCACCGCGACCGACGCCGAGGCGAACAGGTACTCCAGCACCAGGCACCAGCCGATGAACCAGGCCATGCCTTCGCCGAGGGTGGCATACGAATAGGAGTAGGCACTGCCGGAGACCGGCATCATCGCCGCGAACTCGGCGTAGCACAGGCCCGCCAGGGCACAGGCGAAACCGGCCAGCACGAACGACAGCATCACCGCCGGGCCGGCGTGGTTGGCCGCGGCCTGGCCGGTCAGCACGAAGATACCAGCGCCGATCACCGCACCCACGCCAAGCAGGATGAGGTGTTTAGCCGTGAGGGTCCGTTTCAGCGTGGCTTCGCCGTCCAGGCTGCCTTCGATGGGTTCGCCGGCATCGACGTGCCCGGCCGGCTGGACCGGCTTGACCCTCAACAGAGCTTTCAGCATGCAGTACTTCCTAGTGATCGGATGGGGTGGGCCGCCGATACGTTGCCGGCAACCTTGAATGGTGAAGGCCGCGCGAACGGCCCGCTGTACCTTAGCCAAAGCTGAAGCCAACGCACAAGCGCAATCGCAACAATGAACGGCGATAATGAGCAGTATTTTTCCGAACCGCCCCCATTCATGCGCCAGACCGCCGAAACCCTTGCCGTGCTTGACGATCGCCTGCGTGGCCTGTTGCGTGACTATGCCCGCCGCGAGCCCGCCCACGACGCACTGGCTGCCGAATTCGGCACATTGCTGGACGATCCAGAAGATCCGTTCCGTCGCGAACGGCTGGCCGGGCATTTCACCGCCAGCTGCTGGCTGGTCAGTGCCGACGGCCAGCGCCTGCTGCTCACCCATCACCGAAAGCTGCAGCGCTGGCTGCAGCTGGGCGGTCACGCCGACGGCGACCGTGATCTGGCGCAGGTGGCGCTGAAGGAAGCCGAGGAGGAGTCCGGCCTGAGCGGCCTGGTGCTGGAAGACCCGGCCATCTTCGATCTGGACAAGCACTGGATTCCCGAGCGCAAGGACGTGCCGGGGCACTGGCACTACGACGTGCGTTTCGTGATCCGGGCGCTGGGGGGAGAGGCCTTCGTGCTCAGCGAGGAATCGCTGGACCTGGCCTGGCGGCCGGTGACCGAAGTCGCGGCCGACCCCGAATCGGATGAATCCATGCAGCGCATGGCGCGCCGGTGGTTGGCGCGCTAGCAACCTGTAGAGCCGAGCCGATGCTCGGCTCGATGCAGGCCGGAACCGCAGCCGAGCAAGGGCTCGGCTCTACACGTGCAAGGCGGGACGCGCGTCAATACAGGAGGCGCGTACGCAACGTCCCTGGAATGGCGGCCAGTTCGTCGCGGACGGCGGCGGCCTGTGCCTCGCTGGCGGTGATGTCGATCACCACGTAACCCACCTTCGGGTCGGTGCGCAGGAACTGGCCGTCGATGTTGACGTTGTGGCGCGAGAAGATCTCGTTGACCTTGGACAGCACGCCCGGCACGTTCTGGTGGATGTGCAGCAGGCGCAGGCTGTCTTCGTGTTCGGGCAGGGTCACTTCCGGGAAGTTGACCGCCGACAGGGTGCTGCCGTTGTCGCTGTAGCGCACCAGCTTGGCCGCCACTTCCACGCCGATGTTATCCTGCGCTTCCAGCGTGCTGCCGCCCACGTGCGGGGTCAGGATCACGTTGTCGTGGCGGGTCAGCGGCGACTCGAAGATATCGCCGTTGCCCTTCGGTTCAACCGGGAACACGTCCAGCGCGGCACCACCGACGTGGCCGCTGGCCAGCGCCGCGTCCAGCGCATCGATGTCGACCACGGTGCCGCGCGCGGCGTTGATCAGGTGCGCGCCCTTGCGCATCTTCGCCAGCTCGGTGCTGCCGATCATCCACTGCGTGGCCGGCGTCTCCGGCACGTGCAGGGTGACGATGTCGGCGCGTGCCAGCAGGTCGTCCAGGCTGGCCGCTGCACGGGCATTACCCAGTGCCAGCTTGGTTTCCACGTCGTGGAAGATCACCTGCATGCCCAGCGATTCGGCCAGCACGCCGACCTGGGTGCCGATGTGGCCATAACCGATGATGCCCAGCGTCTTGCCGCGCACTTCATGGCTGCCGCTGGCTGACTTCGACCAGCCGCCGCGATGGCATTCGGCGTTCTTCTGCGGGATGCCGCGGGTCAGCATGATCGCCTCGGCGATCACCAGCTCGGCCACGCTGCGTGTGTTGGAATAGGGCGCATTGAACACCGGGATGCCGGCCAGTTCGGCCGCATCCAGGTCGACCTGGTTGGTGCCGATGCAGAAGCAGCCCACCGCGATCAGACGCTTGGCCTCGGCCAGCACCTCGGCGCTGAGCTGGGTGCGCGAACGGATGCCGACAATATGTGCCTCGGCGATGCGCGCCTTCAATTCGTCCTCGGGCAGCGCCTTGGTGTGCGCTTCGATCTGGCTGTAACCGGCGGCGCTGAATACCTCCACGGCGGTCTGGCTGACCCCCTCCAGCAACAGCACGCGGATATCCTGCTTCGGGAACGAGGTCTTCTTCGGCGACATGAGGCAACACGGCCAGTGGGACAGGGGCTGACCACTATGCCAGATCGAAGCCCCCATGGTGCAGTGCGCAATTGGTTGCATCCGTAGCTATCGGCCCGGCTGCGGGGCTGGACGCTGGCGCGTGCCGCTGGCACGCTTGCCCGTTCTTCACGCCTCGCGCTGGACCGTCATGACCGATTCCCGCATTGCCTCGCTGCAGCAGGCCTGTCCCGGCCTGAAGCTGAAGACCGACCCGGCCGACCTGGAGCATTACGGGCGCGACTGGACCCGGCGCTGGACGCCGGCGCCGCTGGCGATCGCACTGCCGGCCACGGTCGAGGAGGTACAGGCGGTGATGCGCTGGAGTGCCGCCGAGGGCGTGGCGGTGGTGCCGTCGGGCGGCCGCACCGGCCTCTCGGGTGGCGCGGTGGCGGCCAACGGCGAGCTGGTGCTCAGCCTGGAGAGGATGAACAAGGCGCTGGACTACGATGCGGTCGATCGCACCCTGGTGGTGCAGGCCGGCATGCCGCTGGAGGCCGTGCACAACGCCGCGCTGGACCACGGCCTGATCTATCCGGTGGATTTCGCTGCACGCGGGTCGTGCACGATCGGCGGCAACATCGCCACCAATGCCGGCGGCATCCGTGTGATCCGCTACGGCAACACCCGCGAGTGGATCGCCGGGCTGAAGGTGGTCACCGCCAGTGGCGAACTGCTCGAGCTCAACAAGGGCCTGATCAAGAACTCCAGCGGCTATGACTTCCGCCAGCTGCTGATTGGTTCGGAAGGTACGTTGGGGGTGATCGTCGAGGCGACGGTGAAGCTGACCGATCCGCCGCCGGCCAGCAACGTGATGCTGCTGGCCGTACCCAGCTTCGAAGTGCTGATGCAGGTGTTCGCCGCGTTCCGCGCGCGCCTGCAACTGCAGGCCTTCGAGTTCTTCACCGACCGCGCGCTGGAACATGTGCTGGCGCACGGTGCGCAGGCGCCGTTCGACGAGGTGCACCCGTACTACGTGGTCACCGAGTTCGCCGCCAACGACGAAGCGCAGGAAGCGGCGGCGATGGCGGCCTTCGAGGACTGCATGGGCAACGGTTGGGTCAGCGACGGGGTGATCAGTGCCAGCGACGCCCAGGCCGCACAGCTGTGGCGCCTGCGCGAAGGCATCACCGAATCGCTGGCGCGCTACAAACCCTACAAGAACGACGTCTCGGTACGGATCTCGGCGATGCCGGCGTTCCTGGCCGAGACCCAGGCGCTGATCGGGCAAGCCTATCCGCACTTCGACGTGGTCTGGTTCGGCCACATCGGCGACGGCAACCTGCACATCAACGTGCTCAAGCCCGACGACACCAGTGACGCGGATTTCGTGGCGCAGTGCGAGCACGTCACCAAGCTGCTGGCGCAGGTGCTTGCGCGTTTCGATGGCAGCATCTCGGCTGAGCATGGTATCGGCCTGGTCAAGAAGGGCTACCTGGACAGCACCCGCGGCCCGGCCGAAATCGCGCTGATGAAGGCGGTCAAACGCGCGTTCGATCCCCAAGCGCGGCTGAATCCCGGCAAGCTGTTCGACGCCTGAGCCGGGCAAATCCTTCACGCACCCGTTACGCTCCACGCATCCTTACAACCGGCTTCGAACGATGACCCGTCCGCTTCTGCTGCTCGCCCTGCTGTCCCTGCCGCTGGCCGGCTTCGCTTCCAGCTTTGCCGGCACCTCGGCCGGTTCGGCCACCGGTGCTTCCTCCGGCTCCTCGGGCAGCAGCTCGGGTGATGACAAGGTGGTGCTGGCGGCGCGCGACGACGCTGCGGCGTTCGTCGCCAGCGACGGCCAGATCCGTGGCGCCCGCCTGCAGGCCGCGCTGGTCCACCTGCGTGAGCAGAGTGCCGCCGCACAGCAGCAGAGCGACCTGGAACTGGCCCGCGCGCTGCTGGCCCGTTGATCCGGGCTGCATGACCCCGGCGACATCGCGTTCTGTAGAGCCGAGCCATGCTCGGCTGAATGCCTGGCGCATGCGGATCGCAACAGCAGCCGAGCATGGCTCGGCTCTACAGAGAATTGGGCGGTGGAGCGCAGCCACGCATGGCGTGGCTCTACTGCTGATCGCCCACGTCGCGCACGCAGCTGATCGCCTGCAGCTGGACCCGGCAGGGTTAAGCCCTGCACAGCAGCAGGTGGCGACGCAGACCCTGGCCGACGTGCAGTCACTATTGCCGGACGGCCTGCTGGCTGCGTTGCCGGCGCAGGTACGGGTGCGCTGGACGGATGACCTGCCGGCCGATGTGCATGGCCGCACCTTCGCTGGCCATATCGCGTTGCGCCGGAGTCTGCTGGGCGACAGTGCGCCGGGCGCCCGTCGCGCACGCCGCAGCGCGCTGGTACACGAACTGACCCATGTTGGTGACCGTACGGGGGCGAACTGGTCACGCAGTGTGCGCTGGCGTGATCTGGCAGGATGGCAGCGCAAGCCCTGGCATCTGGGCCGTGGCGACAACGACTTCCGTGACCGCAGTCCCGATGCGTATGAACTGAAGGACCCGGCCGAGTACCTGGCAGTGAACGCCGAGCATTTCGTGCTCGACAGCGAGTTCGCCTGCCGGCGCCCGGCACTGGCGCAGTGGTACCAGGCCCATTTCGGAACGCCGCCATCGCTGCCGCAGTCGCACTGCGCGACCGCGTTGCCCTTGCTGCAGGCCGAATCGGAAGAGGGGGCGGCATCGCTGCTGCAGCTCGACCCCGCGCGTGTCTACGCCGTGGATTACCTGTTCGCCGAAGGCAGCGCACAGCCGATGAGCCGCTGGGGCCACAGCATGCTGCGATTGGTGATCTGCAGGCCCGGGCGCGCGCCGGGACCGGACTGCCGGCTGGATCTTGAATACCATCGCGTGCTGTCCTTCCGCGCGTTCGTGGGCGACGTACAGATATCCAACTGGCGCGGCTTGACCGGCGGCTACCCGTCGCGGCTGTTCGTGCTGCCGCTGCAGCAGGTGGTGGACGAGTACACCAAGGTCGAACTGCGCGGCCTGCAGTCGCTGCCATTGCGGCTGCAGCGCGATGAGATCGCCAGCCTGCTCGAGCGTACCGCCCAGGTGCACTGGAGCTATGACGGGCGCTATTACTTCGTCAGCAACAACTGTGCGGTGGAGACCGCCAAGCTGCTGCAGGCCGGCGTGCCGCGGCTGGGCGAGGCCGGGCTGGCCCAGCTGAGCCCGCGCGGCCTCAAGCGCCGGCTGGCGCGGCTGGGCATGCTCGACGAGCGGGTACTCACGGACCGCAACGCCGCGCAGTCACAGGGCTATTACTTCGCTTCCGCGCGCGACCACTACCAGCAGTTGTTCACAGTGGCGGCGACCCAGCTGAGCTTGCCCGCGCGCGATGTGCGCGGCTGGTTGAAGCTGCCGGCAGAACAACGGGCACCGTGGCTGCTGAAGGGCGACCTGCGCGCCAGTGCCGGCCTGCTGTTGCTGGAACAGGCCGCGCAGCGGCGTGCCGAGCTGCGGGCACGCGATGTGCTCAAGCGGCAGCTGCTGGCTGCTGCCAACAGCGCGGAAACCCGCAGCCTGCGCGGCCTGCTGGCGCAGAGTGGGCAGTGGTTGCGCCCGGGGACGCTGCTGCAGGACGGCGGCTATGGGTTGCCGCTGGGCGACGAGCAGGTACTGCTGTCTGCGGCCGTGGCCACTGCCAGTGCGCAGGCGGTACCGGCATGGCAGGCATTGCGTGTGCAGCTTCGCCAGCAGTTGCCGGCGCAGCAGCGTGAGGAAATGGATGCGATCGACGCCAATCTGGCCGCGCTGGGAGCACACCTGCGCACGCAGGCCGCTGGTCCGGCTACTGGCGCGGCAGTTCGATGACGAAACGGCTGCCGCCGCAGCTGCCGGGCGTGCAGCAGGCACGGCCACCATGTGCATCGGCGATGGCCTTGACCACCGCCAGGCCAAGCCCGCTGCCACCGCCCTGGCGCGAACGTGAGCCGTCGGCGCGCATGAACGGAGTGAAGATGTCGGCATGCAGTCCGGGATCGATGCCCGGGCCTTCATCCTCGATGGCCACCTGCACATGGCCCGGCGTGTCATGCACGGCGATCCGCACCTTGCCTGGGCTGGCATAGCGACGCGCGTTTTCCAGCAGCGCCAGCAGCGCCTGGCGCAGGCGCGTGGGATCACAGTGCGCGTTGTGTTCCTCGCGGCTGGTTTCCAGTTCCAGCACGAAGCCCGCAGCGCGGAACTGCGGGTCGACCAGCGTCATCACCGAATGCACCTCGGCCACCACGTCGGTGCGTGCGCGACGCACGTCCAGCCGCGCATTGTCGGACAGGCTCAGCACGCGCAGATCTTCGATCAGTCGCGACAGCCCTTCGACCTGGGCGAGCAGGCTGCGGAACTGCGACTCGTCCGGCTGGAACACGCCCTCAGCCAGTCCCTGCAGGCGGCCGCGCAGGATCGTCACCGGAGTACGCAGCTCATGTGCGATGGCCGCATGCCACATCGCGCGCTCGCTCTCCATGTGCTGCAGGCGGCGCGCCATCGCGTTGAAGTCCTCAACCAGCGTTGCCACTTCGCCCGGCGAATTCTCCTCGACGCTGGCGCGCGCCCCAAGGTCACCGCTGGCGAGCGCACGCACGCTGTCCACCAGCGAATTCAACGGCGACAGGATGCGGTGGGCGAGGCGGAACGAGGCGGCGATGGCCAGCGCCAGGCCGGTCAGGATCACGCCCACCATCCATGCCAGCTCCGGTCCGGTCGGCAGCCAGCTTTCCGGCTCTTCGGTACTTCCGGGGAAGAACTCGACCAGCACCGCGTACAGCAGCCACGACGACAGGATCATCATCACGATGACGCCAATCACCATCAGCGACATCGAGACGATGATGTGGCGGCTGAGCCCGGAACGGCGCAGTCGGGCCATCAGCGGTCAGCCATCAACCGGTAGCCGACGCCGCGCACACTGGCCGGAACATTGACCATGCCCACTTCGTCCAGCTTGCGGCGCAGCTTGCTGACATGGCTGTCGACAGTGCGCTCCAGCGCTTCGCTTTCCGGCAGGCATTCGTGCATCAGCTCGCTGCGGCTGAAGATGCGGGTCGGTGCCAGCGCCATGCAGTGCAGCAGCTTGAACTCGGTGAGCGTGAGCAGCACTTCGTGACTATAGCCTTCGCCCTCCACGTGCACGGCGTGGGTGGCCGAGTCGATCAGCAGCGGGCCGACGCGCAGCGCAGTGGGCGCGTCCACGCGCGAGGCGCGCAGCGTACGCCGCAGCACCGCGCGCACGCGCGCCGCCACCTCGGCCGGGTTGAACGGCTTGACCACGTAGTCGTGGGCACCCATGCGCAGCGCGGTCAGCTTGTCGAGGTCCTGGTCCAGCGCGGTCAGCATGATCACCGGCGTCTCACCACGCTGGCGCAGCTGGGTCAGCACGCTCCAGCCATCCAGGCGTGGCAGCTGTACATCGAGCAGGACCAGGTCGGGGCGGGCGCTGCGATGCAGGTCCAGTGCGCTATGGCCATCGGCCGCGCGCAGCGTGCGCAGTCCTTCGCGTTCCAGGTAGGCGCTGAGAATATCGGCGATCTCGGCCTCATCCTCGACGATCAGGACGAGGGCGGCGAGGGCGGGGGAGGCATGCATGCAGGGGCGGGGCCGTAAGGTGCTTGCCTCCATCGTATCTCCACAGTTCCTCCATCGAAACCCCATCATTGCCACGCACACTGCGCGCTTCAGAACCTATCCGCCGCCTGCGCGGCATTGTGCACAGCAATGAGAACCTTCAGGACACCGGTCGCGTTGATCGCGGCCCTCGCCCTGGCCATGACGGCCTGCTCCACCCCCGAAGCCACTCCCGAAGCCGCACCGCGTGTCAGCGTGGTCACCGTCGGCCCGCAGGTGGTGCAGCGTGACGACGAACTGCCCGGCCGCGTGGCCGCCGTGCGCACCGCGCAGATCCGTGCGCAGGTGGGCGGCATCGTGCAGCGCCGGCTGTTCGACCAGGGGGCCGAAGTGAGCGCCGGCCAGGCCCTGTTCCAGATCGACCCGGCCGCGTTCCGGGCCGATGTCGATTCGGCACTGGCTGCCCTGCAGCGCAGTGAGGCCGCGCTTGGCCGCAGCCGCGTGCAGTCGCAGCGCCTGCATGCGCTGGCCGCCGCGCAGGTGGTCAGCCAACAGCATCGCGACGACGCCAGCGCCGAGTACGAACAGGCCCGCGCCGCGGTCAACGAAGCGCGCGCGATCCTGTCCCGTCGCCAGCTCGATGTGCGTTACGCGACGGTCAGTGCGCCGATTGCTGGCCGTATCGACCAGGCGCTGGTGACCGAAGGTGCGCTGGTCGGCGCGGCCGATGCCGAGCCGATGGCGGTGGTGCAGCAGATCGACCAGGTCTACGTCGATGTGCGCCAACCGGCGGCGCAGCTGGAGTCGCTGCAGCGCAGTGCTGCCGGTGGCGGCGAGCTGCCGGTGACGATCATCGGTGCCAGCGGCAAGCCACTGCCCGAACGCGGCCAGCTGCTGTTCTCCGGCATCAATGTCGATGCGCGAACCGGTGATGTCATCCTGCGCATCCTGGTCGACAACCCGCAGCGGCAGCTGCTGCCCGGCATGTACGTGCGCGCGAGGGTGCCACGTGGCGCGCCCGCCAGTGCATTGACCGTGCCACAGCAGGCGGTGCTGCGCAGCGCCGGTGGCCAGGCCTATGCCTGGGTGATCGGCGCCGACGGCAAGGCGGTGATCCGCACGCTGGAAGTGGACGGCAGTGTCGATCACCAGTGGCTGGTGCGCACGGGCCTGAAGGCCGGCGAGAAGGTGGTGGTCGAAGGCCAGGAGCGCCTGCAGGAAGGCGTGGTGGTCGATGCGCGCGACTGGCAGCTGCCGGTCGCCAGCGCCGGTGCAGTGCAGGCCGGCAGCAAGGGCTGAGCCTTTCCGGGGCCGGTCCCTCCAGGGAAATCCAACATGGCACGTTTCTTCATCGATCGCCCGGTGTTCGCCTGGGTGCTGGCGATCTTCATCATCCTGGCCGGCGTGCTGGCGATCCCGCGGCTGGCGGTGGAGCGCTATCCAGCAGTCGCCCCGCCCAGCGTCAGCATCTATGCCAGCTACCCGGGTGCCAGCCCGCAGACGCTGAATGACGCCGTGGTTGGCCTGATCGAGCGCGAGCTGTCCAGCGTCAAGCACCTGCTGTACTTCGAGTCGTCGGTGGACACGTCCGGCGAAGCATCAATCACTGCCACCTTCAAGCCCGGCACCAATCCGGAGCTGGCGCAGGTGGACGTGCAGAACCGGATCAAGGCGATCGAACCGCGGCTGCCGCGCAGCGTGCGCCAGAACGGCCTGGCCGTGGAGGCCGCTGATTCCGGCTTCCTGATGCTGGTCGGCCTGCGTTCGCCCGATGCCAGCGTCAGCGAGGCCGCGCTGGGCGATTTCATGGCGCGCAACATCATCGAAGAGCTGCGCCGTATCGATGGCGTCGGCCGCGTGCAGTTGTTCGGTGCCGAGCAGGCGATGCGCGTGTGGCTGGACCCGACCCGGTTGACCGGCTACGGCTTGACCATGGGCGATGTGGCCGCCGCCATCGAGCAGCAGAACCTGGAGATTTCGCCAGGACGCATTGGTGATTCGCCGGGTGTTCCAGGCCAGCGCATCACCGTGCCGCTCAGTGCCGACGGCCAGTTGTCCACGCCGGAACAGTTCGCGGCGATCGTACTGCGTGCCGGCGCCGACGGTTCACGGGTGGTGCTGGGTGATGTCGCCCGCGTTGAGCTGGGCGCGCAGAGCTATGCCTGGGGCACCCGCGAGGACGGCCATCCAGCCACCGCCGCCGGCGTGCAGCTGCGCCCGGGCGCGAACGCGGTGCGTACCGCCGCGGCGGTGCGTGAGCGCATGGCTGAGCTGGCGCCGCTGCTGCCACGCGGGGTGGAAGCGAGCATCCCGTTCGACACCGCGCCGTTCGTGAAGATCTCGATCCAGAAGGTAGTGCAGACCCTGCTGGAGGCGATGCTGCTGGTGTTCGCGGTGATGTACCTGTTCCTGCAGAACTGGCGTTACACGCTGATCCCGGCGCTGGTCGCACCGATCGCGCTGCTGGGTACGTTCGCGGTGATGCTGGCGCTGGGCTTCTCGATCAACGTGCTGACCATGTTCGGCATGGTGCTGGCCATCGGCATCATCGTCGACGACGCGATCGTGGTGGTCGAGGGCGTGGAACGGATCATGGCCGAGGAGGGCCTGCCGCCGCGCGAGGCCACCATCAAGGCGATGCGTGAACTGACCGGCGCAGTGATCGGCATTACCCTGGTGCTGACCGCGGTGTTCATCCCGATGGCGTTCGCCAGCGGTTCGGTGGGCGCGATCTACCGCCAGTTCACCGTGGCGATGGCGGTGTCGATCCTGTTCTCGGCGCTGCTGGCCCTGAGCCTGACGCCGGCGCTGTGCGCGACCCTGCTGCGCCAGGCCAACCACGGCCATCACGGTCGCGGCGGGCTGTTCGGCGCCTTCAACCGGGGCTTCGAGCGGATGACCGGGCGTTACCAGCGTGGTGTGGCGACGGTGCTGCAGCGGAGCGGGCGGGTGATGGGCGTGTTCGCCGCACTGGTGGCGGCGTTGCTGCTGGGCCTGCACTGGCTGCCGGGCGCCTTCCTGCCGGAAGAAGACCAGGGCTATTTCATGACCTCGATCCAGCTGCCGGCCGAGGCGACGGCCGAGCGTACGCTGGCCGTGGTCGAAGCCTACGAACGGCACGTGGCCTCGCGTCCGGGCATCGGCTCCAACCAGTCGATCCTCGGCTACAGCTTTTCCGGTTCCGGCCCGAGTGCGGCGCTGACCTACACCATGCTGAAGGACTGGGGTGAGCGCGCAGGCGCAACCGCGGCCGGTGAGGTGGAGGCCGCGCAGCAGGCGATGGCCACGATTGCCGAGGGTGAGGTGATGAGCGTGATGCCGCCGGCCATCGACAGCCTGGGTCGTTCCTCCGGCTTCTCGCTGGCCCTGCAGGCGCGTACCGGGCAGGGCCAGGCCGAACTGCGCGCGGCCCTGCAGCAGCTGCTGAAGCTGGCCGAAGCCAGCCCGCTGCTGTCGGAGGTGCATGCCGATGGCCTGCCGGCCGGCACCAGCGTGCGGCTGGACATCGACCGGGCCAAGGCCGAGGCAATGGGCGTGGGCTTCGAGCAGATCAGCAGCACGCTGTCGGCAGCCATGGGCTCGCAGTACGTCAACGACTTCCCCAACAAGGGACGGCTGCAGCAGGTGATCCTGCAGGCCGATGCGCCGCACCGGATGGAGCTGGAAGACGTGCTGAAGCTGTACGTGCGCAACAGCGAGGGCGGCATGGTGGCGTTGTCCGAGCTGGTCACCCCGCACTGGACCGAAGCGCCGTTGCAGCTGCAACGCTATCTTGGCTTCCCGGCGCTGAACCTGTCCGGCGCCCCGGCCTCCGGCGTGTCGACCGGTCAGGCCATGGCGGAGATGGAGCGGCTGGCCGAAAAACTCCCGCCCGGCTTCGCCCTGCAGTGGACCAGCCAGTCGCTGCAGGAGCGTGAGTCGGGGGCGCAGGCGCCGTGGCTGCTGTTGTTGTCGATGCTGGTGGTGTTCCTGGTGCTTGCCGCGCTGTACGAGAGCTGGTCGATTCCGTTGGCGGTACTGCTGGTGGTGCCACTGGGCCTGCTCGGCGCGGTCGCCGCGGTGCTGTTGCGCGGCATGCCCAACGACGTGTTCTTCAAGGTCGGCATGATCACCGTGATCGGGCTGTCGGCGAAGAACGCGATCCTCATCGTCGAATTCGCGCGCCAGCTGCAGCAGCAGGGGCGCGGTTTGGTTGAAGCAGCGCTGGAGGCGGCGCGGCTGCGCCTGCGCCCGATCGTGATGACCTCGCTGGCGTTCGCGCTGGGCGTGGTGCCGCTGATGCTGGCGCAGGGCGCGTCGAAGGAAACCCAGCAGGCGATTGGAACCGGTGTGTTCGGCGGCATGGTCAGTGCGACCGTGCTGGCGGTGTTCTTCGTGCCGGTCTTCTATGTAGTGGTGCAGGGCGCGCGGCAGTGGATCGCGCAGCGCCTGCGCAGGCGCCGGCCGATGCCGGGAGGAACCGTGGATGGAACGGAACATCGTTGAAGATCTGCATGAGCAGCAGTTGCTGGCGCTGGAACAGCGCCTGTGCGCAGCGCTGCTGGAGAACAATCACGATGCGTTGAACGCGCTGGTATCGCCGGCCCTGTTCCTGATGGACGGCCACGGTGGCCGCATGCTCGATCTGCCGTGGCTGGGCGATTGGCTGGCCGGAGACCTGCAGGTACGAAGTCTGCAGCTGCACGCGGTGGAAACGCTGCTGTGTGGCCGTCTGGCGTTGCTGTCCAGCGACGTGCGGATGTCGGTGTGGCGGCAGGGCCGGGAGCGCGAACTGAAGCTGCGCCTGTTGCGGGTCTGGACCTGCAGTTCCGGCGGCAGTGGCGCGCAGCTGCTGTCGATGGCGGTGCTGGCCGCATGAGTGCGGTCAGGCCGTTTTCAGGCCCCGCTCACCCCGAGGTGGTAGGGTCGAGCATTCCTGTAGTGTCGACAAGGAGTCGAGCCATGCGTGTAGTACCCAGTCTGTTGGCAGCCTCCCTGGGGTTGGTCCTGGCCGCGTGCCAGCCGGCCCAGGCACCCGCGGCGGGCAGCAATGACGCCTCGCCCGCCACGCCGCAGCCGAGCGCCAACACGGAAGGCGGCAGCGAGACCGCCTACCAGTGTGGTGATCTGAGTGTGGGCGCGACCTTCAATGGCGAGGATGCTGCCACGCTGGTGATCGGCGAGCGTCGCTTCGCCATGACCTCCGAGCGCGCGGCATCCGGCGCCAAGTACAGCGATGGCCTTGGCAACAGCTTCTGGACCAAGGGCAGCGATGATGGCCTGCTTAGCCTGAAGGGCGAGCCGGATCGCGAGTGCCATGCGGTGGAAGCCACCGAAGGCGATGGCAGCGCCGGCAATGCCGCGTTCCGTGCCACCGGCAATGAACCCGGATGGCTTGCAGTCGTCGATGGCGATATGCCGGGCCTGCAGGTGGAAGTTGACTATGGCGAGCGCCGCTTTGACGTGGCCAAGCCAACCCAGGGCGCTGATGGATGGAGCGGGAAGGCGTCCGACGGCACCGACGTCAAGCTCAGCTTCCAGCGCACTACCTGCCAGGATGACATGAGCGGCGAGGCATTCGAGGCGAAGGTGATGTTGACCGTCGGTACCCGCCAGTACCACGGCTGCGGCAATTTCGGCGCGAAGCAGCCGTAGGCCCTCTGTAGAGCCGAGCCCACGCTCGGCTGCGTTGTGCTCTGCACAGGCACTGCAGCCGAGCGCGGGCTCGGCTCTACACAACTGCTGTCAGCGATGCGCTGCTTGCTGCCTGCGGCGAACTTGCCGCAGGCAGTGATCGGCAGGCGATCGGCGCAGGATGCTTAGTCGGCACGGCCGGCGAATTCGCCGGTGGCGGTGTTCACCAGCACGCGCTCGCCGTTGACGATGTACTCCGGCACCATGATCTCGATGCCGGTGTTGAGCTTGGCCGGCTTCGGGCGCTTGGTGGCGGTGCCACCCTTCAGTTCCGGCGGCGTCTCGATCACTTCCAGCACCACGGAGGCCGGCAGCTGGATCGCCACCGGCTGCTCGTCGATCACCTGCACGTAGATGCCGGTCAGGCCGTCGGTGATGTAACCGGCGTCATCGCCGATCACGTCCGCATCCAGGGTGTACGGGGTGTAGTCCTCGTCATCCAGGAACACGAAGGCATCGCCGTCCTTGTACGAATAGGTGGACTGGCGGCGCAGCAGTTCGACCTCGACCAGGTTGTCGTCGGCATCGAAGCTGGCGTCGAGCTTGTTGCCGCCCGGCACGCTGTACATGATGAAGCGGAAGCGGACGTTGCCGCCGCGACCCTGCGGCGAGCTGCGCTCGATGTCGCGGATCTGGTACACGCCGTTGTTGTACTCGACGACGTTGCCCTTCTTGATGTCGTTGGCTTTCATGGTGATCTAGGTCGTTGGGGGAGGGCGCCGTCCCGGCGCCCGTGGGGAATCACTTCGGAGCGAGGCGGGTAGCGCCGTCCAGGCGGATGGTCTCGCCGTTGAGGTAGGTGTTTCCGAGGATGAAGCCGACCAGGCTGGCGAAGTCTTCCGGCTTGCCCAGGCGCGACGGGAACGGAATCGAGGCGGCCAGCGACTGCTGCACGGCTTCGGGCATGCCGTCCACCATCGGCGTCCAGAACACGCCGGGAGCAATCGTATTGACGCGGATGCCGAAGCGCGACAGTTCGCGTGCCATCGGCAGCGTCATCGACACCACGCCGCCCTTGCTGGCGGCATAGGCGGCCTGGCCGATCTGGCCTTCATAGGCAGCGATGCTGGCGGTGTTGATGATCACCCCGCGCTCGCCATCGATGCCGGCCTCGTTGTGCTGCATGCGGTTGGCCGCGGCCTTGGCGACATTGAAGCTGCCGACCAGATTGACCATCACCGTGCCCTGGAAGCCGGCCAGCGGCATCGGGCCGTCCTTGCCCAGCACGCGGCCGGCGCCGAGGATGCCGGCACAGTTCATCGCTACGTTCAGGCCGCCGAGGAAATCGTGGGCCTGGTCGATGGCTGCAGCCACGGCGGCCTCATCGCTGACGTTGACGTTGAAATAGCGGGCGTTGTCGGCACCCAGCCCGGCAACGGCGGCGGCGCCCTTGGCGTCGTTGAGGTCAAACAGGGCCACCTTGCCGCCCTGGGCGACGAGGTGCTGGGCCACGGCCAGGCCGAGGCCGGAGACGCCACCAGTGATCACGGCACGTACGGAAGACAACTGCATTGAACGGTCCTGCAGGTTCGAGAACCGCCGATTCTAACGGAAGCTGCGACCGTCGCTGTTGTGCACTGCGCCGCCGCAGCAGGGCGGCGCAGTGCGGCGGTCAACCTGCGGCGGCCAGCGCCTGCCCGGTGCGGCTGGCGGTGGCGCGACCGAGCAGGCCTGCCAGCCAGCGACCGGTTTCGGCCAGTGCCGGCAGGTCCACGCCGCTGTCCAGGCCCAGGCCCTGCAGCAGGTAGACCACGTCTTCGCTGGCCACATTGCCGCTGGCGCCCTTCGCATACGGGCAGCCACCGGCGCCGGAGACAGCACTGTCGACCACGCGCACGCCTTCTTCCAGGCAGGTGGCGATGTTGGCGATGGCCTGGCCGTAGGTGTCGTGGAAGTGCACGGCCAATGCGTCCATCGGAATCTCGGCCGCCACCGCCTGCAGCATCGCCCGTGCCTTGCGCGGGGTGCCGACGCCGATGGTGTCGCCCAGCGAGATTTCGTAACAGCCCATCTGGTGCAGCGCGCGCGCTACCCGCACCACGTCGGCCAGCGGCACCTCGCCCTGGTAGGGGCAGCCGAGCACGGTGGAGACGTAGCCGCGCACGCGCACGCCATCGGCGGCGGCGCGGCGCAGGATGGGCTCGAACCGGGCGAGCGACTCGTCGATGCCGGCATTGGTATTGGTGCGGTTGAACGCCTCGGACGCGGCAGTGAACACCGCCACCTCCTCGACGCCGACCGCACGGGCGCGGTCGTAGCCCTGTTCGTTCGGTACCAGCACCGGGTAGTGGACACCCGGCCTGCGCTGGATGCCGGCATAGACCTCGGCGGCGTCGGCCAGTTGCGGGATCCACTTCGGGCTGACGAAGCTGGTCGCCTCGATGCTGCGCAGGCCGGTGGCCGACAGGCGGTTGATCAGTTCGATCTTGTCGGCGGTGGACACCGACTGCTTTTCGTTCTGCAGGCCGTCACGCGGACCGACCTCGACGATGCGGACGTAATCGCTCATGCGGCTGCCCCATCGGCGGGGCGGTGGCAGACCGCTTCGATGTTGTTGCCGTCCGGGTCGAGCACGAAGGCCGCGTAGTAATCCGGGTGATACCACGGGCGCAGGCCCGGCGCGCCGTTGTCGCGGCCGCCGGCGGCGAGCGCGGCGGCATGGAAGGCATCCACCTGCGCACGGCTGGCGCAGGCGAAGGCCACGTGTACGCCGTGACTGGCGGTGCCGCCATTGCCGAGCCAGAAGAACGGCTTGCCGTCGCTGCCGAAGCCGACGTGGTCGTGGTCGCCGGTCTGTTCGGCGCTCACTTCCATCACCACGCCGATCTGCAGCGGAGCCAGTGCCTGCAGGAAGAAGGTCCTGCTGCGCGCCAGGTCGGCGCTGGTCAAACCAAGATGATCGAGCATGTTCAGGCTTCCGTGACCCAGTGGGGGGCGCGCTTGTCGAGGAAGGCGCCCAGGCCTTCCTGGCCTTCGGCCGAGACCCGCAGGCGCGCGATCAGGGCCGCATTATCGCGATCCAGTGCGTCGCGGTCATGGCTGTCGCGGACCTGCCGCACCAGCTGCTTGGCGGTGGACGAGGCGATCGGGCCGGCCTTGTCGAGCAGGGCCAGCTGGCGTTCCAGCGCCTCGTCCAGGCGCTCGGGTTCGACCAGTTGATGGACCAGGCCGATGCGCAGCGCGGTGTCGGCATCGAAGTGCTCGCCGGTGGCGAACCAGCGACGGGCCTGGCGCGGGCCGATGGCCTCGATCACGTAGGGCGAGATGACGGCGGGCAGCAGGCCCAGGCGGCTTTCGGTCAGGCCGAAGCGGGCCGCAGTGCTGGCGATGGCAATGTCGCAGCAGGCAACCAGGCCGACGCCGCCACCGAAGGCCGCGCCGTGGACCCGGGCCAGGGTCGGCTTGGGCAGCTCGTCCAGGGTGCGCATCAGCCGCGCCAGGGCAAGCGAGTCCTCGCGGTTGTCGGCCTCGCTGGCGGCGGCCATGCCGCGCATCCACTGCATGTCGGCACCGGCCGAGAAGGAAGCGCCGTGACCGGCGACCACCACGGCCCGGACCGAATCATCGCCGCCGGCGGCTTCCAGTGCGGCAGTCAGCCGGGCGATCAGGCTGGCGTCAAAGGCGTTGTGCAGCTCCGGCCGGTTCAGCCAGAGGGTGAGGACAGCGCCACGGCGCTCGATCTGCAAAGCATCGTTCATGGGATTCCAGGGTCACTCCATACCTGTATGGATCATAGCGGGCCATTGGTCATGGGCCATGACGCGACGCGGGAATGTTAGAATCGAGAACCATTTACATCCAGCAGAGAACACGCTAGATGACGCTGTCCGAACTGCCGCTGCACACCTCGGCCGTGGTCGAGTCCGTGCAGGACCTGCATGCCAACGATGCCATTGCCCGTCGCCTGCGCGAGCTGGGTTTCGTGAATGGCGAGGAAGTACGCCTGGTGGCCAAGGGCCCGGTGGGGGGCGAGCCGCTGCTGGTGCAGGTCGGGTTCACCCGGTTCGCGCTGCGGATCAGTGAAGCCAAGCGCGTCGTAGTCGACGCCGTCAGTCAGGAACGACGCGCATGACCGCCACCGTCTCCGCCTCACCGCTGCGCATCGCGCTGGTCGGCAACCCCAACAGCGGCAAGACCGCGCTGTTCAACCAGCTGACCGGCAGCCGGCAGAAGGTCGCCAACTACACCGGCGTCACGGTAGAGCGCAAGGAAGGCCGCCTGCGTGCGCCGTCCGGCCGCGAATTCGCCGTGCTCGACCTGCCGGGTGCCTACAGCCTGCATCCGGCCAGCCTGGACGAGGCGATCACCCGTGACCTGTGCCGGGGCTTCTACCCGGGCGAAGCTGCGCCGGACGTGCTGCTGTGCGTGATCGACGCCACCAACCTGCGCCTGCACCTGCGCTTCGCGCTGGAGCTGCGTGAGCTGGGCAAGCCGATGGTGGTCGCCCTGAACATGGTCGATGCGGCCCAGCGCCGTGGCATCCAGGTGGACGTGGCAGCGCTGGAGCGCGAGCTGGGCGTACCGGTGGTGGAGACCGTGGCGGTGCGCAAGCAGGGTGCCAAGGCCCTGGTCGAGCGCCTCGATGCGATGGTGCCGCACCTGGATGCGCCGGTGCCGGGCCCGGAAGGTGGCATCGACTACCACGCCAAGGTGCGCGAGATCCTGTCGGTCGCCGTGCGGATGCCGGCGCGGACCGCGAAGATCGACGACGCGCTGGACCGCTGGCTGCTGCACCCGGTGTTCGGGCTGATCAGCCTTGCGGTGGTGATGTTCCTGATCTTCCAGGCGGTGTATGCCTGGGCGACGCCGTTGATGGATGGCATCGAGGCTGGCTTCGCCTGGCTCGGTGCTCTCGTTGGCAGCGTGTTGCCGGAGGGGCCGTTGGCCAGCCTGCTGACCGACGGCATCATCGCCGGCGTCGGTGGCGTGGTGGTGTTCCTGCCGCAGATCCTGATCCTGTTCTTCTTCATCCTCGTGCTGGAGGAATCCGGCTACCTGCCGCGTGCGGCGTTCCTGCTCGACCGCATGATGGCCGCCGCCGGCCTGTCCGGCCGCTCGTTCATCCCGCTGCTGTCCAGCTTCGCCTGCGCGGTGCCGGGCATCATGTCCACGCGCAGCATCCAGGACCCGCGTGACCGCCTGGCCACCATCCTGGTCGCACCGCTGATGACCTGCTCGGCGCGCCTGCCGGTGTACGCCCTGCTGATCGGTGCGTTCATTCCGCAGAAGACGGTGTGGGGGGTATTCAACCAGCAGGGCCTGGTCCTGTTCGGCCTGTACGCCGCCGGCATCCTCAGTGCGCTGGCGATGTCGTGGATCATGAAGAAGTGGCGCCGCGACAAGAGCGAGCATCCGCTGATGCTGGAACTGCCGTCGTACCGCCTGCCACATGTGCGTGACCTGGCGGTGGGCCTGTATGAGCGCGGCATGATCTTCCTCAAGCGTGTCGGTGGCATCATCCTGGCGCTGACCATCCTGCTGTGGGTGCTGCTGTCGTTCCCGGCGGCACCAGTGGATGCCACGATGCCGGCCATCGACTACAGCTACGCCGGCCGGATCGGCCATGCGATGGCGGTGTTCTTCGCACCGCTGGGCTTCAACTGGCAGATCTGCATCGCGCTGATTCCGGGCCTGGCCGCGCGTGAGGTGGCGGTGTCGTCGCTGGCCACCGTGTATGCGCTGTCGGCCGCCGATGACGATGCCGCCAGCCAGGCGCTGACCCCGCTGATCAGCGATGGCTGGTCGCTGGCCACGGCCCTGTCGCTGCTGGTCTGGTACATCTACGCCCCGATGTGCATCTCGACGCTGGCGACCATCAAGCGCGAGACCAACTCCTGGAAGCAGATGGGCTTTGCCGCGTTCTACCTGTTTGCCGCGGCTTACGTGGCCGCGCTGATCACCTATCAGGTGACCAAGGCGCTGGGAGGCGGCTGATGGATACCGGGCTGCTGATCCAGTACCTGATCATCGCGGTGGCCGTGCTGGTCAGTGCCTGGGTGGTACTGAAGAAGCAGTTCCCGGGTACCGTGCGCACGCTGCGCGGGGCCTTGGCGCTGGCCCTGCTGAAGCCGGGTCGCGCGGCCTGGCTGCAGGCGCTGGGGCGGAAGATCGCGCCGCCGGCCAGCGGTGGTGGCGGTGCCTGTGGGGGGTGCGACAGCTGCGGGCCGACCAAGAAGTAGCGTCCAGCCATGCTGGACCGCGGCTGTCCGGAGGGTGCGAACTTTCGACCCGCACGCTTTCCAGGGTTCAGACCTCTCTGCGGATGATCGCGCGGAAGTTCCCGTCCTGATTCAATCGCCGCACCGATTCGCGGTTTCCATGGGCTGCTGCGAAACCCGCCACGTCGGCCAGGGCATCGAGCAGCAGGGCCTTCAACGCGTCGCGGTTGCCGGCCTCCAGCAGATCTTCAAGGTCCTGCTGGATGAAGGTCCGGCGCAGGCCTGGCGTTTCTTCGATCCGCCAGTCGACATGGGGCGTGGGAATGCTGGAGCGGTACCGGAAAGCCGTTTCAAGATCGTCAGGCGCGAGGGGATACGCGAGCAGCTCTGGAAAGTAGAGTCCAGCATTCACATAGAAGCCCCGGCTTTCGCTGGCGCGCTGGTGATTAACGACAAGCAGGGCGGCATCCAGCAAGCGGTAGCGCGTGGTCGATGTCCCGGCATAACCGGTCTTCCTGGCGCATTTGCTGAAGACGGTCGAGGATTTCATGGGTTTTGCCCGGGCTGAGGGAAGGGCAACAGACTTGAAGGGGAGCGTTGCCGCGTCCAGTGGCAAACCCGTCACCGCAGAGGCAAGCAGCATCGCAGCGATGGCGCTTGCCGGAGCGGGCGTGCTGCCGCTAGCCTGCAGGCATGAACCAGACTCCCCTGCGATTGCTCATTCACGGTGCCTCCGGGCGCATGGGCCAAGCCCTGCTGCGGCTGGCCGCCGAACATTCCGAAACCCTGCAGATCGTGGCCGCCGTGACCGGTCGCGCGCCGGCCCAGCGCGTAATCGACGGTGTGCCGTTCTTCGCGGCCAGCGAACTGCCCGGTGCGCCGGTGTTCGACGTGGCCATTGACTTCAGCCTGCCGGAGGGCTTCGACCCGCTGCTGGCGCTGTGCGTGGATCGCGGGGCAGGGCTGGTGTCGGGTACCACCGGTATTTCCAGCACGCAGCGCCAGGCGTTGGATGCGGCAGCGGCGAAGATCCCGCTGGTCTGGGCCTCGAACTTCAGCCTGGGCGTGGCGGTACTGGACGAGCTGGTCGAGCGCGCGGCACAGGCGCTGGCTGGCTGGGACTGCGACATCGTCGAATCGCACCACACCCAGAAGAAGGACGCGCCATCGGGCACTGCACTGACCCTGGGCGCGGCCGCCAAGCGGGGCGGGGCGGAGCCGCATTACGCCAGCCTGCGCGCCGGCGACATCGTCGGCGAGCACCTGGTGCAGTTCACCGGGCTGGGCGAGCGCATCGAGCTGGTACACCGGGCCACCAACCGCGACATCTTCGCCCGCGGCGCCCTGTTCGCCGCCCGCCAGCTGCAGGGCCGAGCCCCGGGCAGCTACCGGGTGCGCGATCTGCTGGACGGGCCGCGTTAACCGGTAGCGCCGGGCCGTGCCCGGCGTCGGTGTCGGTTCCGCCGGGCATGGCCCGGCGCTACCAGCGGGCGCCGCATACGCCGCCGGATCGAAATGAATGCGCAATCGCCTGTTCATGAAGCGCGATAACCGCTGGCGCGAGCGCCCCGGCAGCGCTACAATTCGCACTCGCCGAATCACGAAAGCCGGACCGGTCCCAGACCGTACGTCCGCGCTTTTTTGCAACCGGATTTCCGTGAAGCGCAGGCGTGACTTCGGCAGCCCCCTCGGTAGCCAAAGTGAGATTCCCGTGACCCAAGCCGCAATCCTCGTCCTCGAAGACGGCACCGTATTCGAGGGCGAATCCGTAGGCGCGCCCGGCCTGTCCGTCGGTGAAGTGGTGTTCAACACCGCCATGACCGGCTATCAGGAAGTGTTGACCGACCCGTCCTACGCCCGGCAGATGGTCACGCTGACCTATCCGCATATCGGCAACACCGGCATGACCGACCAGGACGATGAAGCGTCCAAGGTGTGGTCGGCCGGCCTGATCGTGCGCGACGTTCCGCGCCGTCCCAGCAACTGGCGCAGCCAGGTGTCGCTGCAGGACTGGCTGATCCAGCGTGGCGTGGTCGCCATCGCCGGCATCGACACCCGCAAGCTGACCCGCATCCTGCGCGAGAAGGGCGCGCAGAACGGTGCGCTGATGGCCGGCGACATCGACGTGGAAAAGGCACTGGAAGCCGCCCGCAAGTTCCCGGGGCTGAAGGGCATGGATCTGGCCAAGGTCGTCACTACCGAGAAGACCTACACCTGGACCGAGGGCCAGCTGGACCTGGATGCCAACGCCTTCGTCAGCGTGCCGGCCCGGTTCAAGGTCGTGGCCTACGACTTCGGCGTGAAGACCAACATCCTGCGCATGCTGGCCGAGCGCGGTTGCGAAGTGACCGTGGTGCCGGCGCAGACCCCGGCCGCCGAAGTGCTGGCGCTGAAGCCGGACGGCGTGTTCCTGTCCAACGGCCCGGGTGACCCGGAACCGTGCGACTACGCCATCGAAGCGATCAGGACCTTCATCGACGTGAAGATCCCGACCTTCGGCATCTGCCTGGGCCACCAGCTGCTCGGCCTGGCCTCGGGCGCGCAGACCATGAAGATGGGCCACGGCCACCACGGTGCCAACCACCCGGTGCAGGACCTGGACAGCGGCCGGGTGATGATCACCTCGCAGAACCACGGTTTCGCGATCGACGAAGCAACCCTGCCGCCGACCCTGCGCGTGACCCACCGTTCGCTGTTCGACGGCACCAACCAGGGCGTCGCCCGCACCGACGTGCCGGCGTTCTCGTTCCAGGGCCACCCGGAAGCATCGCCGGGCCCGCACGACGTCGGTCCGCTGTTCGACCGTTTCGTGGCGCTGATGGAGCAGGCCAAGGCGTGATCAGTACGCCGCCGGCCCCCCGGTGGCGTCGCGATGGACCGTAAACCCCGCATCGCTGCTGCCACTGGCGCGGCGCTGCGGATCAAGATTCCTGATCGACAGCGTGCGATCACTCCCCCTTGTCACGCTGTACTGACTTAGAGAAGAAAATGCCCAAGCGCACTGACCTCAAGACCATCCTCATCATCGGTGCTGGCCCGATCGTCATCGGCCAGGCCTGCGAGTTCGACTACTCCGGTGCCCAGGCCTGCAAGGCCCTGCGTGACGAGGGTTACCGCGTGGTGCTGGTCAACAGCAACCCGGCCACGATCATGACCGACCCGGAGATGGCCGACGCCGTCTACATCGAGCCGATCAACTGGCAGACGGTCGAGAAGATCATCGCCAAGGAAAAGCCCGATGCGCTGCTGCCGACCATGGGTGGCCAGACCGCGCTGAACTGCGCGCTGGACCTGGCCGACCACGGCGTGCTGGAGAAGTACAACGTCGAGCTGATCGGTGCCAAGCGCGAAGCGATCCGCATGGCCGAAGACCGCGAGCTGTTCCGCGTGGCCATGGGTGAGATCGGCCTGGAGTGCCCGACCGCCGCCGTCGCCCACACCCTGGACGAAGCGCTGGAAATCCAGACCCGCGTCGGCTATCCGACCATCATCCGCCCCAGCTTCACCCTGGGCGGCAGCGGTGGCGGCATCGCCTACAACCGCGAAGAGCTGGTCGAGATCGTCAGCCGCGGCCTGGAGCTGTCGCCGACCACCGAAGTGCTGGTGGAAGAGTCGGTGCTGGGCTGGAAGGAATTCGAGATGGAAGTGGTCCGCGATACCGCGGACAACTGCATCATCGTCTGCTCGATCGAGAACCTGGACCCGATGGGCGTGCACACCGGTGACTCGATCACCGTGGCGCCGGCGCAGACCCTGACCGACAAGGAGTACCAGCGCCTGCGCGATGCCTCCATCGCCGTGCTGCGCAAGATCGGCGTCGATACCGGTGGCTCGAACGTGCAGTTCGGCATCAACCCGAAGACCGGCCGCGTGGTCGTCATCGAGATGAACCCGCGCGTGTCGCGTTCGTCGGCGCTGGCTTCCAAGGCCACCGGCTTCCCGATCGCCAAGGTCGCCGCCAAGCTGGCCGTGGGCTACACCCTGGACGAACTGAAGAACGAAATCACCGGCGGCCTGACCCCGGCCTCGTTCGAGCCGTCCATCGACTACGTCGTCACCAAGATCCCGCGCTTCGCCTTCGAGAAGTTCCCGGCCGCCGATGCCCGCCTGACCACCCAGATGAAGTCGGTGGGCGAGGTGATGGCGATGGGCCGCACCTTCCAGGAGTCGGTGCAGAAGGCCCTGCGTGGCCTGGAAACCGGCAAGGTCGGCTTCGACCCGACCGGTCTGGACCTGGGCAACGAAGACGACCTGCAGACCCTGCGTCGCGAGCTGAAGGCGCCGGGCCCGGAGCGCCTGTTCTATGTGGCCGATGCGTTCCGCGCCGGCATGAGTGTGGAAGAGATCTACGCACTGTCATTCATCGATCACTGGTTCCTGGACCAGATCGAGGAAATCATCGCGGCGGAAGGCGAAGTCGCCGCCGGTGGCATCGATGCGCTGGATGCCGCACGCCTGCGCAAGCTGAAGCGCGCTGGCTTCTCCGACGCGCGCCTGGCGCAGCTGACCGGCACCAACGTAGCCGCCATCCGCGCGCTGCGTCGTGCGCACAAGGTGCGCCCGGTCTACAAGCGCGTGGACTCCTGTGCCGGTGAGTTCTCCACCGGCACCGCCTACCTGTACTCGACCTACGAGGACGAGTGCGAGGCCGCGCCGAGCAACCGCGACAAGATCATGATCCTGGGCGGTGGCCCGAACCGCATCGGCCAGGGCATCGAGTTCGACTACTGCTGCGTGCACGCGGCGCTGGCGCTGCGCGAGGATGGCTATGAAACCATCATGGTCAACTGCAACCCGGAAACCGTGTCGACCGACTACGACACCTCCGACCGCCTGTACTTCGAGCCGCTGACCCTGGAAGACGTGCTGGAGATCGTCGAACTGGAACAGCCGAAGGGCGTGATCGTGCAGTACGGCGGCCAGACCCCGCTGAAGCTGGCGCGCGCGCTGGAAGCCAACGGCGTGCCGGTGATCGGCACCAGCCCGGACTCGATCGACCTGGCCGAAGACCGCGAGCGCTTCCAGCAGCTGGTCGACAGGCTGGGGCTGAAGCAGCCGCCGAACCGCATCGCCCGCAATGATCAGGAGGCCCTGCTGCTGGCCCGCGAGATCGGCTACCCGCTGGTGGTGCGCCCGAGCTACGTGCTGGGCGGCCGTGCCATGGAAATCGTCTACGGCGAAGCCGACCTGGCCCGCTACGTGCGCGACGCGGTGAAGGTGTCCAACGATTCGCCGGTGCTGCTGGACCGCTTCCTCGACAACGCGGTGGAGTGCGATGTCGACATCATCGCCGACAAGGATGGCAACGTCCTGATCGGTGGCGTGATGGAGCACATCGAAGAAGCCGGCGTGCACTCGGGCGATTCCTCGTGCTCGCTGCCGCCGTACTCGCTGTCGGCTGAAACCCAGGCCGAGCTGCGCCGCCAGGTGGTGGAGCTGGCCAAGGCCCTGAACGTGGTCGGCCTGATGAATACCCAGTTCGCGATCCAGACCAGTGACGAAGGTGCCGACACCATCTACCTGCTGGAAGTGAACCCGCGTGCCTCGCGCACCGTGCCGTTCGTGTCCAAGGCCACCGGCATGCCGCTGGCGAAGATCGCTGCCCGTTGCATGGCGGGCAAGAGCCTGGCCGAGCAGGGCGCAACCAAGGAAATCGTGCCGGACTATTACTCGGTGAAGGAAGCGATCTTCCCGTTCGCCAAGTTCCAGGGCGTCGATCCGATCCTGGGGCCGGAGATGCGCTCCACCGGCGAGGTGATGGGCGTCGGCCGCACCTTCAACGCCGCCTTCGCGCGTGCGCAGGAAGCCGGCGGCATCAAGGCGCCGCCGGTCGGCAAGGCCTTCGTTTCGGTGCGTGATCCGGACAAGAAGCGCGTGCTGCCGGTGGCCAAGGCACTGCTGGCGCGTGGCTACAGCCTGGTTGCCACCCGTGGCACCGCTGCGTGGCTGCAGCAGCACGGCATGGACTGCGAGATCATCAACAAGGTGGTGGAAGGCCGTCCGCACATCGTCGACTCGATCAAGAACGGCGAGATCGTCTACATCGTCAACACGACCGAAGGTCGTTCGGCGATCAACGACTCGTTCTCGATCCGTCGCGAGGCGCTGCAGCATCGCGTCACCTACTCGACCACCATTGCCGGCGCCAAGGCGCTGGTGGATTCACTGGAATTCCGCGGCACCGGCCCCGTCTGGTCGCTGCAGGAGCTGCACAAGGAGTTGAATGCATGAGAGCCCCGATCACGATGAAGGGCGCGCAGAAGCTGCGCGACGAACTGGATCACCTGAAGTCGGTCAAGCGCCCGAAGGTGATCGCCGCCATCGCCGAAGCACGTGAGCATGGCGACCTGAAGGAGAACGCCGAGTACCACGCCGCGCGCGAAGAACAGGGCTTCATCGAAGGCCGCATCAAGCAGCTGGAGGGCGAGCTGTCGCACGCCGAGATCATCGACGTGAGCAAGCTCAATGCCGGCTCCAAGGTGGTGTTCGGCGCCAGCGTGACCCTGGCCGACGTGGAAACCGACGAAGAGAAGAAGTACCAGATCGTCGGTGACCTGGAGGCGGACATCAAGCAGGGCCTGATCGCGATTTCCTCGCCGGTGGCGCGTGCGATGATCGGCAAGCTGGAAGGTGATTCGATCGTGATCGACGCCCCGGCCGGCCAACGCGAGTACGAGATCGTCAGCGTCAGCTACGTGGACTGACCACGTGGCGACGGCGACCCTGCTGTTGCCGGCACGCAGCCGCTTTGCCGCGGCTGCGCTGCCGGACGATGTGGCACGTGCGCTCGGCCGTGCCACCACGGTGCAGGTCGCGCCGGGCGAACGCGCGCAGCTGACACGCCATTTCTCGGTTGCCGCGTCGCACTGGCCGGTGGCCGCGTTGACCCGCCAGCGCGACGTCGGCGATGCCGCCGGCGCCAGCTGGCTGCGTGCCGATCCAGCCTGCATGGTGCCGGACATGCACGGCGCGCGGATGATGGCCTACGGCGAAACGCTGCGGCCGACGCTGGCCGATTGCCTGGCGTTGCTGCCGGTGTTGCAGCCGTTGTTCGCCGACGCCGGCTTTGTGCTTGACGCACCCGATCCTTCGCGCTGGTACCTGCGGCTGCCGATCGACAGCGAGCTGCCGGACTTCGACAGCCCCGACGAGGTGCTGGGTGATGACCTGTTCTCGCACCTGCCGGAAGGGCAGGGCGGCCGTCGATGGCGGGCGCTGATGACCGAGGCACAGGTGCTGCTGCACAACCATTCCTGGAACCAGCAGCGTGCCGCGCAGGGACAGCAGCCGATCAACTCGCTGTGGTTCTGGGGCGGTGGCGTGATGCCGGTGTCGGTCAGCACCCCGCACGCGCAGGTGCGCAGCCGCGACGCGCTGCTGCAGGGCCTGGCCCTGGCGGCTGGTGTGGCCGTGGACGGCGAGCAGGCCGTGGATGCACTGGTTGACCTGCGCCAGCTGCGCTCTCTGCAGCAGCTCGGCAATGATGCGATCCGGCCGCTGCTGGCCGCGCTCAAGCGTGGCGAACTGCAGCGGCTGGTGCTGGATTTCGAGGACGGCCTGCAGTTCCAGCTGGACCGTGGCCAGCGCTGGCAGTTCTGGAAGAAGCCGCGCCAGCTGCACGACTGACCGGGGTCGGATCCGTTTTCCATCGGAAAACGGCGTTGACCCCGATGTTTGCCGGGGTTGCCGGCCAGCGGGCGGCACTATCGCAGATAGCGGCGCCTCAACGGACCTCGCTGACCACCGTCGGCAGCTGCCAATGACCACCCGCCACGCCGCGGCACTGCCCGGTGGTGAACTCGCCGCTCTTCACGAATCGCGCGCTATCCCAGGCCCAGTCGTGGCCGGAGAAGCAGTCACCGATGCCGCGTCCACGGAAGCGCCCGCGCAGCGTCGCGTCATCGCGATCAAAGTCCTCCGCGTTGGAGGTCACGAACTTCGCCTGGTACGGCGCCCTGTCCTGCACTACCCAGTAGCCGCTGCTGAAGTTGTAGGCACCCATGAAGCAGCTGGTGCTTGCCAGCACATGCTGGGCGTCCAGTCGCTGGATCTCGATCTCGTCTGTCCCGCCCTCGCTCAGGCGGGCGCACTCATCCGGCTTCGGCAGGCTGGCGATCAGTGCCTTGCGCAGGCCCGGTGCGTTCGCCAGTGCCGCGTCCGAGGCGCGCGGTGCTACCAGCGTGCCGCGCATGATCACTGGCACCGGCAACGCCGCAGGTACGCTCGTTTCGGGCTTGTCGCCACGCCGCACCAGCGCCCCCGGCGTGTCCAGCCGGCCCTGGGCCTCGTCCATCTTCAGTAGTACGGCCGCCGCACCGCGGTCGGAGATCGGCCACGCCTTGCCCTCGCCGTCGATGATCTCGATGCGTGCCTCGCGCGGCAGTACGGCGACCAGTGCATCGGTCTGTGCCTGCTGCAACAACACTTTGTCCCCGTCGCCGGTGTCGCGCACCGGGCCCAGGTCCTTGCCGTTCAGGTGCAGGCGCAGCGCCCCGGTCGGCGTCGGGCTTTCGCCATCCTCGCCATTGCGCAGCCGCGCGAGCACCTTCGTACCCGGGCCGCCGGCGCGCTCCAGCATCAGGCTGAGCAGGTTGCCCGCAGCTTGCGGGCTGTAGCCAGCCGCGCGGCAGGTGCGGGTGTTGTCACAGGCCAGCGACCAGTCGTTGTGTTCGAATTCGACCCCGGGCCTGGGCTCAGGCGTCGCGGAGTGGGCGGCCGAGGCCACGGTGAGTGCCATCAGCGCGGTCAGCAGGGTGCGGGTCATGGATGGAAGTCCGTTCCAGGGCAGGCAAGCATGGAAGATGCGGTCGTGAAATCCAAATGCTGCTGGCCGAAGAGCCAAGGGGCCTCGTCAGCAGCGGCAGCCGACCGGGGGAGCGGTGCACGTTATGATGTGCGGGTCTTTTGTAACCGGCGATGCCGATGTCCCTTGCCGCCGATGCTGCGCAGCCGCCCTCTGATACACCGCTGATCCGCCGCCGCGATGCGGTCGTGCCCGGCAGCTGGCCAGAGGGCACGCTGCCATTGCTGGCGCGACTCTATGCCAGCCGCGGTGCGGGAACGCCAGAGCTGGCGCTGCCGAAACTGGGCAGCCTCCACGCGCCCGAGCTGCTGACCGGTATCGATGATGCAGTGGGCCTGCTGATCGAAGCCATCGCCAACGACAAGCGCATTCTGGTGGTCGGCGATTTCGATTGCGATGGCGCCACCGCCTGTGCGGTCGGCGTGCGTGGCCTGCGCATGCTCGGCGCGCAACACGTCTTCCACGCGGTGCCGAACCGCATGGTGCACGGCTATGGCCTGTCACCGTCGCTGGTGGAAGAGCTGGCCGCGCTGCAGCCGGATCTGCTGGTGACCGTCGACCACGGCATTGCCTGCCATGCGGGCGTGACCGCGGCCAAGGCGCGCGGCTGGCAGGTGCTGGTCACCGACCATCACCTTCCCGGGCCGCAGTTGCCGCCGGCCGATGTCATCGTCGATCCCAATCTCGACGGTGATGCGTTCCCCAGCAAATCGCTGGCCGGCGTCGGCGTGATCTTCTACGTGCTGATGGCCCTGCGTCGGCAGATGCGCGAGGCCGGCGTTTTTGCCGATGGCAAGGGGCCGGACCTGACCACGCTGCTGGACCTGGTGGCGGTGGGCACCGTTGCGGACCTGGTAGCGCTGGACCCGAACAACCGTGCGCTGGTCAGCGCAGGCCTGCGCCGTCTGCGCGCGGGGCAGGGCTGTGTCGGCCTGCGTGCGCTGATCGAAGCCAGCGGCCGTGATGCCGCGCGGCTGACCGCCACCGACATCGGCTTCGCGCTCGGCCCGCGCCTGAATGCCGCGGGCCGGCTGGAAGACATGGCGCTGGGCATCGCGCTGCTGCTGACCGAAGACCCGCGCCAGGCGCGCGAGATCGCGCAGACGCTGGAGCAGATCAATTCGGAACGGCGCGCCGTGCAGCAGTCGATGACCGATGACGCCGAGCAGGCATTGACCCGGGTAGTGCTGGACATGGCCGGTCGGCGACCGGTGGCGGCCTGCCTGTTCGATGCCGACTGGCATCCGGGCGTGGTCGGCCTGGTCGCGTCGAAGATGAAGGATCGCCTGCATCGTCCGGTGATCGCCTTCGCCCCGGCCGAGCCCGGCGCCGATACCCTGCGTGGCTCTGCGCGCTCGATTCCCGGGCTGCACATCCGTGACGCCCTGGCGCTGGTCGATGCGCGCCACCCAGGCCTGATCGAACGCTTCGGCGGCCACGCCATGGCGGCTGGGCTCAGCCTGCGGCGTGACCACGTCGATGACTTCAAGACAGCCTTCGTCGCGGTGGTGCTGGAGATGCTCGATCCGGCGGCACTGCAGCAGCAGGTGCTCAGTGACGGCGAGCTGGCGGCGGACGAGCTGGACCATCGCCACGCCGATGCGTTGCGCCTGGCCGGGCCGTGGGGCCAGGGTTTCCCCGAGCCACTGTTCGATGGCCGCTTCGAAGTGGCCAACTGGCGCGTGCTGAAGGAGCGTCACCTGAAGCTGGAACTGCGCCTGCCCGGCGTACCCGGCACCATCAACGCCATCCATTTCGGCGGCTGGCACGGCAACGCGCCGAGTCGCCACGTGCATCTCGCCTATCGGCTCGCCTGCGACGACTATCGCGGCGGCAGCGCCATCCAGCTGATCGTCGAGCACTGCCTGCCCGCCTGAGAAAAAGGGGACGGAGGGGATTAAGTCGCTTGTGCCTTGTTTGCCAGTTGCGACTTAATCCCCTCCGTCCCCTTTTTTGGTCTCCCAACCCCGTTACGGCTGCTGGTGCGTTCAACGATCCACGATCCCACTGGAGTCCGGTCATGGTCTTCGCCCGTTGCTGCATTGTGTTGTTGCTGGCCCTTGCGGCCTGGCCCGCTGGCGCGCAGTCGCCGCCGATCTCCCGGCCGCAGGCCGCCACCCCGCTGCTGATCGCACCGGCGGCTGAGCAGCCGGTTCAATTACGACAAGCCCGCATCGAGGGCGAGATCCAGGCCGGCATCGCCCAGACCCGGATCACGCTGGAATTCCACAACCCCAACCGGCGGGTACTGGAGGGCGAGCTGCAGTTCCCGCTGGCCGATGGCCAGCAGATCAGCGGCTTCGCGCTGGATATCAACGGCGAGATGCGTGACGCGGTGCCGGTGCCCAAGGACCGCGGCCGCCAGGTGTTCGAGGAGATCGCCCGTCGTGGCGTCGACCCGGGGCTGCTGGAACAGACCGCCGGCAACCAGTTCCGGCTGCGCATCTACCCGCTGCCGGCCGGCGGCAGCCGACGCGTGCAGCTGGTGATTCGCGAGCCGTTGGCCTTCGCCGGCCAAGGCTGGCAGTGGACGCTGCCGCTGCAGTTTGCTGCCGGTGCAGCCTCGGTTGAACTGAAACTGCAGGCACCTGGCACGACCACCGTAGGTACGGCGCCATTCCGCATCAGCGCGGGCCAGCTGCAGTGGCAGGGCAAGGGCGCGCAGTTGCCGAAGCAGCTGCACTGGAGCCTGCCGGCAGCACGCCAGGCACAGGTGCAGGTGGCGCCCTGGCAGGACGGCCATTACCTGCTGGCGCAGCTGCCGGTGGCGGCCAGCAGCACGCCGCGCAGACTGCCGAGCGAAATCGGCCTGCTGTGGGACGGCTCCGGTTCGGCGGGACAGCGCGAACGCACGCGCGAGTTCGCCCTGCTGGATCGCTATTTCGCCGCGCTGGGTGACGGCACCGTGGCCTTGACCGTGCTGCGCGATCGCGCCGAGCCGGTGCGTCGCTTCCGCATCCGCGCCGGTAACTGGAGTGAGCTGCGTGCGGCACTGCAGGCCGTACGCCCGGACGGTGCCAGCGCGCTGGCGCAGTGGCAACCAGAGCAGAGGGTGAAGGAATACCTGTTGGTCAGCGATGGCCTGCTGACCTACGGGCCGGAACAGCTGCCGGCGATGGCGCCGGACCAACGCCTGTTTGCGGTCAGCAGCGCCGGTGCGCGCACCGATGCCGTGCGACTGCGTGGCTGGAGCGAAGCGCATGGTGGTCGCTTCGTCGCGCTGGGGAAGGATGTCGAATTGGCCGCCCGTGAGCTGCTGTCGTCGCCGCTGGATGTGCAGGTCGATGCAGGGCGCGGCGTGCAGGACGTGGTGATCGATCGTCGCAGTGAAGCCCAGGGCTGGTTGTGGCTGCATGCACGACTGGCGGCCGAAGGCGTGCCGATGCGGGTGCGCGTGGGTGGCGGCGAATGGCAGGCGTTGCCCGCCACGCAGAAGAGCAAGGACGGTGAACTGCTGGCCGGTTTGTGGGCGCAGGCGCGTCTGCAGCAGCTGGCCGCCGACCGTCATGGCAACCGCGAGGCGATGCAACGCCTGTCACAACAGTTTGGCCTGGTGGGGCCGGATACCTCGCTGATCGTGCTGGAGACGCTGGAGGACTACCTGCGCTATGCGATCCGCCCTTCGGGCACGCTGCGCGCGGAGTACGACGCCAAGTTTGCAGTGCAGGTCAGGGATCGCGCCGCTGCTGATCGCCAGCGCCTGGATGAAGTGGCCGCCCGCTGGAAGGAGCGCCAGCAGTGGTGGAACCGCAGCTGGCCGAAGGATGCGCCGCCGCAGGCGAAGGGCGGGGCACTGGAAGTGGCCTCGGCGGACTACGCGATGGAATCGGCCCCGATGGCGATGCTCGCCGCGCCTGCCCCCGCCGCTCCGCCCGCCCCCACGCCGATGGCGGCGACCGAGCAACGCATGGAAGCCAGCAGCGCGCGTGCACGTCGCTCAGCGCCTGCATCGAACAAGGCCCTGGATTCAATCACGGTCACTGGTGGCCGTGTCACTACGCCCGCTGCCGCCAACGAGGGCGAGCTCGGCATCCAGCTGGCGGCCTGGCAGCCGGACTCGGCCATCGCCCGGCGCCTGCGCCAGGGGCCGCCGTCGCAGCTCTATGACCGCTATCTGGCCGAGCGCGATGCCCACGCCGACAGCAGCGCGTTCTTCCTCGATGTGGCCGACCTGCTGCTGGAGCAGGGCCAGCGCGAGCTGGCACTGCGGGTGCTGTCGAACCTGGCCGAAATGGATCTGGACAACCGCCACCTGCTGCGCGTGCTCGGTTACCGACTGATGCAGGCCGATGCTCCCGCACTGGCGGTGCCGGTGTTCGAGCAGGTGCTGGCGATGGGCCAGGAAGAACCGCAAAGCTTCCGCGACCTGGGCCTGGCGCTGGCAGCGGCCGGCAAGCCACAGCAGGCGCTGGCGCCGCTGTACCAGGTGGTGGTGCGGCCGTGGGACAGCCGCTTCGATGGCATCGCCCTGATCGCACTGGATGAGCTGACCAACCTGGTGGCCAGCAGCACGCCCCGGCTGGATACCACCGGCATCGACCCGCGCCTGTTGCAGGCGATGCCGCTGGACCTCCGCGTGGTGCTGTCGTGGGACGCCGACAACAGCGACATGGACCTGTGGGTAACCGACCCGAACGGCGAGCGCGCTTACTACGGTAACCGGCTGACCTACCAGGGCGGGCAGATGTCGCAGGACTTTACCGGCGGCTATGGCCCCGAGCAGTTCTCGCTGCGCAACGCCAAGCCGGGCAAGTACAAGGTGGAGGCGAACTACTTTGGCAGCCGCCAGCAGCTGGTGACCGGTGCGACAACCCTGATGCTGCGGCTGACCACCCACTGGGGCACGCCGAAGCAGAAGGATCAGACGGTGACGATGCGACTGAAGGACCGTGCCGAGACCGTGCTGGTGGGCGAGTTCGAGGTTAAATAGTCAACTGCCCCAAGTGGCCGTCCGAGGGGGGGCAAGGAAGACCCTCGTCGACGCCGCTCTGGGGCAAGGAGGCCCTGTGTGGGGTCGGCCGCAGCCCGGCCGGCTCCCCGCGCCAAGGCGGACATCGCCCGCCTGAATGCAGCGCCAGTGCATCATGCTGGAGCCCCGGCGCAGGCCCAGGCCCTCATTCCGGGCACCCCCGGCCTGCGCTATCATTACTAGTCATCTTTTGAATGCATAACCGCCGACATGATCGAACTGAATCCTGTCCGCCAGCGCATCACCGATCTGACCGATCGCGTGCTGTCGCTTCGGGGGTATCTTTGACTACGACGCCAAGAAAGAGCGTCTTGAAGAAGTAACGCGGGAGCTGGAAAGCCCCGACGTCTGGAACAACGCCGAGTACGCCCAGAACCTGGGCCGCGAGCGTTCCAGCCTGGAAAAGACCGTGGGCGGCATCGCCTCGGTGCTCGATGGCCTGAACGACGCCACTGAACTGCTGGAGCTGGCCGAGTCCGAGCAGGACGAGGAGACCGCGCTGGCGGTGGTCGCCGACCTCGACAAGCACCAGGCGCACGTGGAGAAGCTGGAGTTCCAGCGCATGTTCTCCGGCGAGATGGACAATGCGGCCGCGTTCGTCGACATCCAGGCCGGTGCCGGTGGCACCGAAGCCCAGGACTGGGCCGAGATCCTGCTGCGCATGTACCTGCGCTGGTGCGAGTCGCGCGGCTGGAAGACCGAACTGATGGAAGTCTCCGGTGGCGACGTCGCCGGCATCAAGTCGGCCACGCTGCGCGTGGAAGGCGATTACGCCTACGGCTGGCTGAAGACCGAGACCGGCGTGCACCGCCTGGTGCGCAAGTCGCCGTTCGACTCGGACAACCGCCGCCACACCAGCTTCACCTCGGTGTTCGTGTCGCCGGAAATCGATGACAACATCGACATCACCATCAACCCGGCCGACCTGCGTACCGACGTGTACCGTTCGTCCGGTGCCGGTGGCCAGCACGTGAACAAGACCGAGTCGGCAGTGCGTATCACCCACATCCCGACCAACATCGTTGTGGCCTGCCAGACCGGCCGCAGCCAGCACCAGAACCGCGACAACGCGATGAAGATGCTGGCCGCCAAGCTGTATGAACTGGAGATCCAGAAGCGCAACGCCGAGAAGGACGCGGTGGAAGCCACCAAGTCCGACATCGGCTGGGGCAGCCAGATCCGCAACTACGTGCTGGACCAGAGCCGTATCAAGGACCTGCGTACCGGCATCGAGCGTTCGGACACGCAGAAGGTGCTGGACGGCGACCTGGACGAGTTCGTCGAGGCCAGCCTGAAGGCCGGTTTGGCCGTGGGCTCCAAGCGCGCCGATGCCTGATCGACGCGCCTGCGTGGATTTCGTCACCCTTGTGCGCAACGCCGAGGGTAGCCGATCACGCTTCCGGTAGAGCCGAGCCCATGCTCGGCTGCTGTTGGCGCAGTAGCAGACGCGTCGAGCATGGCTCGACGCTACAAGGGGTAGGACGGGCCGATGATGCGCAGCGAAAGTGAACGCAAGGAACTCGGTGGCTTCCTCAAGGCCTGCCGCGCCCGTGTCGACCCCGCCACGCTCGGCCTCCCGGCCGGGCGCCGGCGCACCCCGGGCCTGAAGCGCGAGGAAGTGGCGCTGGCGATCGGGGTCAGCGTCAGCTGGTACACCTGGATCGAGCAGGGCCGTGAAGTGCGCGCCTCGCCCGAAGTGCTGGAGCGCCTGGCACAGGTGCTGCGCATGAGCGACGACGAGCGCGCCTACGCGTTCGCGCTGTCCGGCTACGGCGTGCCGCTGGAATCGCCGGACGAGAGCGTGACCGACGGCCTGCGCCAGCTGGTGGAGGCGATGCAGCCGATCCCGGCCTACGTACGCAATACCCGCTTCGACATCCTGGCCTGGAACCCGGCCATCGCCGATCTTTTCGTCGACTACAGCCACCTGGCGCCGCATGAGCGCAACACGCTGCGGCTGATGTTCCTGTACCCGCCGTATCGCACGCTGATCCTCAACTGGGAAGAAATGACCCGCGGGCTGCTGGCGGGCTTCCGCGCGGCGATGGCGCAGGCCCCGGACAAGGCCCCGTTCCTGGCGCTGGTGGAAGACATCGCCGTGCACAGCGAAGAGTTTCGCCAATGGTGGCCGGAGCACGACGTGCGTCGGTTCGATGAAGGTGCGAAGAAGCTCAACCATCCCACGCGGGGGTTGCTGGACCTGCAGTATGTGGCGCTGGTGCCGGAGAGCCGGCACGACCTGTCACTGGTGACCTACCTGCCGCGGAAGTAGGTTGATCGGCAGGGCTTGCAGCCCTGCACCTGCTCAATGCAACGGCCAAAGCCAGAGCCAGAGCCAGAGCTAGGTTCCGTGGTTTGGCGGGGCGGTGTCGGAGTGCGGGGACGCCGCAAGTACGTCCGTGTAGGCTTGGCAGCCGCTTGCTCGTGTGCGCTTTCCTGCGCACACGAGCAAGCGGCGACCGAGCTTACATGGGTAAGGGCGCTTTGCTTGCGAAGCACTGCTTCGCAAGCGCCCGAACGCACAGCCGCCAGCGGCTGGGCCGGGCCCCGGAGGGGTACTTGCAGCGTCCCCCTCAACCGGACCCACCCCGCCAACCCACGGAATGCCAGCTTCTGCCGTTGCCGTTGCCGTTGCCTTGGCTTGGCTTGGCTTGAAGCCTCTGCGGGTGCAGGGCGCAGCCCTGCCGATAACCCCATTCACACAGGTAAGTGCAGGTCACAGGATAAGCAGACGCCTTGTTGCCTCCGCCAATCGGGTCCACATTCCTGTGCAGAAGACGGGCCGCTGCCCGTTGCCGAGACAACAGGAGCCCTGCATGTCCGCTGCCCCCACCACCGCCATTTCCCGCGATCCGGCCACCGGCCAGCAGATCGCCAGCCATCCCTTCGCCACCGATGCCGAGCTGGAAACAATCCTCGATCGCGGCCAGGTCGGCTTTGCGGCCTGGAGCGTCAAGAGCCTCGAACAGCGCGCAGACGTACTGCGTGCGATGGCCGCCGTACTGCGGCGTGACCGCGAAAAGCTGGCCGCGCTGGCTACCGCCGAGATGGGCAAGGTACAGGCCGAATCGCTGGCCGAGATCGAGAAGTGTGCCGTGCTGTGCGACTGGTACGCCGAGCACGGCGCGCAGTTCCTGCGCGACGAACCGACCCAGGTGCCCGACGACAAGGCCTACGTGTCCTACCTGCCGCTGGGCGTGGTGCTGGGCATCATGCCGTGGAACTTCCCGTACTGGCAGGTGATGCGTGCGGCGGTGCCGATCCTGATGGGCGGCAACGGCTTCCTGCTGAAGCCGGCCGAGAACATCGTCGGTACCGCGCAGCTGCTCGACGCGGCCTGGCGCGATGCCGGCCTGCCGGAAGGCACCTTTATCGCCGCCAACATCAGCCGCGAGGGCACCAGCCGCGCGATCGCCGATGATCGCATCGCCGCAGTGACCCTGACCGGCAGCGTGGCCGCAGGCCGCAGCATCGCCGCCCAGGCCGGGCAGGCGCTGAAGAAGGTGGTGCTGGAGCTGGGGGGCTCGGATCCGTTCATCGTACTGGCCGACGCCGATCTGGACGCCGCCGTTGATGCGGCGGTAGCCTCGCGCTTCCAGAACACCGGGCAGGTCTGCATCGCCGGAAAGCGCATCATCGTCGAAGACGCGGTCTACGACCGTTTCGTGGCGCAGTTCTGCCAGAAGGTGCAGGCACTGAGCATCGGCGATGGCCGCGACCCGGCCAACCGCATCGGCCCGATGGCACGCCAGGACCTGCTGGAACAGTTGGACGCGCAGGTGCGCGCCTCGGTGGAGGCAGGCGCGATGCTGCTCGTCGGTGGCCATCAGCTCGATCGCCCGGGCGCGTTCTATGCGCCCACCGTGTTGGCGGACGTGGAACCGGGCATGCAGGCCTTCGATACCGAGACCTTCGGGCCGGTGGCCTCGATCAGCCGCGCCCGCGATGCCGACCATGCAGTGGAACTGGCCAACCAGAGCGAGTTCGGCCTGAGCGGCAACCTGTGGACCGGCGACCGCGCGCGGGCCATGCAGCTGGCGCGCCGGCTGCAGAGCGGCGGCGTGTTCGTCAACGGCTTCTCCGCTTCAGACCCGCGCGTGCCGATCGGCGGCGTGAAAAAGAGTGGCTTCGGTCGTGAGCTCTCGCACTTCGGCATCCGCGAATTCGTCAACGCGCAGACGGTGTGGTTCGACAAGCGTTGACGCGCAGCTTCCCTCCTTCCTGCAACGATCCACCATCAGTCCAGCCAAAAGGACGGCATTCCAATGTCCAAGGGTTCAGATCTGCTTGTCGCCGCGCTTGAGAACGAAGGCGTCGAGCGCATTTTCGGTATCCCCGGCGAGGAAAACCTCGACGTGGTCGAGTCGCTTCGTCATTCCAGCATCGAGCTGGTCATCACCCGTCACGAGCAGGCAGCGGTGTTCATGGCCGCCACCTATGGCCGCCTGACCGGCAAGCCCGGCGTGTGCCTGGCCACGCTCGGTCCGGGCGCGCTCAACTTCACCACCGGCGCCGCCTATGCGCTGCTCGGTGCGTGGCCGGTGATCATGATCACTGGCCAGAAGGGCATCGTCGCCAGCAAGCAGGCGCGCTTCCAGATCGTCGACATCGTCGGCACGATGAAGCCGCTGACCAAGCAGGCGCGGCAGATCGTCTCTGCGCGCACGATCCCGACCATCGTCCGCGAGGCGTTCCGTGTCGCCCAGGAAGAGCGCCCGGGCCCAGTGCTGCTGGAGCTGCCCGAAGACATCGCCGCCGATGAGGTGGAGGGCGTGGCGCTGGTGCCACCGCACGCGGTGGATCGTCCCATCGCCAGCCCGGAAGCGTTGGATCGGGCGGCAGAGACCATCCGCAGTGCAAAGCGACCGCTGCTGATGATCGCTTCGGCGGCGTCGCGGCCGCAGTCCAGCGAGGCGCTGTCGGCGTTCGTGCTGCGCGCCGGCATTCCGTTCTTCACCACGCAGATGGGCAAGGGCGCGGTGGCCGGCGGCTCGGGCCTGTACATGGGTACCGCAGCGCTCACCGAGCGCGATTACGTGCACATGGCGATCGACCAGGCCGACGTGATCGTGACCATCGGCCACGAGGTCACCGAAAAGCCGCCGTTCGTGATGCGCCCGGGCGGGCCGACCGTGATCCATATCGGCTACTCGCAGGCGGCGGTGGAACAGGTGTACTTCCCGCAGGTGGAGGTGATCGGCGATATCGGCCGCTCGCTGACCCAGCTGGCCGACCGCATCGAAGGCGCGGTGCCGAATGCCGCTGCGCTGCTGCCGCTGCGCGCGACCATCCTCGAGCACTTGGCCGACCGCGCCGAAGAGGCCGGGTTCACCCCGCAGCGGCTGGTGCACGACGTGCGCCAGGTGATGCCGCCGGACGGCATCGTGGCGCTGGACAACGGCATGTACAAGATCTGGTTCGCTCGCAACTACCGTACCCAGGTGGCCAACACATTGCTGCTGGACAACGCGCTGGCGACCATGGGCGCGGGCCTGCCATCGGCGATCATGGCCTCGATCCTGTACCCACAGCGGCGGGTGCTGGCGGTGTGTGGCGATGGTGGTTTCATGATGAACAGCCAGGAGCTGGAGACAGCGCGCCGGCTGGGGCTGAACCTGGTGGTGCTGATCCTCAACGACGGCGCCTACGGCATGATCCGCTGGAAGCAGGCGGTGGATGGCTTCACCGACTACGGCATGACCTTCAGCAACCCGGATTTCGTGAAGTACGCCGAGGCCTATGGCTGCAAGGGGCATGAGGTGACCGCCATCGAGCAGTTCATCCCGACCCTGCAGGCGGCGTTCAACGAGGGCGGGGTGCACCTGGTGTCGGTACCGGTCGATTACGCGGAGAACCAGCGGGTGCTGGTGGACGAGCTGCGGCAGGCGTTCCCCGGGAACGCGTAGGCGCCGATCCGCTGATGGGGTCAGATCCCTTTGCTGCGCAAAGGGATCTGACCCCTCTCCAGGCCGGGGCAGGGCGGTTTTGGTATGCTGTGGAGCCGGCCGCGCCGGGCGCAAGATCCCCCTCACTACACGATTCCCGCAGATCCATGAGCGAAGCTACCGATACCCCCCCCGTCGACGAGAACAAGTTGATCGCCGAGCGCCGTGAGAAACTCAAAGCGCTGCGTGGGCAGGGCATCGCGTACCCGAACGATTTCCGTCGTGAGGACTTCGCCGGCCGCCTGCAGGACGAATTCGCCGATGCCGAACAGTGGACCGCCGAGGCGCTGGAAGGCAACGGCCGCCAGGTGAAGATGGCCGGCCGCCTGATGGCCAAGCGCATCATGGGCAAGGCGAGCTTCGCGCAGATCCAGGACGAGTCCGGCCGCATCCAGCTGTTCCTGCAGGGGGCCGTGCTGGGCGATGCCTACACCGCGTTCAAGGGCTGGGACGTGGGCGACATCATCGCCGTCGAAGGCGGCCTGACCCGCACCAGGACCGGCGAGCTGTCGGTCAAGGCCGAGTCGATCCGCCTGCTGACCAAGTCGCTGCGTCCGTTGCCGGACAAGTGGCACGGCCTGGCCGACGTTGAGCAGCGCTACCGCCAGCGTTACGTCGATCTGATCGTGACCCCGGAATCGCGCGCGGTCTTCATCAAGCGCTCGAAGATCATCCGCGCCATGCGTGCGTGGCTGGACAACCGCGACTTCCTGGAAGTCGAGACGCCGATGATGCATTACATCCCCGGCGGCGCGGCGGCCAAGCCGTTCACCACCCACCACAACGCGCTGGACCTGGACCTGTACCTGCGCGTGGCGCCGGAGCTGTACCTCAAGCGACTGACCGTGGGCGGCCTGGAGCGCGTGTACGAGATCAACCGCAACTTCCGCAACGAAGGCGTCAGCACCCGCCACAATCCGGAATTCACCATGATGGAGCTGTACGAGGCCTATGCCACGTACAACGAGATCATGGACCTGACCGAAGGCGTGATCCGTGACGTGGCCAGGACGGTCAACGGCAGCACCGAGGTCGAGTGGGACGGCGCGAAGATCGACCTGGGCCCGGCGTTCCGCCGCTGGCGCATGGACGAAGCCGTGCGCCACCACAACCCGGAAATCTCGGTTGCCGACTGCACCGACCGTGACGCGCTGCTGCGCCATTGCGAGCGCTTGAACATCCGCGTCAAGCCGTCCTACGGCTGGGGCAAGCTGCTGCTTGAGATCTTCGAGGCCACCGTCGAGCACACCCTGATCCAGCCGACCTTCATCACCGACCATCCGGTGGAAGTCTCGCCGCTGGCCCGTGCCAACGACAATGATCCGGGCTACACCGACCGCTTCGAGCTGTTCGTCAACGGCAAGGAGCTGGCCAATGGCTTCTCCGAGTTGAACGACCCGGAAGACCAGGCCCAGCGCTTCCAGGCCCAAGTGGCCGCGAAGGAAGGTGGCGACGATGAGGCCATGCACTACGACGCCGACTACATCCGTGCGCTGGAGTACGGCATGGCCCCGACCGGCGGCCTCGGCATCGGCGTCGATCGTCTGGTGATGCTGCTGACCGGCAGCAGCTCGATCCGTGACGTGCTGCTGTTCCCGTACATGCGTCCGGAGCAGTAAGTCGCGTTTTTGACTCCCGATTGTGCGCGCCGTCCCGAAACGAGACGGCGCGATTGACGCGTCCCGCACTCGGCGTATCGTAATTGCACTACCTTGACGCCTGTTATGGCTTGATCGGCGTCAGGGGAGGGCACGGTGTGGGGAGTCCGCTTCACATTGTGATGACGATCATGAATCGGGACGCATGACACGGGAGTCAGGCCGATGCAGGGTGCGAGCGTTCGCAGCGGCAGAGTATCCTCGCCTGCTGATGATCCAGCGTGGTCGAAAAACCAGGCAGAGTACGCGTTGAATATCGTCATCGTTGATGACCAGACTTCCGCCCGGACGATGCTGCGTCACGTCATCGAAGACATCGCGCCGGAACTGAGCGTGTATGACTTCGGCGATCCGCTGACCGCATTGGCCTGGTGCGAAGCCCATCCGGTCGACCTGTTGCTGCTCGATTACCGCATGCCGGAGATGGACGGGCTGGAATTCGCCCGTCGTTTCCGTCGACTGCCCAAGCACCGCGACATTCCGGTGATCCTGATCACCGTGGTCGGTGACGAGCCGATCCGCCAGGCGGCACTGGAAGCCGGCGTCATCGACTTCCTGGTCAAGCCGATCCGCCCGCGCGAACTGCGTGCTCGCTGCTACAACCTGCTGCAGCTGCGCCAGCAGACCGAGAACGTGAAGCAACGGGCGCTGTCGCTGGAGCAGCGCCTACTGGCCAGCATGCATGAGGTCGAAGAGCGGGAGCGCGAAACGCTGTCGCGGCTGGCGCGCGCGATCGAGTTCCGTGATGCCGGCACCAGCGCCTACCTGGAGCGCATGGCACGTGTGGCCGGCCTGATTGCCGAACAGCTCGGGCTGCCCGAGGAGGAGGTGCGCCTGATCGAAATGGCTGCGCCGCTGCATGACATGGGCAAGATCGCCATTCCCGATGCGGTGCTGCTCAAGCAGGGCAAGCTCAACGAGGAGGAGCTGGCGATCATGCGCCGGCACCCGCGGATTGGCCATGAACTGCTGAGCGGCAGCCAGAATCGTTTCATCCAGGTTGGCGCGTTGATCGCACTGCGTCATCATGAGCGCTACGACGGCAGCGGCTATCCCGATGGGCTGGTCGGCGATGCGATTCCGCTGGAAGCGCGCATCGTGGCTGTCGCCGATGTCTTCGACGCCCTGATTTCGCCCCGTCCGTACAAGGAAGCATGGACCATGGAAGCCACCCTGGCTTATCTCTACGCCCAGCGTGGCCGGCTGTTCGATCCCCGATGCGTGGACGCGCTGCTGCGCGGCCGCGAACAGCTGGACCAGATCTGCGCCGAGCATTCGATGGCGTCCGCGCGCCCGGGGCTTGGCGCGTGAAACGGCTGTTGTCGCAGCTGCGGCTGCGCCTGTCCCAGCGCCAGGACAGCGAACACGGCCAGCAGATCGTCCGTATTGTCCTGATCAGCCTGATCCTGATCTACGTGCTGTTGCCGGCGCCGCGCCACGACCTGCCGCACACGCAGTACGTGGGCGTGCTGGCGATCGTATTGACCGGCCTGAGCCTGTCGCTGCTGTTGTTCGGCTGGCTGCTGTGGCGGCCGGCGCGTTCCGATCCCCGCCGCGTGCTGGGCATGCTCGCCGACTATGGCCTGATCGCTGCCGGCATGGTGCAGATGGGCGAGCCCCTGGCCTGGGTCTACATCGTGGTGATGTGGGTGACGGTCGGCAACGGCATGCGCTTCGGCAACCACTACCTGTACGTGGCGGTGGCGATGGCGATGGTGAGCTTCGGTTGCACGGTGCTGCTGACGCCTTACTGGCAACAGAATTTCCGTCTGGCCATCGGCCTCTGGCTCGGCCTGGCGGCGGTGCCGCTGTACTTCTCGACGCTGCTGCGGCAGCTGACCGAAGCGATGGCCGAGGCGCGCCGTGCCAGCGAGGCCAAGAGCCGTTTCCTGGCCAACATGAGCCACGAGTTCCGCACGCCGTTGAACGGCCTCAACGGCATGACCGAAGTGCTGGCGACCACGCGCCTGGACGATGAGCAGCGCGAGTGCCTCAACACCATCCAGGCGTCGTCGCGCAGCCTGCTGGCGCTGGTGGAGGAAGTGCTGGACATCTCGGCCATCGAGGCCGGCAAGCTGCGCGTGGTGGCCGAAGACTTCGCCGTGGCCGACGTGATCCAGGCAATCGGGCTGATCCTGTTGCCGCAGGCCAAGGCCAAGCGCCTGGATTACCGGGTGAAGGTCGCCGATGGTGTGCCGCCACGCGTGCGCGGAGACGTCGGGCACCTGCGGCAGATCCTGCTGAACCTGGCCGGCAACGCGGTCAAGTTCACCGATCACGGCCGGGTCGAAATCCGTGTCAGCGTGGTGCAGGCCGATACCAGTGGCGCGGTGCGGCTGCGCTTCGACATCCTCGACACCGGCATCGGCGTGGCCCCGGCCATGCGTGCGCGGCTGTTCGATGCCTTCGAGCAGGCTGACGTCAGCATGGCGCGTCGCCATGAGGGCACCGGGCTGGGCACAACCATCGCCAAGGGCCTGGTCGAGGCGATGGACGGTGACATCGGCTATCTGGAAAACCCGCCGCGCGGCAGCCACTTCTGGGTCGAGCTGCCGTTCGCGCCGCCGCAGCCGCAGGTGCCGGGTGCGGTGCCGAGCCTGACCGGCGACGACGACGTGGGGCCGGGCGGCAACGTGATCGCATTTGCCGACCCGTTCCTGCGCCATCGCGCCCGCGTGCGCAGCATGCAGATCCTGGTGGCCGACGACCACGAGGCCAACCGCATGGTCCTGCAGCGCCTGCTGCAGAAGGCCGGGCATCGCGTGCTGTGCGTGGATGGCGGTGAGGCGGTGCTGGATGCGCTGGCCGACAGTGAATTCGACGCGGTCATTGTCGACCTGCACATGCCGGGCATGAGCGGGCTGGACATGCTGAAGGAGTTGCGGGTGATGCAGGCCGGCGGCGGTCCGCGCACGCCGGTGCTGGTGCTCAGCGCCGATGTCACGCCCGAGGCGATCCAGCGCTGTACCCAGGCTGGGGCGCATGCGTTCCTGGCCAAGCCCGTGGTGGCGGTGCGCCTGCTCGATACCCTGGCCGAGATCGCCAGCAACGCCCAGCTGAAGACCATGGCCGCACCGGTGGTGCGACCGATGGCGCTGCAGGATGGGGTGCTCGACAGCAGCGTGCTGGACGAGCTGGCCTCGCTGGGCATGGGCGAGGGCTTCGAACGTGAGTTCATCCGCCAATGCCTGGAGGACGTGGCGGGCTGCATGGGCAAGGCCGAGCAGGCCGGTGAGGCCACGCAGTGGGATGTGTTCCGCGAACAATCCCACGCGATCAAGGGCGTGGCCAGCAACCTCGGCCTGATGCGCGCGTCCAACCGTGCCGGCGAGCTGATGCGGATGGCCGACTGGCAGCTGAAGACCGAATGGCGCCAGCGCCTGGGCATCCTGCAGGAGGCGATCAAGGAAGGCCGGCGCGCGCTGGAGGCACGGGCCGAACGCCGGCTGCGCGGCGCTGCCGACGATGGCGAGGCGCGTTGAACCACGGCAGGGTGCATAAAAAAAGCCCGGTGGCCAACCGGGCTTGAACCCATCCTGGGGGAGGGATGAATCAGGCCGCGTCGAGGCTGGCGCGACGGGTCTGGGCCTTGATCAGGCGGTCCATGGTACGCAGCGAACGGTCGCCGAGTGCGAGGGCGGAATCGACCCATACCTTGGTGATCTCCAGCAGTTCGTCGTAGCTGACCGGCTGGGCGATGGCGCGTGCGGCGTTCATCGCCAGATAGGACTGCGGCGTGCGCTGCTGCTGGCGGATCAGTTCTTCCACCGCCGCCCGGCCTTCGCCCTTCTTCACCAGCACGTCGACCACGCCCATCGCGTGCATCTCCTCGGCGCTGTAGACCCGGCCGTCGAGGATGATCTTCTCGGCCAGGTGGGGGGACACGCGCCGGCACAGGAAGGAGTACGCACCCATGCCCGGGAACAGGCCGAACAGCACCTCCGGCAGGCCCAGTCCGCTGCCTTCCTCGGCGACGATGGTGTGGCAGGCCAGGGCCATTTCCAGGCCGCCGCCGAGGGCGTCACCCTGGATGAGCGCGATCGAACGGACGTCGCCGCCGAACCCGGTGTGCAGGTGGTGCACGCCCTCCACGCAGCGCTGGGCGTAGTTCAGCAGGAGGTCCCGGTTGCCTTCACGGATCAGGCGGGTGAACAGGTCCAGGTCGCCGCCCAGGTTGTAGGCGACGGCATCGGAGGCCAGCACGAAATGCCGCAATGTTCCGCTGTGGCGTTCGGCAGGGCTGCGGGTGATGGCCGCCATGTAGCTCCACATTTCGTCGAGCATGTCCTTGCGGCAGCAGGGGCGGATCCCGGTGGCGGCGTCGGCGTGCATGAACAGCCAGTGGGCAGCGCCGTCGGCGCTGTCTTCGGTACGGATGGTGGCGAACGGTGAGCCGCTTGAAGGCAGCTTTTCGATGGTACTCATGGAAGGGTCCTCGGCATGCGGCCCGCAGTGTCAGGTGGGTGGCCGGCGGGCCGAACGGTCCACACACGCGGCGATGCTACACCGCCCCAGGGGCCTCGCATGCGAAAGGGCCCGGGACGTTTCCGCCCCGGGCCCTGCATCGTTCAAATTGCCGCAAACCCTTACTGGGCGGGCGTATCGCGGAGTTCGCGACGGAGGATCTTGCCGACATTGGTCTTCGGCAGCTCCTTTCGGAATTCAACGATTTTGGGGTGCTTGTAGCCGGTCAGGTTGGCCCGGGCATGCTCCTTGACCATTTCGGCGGTCAGGTTCGGATCCTTCTTCACGATGACCACCTTCACCACCTCGCCGGACTTGTCGTCCGGGACGCCGACCGCGGCCACTTCCAGCACGCCCGGCATCATCGCGATCACGTCCTCGACTTCATTCGGGTACACGTTGAAGCCGGACACCAGGATCATGTCCTTCTTGCGGTCGACGATGTAGAAGAAGCCGTGTTCGTCCATCTTCGCCATGTCGCCGGTATGCAGCCAGCCGTCGGCATCGATCGCCTTGGCGGTTTCCTCCGGGCGCTGCCAGTAGCCCTTCATCACCTGCGGGCCCTTGATGCAGAGCTCGCCGACCTCGCCCAGCGGCAGGATGGCGCTGTTGTCGTCCTTGATGCAGGCATCGGTGGACGGGATCGGCAAGCCGATCGAGCCGTTGTATTCGGTCAGGGTGAGCGGGTTGATGCAGGCCGCCGGCGAGGTCTCGGTCAGGCCATACGCCTCCACCAGGGTCACCCCGGTGACCTTCTTCCAACGCTCGGCCACGGCGCGTTGCACCGCCATGCCGCCGCCCAGGGTGACCTTCAGCGAGGAAAAGTCGACGGTGTCGAAGCCGGGGGTGTTGAGCAGGCCATTGAACAGCGTGTTGACGCCGGTGATGGCGGTGAAGCGCACCGACTTGAGCTCCTTGACGAAGCCCTTCATGTCACGCGGATTGGTGATCAGGTGGTTGCAGCCACCGAACTTCATGAAGACCAGCCCGTTCGCGGTCAGTGCGAAGATGTGGTACAGCGGCAGGGCGGTGATGATCCACTCCTTGCCCATCTCGATGCCCGACGCACTGATCCAGGCCGAGGCCTGCTGCATGTTGGCGATCAGGTTGCGGTTGGTCAGCATCGCGCCCTTGGCCACGCCGGTGGTGCCGCCGGTGTATTGCAGGAATGCAATGTCGTCGTGGTCGATCTCGACCTTGGGCAGGCTGTGGCGGCTGCCGATCTTCAGCGCCTGGCGGAACCGCACCGCGCCCTTGAGATGGTAGTTGGGCACCATCTTCTTGATGTACTTCAGCACGAAGTTGACGATCACGCCCTTGGCGCCAAGCAGGTCGCCCAGGCCGGTGGTGATCACGTGCTTGACCGGCGTATCGGCGATGACCTGCTCGACGGTGTCGCCGAAGTTGTCGACCACCACCAGTGCGGTCACGCCGGCATCGATCAGCTGGTGCTTGAGCTCGCGCGCGGTGTACAACGGATTGACATTGACCACGGTCAGGCCGGCGCGCAGCACGCCGAAGGTGGCCACCGGGTACTGCAGGCAGTTGGGCATCATCAGGGCGACGCGGTCACCCTTCTTGAGCTTGAGCTCTCCCAGCAGGTAGGCCGCGAACTGATTGACCAGCGCGTCGGTCTCGCCATAGGTGAGGACCTTGCCGAAGCTGGAGTAGGCGGGACGGTCGCGGAATTTCGCGACGGAAGCGTCGAAGACCGAAGCTACCGAATGGAACTCGTTGACGTCGATCTCGGCGGGAACACCTTTCGGATAGCTCTGCAGCCAGGGACGATCCAGACTCATATTCCCCCTCCAGGAATCGTGATGTATTAGGTTCCGGCCCTGAGCGTATCGACAACGGCCGGTCATTGCAGCATACCCCGCCGTAGGGAAAACGCGAAGAGGCCCCGAAGGGCCTCTTTGCTGGGTCGTGCCGGCCGCTGGCCGGCATCTGCGCTGGACAGGCGATCCGGCGGATGCCGGACCGCGCCCCACAGGCGGGCCGCTTGCGTCAGCCCTGCTTGCGCACCGGCGCGCCGTTGGCCTTGTAGTACGGCGCAGTGCTGCGGGCCAGCGGGGTGCGGCCGCGGATCACGTCGGCCAGCTTCTCGGCCATCATGATGGTCGGCGCGTTGAGGTTGCCGGTCACCACCTGCGGCATGATCGACGCATCGACGATGCGGAGGCCTTCCAGGCCGTGCACGCGACCCTGACCATCGACCACCGCCATCGGGTCGTCGGCATGGCCCATCTTGTTCGAACACGACGGGTGGTAGGCGGTCTCGGCATGCTCGCGCACGAACGCATCGATCTGTGCATCGGTCTGCAGTGCACTGCCCGGCGAGATCTCGCGGCCGCTGTACGGGGCCAGCGCCGGCTGTGCGAAGATCTCGCGGGTGATGCGGATCGCCGCGCGGAATTCGCGCCAGTCCTGCTCGTGCGACATGTAGTTGAACAGGATGCTCGGATGTTCGCGCGGGTCCTTCGAGCGCACATGGATGCGGCCACGGCTGGGCGAGCGCATCGAGCCGACGTGCATCTGGAAGCTGTGCGCCTTGATCGGGTTGGAGCCGTTGTAGTTGATCGCCACCGGCAGGAAGTGGTACTGCAGGTTCGGCCAGTCGAACTCGGCGTCGCTGCGGATGAAGCCGCCGGCCTCGAACTGGTTGCTGGCGCCGATGCCGGTGCCCAGGAACAGCCACTCGGCACCGATCGCCGGCTGGTTGTACAGCTTCAGCGCCGGCGCCAGCGACACCGGCTTCTTGCATTCGTATTGCAGGTACATCTCCAGGTGATCCTGCAGGTTGGCGCCGACGCCCGGCAGGTGGTGCACCAGGTCGATGTCGAGGCTGCGCAGCAGGTCGGCCGGGCCGACACCGGAGCGCTGCAGGATCTGCGGCGAGGCGATGGCGCCGCCGCACAGCAGCACCTCGCGGCGGGCGGTGGCACGCTGCGGCTGGTCGTGGTGCAGCCACTGCACGCCCACCGCGCGCTTGCCCGAGAACAGGATGCGGTCGGTCAGCGCGTGGGTGACGATGGTCAGGTTCGGGCGTGGCTTGGCCAGGTCCAGGTAGCCGCGGGCGGTGCTGGAACGACGGCCCTTCGGGGTCACCGTGCGGTCCATCGGGCCGAAGCCTTCCTGCTGGTAGCCGTTGAGGTCGTCGGTGCGCGGGTAGCCGGCCTGCACGCCGGCCTCGACCATCGCAGCGAACAGCTCGTTGTTGCCGGCCTTGGGCGTGGTCACGCGCAGCGGGCCGTCACCGCCGTGGTAGTCATTGGGGCCGATGTCGCGGGTTTCGGCCTTGCGGAAGTAGGGCAGGCAGTCCAGGTAGGTCCAGTCTTCCAGGCCCGGCATGCTGGCCCAGTTGTCGTAGTCCATTGCGTTGCCGCGGATGTAGCACATGCCGTTGATCAGCGACGAGCCGCCCAGGCCCTTGCCGCGGCCGCAGTCCATGCGCCGGTTGTTCATGAAGGGCTCGGGATCGGTCTTGTACGCCCAGTTGTAGCGCTTGCCCTGCAGCGGGAAGGCCAGCGCCGCCGGCATCTGGGTACGGAAGTCGAGCCGGTAGTCCGGGCCACCGGCTTCCAGCAGCAGCACGCTGACATCGGCATCTTCGGTGAGGCGGGTCGCCAGCACGTTGCCGGCCGAACCGGCGCCGATGATGATGTAGTCGTACTCGTTATGGGTGCTCATGGGTGTCTCCTGCAGGCCGGGGCGCGCTGCATGCAGGCGTCCCGGCGGAATGTCGGATCGGCGCGGTGGCCGGACGATGGGGCGTGCTCGGGGCGCGCCGGTCAGAACACGCTGGCGTAGTCGCCCAGCTCGACCTGCACCGACTTGATGCGGGTGTAGTGGCCGAGGGTGGAGATGCCGTTCTCGCGGCCGACGCCGGATTCCTTGTAGCCACCGACCGGCATTTCGGCCGGCGATTCACCCCAGGTGTTGATCCAGCAGATGCCGGCTTCCAGGCGATGGATGATGCGGTGGGCGCGGCTGATGTCCTTGCTGACCACGCCGGCGGCGAGGCCGAAGGTGGTGTCGTTGGCGCGACGCACCACTTCGTCTTCGTCGTCATAGGCGAGGATGCTCATCACCGGCCCGAAGATCTCTTCCTTGACGATGGTCATGTCATCGCGGCAGTCGGAGAACACGGTCGGCAGCACGTAGGCGCCGTTGGCCAGCGCGCCTTCGGTGGCACGGCCGCCGCCAGTCAGCAGGCGGGCACCTTCGGCCTTGCCACTCTCGATGTAGCGCAGCACATTTTCCATGTGCGGGAAGCTGGTCAGCGGGCCGAAGTTGGTCTCGGCGGCCATCGGGTCGCCGATGCGGATGCGCTTGACGCGCTCGACAACAGCGGCTTCGAACGCGGCCAGCATGCTGCGCGGCACGAACACGCGGGTGCCGTTGGTGCAGACCTGGCCGGAGCTGAAGAAGTTGGCCATCACCGCGATGTCGGCGGCGCGGTCGAGGTCGGCGTCATCGCAGATCACCAGCGGCGACTTGCCGCCCAGTTCCATGGTCACTTCCTTCAGCGACGAGGACGCGGCGCTGGCCATGACCTTCTTGCCGGTGGCGACGCCGCCGGTGAAGGAGATCTTCTCGATCACCGGGTGCTCGGTCAGCCACTGGCCGATCTCGCGGCCCGGGCCCTGCACCACGTTGAACACGCCGGCGGGAACGCCGGCTTCGGTGTAGATTTCGGCCAGCCGGATCGCGGTCAGCGGGGTCACTTCGGACGGCTTGAACACCATCGCGTTGCCCGCGGCCAGCGCCGGCGCCGACTTCCACATGGCGATCTGGATCGGGTAGTTCCAGGCACCGATGCCGGCGACCACGCCCAGCGGTTCGCGTCGGGTATAGAAGAAGCTCGATTCGCGCAGCGGCAGCTGGATACCTTCGATGGCGGTGGCCAGGCCGGCGTAGTACTCGACCACGTCGGCGCCGGTGACGATGTCCACGGTGGTGGTTTCGGCCAGCGCCTTGCCGGTGTCCAGGGTTTCCAGGTGGGCCAGTTCGTCGTTGCGCTCGCGCAGGAGCTCGACGGCACGGCGCAGGATGCGCGAACGCTCCATGGCGGTCATCGCGGCCCACACCTTCTGGCCTTCGGCTGCGCTCTGCACGGCACGTTCGACGTCGGCCTGGCTGGCGACCTGCACCTCGGCGATCACCTCGCCGGTGGCCGGGTTGATGGTCTTGAAGGTCTTGCCGCTGGTGGCATCGACGCGCTGGCCGTGGATGTAGAGCTGTTGGACGGGCAGGGTGGTCATGGGGCGTACTCCTTGGAAGGGGGCGGGTGCTGAAGCGCTTATAGCGCGGCAGCCTGCAACTGGAAGTCGATATAGCCGTAAGCGATGCGCCGGGACTTCTCGGCATTGAACTGGCCGCCGACCAGGCTGCCGCGCAGCCACAGGCCGTCAATCATCGCGGCCAGGCCGCGGGCGGCCAGGCGGGCCTGCGGGTGGGGCAGCAGGCGGTTGAACTGGTGGCACAGGTTGGAGAACAGGCGCTGGTCGTTGGCGCGCTGCAGCCGGGCCAGTTCCGGCTGGTGCATGCTGGCGGCCCAGAAGGTGAGCCAGACGCGCATCGCGGTGCCGTTGATCTGGCTGTCGTCGAAGTTGCCATCGACGATGGCGCGCAGCTGCTCGCGCGGGCTGTCGCTGGCGTCTGCGCGGTAGCGGGCGACGGCGTCCTTCAGTTCGCGGAGGATCTGCCGCATTGCAGCATTGAGCAGGCCGTCCTTGTCGCCGAAGTAGTGGGCGACGATGCCACTGGACAACCCCGCCTTCTTCGCGATGGTGGCGACGGTCGCATCGGCCATGCCGATCTCGTCGATGGTCTGGAAAGTGGCCCGGATCAGCTGTTGGCGCCGTACCGGTTCCACGCCTTTCTTCGGCATTGTCTCTCCACGGTTTGCGACCCGAAGGATCGGGCTGCCCGCCATTATGCTTTTTATTGATTGAACGTTCAATCAATAAACCCTAGGATGCGCTCGCGCCCCACGCCATGGGCCCGGTTTACCGGTCCGGCCCCGCCCATGTGCTCCCTCGGACTTGATGAGACGACCCCATGTCTTCCCTGGCTCATCCCAAGCGTTCGCCCCTGCGCTTGAACCGTTTTGTCTTCCTCAGCTCCTCAGTGTCGATCGGCATCCTCGGGCTGCTCACCGTGCTCTATCCCGAAGGCAGCGAGCACTGGCTGCAATGGGCGCAGGCCGAGGTCTCGGCCGCGTTCGGCTGGTGGTACATGCTGCTGATCGTGCTGTGCCTGGGCTTCGTGCTGTGGCTGGCGTTCTCGCCGTACGGCCGCATCCGCCTGGGCCACAACGAGGAGTCACCGGCCTTTGGCTACGTTGCCTGGGTCTCGATGCTGTTCTCGGCCGGCATCGGCATCGCGCTGCTGTACTACGGCGCCTACGAGCCGCTGGATCATTTCCTCAATCCGCCCGGACAGCCCGGCGGCACCGTGGCCGCCGGCCGCGAGGCGATGGTGCTGACCTTCCTGCACTGGGGCCTGCATGGCTGGGCGCTGTATGCGCTGGTCGGCGTGGCACTGGGCTATTTCGCCTATCGCCGGGACCTGCCGCTGGCGCTGCGCTCTGCGTTGTACCCGGTCTTCGGTGAGCGCATTCATGGCCGCATCGGCGACATGGTCGATGGCTTCGGCATCCTGGCCACGCTGATCTCGATGGTGACCAACCTCGGCATCGGCGCGCTGGTGGTACAGTCCGGCCTGGTCTACCTGTTCCACATCCCGGATACGCCGCAGGTGCTGGTGGCGATCGTGCTGGTGATGATGGTGGTGGCCACCATCGGCGTGGTCGCTGGCGTGGAAAAAGGCATTGCCTGGCTGTCCAACCTCAACGTGCGCCTGCTGTGCGGCCTGCTGCTGTTCGTGCTGGTCACCGGCCCGACCCTGCACCTGTTCGACGGCCTGATCCAGAACACCGGCGACTACCTCGGCGCGTTCGTGCGCAAGAGCTTCGACATGTACCTCAACGACCCCAAGGGCCGTGAGTGGATGGGGTCGTGGACGCTGTTCTACTGGGCGTGGTGGATCGCCTGGGCGCCGTTCGTCGGCCTTTTCGTGGCGCGCATCTCGCGTGGCCGCACCATCCGCGAAGTGATCTTGGGCGTGCTGCTGATCCCGCTCGGCTTCACCCTGGCCTGGCTGTCGATCTTCGGCAACACCGCCATTGACCTGGTGCTCAACCATGGCCAGGCGATCCTGGGTGACGTGGCCCAGCACGATGCAGCGATGACCTTGTTCAAGCTGCTGGAATACCTGCCTGCGGCGCCGTACGTGGCCGGTGCTGCGGTGGTGATCGGCTTCGTGCTGTTCCTGACCCCGGTCGACTCGGGCACGCTGATGATCGCCAACCTGTGCACGCGTCGCGTTGACGATGGCGTGGAAGATGGCCATGACGCGCCGATCTGGCTGCGCGTGTTCTGGGCCGCCGGCATCACTGTGGCCAGCGTCGGCCTGCTGCTGGCTGGCAATTTCAGCGCGATGCAGACCGCGGTGGTGCTGTGCGGCCTGCCGTTCTCGTTCACCCTGGCGTTCTACATGTGGGGCCTGTTGAAGGCCCTGCGCACCGACCCGGATGCGCCGCGCCGCTGAGCGCTTCTGTAGAGCCGAGCCCATGCTCGGCTCTACAAGGGCATCGCAAACGCAAAGGGCCGGATCCGTGCGGATCCGGCCCTTTGTCGTTACTTGCTGGCCAGCTGGCGCAGCACGTACTGCAGCAGGCCACCGTGGCGGAAGTACTCGACTTCCTTCGGGGTCAGCAGCATCACCGACACCTCGAAGGTCTTCTTCGTGCCATCAGCCCTGGTGGCGGTGACCGTGGCGCGCTTGCTGGCACCGTCCTGCAGGCCGGTGATGTCGATCACCTCGGAGCCGTCCAGGCCCAGAGACTGCGCGTTCTCGCCGTTGCGGAACTGCAGCGGCAGCACGCCCATGCCGACCAGGTTGGAACGGTGGATGCGCTCGAAGCTCTCGGCGATGACCGCCTTCACCCCCAGCAGCAGGGTGCCCTTGGCCGCCCAGTCACGCGACGAGCCGGTGCCGTATTCCTTGCCGGCCAGCACCACCAGCGGCACCTTGTCGGCCTTGTACTTCATGGCCGCGTCGTAGATCGCCAGCTTCTCCGGCTGGCCACCACCGGCCGGGTAGTACAGGGTGTTGCCGCCTTCCTCGCCACCGAACATCAGGTTCTTGATGCGGATGTTGGCGAAGGTGCCGCGGACCATCACGTCATCGTTGCCGCGACGGCTGCCGTAGCTGTTGAAGTCGGCCGGCTGCACGCCGCGCTCCTGCAGGAAGCGGCCCGCCGGTGAGTCCTTCTTGATGTTGCCGGCCGGGGAAATGTGGTCGGTGGTGATCGAGTCGCCGAACAGGCCCATCACGCGTGCTCCGTGCACGTCGTCGATGCTGCCGGTCTGCATGGTCATGCCATCGAAGTAGGGCGGGTTCTTGATGTAGGTGGAGGCGTCGCTCCACGCGTACAGGTTGCCATCCGGCGAGGCGATGGTGTTCCAGCGGGTATCGCCCTTGAACACATCGGCGTAGTTCTGCTTGAACATCTCCGGGCCAATGGTGGCGGCGATGACGTCGCCGATTTCCTTGTTGCTCGGCCAGATGTCGCGCAGGAACACGGGCTGGCCGTCGCTGCCGGTGCCGAGCGGCTGGGTGGTCAGGTCGATGTCGGTGGTGCCGGCGATGGCATAGGCCACCACCAGCGGCGGGCTCGCCAGGTAGTTCATCTTCACTTCGGGGTGCACGCGGCCCTCGAAGTTGCGGTTGCCCGACAGCACCGAGGTCACCACCAGGTCGCCGGCGGCGATGCCGGCGCTGACTTCGGTCGGCAGCGGGCCGGAGTTGCCGATGCAGGTGGTGCAGCCGTAGCCGACCACGTAGAAGCCGATCTTCTCCAGCTCCTTCAGCACACCGGCCTTTTCCAGGTAGTCGGTGACCACGCGCGAGCCCGGGCCGAGCGAGGTCTTGACCCACGGCTGGCGGTTCAGGCCTTTGGCGGCCGCGTTGCGGGCCAGCAGGCCGGCACCGATCATCACCGCCGGGTTGGAGGTGTTGGTGCACGAGGTGATGGCGGCGATGACCACTGCGCCATCCTTCAGCCGCACCTTGCGGCCTTCGATCTCGATGTCGGCGAAGCCCTTGGCCAGCTGCTCGTTGCCGACCGCGGCGCCGCCGCCTTCGTTGACGAAGGTGGCAACGTCCTCGCTGCGCTTGTCACGGTTGGCGGTCATGCCGACCAGCGCTTCGCGGTAGTTCTTCTGCACGTCTTCCAACAGCACGCGGTCCTGCGGGCGCTTCGGGCCGGCCAGCGACGGCTTCACCGTGCCCATGTCCAGTTCCAGCGTGGTGCTGTACTGGGCGTGCGGGCTGCCCGGTTCGTGCCACAGGCCCTGCGCCTTGGCGTAGGCCTCGACCAGATCGATCTGCTCTTCGCTGCGACCGGACAGGCGCAGGTAGTTCAGCGATTCGGCGTCGATCGGGAAGATGCCGCAGGTGGCGCCGTATTCCGGGGCCATGTTGCCGATGGTGGCGCGGTCGGCCAGTGGCAGGTGCTGCAGGCCGTCACCGTAGAACTCGACGAACTTGCCCACCACGCCCAGCTTGCGCAGCATCTGGGTGACGGTCAGCACCAGGTCGGTGGCGGTGGCGCCTTCGGGCAGCTTGCCGGTCAGCTTGAAGCCGACGACCTGCGGAATCAGCATCGACGATGGCTGGCCGAGCATGGCCGCCTCGGCTTCGATGCCCCCCACGCCCCAGCCGAGCACGCCGATGCCGTTGATCATGGTGGTATGGCTGTCGGTACCGAACACGGTGTCGGGGTAGGCAATGTCCTTGCCATCCTTCTGCGCGGTCATCACCACGCGGGCCAGGTTCTCCAGGTTCACCTGGTGGACGATGCCGGTGTTGGGCGGCACCACCTTGAAGTTGTCGAAGGCCTTCTGTCCCCAGCGCAGGAAGCCGTAGCGTTCCTGGTTGCGCTGGAATTCGATCTTGCCGTTGAGGTCCAGCGCGTCGGGCTTGCCGAACACATCGACCTGCACCGAGTGGTCGATGACCAGTTCGGAGGGAATCTGCGGGTTGATCTGCTCCGGCTTGCCGCCGAGCTTGACCACCGCATCGCGCATCGCGGCCAGGTCGACCACGCAGGGCACGCCAGTGAAGTCCTGCAGGACCACGCGCGCCGGCATGAAGGCGATCTCGGTGTCCGGCTCGGCCGCCGGGTTCCAGCGGGCCACGGCTTCGATGTGGTCCTTGCCGACAGTGATGCCGCCGTCCTCGTGCCGGAGCAGGTTCTCCAGCAGGATCTTCATCGAGTAGGGCAGGTGGGAGATATCGAAGCGCTGGCCCAGCGTGGGCAGGCTGAAGTAGTCGTAGGTCTTGCCACCGACGTTCAGCTGGCTGCGGGTGGAGAACGAATCGCTCATGCGGGTTAACTCCTTCTTGCGGATGGCTTGCAGTGGCCCGCGCATGGGCAGGCCTGCTTGCGGTGGCCGGCAGTCCGTGCCGCCGGGCAGAAGGCCAGTATCGCCGATGCCGTCGGGGCCGCAGAACTGCGGGCTCAGAACGCAAGGTTATAAATTCGTATGTAGTTTTCGTGTCATGGCGCCGCCGGACTTAGTGCGGGCTGACAGGCTCGAGGCAGTGCCGTATGGCGCCGGGGGACAGGTGGACGGCAGCATGGGGGTGCTGCAGGCGCTGGGGGCGGAGCCGTGCTGAGCGATGGTCATCGTGGCGGTCGAGTCGTTCTTGACCGGGCACGGGGCGCGCCGCCGACGGGCAGCGCGCCAGTCAGTGGCGATCAGCCACCCAGGAACGGATTGCCGGTCTTGGCGGGAGCCGCGCCCTTGGATTTCACCTTGAGTACGTTGTCCTTGCCGAACTCAAAGACGGTCGATTCCTGCACGTTCTTTCCGAAGTGCTTGATCTTGGCGTAGTCGTAGTACCAGACCTGGGTGTCGCCAAGCTGCTCACGACGCGTCGGCGCTCCAAACTTCTCGCGGACCTGGTCCTGGGTCGCCTTGCCCACCTCCAGCTCGTCCAGTTGCTTCTGGGTGATCTCAGTGCCGGTGGTGTGGGCCGCGAACGGATTGGCGTGGGCCGGGCCTGCGGCCAGGGCCAAGGGGGTGGCCAGAGCCAGGGCCAGAATGAATGCGCGCATTGAACGTCCTTTTATGAGGGAGGGGGCGTGCGGTGCCGGAGTGTCCCGGCCCGCTACAGCGAGAGATGCCCGGCCAGTCTAGCGGTCGAATGCGACTGATTCTGGTGCAAGGTCACAGTTCGCCGGATTTGAGGTGTTTACGTCAGGTATGTATAATTCATACATACTTTTTGAGGCCTACCCATGGAAGCCACCGTTGCAGAACGCGGACAGATCACCCTGCCCAAGGCGGTGCGCGATGCCCTCGGCCTGACCAAGGGCACGCTGCTGAAGGTCGAGCTGGACGGCAGCCGCATCATCCTGCGCAAGAGTGTTGACGATGCCATTTCACGGGCGCGCGGCAAGTTCGCGCTGGACGGCTTCGAGTCGTCCGATGCGGCAGTACGCGCGGTGCGCGACGAGGAATAAGCCGTGATGATCGCCGTCGATTCACCGGTACTGGTCGAACTGCTCAGCAACGGCCCGCAGGCCGATGCCGTGGAAGCCATCCTCCGGCAGAGCCTGGTCGGTGGCCGCGTGGTGGTCTGCGGCGCGACTCTGGCCGAAGTCTGCGCATCGCTGCGCGGTGGTGCCGAAGTGCTCGAAGCACTGGAAGAGATGGGCGTGCACTTCAACCCGATGGAGGCCAAGTCGGCGCTGCGCGCCGGCGAGATGCACCGCCGTCACCGTCAGCGCGGCGGCAGCCGTCGCAGCCTGGACGAATTCATGGTCGGCGCCCATGCACTGCTGCAGTGCGATGGCCTGATCACCTGGAACGATACGTTTTACCGCGACTACTTCAAGGGCCTGAAGCTGATCGTGCCGCACGCCTGAGCCCACTTTTGATTTTTCAACCTACGCATTACCCGGGAGTTGTCATGTTGGAAGCCTACCGCCACCACGTCGCCGAGCGCGCTGCGCTTGGCATCCCGCCGCTGCCGCTGAGCGCGCAGCAGACGGCCGATGTCATCGAACTGCTGAAGAACCCGCCGCAGGGCGAGGCCGAGTTCCTGCTCGACCTGCTGACCCACCGCGTGCCGGCCGGCGTCGATGACGCAGCCAAGGTCAAGGCGTCGTACCTGGCGGCGATCGCCCTGGGCAGCGAGCAGAACCCGCTGATCAGCCGCGAGCGCGCCACCGAACTGCTGGGCACCATGCTCGGCGGCTACAACGTTGCGCCGCTGATCCAGCTGCTGGACGACGCCAGCGTTGGCGCTATCGCTGCCAATGGCCTGAAGAACACCCTGCTGGTGTTCGATGCGTTCCATGACGTGCAGGAGAAGGCGAAGGCCGGCAACGCCAACGCCCAGGCCGTGCTGCAGAGCTGGGCCGAGGCCGAGTGGTTCACCAGCAAGCCGGAAGTGCCGCAGAGCCTGACCATCACCGTGTTCAAGGTGCCGGGCGAAACCAACACCGACGACCTGTCGCCGGCACCGGACGCGACCACCCGCCCGGACATTCCGATGCACGCCCTGGCGATGCTGAAGAACAAGCGCGACGACGCGCCGTTCACCCCGGAAGAAGACGGCAAGCGCGGCCCGATCCAGCAGATCCTGTCGCTGAAGGACAAGGGCCACCTGGTCGCCTACGTCGGCGACGTGGTCGGCACCGGTTCCTCGCGCAAGTCGGCCACCAACAGCGTGCTGTGGTGGACCGGCGATGACATTCCGTACATCCCGAACAAGCGCGCCGGTGGCGTGTGCCTGGGCGGCAAGATCGCCCCGATCTTCTACAACACCATGGAAGATGCCGGTGCGCTGCCGATCGAGCTTGACGTGTCGAAGATGGAGCACGGCGATGTCATCGAGCTGCGTCCGTACGAAGGCAAGGCGCTGAAGAACGGCGAAGTGATCGCCGAGTTCCAGGTCAAGTCCGACGTGCTGTTCGACGAAGTGCGTGCCGGTGGCCGCATCCCGCTGATCATCGGTCGTGGCCTGACCGGCAAGGCGCGCGAAGCGCTGGGCCTGGCCCCGACCGACCTGTTCCGCCTGCCGGTGCAGCCGGCCGATACCGGCAAGGGCTTCTCGCTGGCGCAGAAGATGGTCGGCCGCGCCTGTGGCCTGCCGGAAGGCCAGGGCATGCGCCCGGGCACCTACTGCGAACCGAAGATGACCTCGGTCGGCTCGCAGGACACCACCGGCCCGATGACCCGTGACGAGCTGAAGGACCTGGCCTGCCTGGGCTTCTCGGCCGACCTGGTGATGCAGTCGTTCTGCCACACCGCCGCTTACCCGAAGCCGGTGGACGTGAAGACCCACCACACCCTGCCGGAGTTCATCTCCACCCGTGGCGGCGTTTCGCTGCGCCCGGGCGACGGCGTGATCCACAGCTGGCTCAACCGCATGCTGCTGCCGGACACCGTCGGTACCGGTGGTGATTCGCACACCCGTTTCCCGGTGGGTATTTCGTTCCCGGCCGGCTCGGGCCTGGTCGCCTTCGCTGCCGCCACCGGCGTGATGCCGCTGGACATGCCGGAGTCGGTGCTGGTGCGCTTCAAGGGCAAGATGCAGCCGGGCGTGACCCTGCGCGACCTGGTCAACGCGATCCCGCTGTACGCGATCAAGTCGGGCCTGCTGACCGTGGCCAAGGCGGGCAAGAAGAACATCTTCTCCGGCCGTATCCTGGAAATCGAAGGCCTGCCGGATCTGAAGGTCGAACAGGCGTTCGAACTGTCCGACGCCTCGGCCGAGCGTTCGGCGGCCGGTTGCTCGGTGCGCCTGAACAAGGAGCCGATCATCGAGTACCTGACCAGCAACATCACTCTGCTGAAGTGGATGATTGCCGAGGGTTACCAGGATCCGCGCTCGCTGCAGCGTCGCATCGAGAAGATGGAAGCGTGGCTGGCCAACCCGCAGCTGCTGGAGCCGGACGCGGATGCCGAGTACGCCGCCGTCATCGAGATCGACCTGGCCGACATCCACGAGCCGATCGTGGCCTGCCCGAACGACCCGGACGACGTGAAGACCCTGTCCGAAGTGGCCGGTGCCAAGATCGACGAGGTGTTCATCGGTTCGTGCATGACCAACATCGGCCACTTCCGCGCCGCTGCCAAGCTGCTGGAAGGCAAGCGTGACCTGCCGACCCGCCTGTGGGTGGCCCCGCCGACCAAGATGGACGCCTCCGAGCTGACCAAGGAAGGCGTGTACGGCACCTTCGGTGCTACCGGCGCTCGTATGGAAATGCCGGGCTGCTCGCTGTGCATGGGCAACCAGGCGCAGATCCGCGAAGGTTCCACCGCGATGTCGACCTCGACCCGCAACTTCCCGAACCGTCTGGGCCGCAACACCAACGTGTACCTGGGTTCGGCGGAACTGGCGGCGATCTGCTCGCGTCTGGGCCGCATCCCGACCAAGGAGGAGTACATGGCGGACATCGGCGTGATCAACGCCAATGGTGCGGAGATCTACCGCTACATGAACTTCGACCAGATCGAGGAATACCAGGACGTGGCCAGCACGGTCGCTGCCTGATGCGGTAACGGAAAACCCCCGGCTCGCGCCGGGGGTTTTTTGTGAGCGGACGACGCATGGTAGTGCCGGCCGCTGGCCGGCATCCCGTTGAAATGAAAAACCCCCGGTGAGAGCCGGGTTTTTCATTGTGCCCGGCCAGGTGGCCTAGCCCATCCGCCTCGCAGTGAGGGCCTGCTCCTGGGCGAGGTCCTGCTGGGCGACCTGCTGTGCCTGCGAAATCTGCTCGGCCTTGGCGAGCGACTGTTCTACGGGCGTATTGACGGCCTCACTGATTGGAACCGACGCCCGCAGGTGTGCTGGATTGTCGAGCGCTCCCTGCACAACGAACATGCGAGATGCTGAGCCATCGCTGGGTGAATTGCCCAGTACAACATGATCGACGCGTTCCAGGCCGCTGCCCTTGGCCGCCGCAAGCAGGCCGGCCGACACGCGCTCACTGGTTTCATCGAAGCTGCGCCCGTGCCTGGCATCCACGACGGATACACCGTCGCGAATCTGCCGGTAGAGCGCATGGTCTGGATGGCCTTCCTTCCTGGGATCCAGGCCTGCCTTGTCCAAGGTTGATTCAATGCTCTCCTGTAAAGGGTTCTTGGGAGAGAAAGCGGGATTGCTGAGAGAGGGCGAGCCCTTGCCGGTTGCATCCTGGATCAGCTGCTCCCCCGGCTTGAGCGCATTCTGGGCCCGCTGCTCCGCTTCAGCCTCGCGGCGGGCGTATGCACCGGCTTCCTCGACACCGCGCAGGAAATTGATACCGTCGCGCAGCAGACCGGGCCCGCCGCCGACAAGCACGGTCGCACCCGCACGCAGTTGATGAACATCACTGCGGTAGTCGGCAATCCGGCGCAGGTCCTCAGGATCCGTGACCCGCACCTGTGGGTTGTCCAGTACAGATTGCACCGGACCCTTGTCGGTCATGCGATCAAGGAAATGAACCAATCGATGGGAATCGCCCAACTGGACCGCCACCGCGGCGGACATGACATGGCCGCTCTTCATCCCGGGTGTTCCGATCGAGGCGATGCGCTGGCCGTGCTCGGCGTTGCGCAGGATCTCCAGTTCCCTGGGCAGCGCATACATCTCGACCTTGCCGTAATGGGGACCGCCGGCACTGACCAGGTCGCCTGCCATCACATGGTTGGTGAAGGGTGCGGCGTTGGCTGGCTGGCCTTCAGGAAGGCGATATGCCAGCCCGGCGGCACCGTAGGGATTGAACGCGTCGCCGGGGAGGTTGTAGTGGTGTGCAGTGATCTGCGCGAGAGCGCCGCCCAAGGAGTGGCCGGTGACGTGTACTGGCCCGGCTCCCCTTTCTTCGGCCAGCCTGAGGGCTTGCTTTGTCAGCGCCAGCGCGTCAGTCAGTTGCGCGTTGAATCTGGCGGTGACCATCGCGGCGTCGATGCCGCCATCAAGCATGGGCTGACGATCAAACTCGGTACCGCGATGGGCGACGATGACTTCCTTTGTATTGATGTTGAGGTAGACAACACCCTGATATCCGCTCCCAGAGTCACGACAAGCGAGGACCTCATACTTTGTTCCGCCGACGGTGATGTCGGAACTGACGGGCGGAAGCGGGTCCTTATAGACATCGTCCGAAAGCGCCGCGCTTTCTCTAGGATTCATTGCGATGCTCCTTCAATCCGTGTGGAGACTTCGATTGGAAAGTATTCCTCGCGCTTCTCTGGGGGCATCTTTTCGTACCAACTTGAAGGCTCGGTTGGCGTCCGCTCTGTCGACTGTCCTGTGGTCAAGGGCGGCAATGCGCGCTTTACGTAAGCAGTGAAGGTTCTCCCGCCCTCAATTTCCGTGAATAGTGCTGCGACGGACGCTCGGATTGGGCGATCATCGATAATGAAGGGGAATGAAGCTTCCACAAGCACGGGTGTCCAAGTGCAAGGGCCACGACCGTAATAGTCGGCAACTTCCATGCCGTCGTTGAAAACAGCACTGCTGAATTCAGTTGCACTGAGGCGCTGTGCCTGAACCTCAACCTTGTGCTGGTTCGGCTCGTACTGCACCCCCTCCCAATTGTTGACCGGAGGGAGACAGAGTGGGTCTATCTCATACGTGACGAAGACCGAAGGAACGGGGACATCCACGGGTGCATCGTGGACCCGAATCACAATCGGCAGCGCATCCTGGGGCGCAGGATTCTCGCGATAGACCGGGAACGAGCGTTCCTTGCTGCAGCCCGCAGCGGCCAGTGTGATCAAAGCGATCAACGCAACATGAGCAAGGCTGGGGGCGGATTTCAGCATGAGCGGTCCATGTCGCTGCAGGATTGTCCTTGATCCTTGGAACATGCGGACTCATCACGGACGACGGCGCCATATCTGGGCAAATGCGACAGGTTGCGCAGTGGGTATTGCCCGTTACCCGGACCTCCCTCCCTGCGTACCCGGGCAGCGCGGCCTTGCGGGGTAACGTTCATCGGCGTTCAATTGCAGTGCGATACCTGACTATACGACCCGCTCCAGCCGCGCTCCAAGTCGGTGTCCTGCGGGCTCCCGGTCACCGCGCATGGCGTGCGGCAGGATCAAGCCTCGATCAGCGCCGTTGAAACATCAATGGTCGAAAGTGCTGGCGGCGGATCGGCAATCGAGCCTGACGTCTCTTGGAGGTGTCCAGCAGGGAGCGGAGCCGAGCGTGGGCTCGGCTCTACAGGGGCCTGTCAGCCGCGGGCGAGGGCGAGCAACCGCTCGGCGACCCGCTCCAGCGGCACCTGTTCCTCGGCAGCGCCCAGCTTGAACGCGGCGCCGGGCATGCCCCAGACCACGCTGGTGGCCTCGTCCTGCACCAGTGTGGGCGCGCCGGCCTGGCGCATCTCCAGCAGGCCGCGCGCGCCGTCGTCACCCATGCCGGTGAGGATGGCACCGATGGCATTGCCACCGGCGCTCTGCGCGACCGAGCGGAACAGCACGTCCACCGCGGGCTTGTGCCGGTTCACCGCCGGGCCGTCGTCGATGCGGCAGCGCCAGCGCGCACCGTCGCGGATGATGCGCAGGTGCTTGCCGCCGGGTGGCAGGTAGGCGTGGCCGGGCAGTACTGCTTCGCCGTCGCTGGCCTCGCGCACGGCCATTGCCGAGTGGCGGTCCAGTCGCTCGGCGAAGGCGCTGCTGAAGCTGGCCGGCAGGTGCTGGGTCATCACCACGGCGGGTGCATCGGCAGGCATGCCTTCCAGCACCACGCGCAGCGCTTCGGTGCCACCGGCTGACGAGCCGATCGCGATCAGGCGGTCGGTGGTGCGGAACTGCGGCGAGGCAGCACGCATCGCCGGCGTAGCGTCCAGCGTGAGCTTGGGGGCGCTGGCACGCACCAGCGGGCGCACGCGCGAGCGCGCCGCCATCTTGACCTTGGCGATGATCTCCTCGGCATAGCCCTGCAGGCCACGGGCCACGTCCAGCTTGGGCTTGGAGACGAAATCCACGGCGCCCAGCGCCAGTGCCTGCAGGGTGGTGTCGGCGCCTCGCTCGGTCAGCGAGGAAATCATCACCACCGGCAGCGGATGCAGGCGCATCAGGTTTTCCAGGAACGCCAGCCCGTCCATGCGCGGCATTTCCACGTCGAGGGTGATCACGTCCGGGAGCAGGCGCTTGATCTTCTCGCGCGCCAACAGCGGGTCAGCCGCGGTGCCGACCACGTCGATGGCCGGGTCGCTGGACAGGATTTCCGTGAGCATCTGCCGCACGACGGCGGAGTCGTCGACGATCAGGACCCGGCAGGGGGCGTTGCCGGTGAAGGTCATTCGAACAGCTCCACGCCACCGGTGACCGGCGCCTTGGACAGGCGCGCACGCACCGCCGATTCGGTGGCGGCCACCTCGGCTTCATGCGCATGCGGCAGGCGCTGCACCACCACGCGGCCGGTATCGGCGAAGAACCAGATCTTGCGCGGATGGATGCCGCACAAGTCCTCGGCAATGATCGGAATGTGCTCGGCCTGAAGGTACTGGCGGACAAACTCGGCGTTGCGGGTGCCAACCGGGTTGCTGGTGAAGCCCTTCAGCACGTTGGCGCCACCGAACACCTTGGCCTCGATGCGCTTGCGGTGGGCACCACGCTTGAGCATGTCGTTGATCAGCAGTTCCATCGCGTAGCTGCCGTAGCGCGCGGGCGCGCCGTCACCGGCGTTGCCCTCGGGCAGCAGGAAGTGGTTCATGCCGCCGATCTTCAGCACCGGGTCGCGCAGGCAGGCGGCGACGCACGAGCCCAGCGTGGTGGTCAGCGCGGTGGTGTCATCGACCACCAGGTACTGGGTGGGCAGCAGCTTGGCGGCGATGGTCTGGAAGCGCGCATCCTGGTAGCGCATCACATCGTCGGTACGCAGTGAAGCATTCATGCGCCGGCCTTCGCCGCACGGCGGTACAGGGTGCGGCCGCAGGGCTGGATCAGGTCGGCGGCGTGCAGATAGTTCTCCGAATGGCCGGTGTAGAGCAGGCCGTCATCGGCCAGGTGCTGCACCAGGCGGCCGAGGATCGCGCGCTGGGTCGGCTTGTCGAAGTAGATCATTACGTTGCGGCAGAACAGTGCGTCGAACGGGCCACCGACGTCGTAGCGCGGGGCGAGCAGGTTCAACGGGCGGAATTCGATCAGCTCGCGCAGCGCAGGCAGCACGCGGCACTGGCCCTCGTTGGGGCCGCTGCCACGCTGGAAGTAGCGGCGGCGCAGGTCCGGATCGAGGCTGGCGACGCGATCGATGTTGTAGACGCCGCGGCCGGCGGTGGCCAGCACCTGGGTATCGACGTCGGTGGCAATGATGCGCACCGGCGGCTTCAGGGAGCCAAAGGCCTCGCACGCGGTGATCGCCATCGAGTAGGGCTCTTCACCCGTGGACGCCGCGCACGACCACAGCAGCAACGGCGTGCGGCTGGAGCGCTGCTGCAGTTCTTCGCGCAGCTTGTCGAAGTGGTGCGGTTCGCGGAAGAACGAGGTCAGGTTGGTGGTCAGGGCGTTGGTGAACGCCTGCCACTCGTCACCGTCTTCCTGTTCCAGATGGTCCAGGTACTGCTGGAAGCTGCGCATGCCCAGCGTGCGCAGGCGGCGCGACAGGCGGCCATAGACCATGTCGCGCTTTGCCGGCGCAAGCGCAATGCCCACGCGCTGGTAGATCAGGTCGCAGACGCGGCGGAAATCACGGTCGGCGAACTCGAATTCGCGTGGACCGGTAACGATGGGAGTAGGACTTTGCACGGGGGACGTGTCCGTCGGCGGGGGCGGCGGCCGAAGCCGCCACAGGTGGGTCTCAGAATTCCTGCCAGTCGCTGTCGCTGGCGACGAAGGTGCCGGCGTTGCTGCTGCGACGTACCGGCGCGGGGGGGCTGGTCGGCTGCGGACGTGCCACGGTGGTGATGCGCGCCGGTTCCACGCGTTCGGCGACAGCCTTCACTGCGGCGGAGACCTGGTTGTCGAGGCGGAAGATCGCCACTGCATCGGCCAGCTGCGCCGCCTGGTCTTCCATCGCACGTGCGGCAGCGGTGGCTTCCTCCACCAGCGCGGCGTTCTGCTGGGTGGTCTCGTCCATCTGCACCACGGTCTGGTTGACCTGCTCGATGCCCGCGCTCTGTTCCTGCGAGGCCGCAGAGATCTCGGCCATGATGTCGGTCACACGCTGCACCGAGGCGACGATCTCGCCCATGGTGCTGCCGGCCTGGTGGACCAGGCTGGAGCCCTCGGCAACCTTGCCGACCGAGTCGTCGATCAGGCTCTTGATCTCCTTGGCGGCAGCGGCCGAGCGCTGGGCGAGGGTGCGCACTTCGCTGGCGACCACGGCGAAGCCGCGGCCCTGTTCACCGGCACGCGCGGCTTCCACGGCGGCGTTCAGCGCCAGGATGTTGGTCTGGAACGCGATGCCGTCGATCACCGAGATGATCTCGGCGATCTTCTTCGACGAGGCTTCGATGGCGGACATGGTGGTGACCACCTGGCCGACGACCTCGCCACCCTGCGAGGCGACGCCATGGGCGCCGATGGCGAGCTGGTTGGCCTGGCGGGCGTGCTCGGCGTTCTGGCGCACGGTGGAGGTCAGTTCCTCCATCGAGGCCGCGGTTTCTTCCAGGTTGGCGGCCTGCTGTTCGGTCCGGCGCGACAGGTCGCTGTTGCCGGAGGCGATCTTGCCGGCGGCCAGGGTGATGCTGGAGGCGCTGGCCTGGATCTGGCCGACGATCTGGGTCAGCTGCGCGACCGTGGCGTTGGCATCGTCGCGCATGCGGGCGAACACGCCCTGGTAGTCGCCGTGCATGCGCGCGGTCAAGTCACCTTCGGCGATGGCCGACAGCAGCTGCGAGAGCTTGCCGAGGTTGTCATCGCTGACCGCCATCATCGCGTTGAGGTTTTCCAGCATCAGACGGAAATCGTGGTCGAAGCGCTGCGCATCGCCTCGGCGGCTGAAGTCGCCGGCAGCAGCGGCGCTGGCCAACTGCTTGATCTCGGCGTTGATGCGGCCGAGGTTGGCCTTGACGGTGTCGACGGTGGTGGTCATCGCCGCCTTCTCGCCCGGGTAGCGGGCGATGTCGCGGCTCAGGTCACCGACCGCGTACTGCTGCACCACGTCCAGCACATCGTGCAGGGTCTGCACGTGGCTACCCACCAGGGAGTTGGTTTCCTGCACCATCAGCCCGTATTCGCCGGGGAAGGCGCTGGCGTCGATGCGGTAGCTGAGTTCGCCACCGTCGTGGCGGCGGGCCATTTCGCGCTGGCCGGTGATGACCGCATGCAACTGCTGCTGCATGCCGGCCATGGCGTCCAGCAGGCGACCGGTTTCATCGTGCGGCTGCGGGCCGATGTGGCTGTCGAGCTTGCCGGCGGCGATGCCTTCGGCGACGGCTGTGGCCTGCTTCAGCGGTACCGCGATGCGGTTGCCGATGACCCAGCTCAGGGCCAGTACGATCAGCACCAGGACGCCGCCGGAGACTGCCATGATGGCGGTGAACACCAGCGCCTGCTTCTGCACGTCGTCCATGTAGACGCCACTGCTGACCACCCAGTTCCACGGCGCGAACAGTCCGGCGTAGGCAACCTTCTCGACGTCGCCCTTGCTGCCCGGCTTCGCCCAGCGATAATTGACGAAGCCACCACCGGCCTTGGCCGCTTCGACCTGGTCGTAGTAGATGCGCACACCATCGTCGGTGCGGAAGTCCTTCATGTCCTTGCCGACCAGGTCCTTGCGGAACGGGTGCATCAGCAGCCGGTAGCCGGTGTCGTAGACGTTGAAATAGTAGGTATCGTTCTCTGCACGCATCACTTCCAGTGCCTGCAGCGCGGCGCGCTTGGCAGCCTCTTCGCTGAGTTCGCCGGTACCGGCCAGGCGGTGGTAGTGCTGGAGGATGCCGTAGCTCAGTTCGACCTGGGTCTTCAGTGCGGTCTTTCGGGTCTCGGTGAGATCCAGGTACTGCATGCGGGCGGCGATCACCGAGAGCGCGATCACGCCGAGCGCGATGAGCAGCGTCAGCAGGTTGAGCTTGCGCCGGACGGAAAGATTGCTGAAGTAGTGTTGCCAGCGATGCAGGAGATTCATCGAGCAGGACCCGGTTGAAGCAGGCGGGCGGCGCCGAGCCGGTCAGCGGCGGGATACACCGTGACAACCCCGTTATCGGCCGCAGAGGCGGGGGATTGAGGTGCGGTGTCGGAACGTATTCAGGTTTTTCCTGCAGCGGCGGCTGCGGCGCTGCCTGCGGCAGGCTGGTTTTGAAGCAACAGCAACAGCAACAGCAACAGCGGCTGGTCGGCGCTGGATTGTCAGTAAGTGGCTGGGCCGGGGTGGGCAGGCAGGACACGCCGTAAACCCGTCCATGGGGGCTCGATGGCGCCTTGCTCGTGTGCGCAGTCCTGCGCACGCGGCAAGACCGGGGTTGGGCGTCCTGCCCAACCCGCCCGAGGCATGCCTCGGGCCCATGGCGCCAACGGTCCTGCCTGCCCACCCCGGCCCAGCCCTCCCGGCATTTCGGTGCCGGACGGAAAGAGCGTTGGGTTTCCAGGTGAAAAGAGGGGTCAGATCCGTTTTCCTGCGGAAAACGGATCTGACCCCGGAAGTAATGCGGCTCTTGCTCTTCCTTCTTCAACCCGGGGTGGACGCGCACGGAAAGTGTCCGTGGCCGGGAGGGTGGGTTGCGCAGGGGTGTGTGATCTGGCCCCCTGAAAACGGACGCCATGAAGCCGTTTCAGGCGGCAGCCCGGAGCTGCCGGGCGTAGTTGTTAGGCGAGTGGTAGCCCAGCGCCGAGTGTAGCCGGGCTGGATTGTAGAAGCCGTGGATGTAAGCA
>NZ_JCAFSH010000017.1:0-62798 GCF_059369035.1 Stenotrophomonas sp. YJH_SMC_130
ACTACAACCAAGAGCGAATCAGATTGAAATTGAAGGGGCTAAGCCCGGTAAAGTACCGGGAACAGGCCCAAGCAGCCGCCTGACCCCACCGTCCAAGTCTCGGGGGTCACTTCATGGATGGGTTTACGGCGTGTCCTGCCCCCCATACCGCCCCACCCAACCCGCAGAAACCAGAGCCGCTCTTGAAGTTGATGTTGCTGTTGCCGTTGCTTGAAAAAGCGGTGCAGCCGCAGGCTGCAAAACACGCTCAATCCTGATCGTGCGCGCGTGCGGCCTCGGCCTGTGTCTCCTCCTGCGCCGCCATCTCGCGTGCGATCCACGCATCGATCATGTGCCGCTGGCGCTGCGCCTGCCGCCGCTCGCGCGTGTATTCCTGATCCAGCACCCGATACAGCGACACCATCACCAGCACCATCAACAGTGCGAATGGCAATGCCGCAATCGTGATCATGCCCTGCAGTGCCTCCAGGCCACCTGCGAGCAGCAACGCGCCCGCGATCAGCGCGATGCCCACGCCCCACGCGATCTTGTGCCTGCGCGGTGGTTCGCCCGCATCGTCTGTGGACATCGTGGCCAGTACCAGCACTGCCGAATCGGCCGACGTCACGAAGAAGATCATCAGCAGCACCAGCGCGATGCTCGACAGCAGCAACGGCAGGGGAAGGCTGTCGAAGAGGGTGAACAGCACCGTCTCGTAGCCGTTGCCCAGTGCCTGCACCAGGTCTGCGTGACCGAAGATCTGCGACCAGATTGCGGTGCCCCCGAAGACCGAGAACCAGAAGAAGCCCAACAGAGTTGGCGCAAGCACCACGCCTACCACGAACTCGCGAACACTGCGGCCGCGCGAGATGCGCGCGATGAACGAACCGACGAACGGCGCCCAGGAAATCCACCAGGCCCAGTAGAAGATCGTCCAGTCGGCCACCCAGGTACTGGACGAGAACGGCGACATGCGCAGGCTCATGGTCACCAGTTGGTTGAGATAGGAGCCCAGTGTGGTGGTGAAGGTATTGAAGATGGCGCCGGTCGGACCGAGCACCAGTACCAGTGCGAGCAGCAATGCCGCCAGCGCCAGGTTGACGTTGGATAGCCACTTCATGCCACGCCCGACGCCACTGAGCGTGGACGCCATGTACAGCACGAATGCCACTGCGATGATGGTCAACTGCAGCGGTACGCCCGCCTGCACGCCGAACACGCGTTGCACGCCGGCCGCGATCTGCACCGTGCCGAAGCCGAGTGCGGTTGCCACGCCGACTGCGGTGGCCACCACCGCAGAGATGTTGACCACCTTTCCGGCCCAGCCGCGATGGTGGCGACCGATGATTGGCTGCAGCATGTCGCTTATCTGACCACCGCCTTGGCGATTGAACTGGAACCAGGCCATCGCCAGGCCGATCAGCGCGTAGATCGCCCACGGGTGCAGGCCCCAATGGAAGAACGCATAGCGCATGGCGGCGCGCGCGGCGTCCATGCTTTCGGGCGCCAGCCCCTCCGGTGGCTTGCTGAAGTGCGAAATGGGCTCGGCTGCGCCCCAGAACACCAGGCCGATGCCCATGCCGGCAGCGAACAGCATCGACATCCAGCTGGCACGCGAGAACTCCGGCTCGGCATCTTCGCCACCGATGCGCAGGTTGCCGAAGCGGCCGAAGGCCAGGTACATCAGGAACACCAGCGCCAGGAACACGACCAGCAGGTACAGCCAGCCGACACTGCGGATGACCTCGGCCAGCATCGACTGGACCACGGTGTTGAAGGGACCGGGTGCAACACCGGCAAGCAGCACCAGCAGCAGAACCAGTGCGATGGAAACGCGAAACACCATGAAGGAGCTTCTCCGATCAAGGGATTGAGGGGAGCGAGCAGAGCTTGCAGCGAAGGGCCGGCGGCATGCAGCGCGAACCGGGCAGGGGCCGCGTCGGCGGCGAAGGAAGCATCGGTCGCTGGAGCGCGACGGACGTGCACGTTACTGAACGCGACGTCATGGTTCTGTTAACGAATATCGATTGGGGGCAACTCCGGAGGCGGGCGGTCTATGCTCTAATGCACGCCAAGAAGCGGGGGTACCGCGGCCAAGTGGCCACGGTTGAGACAGTCCCTTGGAACCTGATCCGGCTCATACCGGCGTAGGGAAGCTTTGCAATGCAGCCATTCCCGGACTCCGCCCAAGGAGCGTCCGGGCGCGGTCGCAGTGCGCCGCCGCTTCGTCCCTGACCTTCCTGGACGATGCCCGATGAACGCACAGCTCTCCGCCCTGCAGCAACAGGCCCAGCAACTCTCCGAATCCGTGACCCGGCCCATTCCCGGCTCGCGCAAGATCCACGTGCCCGGTTCGCGCCCGGATCTGCAGGTGCCGATGCGGGAGATCGCGTTGACCCGCACCCCGACGCTGTTCGGCGGCGAAGAGAATGCGCCGGTCACGGTCTACGACACGTCCGGCCCCTACACCGATCCGGGCGTGCGTATCGATCTGTCCGCCGGTCTGCCGGCACTGCGTCGCGGCTGGGTGGAGGAACGTGGCGATACCGAGCAGCTCGAAGGCCTGAGTTCGTCGTTCGGGCGTGATCGCGAGCACGACCCCAAGCTCGCTGCCGTGCGCTTCCCCGCACGCAGCCTGCCGCGCCGTGCACGGGCAGGCGCGAACGTCACCCAGATGCACTACGCGCGCCGCGGCATCATCACCCCGGAAATGGAATTCGTTGCCATCCGCGAGAACCAGCGGCTGGAAGCGATCCGCGATGCGGGCCTGCTGCAGCAGCACCCGGGCGAGGCGTTCGGCGCCTCGATCCAGCAGATCATCACGCCGGAGTTCGTGCGGGATGAAATCGCGCGCGGCCGCGCGGTGCTGCCCAACAACATCAACCATCCGGAAAGCGAGCCGATGATCATCGGCCGCAACTTCCTGACCAAGATCAATGCCAACATCGGCAACAGCGCCGTTTCCTCGGGAATCGCCGAGGAGGTAGAGAAACTGGTGTGGGCGATCCGCTGGGGCGGTGACACCGTGATGGACCTCTCCACCGGCAAGCACATCCATGAAACCCGCGAGTGGATCATCCGCAACTCGCCGGTGGCGATTGGTACCGTGCCGATCTACCAGGCGCTGGAGAAGGTCGATGGCCGCGCCGAAGCACTGACCTGGGAGATCTTCCGCGATACGCTGATCGAGCAGGCCGAGCAGGGCGTGGACTACTTCACCATCCACGCCGGCGTGCTGCTGCGCTACGTGCCACTCACCGCCAAGCGGGTGACCGGCATCGTCAGCCGCGGGGGCTCGATCATGGCCAAGTGGTGCCTGGCGCACCACAGGGAGAATTTCCTGTACACGCATTTCGAAGAGATCTGCGAAATCATGAAGGCCTATGACGTGACCTTTTCGCTGGGTGACGGCCTGCGCCCGGGCTGCATCGCCGACGCCAACGACGCCGCGCAGTTCGGTGAGCTGGAAACACTGGGCGAGCTGACGAAGATTGCCTGGAAGCATGATGTGCAGACCATGATCGAGGGCCCCGGCCACGTGCCGATGCAGCTGATCAAGGAGAACATGGACAAGCAGCTGCGTGAGTGCGGCGAGGCGCCTTTCTATACGCTGGGGCCGTTGACCACCGATATCGCACCGGGCTACGACCACATCACCAGCGCGATCGGCGCGGCGATGATCGGGTGGTTCGGCACGGCCATGCTCTGTTACGTGACGCCGAAGGAGCATCTCGGCCTGCCCAATCGCCAGGACGTGCGCGACGGCATCATGGCTTATCGCATTGCCGCGCATGCAGCCGACCTGGCCAAGGGCCATCCGGGCGCGCAGGTTCGCGACAACGCGTTGAGCAAGGCGCGCTTCGAGTTCCGCTGGGAAGACCAGTTCCACCTTGGCCTGGATCCGGAGAAGGCCAAGGAGTTCCATGACGAGACGCTGCCGAAGGATGCGCACAAGCTGGCCCACTTCTGCTCGATGTGCGGCCCGCACTTCTGTTCGATGAAGATCACCCAGGATGTGCGTGACTACGCCGAGGCCGGCATGAAGGAGAAGTCGGAGGAGTTCCGCGCGGCTGGCGCAGAGGTCTACCAGCAGGGATGACGAGTAGCCGGGTGCCGGCCGCTGGCCGGCAGCCGGTTGTGCGGGGGCCGGGAAGCGTGCTGGCCAGCGGCCGGCACCACCGCTCATCACGCCGCTCCCCGCTATGCTCCGCGCATCACCCTGGGGGAAGGACACCATGCCTGTTGCCATGACCACCCGTTGGCTGGCCATTGCCCGCCGTCATCCTTCGGCCTGGCTGCTGGGCGCCCAGTTGATCGCGGTGCTGCTGTACCCCGCGCTGGATGACACCGCTGCCGGCCGCGCGGCGCTGGGCATGTTCGGCATGGCGGTACTGGGCCTGGCGCTGTGGGTGGTGCAGCGCAGCCCGCTGGGCACCTGGCTGGCACTGGTGCTGGCCATCCCGTCGGTGGTGTTCTCGCTGGCCGGTGCATTGCTCGACCGCAGCGCATTGCTGACCACCGCGCAGTTGCTGGAGAGCCTGCTGTACTTCTACACGGCCGGCGCCCTGATTGCGTACATGCTCCAGGACCACAAGGTCACCCGCGACGAACTGTTCGCCGCAGGCGCGACATTCACCTTGCTTGCATGGGCATTCGCGTTCGCATTCGCGGTATGCCAGCAGTGGTACCCGGGCAGCTTCCAGGGCACCGGCGGAGGCGCGCAGCGCAGTTGGATGGAGCTGCTTTATCTCAGCTTCAGCTTGCTGTCTGGAGTCGGCTTGAGTGACGTCGTGCCGTTGCGTCCACAGGCACGCGCACTGGTCATGCTGGAGCAGTTTTCCGGCGTGATGTACGTGGCTTTGGTGGTTTCGCGGCTGGTCGGATTGACCATGTTGCGGCGCATGTGAAAATGAACGCCAGATAAAAATTTCGCGCCCGAAAGGGCGCGAATGATGTCGCAAATTATGTGAATGCGTCGGCGAGAGAGAGCCTGATGTCGACCACGCGATAGGCGAGGTAACTTGCATAGGCTAGTATTCGCGCGCTCGATTGTTTTTGCGGTATGCGCCGATGCTTTGTGCGGAGTCTGGCTTTTCGCTGTTCCCAGGACGGGGCGGTATCGAAGGCAACACTGCCCGGGACCTGTCTCTACTGTGTAGCAGAAAATGAACAGCAGCGAAATCCAGCCCCCGGTATCCGATCGGATACGGATAGGAGAGTGCACCGTCACTCTGTCCTCGCGCGAAGTCGAGGTCGTCGGCGCGCGTCGCCCGCGCCGGCTGACGCCGAAGGCCCTGGGCGTGCTGCGCGTGCTGCTGCGGCAGCCGGGCCGTGTTGTCACCCGCGACGAGTTGTTCGCCGAGGTATGGCCGGACACGCTGCCGACCAACGATGTGCTGACCCAGGCCGTCACCCAGCTGCGCAAGGCGTTCAGCAACGACGACGACAACGGCCAGGCCTACATCGAAACCATCGCCAAGACCGGCTATCGGCTTCTGGTCCCGGTACAGGTGCTGGACGATGCCGAGCCCGTGGCCGCAGGCGTCCCTGACGACGAAGGCATGGCCGCGCAGCCGGTGACCACTGCTGCGTTGCCTGCGCATCCACAGGCAGCGCGCCGCCGCTGGCGCCATATCCGTCGGCGCGTGCTGCTGGCGTTGGGCGTGTTGATGCTGGCCACGCTGCTGGTGTTGACCACGCTGCTGCTGCGCCGTGCACCGGCCGGCAGTTCGCCGGTGGAGGCTGCCGTGGAGAACGGTACGCGGGTGATCGGCAGCCCGCAGCGGCCGTATCGGTTGATCACCGCGACCAGCGGCTTTGAAACCTATCCCACGCTGTCACCGGACGGTTCTCTGGTGGCCTATGAGGGCGCCAACGAGGATGGCAACGGCGGTGGCGCGATCAAGCTGCAGACCTCCGGCAACGCGCCGGCGCGCCAGTTGCTGGCGCCACCAGCCGGTGCCGTCGATCGCTTCCCGAACTGGTCGCCGGATGGCCGCGAAATCGCCTTCGCGCGGTTCTCCGCCGACGGCGGGTGCCAGGTACTGATCGCCAGCGCCACCGGTGGCGCACTGCGCCAGGCCACACGCTGCGATGGCACGGAGCTGCTCAGTTTCGACTGGACGCCAGATGGGCGTGGCCTGGTGTTCGGCAGCATGGTCGGTCGCTACGCGCACCGTGGCATCCGTGTGCTGGACCTGGCCAGTGGCCAGTGGCGCGCGCTGGCCTACAGCGTCGATGAGGATGACTTCGACTACGCACCGCGGTATTCGCCCGATGGGCAATGGCTGGTGTTCGTGCGCAACCCGCAGCTGGGTGATCTGTGGCGGGTGCCGGCCGCGGGCGGTACGCCCGAGCAGTTGACCGATGAAGCGGCAGAGCTGCGCGGCTGGGCCTGGCTGGACGATGGCCGCACCATCGTCTTCGGTCGTCGTGTCGATAGCGAGGCGCGGCTCTATTACCTGGATGTCGAGCGGCACACGCTGCGCGATGCCGGCCTGGATGATGCGCAATGGCCGGCCGTGTCACGACGCGGTGGCATGCTGGCCTTCGTTCACCGGCGCGCACAGTTCGGCGTGTTCAAGGTGCCCATGCAGGGCAGCGGCGCGCCCGAGCGCCTGTTTGCCTCCAGCGGCCGCGATGGGCAGCCGATGGCAGCGCCCGATGGGCGCCAGCTGGTCTTTACCTCCGATCGCTCCGGCAGCTTCGCGCTGTGGTGGGCGGACATGCAGCGGCCCGATTCGCTGCGTCCCATCGAAGGCCTGCGGCCCGAAGCGCGGCAGGCACCGGACTGGTCGGCCGACAGCCGGCAGTTGCTGGTGGTTGGCCGCGATGCGCATGGGCGCACGGTGCTCTATGAAATCGCGCCACGCGATGAACGCCTGCAACCCTTGCCGGTTCCGGCCGAACAGCCGTTGCAGGCACTGTATGGCGCCTCGCCGCAGCAGCTGTTTGTGGTCGAGCGCGATGCCGACCAGCGCACGCGGTTGAGCCTGTTCGATCGCAGCGTCCAGCCCTGGCGCCGCTTGGCCAGCATCGATGGGGTGTCGCAGGCGCGCTTTGACCGGAGCAGTGGCCGCGTGTTGTTCACCCGCTTGGCCGCCGGTGGCCTGTGGTCGGCGGATGCCGCGTTGTCCCCGGCCAGCGTGCAGCAGATCAGCGATGACCGGCCCAGCCGCTGGCGATACCGGGCCTGGACCGTGACCGGCAACAGCGGCATCGGCTACCTCGGTACCTCTACAACGTGTGGCACCACCTTCGTGCGCATCCAGCCCGGCCGCGAGGAGGCGGAACGCTGCCTGGACGCAGAACGGCTCAGCGCCGGCAACGGGCTCAGTGCCAGCGCCGACGGAAAGGACCTGTTCGTGGCGATGGCGGTCAGCGATGGCGCTGACATCGGCGTGATGCGGTTGCCCGAACGCCCGCCTGCACTGTTTCCCGCATTCTCCAAGTTGTTGTTGTTCAAGGGAAACGGGCCTTCGTAATTTCTTCGTCGGGATCTCGTCGCGAATTCGTGGCGATCTCGTCGGACCTTCCTGACGCGGTGCCGCCTGATTTGGCAAAACGGAGTCCTGTACTAGGCAAATCCGTGGTGCCCCCATGCGTCAACTCTCGCTGGCCGATCGCGGCCAAACTGTTTCCCTGGACCGGTCGCTCGACGAAGTCGCACCGACCTGCCTGGGCGTGGCCCGGCTGGGCAGCCTGCAGACCGCCGGCTCCAGCTTCACTGTCTGGATGCAGGTGCGTGGCAGCTCGTGGGTCGAGGCCAAGGAAGGGCGCTTCCGCCTGCGCCAGGGCGAGTGGATCGCCTTCGAGAAGGAATCGCGGCCGCTGGTGCAGGCCGGTCGCAACGGGTTGTGCGTCGGCCTGAACCTGAACATCGAAGCGCTTCGCGTGCTGACCGAGATGGCCGACTGCGGCCTGTATGCAGGTCGTGGCCGGATGAACCGTACTGATGCCCGCGTGGCGCTGCGCCTGTGGCGCGATGCGCTGGCCAGCGGCCAGCCGGCGCAGGCCCTGCGCCCGCTGCTGCTGCACCTCGCGGGCCTGCAGCGTGGCCTGGCCGACAACGTGCAGCGCTGCCCGGGCCGCTCGCGCAGCCGCAAGCGCCAGGTGTTCGGCCGCATGCAGCGCGCGCGCCTCTATCTGGAAGGCAACAGCCACCGGGTGGTGCGCATCGGCGAACTGGCCGAGCTGACCAACTTCTCCAGCTGGTACCTGTCCAAGACCTTCCAGAGCCTGTACGAGGAAAGCCCGCAGTCGCTTTCGGCACGACTGCGCCTCGAACGCGCCGCTGACCTGCTGCGCGACACCGACATGATGGTGGGCGAGGTCGCTGCCGCCAGCGGTTTCGACAACTGCTGCAGCTTCGCGCGTGCGTTCCGCGCCCGCTACGGCCAGTCCGCATCGCGCTTCAGGGAGAACGGCGGCTTGCTCCCGCCACAATCCGCAAAGTCTCCGGTTGGTTCGCGCAAATACAGCGCTGCAACGCAATCGTAACGTGCTGGGGTGTTTTAACACGCTGCTAACACGTACCTTGGAGAGATTGATGAACGTTCGTAATCCCGCAGTGCGGTTCGGCTTGCTGCCGGCCGGCATTGCGCTGGCGCTGGCGCCGGCCTTTGCTTCCGCCCAGGAAGCAAAGGGCACCACCGATCTGGACCGCATTTCGGTCACCGGCTCGCGCATCCGCGGCGCCTCGGTGGAAACCCAGCAGCCGATCCTGACGATGACCCGCGAATCCCTGGAAAAGCAGGGCTTCTCGAGCGTCGCCGACGTGCTGAACAACCTGACCTCGGCCGGCTCCCCGGCCATCTCGCGTTCGGAGTCGCTGGCTTCGGGCGAGAACGTGGGCGGCTACTACGTCGACATCCGCAACCTGGGCGCCCAGCGCACCCTGGTGCTGATGAACGGCAAGCGTCTGGGCGCAACCACTGCGGGCTACCAGGATCTGAGCCAGATCCCGATGTCGGCCGTTGAGCGCATCGAAATCCTGAAGGACGGCGCCTCGTCGATCTACGGCTCTGACGCCATCGCCGGCGTGGTCAACGTGATCACCCGCAAGAACTTCGACGGCGGCGAAGCCAACGTCTACGTCGGCCAGTACGGCAAGGGCGACGGCGACACCGAAACCTATTCGATGACCCTCGGTGCCCGCGGCGAACGCGGCAGCCTGACCCTGTCGGCCGAGTACTCGAAGCAGGATCCGGTGTGGGCCAAGGACCGCTGGTACAGCCGCGACGGCTCGTTGGGTCCGAACTCGACCTCGGCCACCTGGAGCCCGATCAGCCAGAACGGCAGCTGGTGCAACCCGACCCAGGTCAACTGCGGCGACTCCAAGCAGGCTGTCTGGAAGACCCTGAACGCCGGCGGCAACCCGAAGAACCCGAATGACTACCATGTCATTACGCCGGACGAATTCGCCAACTCCAACGAGCAGATGACCCTGCTGACCGGTGTGAAGCGCAAGTCGGTCTACATCAACGGCACGTACGACTTCACCGATTCGATCAGCCTGAACACCGACGTGCTCTACAACGAGCGCCAGACGTTCCAGCAGATCGCCGGCTACCCGTTCCAGTCCAACTCCTTCGGCACCCCGCTGGAGGGTTCGAGCGCCTTCAACCCGGTCGGCCAGGACGTCAGCTTCCGTCGCCGCCTGTGGGAAGTGCCGCGTACCACTGACAGCCAGCTGAAGACCCTGCGCTTCGCTCCGACCCTGACCGGCTTCTTCGAGCTGGGCGGCAAGACCTTCGACTGGGACGTCGGCGCGCTGTGGAACCGCAACGAGTCGATCAAGAGCAACCGCGGCGACATGAGCCTGATCGCTGCAGGCCAGGCCCTGGGCCCGTCGTTCATCGATGCCGGCGGCGTTGCACGCTGCGGCACCTCGGCCAAGCCGATCCTGGGCGACTGCCGCCCGTGGAACCCGCTGCTGCCGTACGGTGTTGATGGCCAGGGTTCGCTGGCGAACCAGGAGCTGCAGGACTTCCTGTTCCCGACCTTCACCACCCGCGGCGTCACCAAGACCACCAGCTTCACCGCCAACCTGTCCGGTTCCATCGTGACCCTGCCGGCCGGCGACCTGGGCTTCGCGCTGGGTGTCGAGCACCGCAAGGAAGAAGGCAATTACGTGCCGGACGCCTTCGCGCAGTCGGGCCAGTCCACCGGCCTGGGCCAGAAGCCGACCCGCGGCCAGTACGATCTGAACGAGGTCTACCTCGAACTGAACGTGCCGCTGCTGGCCGACATGGCCTTCGCCAAGGAACTGACCCTGAACGTTGCCAGCCGTTACTCGGACTACAGCAACTTCGGTGGCACCACCAACAGCAAGTTCGGTCTGACCTGGCGTCCGCTGGATGAACTGCTGGTCCGCGGCACCTACGCCGAGGGCTTCCGCGCTCCGACCATCAGCGACCTGTACGGTGGCCTGAGCTCGAGCTTCGAGTCCTACATCGATCCGTGCGGCGTGAACGCCCCGGGCAGCGTTGCCGGCAATGCCGCGTGCACCGCCGCTGGCGCTCCGGCCAACTATGTGCAGCTGGGCCAGGGCAACCTGCCGTGCTCGACCCTGCCGTGCCAGTCGGGTGACCAGTTCGTCTCGGGTGCCAACCCGAACCTGAAGCCGGAAACCTCCAAGAGCACCACTTTCGGCCTGGTGTGGAGCCCGCGCTGGGTGCAGGGCCTGGACGTCTCGCTGGATTGGTACAAGTACGAAATCAGCGACATGATCATCGCTGACAGCGTCGACCGCATCCTGCGTGACTGCTACGTGCTGGGCAACTCCGAGCGTTGCTCGAGCGTGACCCGTGCGGCTGACGGCCACGTCAGTGCGATCACCTACGGCACCGCCAACCTCGGCAAGATGGAAACCGAAGGTTACGACCTGGGCATCAAGTACCGCCTGCCGGAACTGGCCATCGGTCAGTTCAGCATCGACTGGACCACCAGCTACACCGCCAAGTACGACGAGCAGGGCCAGAACAGCGCGGGTGACAACATCATGATCGGCCGCGTCGGCGAGCCGGGCCTGTTCCGCGTGCGTTCGAACCTGGGCGTCAACTGGCAGTACGGCGATTTCGGTGTGAACTACACCGCGCGCTACTACTCCGGTATGAAGGAAAGCTGCATCTCGCTGGCTGATGGCTGGTGCGATGCGCCGAACCACATGGCCAATGGCGAAACCGATCCGCTGCGTCACACCGGCTCCAACACCTTCCACGACCTGCAGGTCAGCTGGAAGGCGCCGTGGGATGCGACGATCGCCCTGGGTGCGAACAACGTGTTCGACCACAAGGGTCCGCTGCAGTACTCGGCTCCGAACTCGGCGTTCGCCTACTACGGCGGCTTCGATGTGGGTCGCTTCCTGTACATGAAGTACACCCAGCGCTTCTGATCCATCGAAGTGCGGTAGCAACACGGGGAGGGCGGGCCGCAAGGTCCGCCCTCTTTTTTGTAGGGGAATTCCGGAAACTGTTGGAAGGTGAGCGCAGTCACGGTCCTGTCGTGTCGCAATCGACACAGTCAGGAGGTCCAATACCGGACGCTTGCATGTGGAGAGGGATATGAAGAACACGTTGCTGCGCCAGGCATCAGCCGCTGTACTGATCTATGCGACGCTGGTGGGCGCGGTGTTCGCACAGGGCCTCGGGGTCTGTGGTGGCGGGCTTTATTGCGAAGAGTTCCGCCAGCAGTGCCTGGCCAGTGGCAAGTCACCGGTCATCTGCGAGTCGCAGTATCGGCGTTGCGTGCAGGATGCCTGCGGTACCCGCTGACATGGAAAGGGCGCACCGTGTGGGTGCGCCCTCTGTCGTCAGGACATCATCCAGCACGCTCAGGCGTCGCTGGGCACCAGTCCCATCAGTGCATTGGCGTGCTCGCGCCATTGCGGCAGTTTGTTCAGCACGCCTGCGCGCTGCAGGTAGTCCTCGTCCACCGGATCGCCATTGACCAGCGCCAGGGCCACGTGCACCGCGCCGGTCACCCAGAAGCTGCGGGTGTTGGCGCGCTGCGGCTGCAGGTGGAATGCCACCGCTTCGATGATCGGCATCGGCAGGCCCCACAGGCCCAGCAGGTAGGCGCCGGCCTCGGCATGGCCTGGGCGGGTATCGCCGGCCAGCGCGGGCTCGCTGCGCTCGTTGCGCACGCCGGGCAGCAGCAGGCCGATGTCGGCCAGCAGTGCGGCAGTCGCCCCCAGTTCGGCGCTGGACTCGGGCAGCAGGCGTGCGGCCAGCCGGGAGGCGAGCAGTGCGCGCTGCTGCAGTGAGTTGCGCTCGGCAGCCGACAGCGTCGGCGCGGAGAACACTTCGCTGGCCAGCACCAGGTCACGCAGCGTGGCCAGGCCCAGCCGGGTGACCGCGGTGCGCAGGTCGGCAATGGTGCGGCCCTGGCTGAAGAACGCCGAGTTCGACAGTTGCAGCACCTTGGCCGCGATGGCCGGATCGGCGGCGACCAGCTTGGCCACATCGGCACTGTCGGTATCGTCGTCATGTTCCAGGGCCTGGGTCAGGCTCAGGTACAGGTGCGGTGGCGATGGCAGTTTCTCGATACGGCCGATGGCATCGCGCAGGCGCGGGCTGTCCAGCACTTCGCGCAGTTCTTCCAGGCTGGTCAATGCCTCCAGCAGCACTTCCGGCGCCAGCGGCAGCGGCAGGAAGCGGTGGGCGACACCGATCAGGCGCGCCGGCGGCGGGCGGTTGCCATGGTGTGCATCGACCAGCGCGATGCGGATGGTTTCCGGGCGCAGTGTCCGGATCTGGCCCAGCAGCGTGGTGGCATTGAGATCGGGCAACTGCGGGCAGACGATCACCGCGTCCACGCCCTGCGTGGCCACCGCGGTCATCGCGGTCTGGCCATCGGCGGCGGTCAGCGGCTGCCAGTCTTCCCCAAGATCGGCAATGAATTCGGTCAGCTCAGCCGGCAGGCTGGCTGCATCCCCAACAAGCAGAATACGCACGACACATTCCCCTGGCTGTCTCGACGATGGATGTCGATGACGTGTGAAGTGACGCAATTTACCTAATACGGCAGCAAGAGTGATGTGCCGTCATCATGAAACGTGACCCGCATCGCTCCGGCGGGGTATCGCCGGAGCGATCCGGTTCAGGCTCAGGCCTTGCTGTCGAGATGGCGCTGGTGCGCCTCGATCAGGATCTGCTTGGCCTCAGCGGCGCCACCCCAACCGTCCAGCTTGACCCACTTGCCCTTCTCCAGATCCTTGTAATGCTCGAAGAAGTGGCCAATGCGCTCCAGCCAGTGGCTCGAGACCTGGGCGATGTCTTCGACGTGGGCGTAGCCGCTGAAGATCTTCGAGACCGGCACGGCGAGGATCTTCTCGTCGCTGCCTGCCTCATCGCTCATCTTCAGCACACCGACCGGACGGCAGCGCACGACCGAGCCCGGCACCAGCGGCAGCGGCAGCACCACCAGCACGTCGGCCGGATCGCCGTCGCCACACAGGGTGCTCGGCACGTAGCCGTAGTTGCACGGATAGCGCATCGGGGTGGACAGGATGCGGTCGACGAAGATCGCGCCGGTTTCCTTGTCCACTTCGTACTTCACCGGCTCCGAGTCCTTCGGGATCTCGATGATGACGTTGATTTCTTCCGGCGGGTTCTTGCCGGGCGAGACGAGTTCCAGGCCCATGGTGTGCTCCAGGTGGGGATATAGACGGATAGCTCACCATTTTATGCCTTTGCCGGGCGCTGTGCAGGGTAGGGCTGGGCCGACCTGCGCGCCCGCCCCTGGCGGAGCGGGTGGGGCGGGGTTTCCCGATGGGTTCGACCCGGTCCCCGCGGCAGGCTGGACGTCCTTGCCAAGGAGACTTGCCATGAACTGGAACCGCTTGGGCTGTTGTGCCTTGCTGCTGCTGGCGCCGCTGCCCGCGTTCGCGCGCGGGTTGCATGTCAACCTGATTGACTATCCCTCCGACGAGGCCGGATGGGACCGTGCCTTTGCGCTGGAGGACGCGGTCGCCGGCGAATTCGCCGCATGGTGTGCCGACACCTTGTGTGAAGGTGATTACAGCAACTACCGGGTGATGGAGTTCCGCTGCGCCGTGCTCGCCCACCGCGGCACCGTGCAGCGCTGTGTCTGGGTGGTGGCCGCCAGCGAGCTGGAGGTTGAGCCCGACACGGGACACGTGCGGATCGACAACGGGAGCTGGGTCTGTCCGGTCGAAATGCAGCCCGGGGTGCCCGTCGACGCGTTCTACGCCTCCCTGGAAGCGCCGGGCGGCCTGACCGCGCCTTTGCCTGGGCTTGACCACGGCATCTTCGATGGCTTGCCTGAATGCCTGCGCACGCAGGGGAGGGTGGGCTGATGGGGAGCTTCCGTAGATGCTGGCTGTTGTGTGGCGTGCTGTCTGTCAGCCTGCCGTGCGCCGGTGTCGCGCAGGCTGCGCCTGCGTTCGTCGATGCGCGGGATTACGCCGGCCCGGGGGGCGGCCACGAGCGTTTCCTTGCTGCCGAGCGGCAACTGGTGCGTGGCTTCGATGAGGTATGTGGCGATACCTTCTGCGAGGGCGAGTACATCAATCTGTGGGCCATGCGCCTGCGCTGTTCCGTGGACCAGGCCGCGGGGGTGGTTGTCCAGTGTGTATGGACCTTCGCCGGTAGCAACACCAGGGTAAAGTCCAGCGGCCTGATCACGGTCAACCGCGGACGCTATGCCTGCGTGCTGCCGCTGGCAACCGGAACACGCCTGGAAACCCTGTTGCAGGTGTGGGAAACGGGGGAGGGGTTCGATGCGTTGCACGCGCCGCTGCCCGGCACGACTGCCAATACGTACGACGCACTGGTTGATTGCCTGTAGCCCCGGCAACGATACGAATGTGACTTATTCGCATTACCGGAGTAGCATGCGCGGTGCCTCCCGTCTGTCGTCCCGGCTCCGCGCATGTCCTCCAATGCTGCCTCCCTCACTGAGCTGCTGATCCGCGAGCGGCCAGCGCTGCTGCGCCGGGTGCAGCGCATCCTCGGGGGTGACAGCGGCGCCGAGGACGTGATCCAGGCGGTGTGGTTCAAGGCCCGTGGGGTCGATGACAGCCAGGCGATCGGCAACCCGCGGGCCTATCTGTATCGGCTGGCCGCCAACCTTGCCACTGACCACGGCCGCGAATCGAGCCGCCGCAACCGGCTGCTGGCCGACCACTACCTGTGGGGGGCCGACGAGGTGATCTCCACCGAGGAGCAGGCCATGGCACAGGATGAGCTGCAGCGGGTGCTCGATGCGGCGGGTCACCTGCCGGAGCCGACCCGCACCATCTTCCGGCTCAACCGCCTGCAGGGCCTCACCCAGGCCGAGATCGCACGCCGCCTGGGGGTCTCGGTGACCACCGTCGAGAATCATGTGCGCTCCGCGCTGCAGCGCCTGGCCTGGGCGCGCAGCGGTCGATGAGCGCGCCGGCTTGGGGCTGGCCTTCGCGCAGACGTCTTGATCACTGGACCGTGGATGCGGTCCAGTTCCCCCGCCTGCGCTTGAATGCGCCTGTCCGCCAGCCGATGAGCCCGCCGAACATGCAGCCCGCCGCCAATGACGATGCCCTGGCCGAACAGGCCCGGGACTGGATCGCGTGGCTGGCCTCGGGTGACATCAGCGATGCACGCATGCAGGCGTTCGAGCACTGGTTGCAACAGCCGGGGCACCGCAGGGCCTTCGAACACGAGCGCGCGTTGTGGCGCAGTGTCGGGCCGCGCCCACAGGCCGCCGGGGCCAGCGGACGGCGTCGGCCGCATCGACTGCGCTGGGCGATGGCTGTGGCGGCAATGCTGGCGATGCTGGTGGCATGGCCGGAGGCGTGGCTGCGCCTGCAGTCCGATCATCGCAGCACGCATCAGGTGCAGCACGTGCGGCTGCCCGATGGCAGTCGGGCGGTGCTGGATGCGGACAGTGCGATTGCCGTGCGCTTCGATGCGAACGCCCGCGAGGTCGAGCTGCTGCGCGGGCGCGCCTGGTTCGAGGTCAGCCCGGATGCACAGCGGCGTTTCAGCGTGCGCGCAGGCAATGGCCTGGTCGAGGACATCTCGACCGCGTTCACCGTGGCGCGTGGAGACGAGGGGGTGGAAACCCAGGTTGGGCAGGGCAGGGTGCGCGTGGCCAGCCCGGCCGACGGTTGCTGGACCTACCTGCAGCAGGGGCAGCGTGCCGTCTACACTGAACGTGGCGGGGTCATGCGACGGGCTGACGTGACTGCCGACAGCGTCGGCGCCTGGCGCCAGGGCGAGCTGCTGCTGGAGCAGGCCAGCGTCGCCGATGCGGTGCAGTGGGTGGGGCGCTATCGCGCGGGACCGACCTTCGTGCGCGGTGATCTGTCACGTCTGCCTGCAGTGAGTGCTGCGTTGCGCATCGACCGCCCGGAGCAGGCATTGGATGCACTGGCGGCAACGGCAGGTCTTCAGGTTACTCGTCTTCCATTCGGCGTCGCCATCGTGCAGTAGCTCCACGCCACGCGTGGATGAGCGTCTCTGTGCCGACCAACGGTCGGCACCCACCGCCACCGGCCGACCAACGGTCGGCAACCACCGCGCACCGTCGGCATCCCCTGCGACCGCAAATCGCTCTTGGGGTTGTCGCGTGCCCAGCCGTCTTACCCGGCGAACGTACCCGCCGTCGCCACGTACGTCGCCGTGTCCGCCCGTGTTGCGGATGACGCCGCGTTCGCGGCACCGATTACCTGACAGGTTCTTCCATGTTCGACTCCCACCGCTCGGGCCGCGTACTGCGCCCGTCCCGTCTGTGCATTGCGTTGCTTGCCGCCGGGCTGGCCAGCACGACGCCACCCGCACTGGCGCAGAGCGCCCGCAGCGACCACGCGGCCGTACTGCGCTTCGAAATTCCTGCACAACCGCTGGATGAGGCGCTGCGCAGCTACATGCGCCAATCCGGCGTGCAGGTGGTGTACCCCGCATCGCTGGCACACGGCGCAACCTCCCACGCGGTCAGCGGCAGCCTGTCGGCCAACCAGGCGTTGCAGCACCTGCTGCAGGGCAGTGGTGTGGCGGTGCGCCGGGTCAGCGCCGATGCGGTCACTCTGGAGGCAGCAACGCCGGTGCGGGCCGATAGCGGTGTGATCGTCACCGGCACGCTGAGTGTGGCCGGCGACCGCGTCGACAGTGGTGCGAACAACGATGAAGCACGCCTGCTCGACAGCTACCGCAGCGTGGGTTCGATCACCACGCTCGACCGCGCGCACCTGGAGCGCTTCCGCGGCACCTCCAACGGTGACATCGTCAAGGGTGTGGCCGGTGTCACCGCCGGTGATCCGCGCGTCGGCAATGGCTTCGACGTCAACATCCGTGGCATCCAGGGCCAGGGCCGCGTACCGGTGATCATCGACGGTGGCCAGTCCAGCATGGATACCTACCGCGGCTATGCGGGCCAGTCACAGCGCACCTACCTCGACCCCGACCTGATCTCCAGCCTGACCATCACCAAGGGCCCAAGCCTGCAGGCCAACGCCTCCGGTGGCATCGGCGGTATGGTCGAGATGGAGACGCTGAAGATCGGTGACGTGCTGCGCGAAGGGCGCGACTTCGGCGTGCGCGTGCGCAGTGGCCTGGCCAATGGCAGTGCCAACAACCTGCCGTCCTTCAGTGCGACGCCGCGCACCGATCGTAGCGCCACCGGCAGCCAGTTCTTCAACGTGGCCGGTGCCGGTCACTGGGAGCGCTTCGACCTGGTTGCGGCCTACGCGTACCGGGACAACGGCAACTATTTCTCCGGCAAGCACGGCTACGATGATTTCCCGCAGACCCGTCGTACGCTGGCGCCGCTGAATCCGCCGCGCACCGAAGTGTTCAACACCTCCTCGCGTTCGAAGTCGGCGCTGCTCAAGGGCACCTGGCGCATCGATGACACGCAGAGCCTGGAAGCCGGCTACCGCCGCTATGAAGGCACGGCCGGCGAGATCATGGCCTCGCAGATCATCCGCGTCGACCGTGACCGCATCCCGCAGTGGGACCCGGGCCACGTCGACATGGACAGCTACACCCTGCGCTATCGCTTCGATCCGGACAGCGAGCTGATCGACCTGCGCGTCAATGCAGCGTACACCGACACCGACAGCGTGATGTACAACAGCCTGACCGGCATCACGCCGTGGTACTTCGATCGCCGCACCGAGTGGTACGACGCGCCCAGTTTCAGTGGCGATCCCGGCTACAAGGATGCCTACCGGAACCCGCTGCGGCAGAAGCGCTTCAACCTGGATGCCAGCAACACCTCGACGTTCGACACCCGCGCCGGAGCGTTCACGCTCGACTATGGCCTGTCCTACAGCGACGAAGATATCGCCCCGGGCGACTCGGGCCCGATCAAGCATGACGACCTGGTCAACAACCGCTTCCTGCGCAACGCCGAGCGCAAGGAATACAGCGCCGTGGCCTCGCTGAAGTGGCAGCCCGATGAGCATTGGGAACTGCTGGCCGGCGGCCGCTGGAACCGCGTGGAGGTGCATGACCGCAACCGCCTGGCCACGCCTGATACCTATGAGGTGCAGGGCCAGTACCGCTACACCGAGCTGCTCAACGGCAACCCGGCACTGCCCTCGTGGCGCGCCAAGCGCATCGCGTTGCTGAACTGGTATCCGGATGCCAATGGCAATTTCACCCAGGAATCGCTGCTGGCCTCGCCGTACAAGAAGGGCACGGTGGGCGACATCGGTGGGTGGAACTTCTATGACGCCGGCAAACCGCAGGATCTGGAAGTGCCGGTCAGCTGGACCTGGTCGCCGCCGATCCGCCGCCGTGACACCGCGTTCTCGCCGACTGCCAGCGTGGCCTACCGCTTCAGCGAAGACACCCTGGTCTATGTGAAGTACGCCGAGGGCACCAAGCTGCCGAGCCTGTTCGAGACCACGCTGGGCCTGTTCACCGCCGCCAAGCCGGTGGGTGAGCTGAAGCCGGAGCGTGCGCGCAGCTGGGAAATCGGTGCCAGCACCCTCCGCTACGACCTGTTCACCGCCGGCGACCGCCTGGCGCTGAAGCTGGCGTACTTCGATACCCGCATCGACGACCTGATCACCCGTGACTACCGCACGCTGTCGGCCGGCCTGATCCGCAACGTCGATCAGTTCAAGGTCTCGGGCATGGAGTTCCAGTCCAGCTATGACAGCGGCAAGGTCTTCGCCGACCTGTCCGCGCACTACTACTTCAAAGCCAAGACCTGCGCGCCGGACATCGCCGCCGAGCGCCGGGCCTATGGCGCACAGCGCAGGAACGATGAGCTGGCCCACACGCCCAACTGCGTGGACGGCGGCTTCGAGGGGTCGTACACCAACACCCAGAACCCGCCGCGCTACATGGTCAACCTGACCCTGGGCTCGCGCCTGTTCGACGAGCGCCTGACCTTCGGCACCCGCATGGTCCACAACGCTGGCCCGATCAGCACGCTGGACAAGGACTGGAACGTGGGCCTGTCGGCGATCCAGCAGCTGTACCGGCCGAACACCTTGGTCGACCTGTTCGCCAGCTGGAGCTTCAACGACCAGCTGTCGGTGGAAGCCGGCGTGGACAACCTGACCGACCGCTATTACCTGGACCCGCTGGCCCTGGGCGTGATGCCGGCGCCGGGTCGCACCGCAAGGCTGGCGTTGACCTGGAAGTACTGATCTGCGGGGTCGGCTCCCTTTCCTGCGGAAAGGGCTCTGACCCCAGCGCGAGACAACGGTAGCGCCGGGCCATGCCCGGCGCCCCCATCAGGGCACTTACAGCCCGCTCGACGCCTTCACCGCATCTTCGTGCAGCGACTCGTTCAGCTCATCCACCACGGTGGTCCATGCCGCATCGGCCTGCAGCGACTCGGACAGGAACTGGCGCTGGGCATCATTCCAGTACGGCGCCTCGACCACTTCGACGTCGGTGGCCAGCTGGTGCTCGCGGATGAAGCGGGCGATGCCCTCGGCGCTGGCGTCCAGGCCCAGCTGCAGGAACAGGTTGGTCATGCGCGGTTCGGTGGTGATCATCGTCGATTCCGGATGGACAAGGGGATGGCCCATTATCGGTGTAGACGGCCTTGGGGAAAGCCCCGTGGCAGACGTCTACAGCAGGACGACCCTCCTGGCATTCCCCCATGAACGCACACATCGCTCCCGAAGACAGCCGCAGCCTGCGGCTCAAGGCCGCCACCCGCGACAGCCACGGTGCGCTGGACAAGCGCATCATGGCCGGTGACATCTTCGCCGATCGCAGCAACTTCGCCCGTTTCCTGCGCGTGCAGTATCGCTTCCACCGCAGCATCGATGCGCTGTATGCCAACCCTGCGCTGGGCGCACTGCTGCCCGATCTGGGCGCGCGCCGCCGACTGAGACAGGTCGCGCGCGACCTGCAGGATCTGGAGCAGACGCTCCCGGGCGCGGACATCGACGCGCTGCCCTCGGACCTCGCGCTGCCGACTGCGTTGGGTTGGCTGTACGTGGCCGAAGGCTCCAATCTGGGCGGCACCATCCTGTACAAGATGGCGGCCAAGCTCGGCCTGAACCGTGATTTCGGCGCCCGCCACCTGGCCGCCCATCCCGATGGCGCAGCGCGCCACTGGCGCGAGTTCACCGCTGCGCTGGACGCGGTGCCGCTGAGTGCCGAGCAGGACCAGCAGGTGATCGATGCAGCCGACGCTGCGTTCCGCAGCGTGCATCGCCACGTCGAAGTGGAATTCGCCTGATGCGCGGCGCGCGCCCACAGGTGCAGCGCTGATGCGCTGGCTCTGGTTCGCGCTGGGCTGGCTGATGGTCGGCCTCGGGGTGATCGGCGCATTGCTGCCAGTCATGCCGACCACCATCTTCCTGATCCTCGCGGTGGGCTGCTTCGCGCGCAGCTCGCCGACGTTCGAGCAGCGCCTGCTGGCGCATCCACGCTACGGCCCGTCGCTGCGGCTGTGGCGCGAGCAGGGCGCCGTGTCGGGCAAGGGCAAGGCGTTTGCCAGCGCAGGCATGGCGGCGGGCTTTGCCCTGTTCTGCTGGGGCGCGCATCCGTCGTGGCGCCTGTTGCTTGGCGTGGGCCTGTTCTTTGCCGCCAGCGCCGGTTACGTGCTCAGCCGGCCGGCACCGCGACCGGAGCCCAATCCGGTCGTGGAAGTGGACGACGCCAACGATCCTCGCGCGGCCCGCCGCCGCGCCGCATCCCCCGATACCGCTGGAACCCGAGACGATGCTGCCTGCTGACCGGGCCCGGGCGGTGGCCGCCATCGGGGTCGGATCCCTTTCCGCAGGAAAGGGATCCGACCCTGTCAAGCCTGCCATCCGCGCGTCGCGTGGATCTACAGCAGCGGCACCAGCAGCAGCGCCACGATGTTGATGATCTTGATCAGCGGGTTGATCGCCGGGCCGGCGGTGTCCTTGTACGGGTCACCAACAGTGTCGCCGGTCACCGCGGCCTTGTGCGCTTCGCTGCCCTTGCCACCGAAGTGGCCATCCTCGATGTATTTCTTGGCATTGTCCCAGGCGCCGCCGCCGGTGGTCATCGAAATGGCCACGAACAGGCCGGTGACGATCGTGCCGATCAGCAGGCCGCCCAGTGCGCGCGGCCCCAGCAGCAGGCCGACCACCACCGGCACGGCGACCGGCAACAGCGAGGGCACGATCATTTCGCGGATCGCCGAGCGGGTCAGCATGTCCACCGCCTTGTCGTACTGCGGCTTGCCGGTGCCCTGCATGATGCCGGGAATCTCGCGGAACTGGCGGCGCACTTCTTCCACCACTGCGCCTGCCGCGCGGCCGACCGCTTCCATCGCCATCGCACCGAACAGGTAGGGAATCAGGCCGCCGATCAACAGGCCGATGATCACCGTGTGGTCGCTGAGATCGAAGCGGAATTCCTGGCCGGGATTGGCTGCCTGCAGGTTGTGGGTGTAGTCGGCGAACAGCACCAGTGCCGCCAGCGCCGCCGAGCCGATCGCATAGCCCTTGGTCACGGCCTTGGTGGTGTTGCCCACCGCATCCAGTGGATCGGTGATGTCGCGGATCTCCGAAGGCAGCTCGGCCATTTCGGCGATGCCACCGGCGTTGTCGGTGATCGGGCCGTAGGCATCGAGGGCGACGATCATCCCTGCCATCGACAGCATGGCGGTTGCGGCAATGGCGATGCCGTAAAGGCCGCCCAGTGCGAATGCGCCCCAGATCGCCGCACACACCGCCACCACCGGCAGCGCGGTGGATTTCATCGAGATGCCGAGGCCGGCAATGATGTTGGTGCCGTGGCCGGTGGTCGAGGCCTGCGCCACGTGCTGCACCGGCTTGTACTGGGTGCCGGTGTAGTACTCGGTGATCCACACGATCAGGCCGGTCAGGACCAGGCCGATCAGCGCGCAGCCATACAGCGCCGTCGGTCCATGCACGTTGTCGGACATCAGTCCGGTGGTGATCGGGTAGAAGGCGATGGCGGCCAGCACGCCGGAAACGATCACGCCCTTGTACAGCGCGCCCATGATCGAGCCGCCGGGCTTCACCTTGACGAACAGCGCGCCGATGATCGACGCGATGATCGACACGCCGCCCAGTACCAGCGGATACAGCACGGCATTGGCACCGGCTTCGGCCAGCATCAGGCTGCCCAGCAGCATGGTGGCGATGACGGTCACTGCATAGGTTTCAAAGAGGTCGGCCGCCATGCCGGCGCAGTCGCCGACGTTGTCACCGACGTTGTCGGCGATCACCGCCGGATTGCGCGGATCGTCTTCGGGAATGCCGGCTTCGACCTTGCCGACCAGATCGGCGCCCACGTCGGCGCCCTTGGTGAAGATGCCACCGCCCAACCGCGCGAAGATCGAGATCAGTGAAGAGCCGAAGGCCAGGCCGACCAGCGCGTGCAGCGCCTGTTCCATCGGCAGGCCCATCTGCAACAGTAGTGCGTAGTAGCCGGCCACGCCCAGCAGGCCCAGCCCGACCACCAGCATGCCGGTGATCGCGCCGCCGCGGAAGGCGACGTCCATCGCCGCGCTGATGCCGTTGCGCGCCGCCTCTGCGGTACGCACGTTGGCGCGTACCGACACGTTCATGCCGATGTAGCCGGCCGCGCCGGACAGCACCGCGCCGACCGCGAAGCCGATCGCGGTGTACCAGCTGAGGAACACACCGACCAGCACGAACAGCACCACGCCGGCGATGCCGATGGTCAGGTACTGGCGGTTGAGGTAGGCACGCGCACCTTCCTGGATCGCGGTGGCGATCGCGATCATGCGCGCATTGCCGGTGGGTTGGCGCAGGATCCAGCGCGCCGAGACGATTCCGAACAGGATCGCGAGAATGGCGCAGCCCAGCGCCAGTGACAGCCCGTGACGTTCCAGCATTAGACCCCTCCGCAGAATGGATGTAGGCATCCAGTGGCGATGAACGGCACCACGAGGGGGACGACGGGCTGCAGCCTGGAACCAACCCGTACCGACCTGGGCGGTCGTCCGACGTATGGCGGTGTTCAGCATTCCCTGGTGCCCGCAGTATGCGTGCCGCCACTTGTAGAGTCGAGCCATGCTCGACTGGCTCCTGGGAGCCGCGGCGCATGCCGTCGGGCCCTGGGCATGATTGGCGAGCCAACGGCCTTTGCACCCCGTTAAGGCAGCCTCTGCAAGCCTGCGCACAGCCCCGTAGGAGATCCCCCATGCGCCTGTCCCTGTTGATGCTTGCCGCCCTGGTCCCGGCCGCACCGGCCTTTGCTGCGGAAACGCCGGAACTGCAGCGTGCGGTCGGTGCGCCGCAGGCGGTGGGCGCGGTGCATACGCTGCGGCAGATCCCCGAGGCCTGCGCGCGGCTGGAAGGTGCGTTCACCGGTGATGCCGCCGCGCCATATCGCTTCTCCGCCGTCCGGACCCGCGAGCAATGCCAGCCACGCGCGCGCTTCGTCGATTACACCAAGGCGCAGCCGAGTGCCGACAAGGGCTGGAAGCTCAATGATGTGATCCGCGTGCCCAACGCTGCATGCCCGGCGCAGCAGGCGGTGGTGCGGGTGTGGCGCCTGCCGTCGAGCCACAAGGTCGAGCTGGATGGGCAGGGCCAATCGCGCATTTATCTGGAAGAGGCGAAGAAGCAGGCCGCCGCCGGCCAGATTCCGCAGGTGACGATGTTCGCCGCGCAGCTGCAGATGGAAGGCAAGGCTTGCAATTGAAGTTGCGTGGGCGGTGCACCCGCGCCGCCATCCACGCGTGGTAGTGCCGGCCGCTGGCCGGCATCCGGCCGATCAATCCGCCAGCATTGCCCCCCGCGCCACCAGCAGCTCGCGCAATGCCCTGCGGTGGCAGTGCGCTTCATCCTCGCAGTAGCAGCCCACGCTGATGTCGCTGTGTTGCGACATCGCGGCCAGAAGGTCCAGCGCGTGGGCGGCATCGGGCGCCTTCATCTCGGCCTTGTAATGGCGGAAGAAGGCGGTCCAATCGGCCGCCGTCGTTGCCTCATGTGCCCGCTTCACCAGCTCCGCGCTGGGTGACAGGGTAGGAAACCAGACGTCGTACCAGTCCTGTCGGGCGAACTCGCTGCGCGGCACGCCGCGCGGTGGGCGCCGAACGGTGCCGATTCGCAGTCCCTCGCCGGGTTGGCGCGGCGTACCGAGACGGACAACACGCAGTGCCATGATGATCTCCATGAAAAGGGGACGGAGGGGATTAAGTCGTATCCGACCCACTGCTGATGCTGTTGGAGATGACAGAGGGGCGTATGCGACTTAATCCCCTCCGTCCCCTTTTTCAGGTCAGCCTTCGAAGGCCGGCAGTTTCTGCTTCACCGCCACGTTCTTCAGGGTGACGTACTTCGGCAGGCCATCGGTGCCATAGGGAAGCGGTGCTTCGCCCTTGATCAGTGGTGACAGGTAGGCGCGTGCCCTGGCGGTGATGCCGAAGCCATCGCGGCGGATGAAACCAGCCGGCATCTTCTTCTCGTGGTTGGCGATCTTCGACAGCGGCGCGGCTTCGATCTTCCAGCGATACGGAGAATCGCTGCTGCGCACGATCACCGGCATCACGCCATTCCGGCCCTTCAGGGCCAGCTGCACCGCGGCCTTGCCCACCGCCTGCGCCTGCTCCCAGTCGGTCCTGCTGGCCAGGTGGCGGGCCGAGCGCTGCAGGTAATCGGGCAGTGCCCAGTGCACCTTCAGGCCCAGCTGATCCTTGACCCGGCCGGCCAGGTGCGCCGCCACGCCGCCGAGCTGCGAATGACCGAACGAGTCCTTGCCACCGCCGGCATCGGCAACGAAGCGGCCATCGGCGGTGGCAATGCCTTCCGACGCCACCACCACGCAGTAGCCGACGCGCTCGACCACGGCTTTCACCTTGGCCAGGAACGTGGCCTCGTCGTAGGCGCGCTCAGGCAGCAGGATGATGTGCGGCGCTTCGTCATCACCGTTGCCGGCCAGGCCGGCGGCGGCGGCCAGCCAGCCAGCGTGGCGACCCATCGCTTCGTAGATGAAGACACGGGTGGAGGTTTCGGCCATCGCCGCCACGTCCAGTGCCGCCTCGCGCACCGAGACCGCGGTGTACTTGGCCGCTGATCCGAAGCCGGGGCAGGTATCGGTAACGGCAAGGTCGTTGTCGATGGTCTTGGGCACGCCGATACAGGTCAGGTCGTAGCCGGAGGCCTTGGCCAGCTGCGAGACCTTCAGTGCGGTGTCGGCCGAGTCGTTGCCGCCGTTGTAGAGGAACCAGCGCACGTCGTGGGCCTGCAGCACCTCCAGCAGACGGTCATAGCGGGCGCGGTCGGCATCCAGCGATTTCAGCTTGACCCGGCACGAGCCGAAGGCGCCGCCCGGGGTATGGGCGAGGGCGCGGATCGCGGCGGCACTCTCCCTGCTGGTGTCGATCAGCTCCTCGCGCAGCGCGCCGAGGATGCCGTTGCGGGCGGCCAGGACCTTGATGCCCTTGGCCCGGGCCTGCTCGATCACCGCTGCCGCCGTGGCATTGATGACGGCGGTGACACCGCCGGACTGGGCATAAAGGAGAGTACCGTTGCGCATGCTTCTACCTGCTCGGGGGAGGGGACATTGCAGGGACATTACCCGGATGCGGTAAAGTGGCGCTATTGCGGTGCAGCGATACCGGACCGTCCGGGACGCAAACCTTCTTTGTTTTCAACACGTTGGAGTCAGGTAAATGCGATTGGTTCTGTTGGGACCGCCCGGTTCGGGCAAGGGGACACAGGCGACGCGCCTGAAGGAAAAGCTGGGGATCGCCCACATTTCGACCGGTGACATGCTGCGCGCGGAAATCGCCGCCGGCACCGAGCTGGGCAAGCAGGCCAAGACGGTGATGGATGCCGGCAACCTGGTGTCGGACGACATCCTGCTGGGCATGCTGGAGTCGCGCCTGACCCAGGCCGATGTCGCCAAGGGCTTCATCCTTGATGGTTATCCGCGCAACGTGGCCCAGGCCAATGCGATGGACGGCCTGCTGGCCAAGATCGGCCAGCCGCTGGACGCGGTGGTACAGCTGGATGTGCCCACCGAGCTGCTGGTCGACCGCATTGCCGGTCGTGCCAAGGAGCAGGGCCGCGCCGATGACAACCCGGAAGCGGTGCGCCAGCGCCTGCAGGTCTACAACGACCAGACCGCCCCGGTGGTCGATTTCTACGCCGGCCGTGGCACCCTGGCCCGCGTCGATGGCGTCGGTGAGCTGGACGAGATCGAAGCCCGCATCCTGGCAGCGATCAAGGCCTGATCCGGCGGGGCCGGCATGCTTCCGGTCCTTCGGGCGCAAAAAGCACAGGCCTGGTCCGCGAGGATCAGGCCTGTGTCGTTTGATAGGCGCCAGCGAAGGGCTTGCTCAGGGCCCCGCAGCATGAGCTCCCTTGGGGATGGCCTCTTGGGGAGTAGGACCGGTTCGGGTACTGCGGCTGGCAGTTCGAATTGTGTCCGGGTTCACAGAACATCGCTATCGGGAATTCCCTGACAGCTGATTGGAGTTTTCTCACATCCCGTGTAGGGGTTGTCTTACCCGATAGCGGACATTGGCCCTATACAGCCGTCATCGGTCACAATCCTCGGTCATGAGCAGCGTACATATCCTTGCAATTGCCGGCACCTTCATGGGCGGCGTGGCCGCCCTGGCGCGGGAACTTGGGCATTCCGTCAGCGGCAGCGACCAGGCCATCTATCCGCCGATGTCGACCCAGCTCGAACAGCTGGGCATCACACTGGACCAGGGCTACCGTGCCGACAGCGTGCCGGCCGGCACCGACGAGGTGGTGATCGGCAACGCGCTGTCGCGCGGCAATGCCGCCGTGGAAGCCGTGCTCAATGCCGGCCAGCGCTATATCTCCGGCGCGCAGTGGCTGTCCGAGCAGGTGCTGCCGGGCCGCGATACGCTGGCCGTGGCCGGTACCCACGGCAAGACCACCACCACCACCATCCTCACCTGGCTGCTGGAAAGTGCAGGCCGCTCGCCGGGCTTCCTGATCGGCGGTGTCGCCGAGGATTTCGGTGTCTCCGCCCGCCTGGGCCAGGGCCGCGAGTTCGTGGTCGAGGCCGATGAGTACGACACGGCCTTCTTCGACAAGCGCAGCAAGTTCGTGCACTACCGGCCGCTGGTGGCCATCCTCAACAACCTTGAGTACGACCACGCCGATATCTTCCCGGACGTGGCCGCGATCCAGCGCCAGTTCCACCATCTGGTGCGTACCGTACCCGCACGTGGCCGGCTGATCGTCAACGGCGAGGATCCGTACCTGGCCGATGTGCTGGCGATGGGCTGCTGGACCCCGGTCGAGCGCTTCGGCTTCGATCCGGCGCTGGAATGGCATGCCGAGCTGCTGGCTGCCGACGGCAGCGCGTTCCGCGTGCATCATCGTGGGCAGGCGCTGGGTGATGTGCAGTGGTCGCTGCTGGGCCGCCACAACGTGCTCAACGGGCTGGCCGCGCTGGCCGCCGCGCACGCGGTAGGCGTGGCCCCGGCCGACGTGATCCCGGCGCTGGCACGCTTCCGCAGCGTCAAGCGCCGCATGGAAGTGATCGGCAGCCATGACGGCATCACCGTCTACGACGATTTCGCCCACCATCCGACTGCGATCGCCACCACGCTGGAGGGCCTGCGTTCCAAGGTGGGTGATGCGCGCATCGTGGTCGCGATGGAGCCGCGCAGCAACTCGATGCGGCTGGGCGCACATGCGCAGGCGCTGGCTCCCTCGCTGGCGCTGGCCGATGAAGTGGTGTTCCTGCATCGCCCGGAACTGGCCTGGGATGCTGCGGCGGTGATCGCCGCGGTGCGTGGCCAGGCCCACGCGGTGCCCGATACCGACGCATTGCTGGCGCAGCTGCAGGCCAGCGCGCGCAGTGGTGACCACGTGGTATTCATGTCCAACGGTGGCTTCGACGGTGCCCCGCGACGCTTCCTCGCCGCGCTGCAGGCCCGATGAGCGGCGATGGCTCGCTGCCGCTGTTCCCGCTGCACACCACGCTGGTGCCGGGTGCAGCGGTGGGCCTGCGCGTGTTCGAGCGGCGCTATCTGGACCTGGTCCGCGACAGCGGCCGCAGTGGTGAGGGATTTGGTGTCTGCCTGATCCTCGAGGGCGAGGAGGTCGGCGCACCGGCGACACCGGCTGCCTTTGGCGTGCAGGTACGCATCGAAGACTTCGATGTCGGCGCCGACGGCGTGCTGCAGCTGCGCCTGCGCGGCACCCGTCGCTTCCATGTCGAGCGCACCCGCGTGCGCGACAACGGCCTGGTGGTGGCTGATGTGCGCTGGTGCGAGGAAGACCCCGATGACGAACTGCGGCCGCAGCATGCACTGCTGGCCACGGTGCTGGGGCACATCATCGAGCAGGCCGGCGAGGCCTATGCGCCGGCCAATCCGGCGCTGCTGGACCAGGCCAGCTGGGTCGGCTGGCGGCTGGCCGAACTGCTGCCGCTGAGCGAGCAGCAGCGCCTGCAGCTGCTGCAGATGGACGACCCGCACCAGCGATTGCAGCAGCTGCTGGGCTGGATGCCGTAGCAGCCATCCACGCGTCTCGTGGATCTACCTCCGCCGGGCATGGCCCGGCGCTACCCGTCCGTGTTCCGGTAGCGCCGGGCCATGCCCGGCGGCTCCATCACGGTGTGGTCTTCAACCGCAGCACCGGCAACCCGGTTTCGCTGTGCACGTCCTCGCGCTGCGGCAGGTCCTGCACGGCGTCCTTCACGGCATTCAATGCCGGGTCGACGCCACGCAGCGGGTGCCACATGCCGATCCACTCGAAATGGCGTTCGTAGCGCAGGGTCTGTGCACTGCCCAGCCACAGCGGCGTGTTGCCCGGCTGCAACCGCGCAGGGGCCGGCCACAGGCGCAGTACGTAGCGCTCATCACGGTGTGTACCCGGGCGTACCATCAACAGCGCTTCCACGCGGGTTTCCAGCGTCGCCGGCAGCACCGGCAGTTCATCGGCGCCGGTGTTCTTGTCCAGCATCAGCAGCGCCTGCTGCCAGCCGGCCTGCTCCTGCCGCTTCCAGCCGCGCGCTTCCAGTTGTGCCTGCAGCGGTGCCAGCGGACCGGCCACCTGCACGTCCAGCGGCCAGCGCTGGTCGTCATCGAACTCGTTGCGGCGCGCCGGCAGTGTCGCCCAGTCGTGCTGCCACCAGGCCTGCGTGTCCATTGCCTGCGGGGCCGGCAAGGTCGGCTCGAAGCGTTCCAGCTTCACCGGGATATTGCGCGGTGCGTACCACATCGCGGCGACGGCGAAGACGCCGTAGAACAGCCATGCCACCGGCTTCACCCAGAACGAGCGGTTGAAGCGGCGGCGGTAGGCGATGCCCAGCACCAGCAGCCAGAACGTGCCGAACAGCATGCCGCCGATCACATCGCTCAGCCAGTGCGCGCCCAGGTACAGGCGCGAGAAACCGATCAGGCTGACCACGATGCCCGACACCAGGTACGGCCAGACGCGGGTGCGGCCGGGCATCTCGCGGGCGATCAGCACCGCGAAGAAGCCGAAGGTGATGGTGGCCATCGTCACCGACACCGACGGGAAGCCGAAGCCGCTGCTGGCGTCGACCGGACGCACCACGTCGACGGTAGCGCCGAGCAGCATGGTCAGCGCCAGGCCGAAGGCCAGCGCGGCCAGCCAGTGTGCGGCCGCCATCCAGCGCCGGCGCCAGACCAGGTAGCCCATCGCCGCCGCAGTGGCCGGCAGCAGCACCTGCCAGGCGCCCAGCGACGCCAGCGCGGCCATCGGGTAATCGGCCAGCGGGTTGCGCAGGGCCAGCATGGCCTGGTGTATCAGCAGGTCGATCGCCAGTGGCTCGCCATGCGCGACCACCACGGTCAGCAGCGCGAACCAGCCCCAGCCCAGCACCAGCAGCATCAGCGCCAGCATCGCCAGCGGCACCGACTCGCGCCGCTTCGGGTCCAGCACACCGACGGTGTAGCGGCCCAGCGTCGGATGGCGGTTGGACCAGTCAAGCAGGCGTGCCAGCCAGTTGTCCATGCGCGCGGCCGACCAGCGGTAGCCGTACAGCACAATGGCCCAGACCAGGCCGAGGATCACCGCCAGCAGGCCGACCACCACCACCAGCCGACCGGCTACCGCGGCCACCGCGTCATAGGCCTCGCCAAGAATCCAGCCCGGGGCCAGGAACAGCACCGCCCATGAAATGCTGGCGATGCCACTGGCCTGCACATAGCGGCTGGCTGGCATCTTCATCATGCCCGCGATGGCGGGCACGAACGGCCGGATCGCGCCGACGTAGCGTGCCACCAGGATGCTCTTGAAGGCATTGCGGCGGAACAGGTTTTCGCCGCGGTCGAGCAGCTGCGGGTAACGGCTGAAGGGCCACACGCCACGCAGGCGGTCACCCCAGCGGCGCCCGATCCAGTAACTGATGCCATCACCGGCGAACGCGCCCAGTGCGGCTGCGGCCACCGCGTACGGCCCGGAGATCTGGCCCAGGCCGATGAACACGCCCACCGCGAACAGCAGCGGCAGGGCCGGCACGATGGCACCGAGAATGATCACCGCATCGCAGAAGGCGATGAGGAAGATAACGGCACCCGCCAGCACGGGGTGAGCGGCAATCCACGCGAGCGTGGCGTCGATCCATGAAGAGTCCATTGCCCGATTATAGGGGCGTGAAGGTGACTGGTTCCCAGCCGCTTGGTGACCGTTTGCAACCGGCGCCATCGCCTAGAATGGGCCCATGCCGCATACGCCAGACACGCCACCGCATGCTTTGAAGGCCGACAGCTTCGGTCGCATCCTCCGTGTGGAAGGGCCGGCCGGCCCCTTCGTACGCCGTGACCTGGGCGCCACGCCGCTGTGGTTGCGGCTGCCGGCCTGGTGGCTGGCCCGCCGCGAAGCGCGCGCGCTGCGCCATATCCACGGCATGGCCGATGTGCCGCAGCTGCTGGCTTGGAATGGGCATCATCTCGACCGCAGTTTCATGGCCGGCGACGCCATGTACCAGCGCCCACCGCGTGGCGACCTGGCCTGGTTCCGCGCCGCGCGTCGCCTGCTGCAGCAGCTGCATCGGCGCGGCGTGGTCCACAACGACCTGGCCAAGGAAGCCAACTGGCTGGTGACCGAAGACGGCCGCCCGGCATTGATCGATTTCCAGCTGGCAGTGATCGGCAACCCGCGCTCGCGCTGGATGCGCCTGCTGGCCCGCGAGGACCTGCGCCACCTGCTCAAGCACAAGCGCATGTATTGCCGCGAGTCGCTCACCCCGGTGGAGAAGCGGGTGCTCAAGCGCACCTCGTGGGTGCGCGAACTGTGGTTCGCCACCGGCAAGCCGGTCTACCGCTTCGTCACCCGCCGCATCCTGCATTGGGAAGACAACGAGGGGCAGGGGCCGAAGCCGTGAGCACTGCGCAGGTGGTGACCGGCCCGCCAAGCGCGCGCAGTGTCCTGCGCCCACAGCTGGCCGGCGCCGACTTCGTGCATGCCTGCCAGGCAACGACCCATCGTGATGGACGCTCGGCCTTGCAGGCCTATCGCGATATGGCCGCGACCATTCCCGGCTGGTTCGATGGGCTGATGGCGCTGCGCAATCGCGGCATGCGCCTGCTCGGCATGAAGCACCTGGGCTCGTTGCGCGCGGTGCAGGATGTTGCGGATCCTCAACCCGGGCAGCGACTGGGCATCTTCACCCTGCAGTCGTTGGATGACGATGCCATCGTGCTGGAAGACGACGACCGCCACCTGCGTGTGCAGCTGGCCCTGCAGTGGCACGGCGACGTGCTGGAAGTGGCAACGGTGGTGCATACGCACAACGCGTTCGGGCGCGTGTACATGCTGCCAGTTGCGCCGGTGCATCAGCTGATCGTGCCGCATCTGCTGAGGAAGCAGGTGCAGGGGTACCGGTAGATCCACACGATGCGTGGATGCGCCGGGGAGAACCGTATTGTAGAGCCGAGCTATGCTCGGCTGCATTCAATGAGCCGAGCATGGCTCGGCTCTACAGAGGCTTGTGACCTTACGGCGTCGCCGGCACTACCTGCTGGCCGATGAAGTTGCGCTTGGCATCGAAGTCGTAGGCGATCTGCAGCTGGCCCACATCCGGGCAGGCGTGGCAGTCGCGCAGCGGCGTGCGGTACAGCAGGCGGATGCCGCCGTTCTCCAGCGGCGTGGCCCCGGCCGACTGCGCCGGTGCGAACGGCGTGGCCTGCGGGTGGTCCTTCAGCAGGGCCTGCACGGCGGGGTCGGCACGCAGGGTGTCGTCCAGCTGCACGGCATCCACATCGATGCGCTTGCCGGTGGCGTCGACCAGGCGGGTGCCCTCGTTGGTGTTGGCGCGGAACGGATACTCGACCGTGGCAATGCCCAGGCCTTCGTTCTCATGCCAGGCCGTCACGTAGGCCAGCTCGCCGCCGGTGGACAACTGTTCGGCGGCAGCAATGGCATCGGCGCTTGCGCCACCAGCGCGCATCGCATCGTGCAGGCACTCACGCGTGGCCGCATTCTCGCCCTGGCGGCAGGCGTTGAGGTCGCCATCCCACACCACTGCCTCGCTCCAGCGCAGCTTGCCGTCCGCGGCGGCTTTTTCTGCGCTGGGCGTGTCACCGGCCGACGGTTCCTTGCCGGGTTCCGGCGAACGGCCCTGGCAGGCGGTCAGCAGGGCAAGCCCCAGGGCAGGCAGCAACAGGCGGGAACGGCGCATGGCGTGAACCTCGTGCGTTGACTGGAGGCCCTAGTATCGTCAAGCCCGGGTGAACTCCACGTCGGCGCGGCATACTAGCGGCTCATTGCATACGCTGGAGTGTGGAACGTGGGCAGTCTGCAGGGCAAAACGCTTTTCATCACGGGTGCCTCGCGTGGCATCGGCCTGGCCATCGCACTGCGCGCTGCGCGTGACGGCGCCAACGTGGCGATTGCGGCCAAGTCGGCGGTGCCGAACCCAAAGCTGCCGGGCACCATCCATACCGCAGCCGAAGCCGTTACCGCGGCCGGCGGCCAGGGGCTGGCGCTGAAGTGCGACATCCGCGAGGAAGAGCAGGTGCAGGCGGCGGTTGCCGCCACGGTCGACGCCTTTGGTGGCATCGACATCCTGGTCAACAATGCCAGCGCGATCTGGCTGCGTGGCACGCTGGATACGCCGATGAAACGCTTCGACCTGATGCAGCAGGTCAATTCGCGCGGCAGTTTCCTGTGCGCGCAGGCCTGCCTGCCGTACCTGCTGCAGGCGCCGAATCCGCACATCCTGACCCTGGCGCCGCCGCCCAGCCTGGAACCGAAGTGGTGGGGCGCGCATACCGGCTACACGCTGGCGAAGATGGGCATGAGCTTCGTCACGCTCGGCCTGGCCGCGGAATTCGGCCCGCAGGGTGTGGCGGTGAACGCGCTGTGGCCGCGCACGGTGATCGCCACCGATGCAATCAACATGATTCCGGGCGTGGATGCAGCGGGCTGCCGTACGCCGCAGATCATGGCCGACGCCGCGCATGCGGTGCTGGTGCGTGAGGCGGCGGGTTTCCACGGCCAGTTCCTGATCGACGATGAAGTGCTGGCACAGGCCGGCGTCAGCGATCTGTCCGGCTATGCCGTGGACCCGTCGCGGTCGTTGTTGCCGGATCTGTTCCTGGACTGAGTGCTACGTTGCGCAAGGGCCGAGGGCTGCGGCCCTCGGCCTGCTGCGCTAGAATGCAGGGCTGTAATCGTTTTCAACAGGGATGTGAACACATGACACGTACGCTTTCCATCGCGGCGCTGGCCGCTTCGCTGTCGCTTGTCCTGGCCGCCTGCGGTGGCAAGGCCCCTGCAACTGCTGGCGACGCCGGCGCCGCAGGCACGCCGGAGGTCAACACGGTGCCGTCGGACGCACAGCAGCAGTTGACGGCGAAGCTCAACGCCTACATCGGCTGCTTCAACGCGCTTGATTCGAAGACGCACGACAGCCTCCAGTCCTACACGCGCTGGATCAAGGACGTCGAGGCCGGCCCGAGCGGGCGCGAGACACAGGTGTACGGTCCGTTCGAGATCAGCGATTACGACATGAAGCAGTGCGATGGCCCCGTGACCGAGGCGATGGCTGCCAAGCCGGCGCTGGCTGAGCTCGATGCCGCTGCTGGGCATTACCAGCAGGCGCTGAAGGCGCTGGTGCCGGTCAGCAAGGAGGCGCACGACTACTATGATCGCCAGGACTACGAAGACGACCAGTTTGCCAAGGGCAAGCAGCTGCACGCGCCCTTGATGGCCGCATTCAAGGACTTCGTGGCTGCCAGCGAAACGTTCAACGCCGAGCTGGAGCGCCAGAATGACGCTGCCCAGCGCGAGCAGCTCAAGGTATTGGAACAGGCCGAGGGGCGAACGCGCGAGTATTACCGTCTGGCGATGATGCTGGAAGCCAAGGCGATCGTGGAGCTGATGAGCGAGGACGACTTTGATCCGGCCCAAGCCCGTGAACGACTCGACGCCTTCAACCGTATTTCCGACGAGGCGCATGCCAAGGTGGCCGATCAGGAGCCGGGCAAGCTGGACTGGAACAGCTTCGAGCGCGAAGCCGAGAACTTCCGTCGGGAAGGCAAGGAGCGGCTGCAGCGGGTCAGCAGCAAGACGCCCTACAGCGATTTCGAACGGCGCATGCTGGATTCGCCCTCGATGGCACCGCGTGGCTCTGCCAGCAAGCTGATGCAGGAATACAACTCGCTCGTTTTCCAGAGCAACCGCCAGTAGGCGGGAAGCTCAACGCGTTATTTTTGTCGCAATTGAGCAGGTTGATCGCGACATGACACGCCCCGCAGCCCCGAATGCCAGCACCTTCCCGAGGTGCTGGAGCGCGCGCTCGCGCCATGCATGACGATGCCTGCAGTTTTCACTGGTGCAAGGAACTGATTTGAACGCATCCACACGCCTGATTCCTGTTCTCCTGCTCTGCGCGCTGGCCGGCTGCAACAACCCGGCCGGGCTGGCTGTCGCCGATCCCGGGCTGGAAAAGGTGAACGCCTATATCGAGTGCTACAACGGCGTCGAACAGCCCATCCACGAGGGTTTCCAGACCTACACCGGTTGGATGAAGGATTCCGAAGCCGGTCCAACCGGCAAGGAAGCGCAGCCGCGCTCACCTGGCAAGGTGTTGTCGCACCGCGTCGAGTACTGCGGCCAGCCGCTGACCGATGCGCTGGCAAAGACCCCTGCCACGCCACTGGATGCACCCGCGCGACAGTACCAGCAGGCATTCCAGGCACTGAACACCCTGATCGAGCGTGCCGATGGGTACTTCACCCGCGAGGACTATCGTCGCGATGGTGGCGAAGGGATGCGCAGCCAGCATGCCCCGCTGATGCAGGCCTATGCTGATTTCTTCAAGGCCAGCGAAGCAATGGATGCGGCGCTGGAAAAGAACGAGAACGATCGCCGCGCCGCCCAGCTGAAGCAGATCGAGGAAAGCGAAGGCCGCTCGCTGGCCTATTACCACCTGCGCCTTGTCGGCGATGGCAAGCAGCTGGCGATGGCGTTCCAGGGCGAGGCACCGGACGTTGCGGTGTTGCGCGGCCAGCTGGCCGACTATCAGGCGCTGGTGACGGAAATCCAGAACGGTGGTGTCGGCAAGGACGACCCGATGTGGGGCCATGTGCAGCGCTCGGCCGACAAGCTGGTGCGTAGCGCCGGTCGCGGTGTCGAGCGTCTGGAGCAGGGCAAGCCGATCACCGCCGATGCGTTGGCCGCCGAGCGCAAGGCGTCGGGCAGCTGGCTCACCACCGACCCTGAAGGCGCACAGTCGACGATTCTGGATGCCTACAACGACCTGGTGACCACCAGCAACCGCATGCGCTGAGGGCGATCCACACAGGGCGTGGATCTGCCCACGGTAGCGCCGGGCCATGCCCGGCGCGCACCCTGCGGGGTTGGTAGTGCCGGCCGCTGGCCGGCATGTGACTCAATGGCTGAATGCATCCGGCAGTTCACCGCCACATCTGCGGCAATGCCGTGCATCCGGCTCGTGGCCTTCCAGCCCGCAGTGCGGGCAGCCGCGGGCATCACGGCGCGCCGCCAGCTCGGCTTCGCGCATCGTGCTGGCCAGTTCGGCGGTGTAGATGCCGGTAGGCACGGCGATGATGCTGTAGCCGATCAGGATCAGCACCGAGGTGACGAAGCGGCCCAGCACGGTCTGCGGCACGATGTCGCCGAAGCCGACCGTGGCCATGGTCACCACCGCCCAGTACATGCTGGCCGGGATGTTGGTGAAGCCGTGTTCGGGGCCCTCGATCACGTACATCAGCGCCCCGGCGATGATGGTGATGGTGATCACCGTGAACAGGAACACCAGCACCTTGCGCCGGCTGCGCCACAGCGACGTCATCAGGACGCCGCTTTCCTCGATGTAGCGGGTCAGCTTGAGGATGCGGAATACCCGCAGGATGCGCAGCGCACGCACCACCAGCAGGCTCTGCGCGCCCGGGATGAACATCGACAGGTAGGCGGGCAGGATCGACAGCAGGTCGATGATGCCCCAGATGCTCACCGCGTAGCGCAGCGGGCGCTTGACCACCGCCAGCCGCAGCAGGTACTCGGCGGTGAAGATGATGGTGAAGCCCCATTCCAGGATGTACAGGCCGGTGGACCACTCGGCATGCAGGTGCTGCACGCTGTCGATCATCACCACCAGGATGCTGGCGACGATCGCCACCACCAGGATCAAGTCGAAGTTGCGCGAGGGCCGCGAGTCATGGCGGTAGATGATGTCGAACCACCGACGGCGCCAGCCGGTCTCGGTGGCGGGGTTCAGCTGGGGGGCGGAAAACGGTCGCATGGGCGCATTGTGCCGCAGGGGTTCCGGCGCGAGAATGGGGATTCCTGAACCCTGCCGACTGCCATGACCGCCGCTACCGATCCGCTGATCTCCCTTTCGCACTATTACCTGCCGGTCTACAAGCCCCGCCAGGTGGTACTGGAACGAGGCCAGGGCGCCCGCGTGTGGGACAGCCAGGGGCGTGAGTTCATCGACCTGGCTGCGGGTATCGCCGTGTGCGGCCTGGGCCACAACGATCCGGACCTGGTGGCCGCGCTGGTCGAGCAGGCCGGCAAGCTCTGGCACACCAGCAATGTGTTCTACAGCGCACCGCCGCTGCACCTGGCCGAGGAGCTGGTGAAGGTCAGCCGCTTCGCCGAGCGCGTGTTCCTGTGCAATTCCGGCGCCGAAGCCAACGAAGTGGCGATCAAGATGGTCCGCAAGTGGGCCTCCAGCCAGGGCCGTCCCGCCGACAAGCGGGTGATCATCACTTTCCGTGGCAGCTTCCACGGCCGCACGATGGGCGCGGTGACCGCTACTGCCCAGCCGAAGTACCAGGAAGGCTACGAGCCGCTGCCCGGTGGCTTCCGCTACATCGATTTCAACGATGAGGTGCAGCTGGAAACCGCGATGGCCGCCGGCGACGTGGCGGCGGTGATGCTGGAGCCGATCCAGGGCGAGGGCGGCGTGATGCCGGCCAAGTCCGGCTTCCTCAAGCGCGTGCGCGAGCTGTGCGACCAGCACAACGCACTGCTGGTGCTGGACGAGATCCAGGCCGGCATGGGCCGCACCGGCACGCTGTTCGCGCACTGGCAGGATGATGTGGTGCCGGACATGGTCACCCTGGCCAAGGCACTCGGTGGCGGCTTCCCGATCGGCGCGATGCTGGCCGGCCCGAAGGTGGCTGAGACCATGCAGTTCGGCGCGCACGGCACCACCTTCGGCGGCAACCCCCTGGCCGCCGCGGTGGCCCGCGTGGCACTGCGCAAGCTGGCCTCGGCGGAGATCGCCGCCAATGTCAGCCGCCAGTCGAAGGCGCTGCGCGATGGCTTCGCCCGCATCAACGACGAGTTTGGTGTGTTCAGCGACGTGCGTGGCCGCGGCCTGATGCTGGGCGCGGTGCTGGGCAAGGACTTCGCCGGCCAGGCCGGGGCGATCCTCGACCATGCCGCCGAGCACGGCCTGCTGACCCTGCAGGCCGGCCCGGACGTGCTGCGCTTCGTGCCGTCGCTGAACATCACCGACGAAGAAGTGGCCGAAGGCCTCAAGCGCCTGCGCGCAGCGATTGCTGCGTTCATTGCCGCGCGCTGAAGCCGGCAGAGGCATCTGTAGAGCCGAGCCTACGCTCGGCTCATCGCGATGTCAGGCAACAGGAGCCGAGCATGGGCTCGGCTCTACAGCGCGTCACGCGATCCTATAGCGCTTCAACACCTTGCCCAATCCACGGCCATCGCGCACGGTTTCCGCGTGCAGGCCGGCGGCGCGTGCGCCGCGCACATTGGCGAACAGGTCATCGACGAACAGCGTGTGCGAAGGCGCCACGCCCAGTACGTCGAGTGTGCGCAGGAATACTGCGGGCTCAGGTTTGCGCAGGCCGAAATCGGCGCTGCAGAACACGCGTCCCTGCAGCGCAGGGAACAGTTCCGGCAGCAGGGTGGGCAGCGCCTGTGCCATCAGCGCGCCGTTGTTGGTCAGTACCGCCAGTGGCAGCTGCAGAACCTGCAGCCGCTGCAGCACCGCGTGCTGCGGATGGCTGGCCGCCTGGCGTGCGGCGATCCAGCTGGGTACATCGACGGTCCTGCCCAGGCACGCCCCCAGCTGCGCCAGATAGGCCGGACCCTGCAGCGTGCCGTTGTCATGCGCCGCTTCCAGTCCGCTGTCGAACAGCGCCGCCTGCACTGCGGCAGGGGTAACATCCAGTGCCTGCGCCAGGTGCAGCACGCGCTGCGCGCGCTGGTACTGCACCAGCACGCCGTCCACATCCAGCAGCAACAGGTCGATCCGCATCGGTCGAGCATGCCATTGCAGTGAGTGCGCGGGAAACCCTGGAGTGGGCATGCGACAGACGGTCGCAGACGCGGCCGCAGGGGCCTGCCTAGAATGGTGCTTGAACCGCAGGAGAGGCAACGATGAAGGCTTGGTGGGTGGCAGTGGGACTGGGCGCGCTGATGCTGGCGCCGTCGGCGATGGCGCGGGTGTGTGCGGTGAGCATCGACAGCACCGACCAGATGAGCTTCAGCAGTCGCGAGATCAAGCTCGCCGCTGATTGCACCGCCGTGGATCTGACCCTGCGCCATACCGGCAAGCTGGCCGCTACCGCGATGGGCCATAACTGGGTGCTGACCCGCACGGCCGACTACCAGCCGGTGGCACTGGCAGGCATGCGCATGACCCTGGCCGACAGCTACCTGCCGAAGGCCGACAAGCGCGTGCTGGCGCACACCAAAGTAATTGGTGGTGGCGAGACCACGCGCGTGCGCTTTTCCACCCAGGGCCTGCAGAAGGGCGGCGACTACACTTTCTTCTGCTCGTTCCCCGGCCACTTCGCGATGATGAAGGGCAAGTTCGTCTTCGGTTGAAAAAAGGGGACGGAGGGGATTAAGTCGTTTATGCACAAACGACTTAATCCCCTCCGTCCCCTTTCTTTGCGATCAGCCCTTGGCGGCCTTGAATGCCACGCGTGCAGCGGCGAGGGTGGCCTCGATCACCGCGTCATCGTGGGCGCTGGACAGGAAGCCGGCCTCGTACGCCGACGGCGCCAGGAACACGCCCTGCTCCAGCATCGCGTGGAAGAAGCGGTTGAACGCTGGGATGTCACAGGCGGTGGCCTGCGCATAGGTCTCCACCTTCTCACTGGTGAAGAACAGCCCGAACATCGCGCCCACGCGGGTGGTGGTCACCGCCACGCCGGCTTCGGCGGCGGCCGCTTCCAGGCCGGCGCACAGGCGTGCGGTGCGTTCGGCCAGGTCGTCGTGGAAACCCGGCTGCTGGATCAGCTCCAGCATCGCCAGGCCAGCGGCCATCGCCACCGGGTTGCCGCTCAGCGTGCCAGCCTGGTAGATCGGGCCGGCCGGGGCGATCTGCTGCATCAGCTCGCGGCGACCGCCGTACGCACCCACCGGCATGCCGCCGCCGATGATCTTGCCGAACGTGGTCAGGTCCGGGGTGATGCCGTAGTGCGCCTGCGCACCGCCGAGGGCGACGCGGAAGCCGGTCATCACTTCGTCGAAGATCAGCAGCGCGCCGTGTTTCGTGCACAGTTCGCGCAGGTGCTGCAGGTAGCCCTCGCGCGGCGGGATGCAGTTGGCGTTGCCGACCACCGGTTCGATGATCAGGCCGGCGATGTCATCGCCCTGCTGCTCGAACAGCGCAGTGGCCGCTTCGAAGTCGTTGTAGGGCAGGGTCAGGGTCAGTTCGCTCAGCCCGGCCGGGACGCCCGGCGAGGTCGGCACGCCCAGGGTCAGCATGCCGCTGCCGGCCTTGACCAGGAACGAGTCGCCGTGGCCGTGGTAGCAGCCTTCGAACTTGACGATGCGGTTGCGGCCGGTGGCGCCACGCGCCAGGCGGATCGCCGACAGGGTGGCCTCGGTGCCGGAGTTGACCATGCGCACCATCTCGCACGACGGCACCAGGCGGGTGATGGTCTCGGCCATGGTCACCTCGGCCGCGCATGGCGCGCCGAATGACAGGCCGTTGTCGATCGCCTTCTTCACCGCCTGGCGTACCGCCGGGTGGTTGTGGCCGACGATCATCGGGCCCCAGGAGCCGACGTAGTCGATGTAGCGGTTGCCGTCGACGTCGTACAGGTAGGCGCCGTCGGCGCGCTCGACGAAGAACGGTTCGCCGCCGACCGACTTGAACGCGCGCACCGGCGAATTGACGCCGCCCGGCAACAGCTGCTGGGCGCGGGAGAACAGGGCGTGGGACTGGTCGTGGTTCATGGGGGAATATCCTGGGCGTTACGCGAACTGGGCGAGGAAGGCGCGCTGGGTCGCGACCGGGTCTTCGGCGGCGAACACGCTGCTGACCACGGCGACCAGATCGGCGCCGGCGTCGATGATGGGACCGACATTGTCCGGCGTCAGCCCGCCGATCGCCACCCGCGGCACGCCCAGTGCGGCGCTTTGCCGCAGCAGGTCGGTATGGGCGCGGCTGGTGGTGATCTTGGTGGTGGTCGGGAAAAACGCGCCGAAGGCCACGTAGCTGGCGCCGGCGGCCACGGCCCTCTCGGCATTGGCCAGCTGGTCATAGCAGGAGGCGCCGATGATGGCCTCGGGGCCGAGCAGGGCGCGCGCGCTGGGGATGTCGCCGTCGGTGCCGCCCAGGTGCACGCCCGCCGCGCCCACGGCCTTGGCCAGCGCCGGGTCATCGTTGACGATCAGCGGCACGCCGTGGTCCGCACACAGTGCCTGCAGCGCGGTGGCCTGCTCCCGCCGCAGCGCGTCGCTTGCGGTCTTGTTGCGGTACTGCAGCCAGGTGGCGCCGGCGGCCAGCAGCGGCGCGGTGCGGGCCAGCAGGCGTGCGGTATCGGGCTCGTCCGGGGTGATCAGGTAGACGCCGCGGGGCGCCGGGGAAGCAGAAGTCATCGATGGCTACCGGTGAGTGGACCGCGATGGGACAATGGCGGCCCGTGAATCCAGTCCTGATTATCCGATGAGCGATGCCACCCCCACCACCTTGCGCACCTGGATGTGCGTGGTCTGCGGCTTCCTGTACAGCGAAGCGGAAGGCTTGCCGGAGGAAGGCATCGCGCCAGGGACGCGCTGGGAGGACATTCCCGAGACCTGGACCTGCCCGGATTGCGGGGTGACCAAGGCCGATTTCGAGATGGTCGAGGTCGATTGACTGGAGGGCCACCCGGCCCATCCGGTGGGTGTGGACCGCTGGTCCACACACCGACTCCCTCAATGCAGTCGCGGCATCGGCCCGCCGAGGTCGATCAGCTTCTCGCGCAGCCACTGCGCATCGCTGGCTTCCGGGTTCCGCTTCAGGTACTGGCCCAGATCGTGGCGGGCACCGGCCAGGTACTCCAGCTGCAGGTAGGCCAGGCCGCGGTCGCGCAGCGCATCGTCCTGCTCCGGGGCCAGCTTCAGCAGGCGGTCGGCACTGCGCGCGGCGCGGTCCCACTCGCCGGCTTCGGCATACACGCCGTGCAGGTTGCGCAGCATGCGCATCAGGATCGCGCGCGCGGGCGCCGGGTCGAGGATCTGCGCCAGCACCTGGTCGTCGGGCATCTGCCCGCCCAGATGTGACTTGGCCCGCTCGCGCAGTTCGTCCACGTCCAGCGGTCGGCCACCGTTGAACGGGTCCATCACCAGCACGCCGTCGTCCACCGGCAGGCGCACCAGGAAGTGGCCGGGGAAGGACACGCCATCGAGCGGAATACCCAGCCGGCGCGCGACTTCCATCTGCACCAGCGCCAGCGAGATCGGATTGCCCAGGCGGCGCTCGAATACCTGGTTGAGGTAGCTGTTGCGCGGGTCGTAGTACTCGTCGTGGTCGCCGCTGTAGCCCAGCTCGTCGAACAGGTGGCGGTTGATCGCCGCCATCTTCAGCGGGCTGTTGTCGATGCTCTCCACTTCCGAGCGGAGGTGCTCGACATGGCTCTGGATCAGCGCGTCGTAGGTGGACGGCTGCAGATCGGGGTACTCATCGCGCGCGATCAGCAGCGCGGTCGGCAACAGTGGCAGCGCCTCGTCTTCGAGGTCGGCCAGGGCATCCCAGTCGGGGAGTGTGATCCGGTCCTGCATGGCCACAGACTGGCGTCATTCGCAGGCGGTTTCAAGCGGTATCGCGTGAAAAATTCAGGGGTCAGATGCCTTTCGCGAGCGAATGGGATCTGACCCCTGCAGGGTTGCCGGCCAGCGGCCGGCACTACCGCGCGCGCCGGCCGCTGGCCGGCCGCATCGTTTACTTTTCGATGCCCGGACCGAATTTCAGCTCCGTGCCGTCCTTGAGCTGCAGCTTCTCGGCCTGGCCGGCGTTGAGTTCCAGTACATAACGCGCCGGGCCGCCGCTGGGATAGGGCGGGCACATGTCGCCGGCCGAGCACGGCGGTACGTCGCGCTGCTGGCTGACCAGCCTGCGCTGGCTGTCGAAGTACAGGATGTCCAGCGCGATCCTGGTGTTCTTCATCCAGTACGCCTGCATTTCCTCGCGGTCGTGGATGAACAGCATGCCGTGGTCGGCCGCCATCTGGTCGCGGAACATCAGCCCGCGCGCGCGGGTTTCATCGTTGGTGGCCAGCTCGACCTGGTAGCGGGCGCCGTCCAGCTCGACCCAATGGCGGGCCGCGTCGGTGGCGCAGCCGGCCAGGGCCAGCAGCGGAAACATCAGCAGCGAACGCAACAGCGACATCGTCAGGCTCCTTCGGAAGGGTCAGAGCACGACCGGCGGCTCGCCGCCGACGATCACCACATCGGCGCGACGGCGCGCGAACAGGCCGACGCAGACCACGCCCGGCAGCTGGTTGAGCTCGCGCTCCAGCTTTTCCGGATCGGTGATCTGCAGGTTGTGGATGTCCAGGATCTGGTTGCCGTTGTCGGTGACCACGCCCTCGCGCCAGGTCGGCTGGCCGCCGGTCATGTCGCGGATCTGGCGGGCGACCAGGCTGCGCGCCATCGGGATCACTTCCACCGGCAGCGGGAACTTGCCCAGCACCGGCACCTGCTTGCTCGGGTCGACGATGCAGATGAAGCGCTCGCTGGCCTCGGCGATGATCTTCTCGCGGGTCAGTGCGGCGCCGCCGCCCTTGATCAGGCACTTGTTCGGGTCGCACTCGTCGGCGCCATCGACGTACAGCGACAGGTTGCCGCTGTGGTTCAGCTCGATCACCTCGATGCCGTGCTGCTTCAGGCGTGCGGTGCTCTGCTCGGAGCTGGACACGGCGCCCTTGATGCGGTGCTGGATGCGGGCCAGGGCATCGATGAAATAGGCCACGGTGGAACCGGTGCCGACACCGACGATCATGCCGTCTTCGACGTACTCGATGGCTTTCTCGGCGGCCAGGCGCTTGGCTTCGGACATGGGAAGAACTCTCAGGCAGGGAATCAGGATTTCTTTTCCAGCGACAGCAGCAGCTTCCACTGCGCGGCGGTCACCGGGAACACCGACAGGCGATTGCCCCTGGCAACCAGCGGGAAGCCCTCGCCCAGCTCGTCAGCGTGCAACTTGATCTCGTCCAGCGCGATCACCTGCTTGAGCTTGCGGTCGAAGGCCACGTCCACCAGCATCCAGCGCGGGTTCTCGCGCGTGCTCTTGGGGTCGTGGTAGTCGGATTTCGGGTCGAACTGGGTGTCGTCCGGGTAGGCTGGGCTGGCCACGGTGGCCAGGCCGACAATGCCGGGCACCTTGGTGTTGGAGTGGTAGAACAGGATGCCATCGCCCACCTGCATGCCATCGCGCATGAAATTGCGCGCCTGGTAGTTGCGCACCCCGTTCCAGGGTTCGACCTTGACCTTGGCCAGGTCATCGATGGAGAAGGCGTCCGGTTCGGACTTCATCAGCCAGTAGCGCTTGCGGGCGGTCATGCGTTCACGGGGGCAGCGGAGGGGAACAGGGTGCCGTCTTCGGTGCAGATCGCATCCACCGGCACGTCCCACGACGCCACCGGCAAGGACTCGACCTGCTGCACCGCGAACGCAGCACCGACCAGCCAGGGCGGCGCCGGCCGGTCGTGGCGGAAGGCGAAGCTGCGATCATACCAGCCGCCCCCCATGCCCAGCCGGCGGCACTGTGCGTCGAACCCCACCAATGGGGTCACGACCAGCGCCATCCGTTCCGGTTCCAGGGTGTCTTCCACGGCCACGTCCGGCTCGGGGATGCCATAGCGGTTGCTGGTCAGCGGCTGCCCGGGCCGCCATGGTGCGAAGCGCAGCACGTCGCCGGCCAGCACCGGCAGGCAGTAGGTGAGTCCTTCGGGCAGTTGCAGCTGCCAGCGGTGCAGGGCGATTTCGCCATCCAGCGCCCAGTAGCCGGCCACCGCGCCTTCGCGCGGGGCGAACGGCAGGGCGAGCAGGGCATCGGCAAGCGATTCGGCGGCGGCGATGCGCTCACCAGCGTTAAGGTCACGGCGGCGTTGCCGCAGGTCGTGGCGCAAGGCCTGGCGCGGGTCGGTCATGGCAGCGAGCGGCAAGGATCAGCCGCCATTGTGCCGGAAAGAACAAGGGCGACGCCCGAAGACGCCGCCCTTGCTGGAATATTGCATTCTCCGCAATGTCGATGCATGCGAAACGACCTTGAACCCGGGGGCTCAAGTGGGAACGCTGGAGAACCATCGGGCTTCCCGCTACAAGGCGGACCTGCACTCCCGGCGCTGTCGCGCTCCCGGTGTCGTTCTTAAGGGACAAGGCGAATGTTTGCACATGCCGTCGAGTACCGCAGAGAACGCGTGGCCATTATAGCCAGCACGCAGGATCTGGATAGGCCGTTCGTCGGCAACAGTCCGTGCCAATTCAGATATGAGAAGACGCGTTGTGCACGGTCTTCAGGCGCCGCCGTCGATCGCGCGGTCCAGGCGCCGGTTCAGGTCGGCCAGCGTCTGCTGCAGCGCCACGGCCTGGCGGGCGTTCTCGTCGCGCAGCAGCTGCAGTTCGTGGGCCAGGTTCAGCGCGGCCAGCACGGCGACGCGGTCGACGGCGGCCATGCGGTTGCTGCCGCGGATCTCGCGCATGCGCGCATCGAGCAGGCGTGCGGCGGCCATCAGGCTGTCGCGTTCGTCGGCGCCGACGCCCACGGTGTATTCACGATCGAGGATGCGGACACTGACCGGTTCGGCGCTCATGTGTGCTGCTCCAGGGATTTGAGCCGGCTGATCATCGCTTCCACCCGCGAGCGCGCCTGCTCGTTCTTGGCCAGCAGCGTCGAGCGCTCGGCCACCAGCTGTTCCTGCTGGTGGCGCAGGCTGCGGTTCTCCTCGGCCAGGCGCTGGTTGCGTTCAAGCAACGCGTCCACGCGGGCGGCAAAGTCCTGCAGCTGGGCAAGGGGATCGGCGGGTTCCATGCGGGCACGATAGGCAAGCCGGGTGAGGGCGGTCAAGCGCTGTCGCAGCAAGGCCGGACGGCCACGAGAGGATGCCGCAGGGTTGCTACACTACGGGGTCTCACGGGCGCGCGCGTGCGCACCCCGGGTTTCCTTATTCCGAACGAGCCGCACGATGACCGAACTTCCCTCCGTCGACGACGTTACCCGCGCCAGCCAGGCGCTGGGCCTGGGCGCTACCGCTGCCGAGCTGCACGGCGCGCTGTGCGGCTGGCTGGCCGCCGGCGGCGCCCCCGGCAACGATTGGCCGGCGCGCGTGCTCGCCGACGACACCCTGCCGCCGGTGGCCGCCGACAGCGTGCTGGGGCAGCTGCTGCAGGCCACCATCAAGCAGCTGGAAGACCGCGACTTCGCCTTCGAACTGCTGCTCGCCGACAGCGACGACGTGTCCGCGCAGGCCGATGCCATGTTCAGCTGGACCCGCTCGTTCCTGGGCGGCTTCGGCCTGGGCAGCGGCGGCCGCCGCCCGGCCCTGTCCGAAGAGGGCGAAGAAGCGCTGACCGACATGGCCAGCCTGGCGCGTGCGTCCAGTGAGGATTTCGAGGCCGGCGGCGATGACGACGACGAAGCCCTGTCGGAGATCGAGGAGTTCATCCGCGTGGCGGTGCTGCTGCTGCACGGCGACGTGGTGCTGGCCGCGCGCCATCGGCAGCGCCTGAACTGATGGATATCAGGCAGCGCACCGGCATCGCGGCCGGCGAATACAAGCGTCGCCGCCGCCAGCTGATGGACATGGCTGGCGAGGATGCGATCCTGGTGCTGCCGGCCGCAGCCGAGAAGGTGCGCAGCCTCGATACCCATTATCCGTTCCGCCAGGATTCGGATTTCCAGTACCTGAGCGGCTTCCCGGAACCGGAAGCGGTGCTGGTGCTGATTCCGGGCCGCCGCCACGGCGAGGCCATCCTGTTCTGCCGCGAGCGCGATGCCGAGCGCGAGGCCTGGGACGGCAGCCGCGCCGGCCAGGAAGGCGCGGTAGCGCAGTACGGCATGGACGATGCCTACCCGATCGATGATCTGGACGACATCCTGCCGGGCCTGTTGGAAGGGCGCTCGCGCGTCTACTACCACTTCGGCCGCGACGCCGACTTCGATCTGAAGCTGATCGGCTGGGTCAACCGCGTGCGTTCGCAGGTACGCCACGGTGCGCAGCCGCCCCATGAGTTCCTGGAGCTGGGCCACCTGCTGCACGAGCAGCGCCTGTTCAAATCCGGCGCCGAAGTGGCACTGATGCACCACGCCGCACAGATCAGCGTGCGTGCGCATCTGGCGGCGATGAAGGCCGCCAGGGCCGGCATCCACGAGTATGAACTGCAGGCCGAGCTGGAACGCGTGTTCCGCGCCAGCGATGCGGTCCCTGCGTATTGCAGCATCGTCGGTGCCGGCCGCAACGGCTGCATCCTGCATTACCGCGACAACAACGCGCGGTCGCGCGATGGCGAGCTGGTGCTGATCGACGCCGGCGCCGAGTACCGTGGCTACGCCAGCGACATCACCCGCACCTTCCCGGTGAACGGCCGCTTCAGTGCCGAGCAGCGCGCGCTGCACGACCTGGTCGGCGAGGCGCAGGCGGCGGCGCTGGCCCAGGCCAAGCCGGGCGTGCCCTACGAGGCCGGCCATCTGGCCGCAGTGCAGACCTTGACCGAGGGCCTGCTGCGCCTGGGCCTGCTGAAGGGCACGCTGGAAAAGAATCTGTCCGAAGGCCTGTACCAGCGCTTCTACCGGCACAAGACCGGCCACTGGATCGGATTGGACGTGCACGATGTGGGCGATTACCGCCTCGCCGGTGATTCACGCCTTCTGGAGCCTGGCATGGCGTTCACCATCGAGCCGGGGCTGTACATCGGCGTGGACGACACGACGGTGGAACCGCGTTGGCGCGGTATCGGCATCCGCACTGAAGACGATGTGCTGATCACCGATGACGGCCATCGCGTGCTGACCGAAGGCCTGGCGCGCAGCGCCGATGAGATCGAAGCGGTGATGGCGGGGTAGGGGTTTTCGGCAGGGCTTGCAGCCCTGCACCTGCAGAGGCCACAGCAACAGCAACCGCAACAGCGGCATTCCGTGGGATGGCGGGGTACTGTGGGTTTGCGGGGCCGCCGCAAGTACGTCCTTGTAGGCTTGGTCGCCGCATCCATGCGGCTCACACCCCGCAAACCCACAGTACCCCGCCTTCGACAGGTTCACGCGGCTGTTGGTAGGTGTCGACCTTGGTCGACACAGAGCGAGCGCAGCGAGCGACCCGCTTTTGCTTTTCTTTCTTTCTTCCGTGGTTGGACGCACACGGAAACTGTCAGAGGTGGGGCGGGGTGGGTTCGCGGGGGTGTCCGCGGCATGGATGCCGCGGCCAAGCCTCCAGGGATGGATTCACGGCGTCCCCCGCGAACCCACCCCGCCCCGCCAAGCGCGGCTATTGCTCCAAGCAGCCAACCACGAGGGGCTCAGCCGTTGGCCGCCGCAAACGCCGGCCGCGTCAGGTTGTCCGCCTCGCCATCAGTGCACAGCACTTCGTCTTCGATGCGGATGCCGCCATACGGACGGAAGAAGTCCACGCGGTCCCAGTTGATCGCATCACCGTGGCCAGCGTCCTTCACTTCATTCAACAGCATGTCGATGAAGTACAGGCCCGGTTCGATGGTCACCACCATGCCCGGCTCCAGCACGCGGGTCAGGCGCAGGTACGGGTGGCCCGCCGGGCGCTCGATGCGGCCGCCTTCGTCGCTGGCCGCGAAACCGGCCACGTCGTGCACCTGCAGGCCGATCAGGTGGCCGATACCATGCGGGAAGAACGCGGCGCTGACGCCGGTCTCCAGCGCGGTCTGCGGCGAGACCTTGATCACGCCGAAGTCCTTCAGTACGCCCATCAGCGAAAGATGTGCGTCCACGTGCAGCTGCTTGTAGTCGAAGCCCGGGCGCACCGCTGCGCACATCTGCTGCTGGGCAGCGTCGACGGCGGCGATCATCGCCGCAAACTCGTCGTGGCCCTGCGCGGCGTAGGTACGGGTGATGTCGCTGGCGTAGCCGTGGGCACTGGCGCCGGCATCGATCAGGAAGCTGCGCAGCGGCTGCGGTGCCTTGCGGCCCAGCTCGGTGTAGTGCAGCACGGCGGCATGTTCGTTCAACGCCACGATATTGCCGTACGGCAGCTCGTTGGCGTCCTGGCCGACCGCCTGGCAGTACGCCATGTGGATGCTGAACTCGTCGGCGCCATTGCGGAATGCGGCCTCGGCAGCGCGGTGGCCGCGCACGCCCAGCACCTGGGCCTGGCGCATCAGTGCGATCTCATACGGTGTCTTGCTGCCGCGGTGCCATTCCAGGTAGTTCACCACCGGGGCCGGGTTGTTCGGCACGTAGCTGCCCAGCGCGCTCTGCGGCTCGCCGAGGATCGCGCAGCGCGATGGATCGGCCGGCAGCAGCGCCAGCGCGTCTTCCGGCTTGCGGATGATGTGGATGTCGAAGTGCTCCACCCACCAGCCGCTGGGCGCGTCCGGCACCACGTGCCAGTAGTCGAAGGGCTGGTGGAAGATCACCGCCGGGCGCTTGCCCGGGGTGAACACAATCCAGCTGTTGGGCACGCGGGTGAGCGGCAGCCAGGCCTTGAACTGGGGGTTCACCGCATACGGATAGTCGCGATCATCGAACACCTGGTAGTGCAGGGTGCCGCTGGGCACCACCAGGTGATCGAAGCCGCCGCGGGCCAGCGCCTGTTCGGCACGTCGGCACAGCACGGCCAGGTGGTCGGAATACAGGGCGCCGGGGTCTTGCTGGATCATTGCGGTGGCTCGACACGGAAAACGGCCCTAGATTCTGCCGCATACCGGGAAAAACCGCTGTGCTGGAACCGGCACTCAGGCCGTCGAAACCGGCCCCTCGTCGCTGTCTTCGCCCACCCACTGGCGCAGCAGCTGCCGATGCTCGCGCGACAGGGTGAGGAAGCGGAAGCCGGTCCAGCTCTGTCCGGGGGCGTGTGCAGGTTCGCTCCACAGCAGGTGCACGCCCACGTCGATGTCCTGGTGGCGGCCGTCGCCCAGCGGCAAGGGGAAGCGCAACTGGTACAGCGCATCCTCGCGCAACGGTGCGCTGGCCAGCATCAGCATGCCGGTTTCGGAGATATTGCCGAGCCGGCCCACCACGCTTTCGCGCATCTGGTCGGTGACCGGTACCAGGTCCGAGACCTGGCGGCGCGGTGCGCGGCGGGTGTCCTGCGGCGGTTGGGTGATCATGCGGAGGTCTCCTGCGTATGGCCGGCCGCCAGTGCACGCAATGCGCCAAGGCTGGCCTCCCAGGCACGGTCAACCAGCCGGGCCTTGTCCTCAGTGACCAGCTGCGCCTGGCCGGCGCTGATCTGCCGGGCCAGCGTATCCAGGTCGGTATCGGCGATCTTCTGCCCGCGCGGATTGACCAGCAGGGCGTGGCCGGTCAGCAGGCTGTACCAGGACAGGCGCTGGCGGCGCAGTGTGCCATCGCCGGTATCGATGTCGAACCAGCTGCCGAAGGGCAGGGAGGACAGCTGCTGGTAAGCGGCTTCCTCGGCACTGCTGCGCGGTGTGGCGGGCGTCGTGCCGGCGGCCGTACCGGCGTGCTCGCCCAGGCGCGCGCGTGCCTTCAGGCGGGCACTGAGTTCGGTACGCGAGGTGCTCTCGTCCTCGCCGCCAGGCGTGGCCAGCCTGCGTGCGACGGCGGCGGCTTCCTCGGCGTGGTAGCCGACCTGCAGCAGGGCGGCCTCGACCTCGGCAGCAAGCGTTGCATCGGTGCCGCCGGGTGCATCAACGGGTTGCGCGGTGATGGCGGCGATGCGTTGGGTCTGCTGCAGGCGTTCCTGCCACTGCGGTGAATCGTCGCCGTGGCGCAGGCGGGTCAGGGTGAGGGCATCGGCCCAGGCCTGGCGCAGCAGGGTCTGCACGAAGCGGGGCGGCTCCTGCGCGTCGCAGCACTGGTCGATCTGTGCACTGGCCTGTCGCCGCGCGAGTTCCAGCCGCTCCTTGCCGCGTGCAGCTTCGACATGGCGGCGTTCGGCCAGCTCGGCGCGATGCGCTGCGGCGCGCTGATGCTGCTGCACGTCCTCGTTCGCGCTGGCGAAGGCCTCCGGCGCCCGCGCATCCTGGCCCAGCAGGCCCTGCACGCTCTGCGCCATGCGCTGCAGCAACTGCGGGTCGACGTCATCGTCGCCCAGCCAGTTGGCGCCGACTTCGGCAATCTGGTTGAGCAGTTCGCGCGCGGGGTGCTCGTCGCGCACGAAGAAGCCGGGGTCGGCCATTGCCGCACGTGCCAGCGGTACCTGCAGGCGCGCCAGCAGGGCGGCCGGCACCGGGTCCGGACGCTGCTGCTGCTGCACCTGCTGCATCAGCATGCGCAGCAGGTCGAGGCTGTCGCGGTCGTGGCTGCCCAGCTGGGCCTGCATGCCATGCTCGCTGCGCAGTTGCGCCACCACGGCCGCCTGCAGGTCCGCCACGCCGGTGGCGGCGCTGGACTGCGCCTGCAGGCGTGCGAGGACCGCATCCACGGCCGCGCTCGGCACTGCATCGCGATCCGCAGGTGCTGCGCTGGCATGGCGTGCCTGCTGCAGCAGCGCATGCAGCGCGCTGCCCGTGGAGGTGGTCAGGCCCGGCAAGGCCGCGCCGGCCGTGCTGTCATCCTGGAAAGCGTCCTGCACCAGGCTCGACCAGGAGCCAGCCGGTGCCGATCCGTTCCAGCCGGTCAGTGGCGCGGCGGCACGCTTTGCCGGCTGCGTGGTGCGACCACCGCCCACCGACTGGGTGATGATCCGCCGGGTGCTCGATGAACGCGCCAGATAGGGGGTGTAGACCAGGCCGGGCAGCACGCCGTGCTGGGCCAACAGGGCATTGGCACGGTCGAGGATGTCGCCCAGGCGTTCCAGCACCTGGCGTTCGAAGCTGCGGTACAGCGCCAGCTGAACGTCGACGGCGAGCGAATCCTGTTCGGCAATCCGGCGCAGCATGGCGCACAGTGCCTGCGGTGCCAGCGGCAGGGTGTCGGCCTCGAAGGCCGGTGCTGCCGCCAGTACGCCCAGGCGTTGGCCCAGCAGGTTCAGCGTGTTGGTCGAGCGCAGCGTTTCCCGCCGCACCATCTCGGTCAGCAGCAGGTCGCGGTCCACTTCATGCTCATCGACCAGCGACAGCCCGAGCATGCCGGGCAGCGGCGGCGGCGTGGAACCGGGGCTGGAGTGGGCCGTGGGTTCGCGCAGCCGTATCAGCGCATCGGCCACGGCATCAAGCATGCGGTCAGCGAAATGACCGGAGAAGGCATGCAACTGGCCGCGCTGGGCCATCAGCTCCGCCTGCAGCTGCGGATTGCGCGCGCGATCCGCGTCGTGCAGCAGCGTCTGCTCCAACGCTTCGATGGTCAGGATCAGCGGCGCGGCCAGCGTTTGCCGGCACAGGCCGATCAACGCGCCCAGCAGCTCACGCACCCGCGGTGGCAGGTCGCTGGCGGCCAGGCGGGCTTTGTCGGCAGAGGTAATGGAAAAGACAGCTGACATCGGCGAGCGGTACCCGGATTCCCGCGGATCGATCTTGTGAATCTACCGTGTCGGCCGCAGTCGGCGCTACTTTAGGGTGAACGTGTCTCACGTCCGCTGGGGAGGGACGACGGATGAACGGTGGTGCCGGTCGCTGGCCGGCAACGCTGTCTCCACCGGAGTACCGGCCAGCGGCCGGCGCTACCCGCTACGGCGGAAGGTTTAGTCCTCCAGGAACAGGCTCACCACGTCGTTGGTGAACCGGCGGCCCAGCTCGGTCGGCTGCACGTGGCCCTCCGCCACGTCCAGCCAGCCGCGCTGCACGGCCTCGCCCAGGGGCGCGTCCAGCACGCTGCGCGGCAGCCCGGTGCGCGACTCGAAATCGCGCAGGCCGAAACCTTCGTGCAGGCGCAGCAGGTTGAGCATGTACTCAAACGGCAGCCGCTCCGGCGCGATCACGTTGTCACCACCGAACGAGGCCGGGGTGCCCGCGCTGTCCAGGTAGGCCTGCGGATGCTTCAGCTTCCAGCGGCGCAGCACGTGTTCTTCGGCACCCGAGCTGATCTTGCCGTGCGCGCCGGCACCGATGCCCAGATAGTCACCGAAGCGCCAGTAGTTCAGGTTGTGCGCACTCTGCCGACCGGGGCGTGCGTAGGCGCTGACTTCGTACTGGCTGAAACCGGCCTGCGCCAGCAGCGCCTGGCAGTGCTCCTGCATGTCCCAGGCATTGTCTTCATCGGGAATGCCCTGCGGCGGACGCGCGAAGAACACCGTGTTCGGTTCCAGGGTCAGCTGGTAGTGCGAGATATGGGCCGGTTGCAGTGCAAATGCACGTTCTAGATCGGCCTCGGCACCGGCCAGGGTCTGTTCCGGCAGCGCGTACATCAGGTCGATGTTGACGTTGTCGTAGCCCGCGTCCTGCGCCATCTTCACCGCGCGCTCGGCTTCGCCACTGTCGTGGATGCGGCCCAGGCGCTTGAGCATGGCGTCGTCGAAACTCTGGATGCCGAAGCTGAGGCGGTTCACGCCGGCCGCGCGGTAGCGGTCGAAGCGGCCATGCTCGGCGGTGCCCGGGTTGGTTTCCAGCGTGATTTCGGCATTGGGCGCGAAGCGCAGGCGTGCGCTGGCCTGCTGCAGGAAACGGTCGATCGCTTCCGGCGGGAACAGGCTGGGCGTACCGCCGCCGAAGAACACGCTGTGCACCACCCGGCCCCAGACCAGTGGCAGGTCCTGGTCCAGGTCACGCAGCAGCGCGTCGATGTAGGCATCGAACGGCAGTTCACCCTTGGCCTGGTGCGAATTGAAATCGCAGTACGGGCACTTGCGCACGCACCACGGCAGGTGCACGTACAGCGACAGCGGTGGCGGCACCAGCCGCGGTGGGCTGTCGTGGGCAGCGGAGCAGGCTTCGCCGGGCAGGTGGTTGCAGTGGTCGTGGGCGTGCGGCATGGGCTTCATCGGTAGTGCCGGCCACTGGCCGGCTTCCCTGGTTCGATCAGGCGGCGTCAGTACAGCGTCGCCAGCTGCTGCTTGAGCTGCTGCAGGGCGATGGCACGGTGGCTGATGGCATTCTTCAGTGCCGGCTCCATTTCCGCGGCGGTCAGGCCGTGGGTGGTGTCCAGGAACACCGGGTTGTAGCCGAAACCATTCGTGCCACGCAGCTCGCGGATGATCTGCCCTTCCCAGCGGCCTTCGCAGATCAGCGGCTGCGGGTCGGTGGCGTGGCGCAGCAGCACGATCACCGCGTAGAAGCGGGCGCTGCGCTGGCCGTCGGGCACTGCGGCCATCGCGTCCAGCAGCTTGGCGTTGTTGGCCGCGGCGTTGGTCGGGTGGCCGGCATAGCGCGCGCTGTACAGGCCCGGTGCACCACCCAGGGCATCGACGATCAGGCCGGAATCATCGGCCAGCGCCGGCAGGCCGGTCGCTTCGCAGGCCGCGCGTGCCTTCAGCAGCGCATTCTCGACGAAGGTCAGGCCGGTCTCTTCCACGTCGCCCAGGCCCAGTTCGGCGGCCGAGGTGATCTGCAGCGGCAGGTCGGCGAGGATCTCCTGCATCTCCACCAGCTTGCCGGCGTTGTGGCTGGCCAGTACCAGTTTCTTCATTGACGGGGCTCCAGCAGGTCCCAGGTGTTGCCATACAGATCGCGGAACACCGCGACCGTTGCATAGGGTTCTTCGCGCGGCGCTTCCAGGAACTCGACGCCGGCGGCCAGCATCGCCGCGTGGTCGCGGTGGAAGTCGTCGGTGTTGAGGAAGAAGGCGACGCGGCCACCGGTTTGGTTGCCGATGCGGCTGCGCTGTGCCTCGTCGCTGGCACGGGCCAGCAACAGGGCGGCGGCGCTGCCGTCGGTCGGGCCGACCACCACCCAGCGCTTGCGGCCCTGGTCGATGTCTTCCAGCAGCGTGAAGCCGAGCTTGCCGGTGTACCAGGCAATGGCTTCGTCATAGTCGGCCACCACCAGGGTGGTCAGGGCAAGGCGCCGGTTCATGCCGACAGCGCCGCCTGCTGCGCGGCCAGCAGCTCGGCCACGCCCTTTTCGGCCAGGCCCAGCAGCGCGTCCAGTTCATCGCGACGGAAGGCGTGGCCTTCGGCGGTGCCCTGCAGTTCGATGAAGCCGCCACCGTCGTTCATCACCACGTTCATGTCGGTGTCGCAGTCGCTGTCTTCGGCGTAGTCCAGGTCCAGCACCGGGGTGCCGCGGTACACGCCCACCGACACCGCCGCCACTGCGCCCAGGATCGGGTTGCGCTTGATGTCGCCACGCTTCATCAGCACGTTCACCGCATCGACCAGGGCCACGTAGGCGCCGGTGATGGCGGCAGTGCGGGTGCCACCGTCGGCCTGCAGCACGTCGCAGTCGAGGGTGATGGTGCGTTCGCCCAGCGCGTTGCGGTCCACGCACGCGCGCAGGCTGCGGCCGATCAGGCGCTGGATCTCCAGTGTGCGGCCGCCCTGCTTGCCACGGGCCGCTTCACGGTCGCTGCGGGTGTGGGTGGCGCGCGGCAGCATGCCGTACTCGGCGGTGACCCAGCCTTCGCCCTTGCCGCGCAGGAAGCCCGGCACGCGGTTCTCGACGCTGGCGGTGCACAGCACACGGGTTTCACCGAAGCACACCAGTACCGACCCTTCGGCGTGGCGGGTGAAGCCGCGTTGGATGACGACCGGGCGGAGCTGGTCGGGCTGGCGGCCGCTGGGGCGGGAATCGGACATGGTGCGGGGTTCCGTAATGGCGAGGGAGTACGCCGCCACGCCCGCGGCCTTCACGGGGCGGGCAAGGGGGCTCTGGTGAGGGCGCTAGGGTACCATTCCCCCTTTGCACGCACCGGACACATTCCATGATTCGAAGCATGACCGCCTATGCCGGCGGCGAGCGGGTCACCCCGTGGGGCACGCTGGGCTGCGAGCTGCGCTCGGTCAACCACCGCTTCCTGGAGGTCGGCACCCGCCTGCCCGAAGAACTGCGGGCGCTGGAACCGCAGCTGCGCGAGCGCATCGCCGCACGCCTGAGCCGTGGCAAGCTGGATCTGGTGATGCGCCTGCGTGCACCGGAGGCAGCGGCCAACCTGCAGGTGGACGAGGCCCTGCTGGGCCAGCTGGGCCGCCTGGCGCACCGGCTGACCTCTGATTTCCCCAATCTGCAGGTCAGCTTCACCGAGCTGCTGCAGCTGCCCGGCGTGACCCGCGGCGAGGCCACCGATGCCGCCGCCCTGCAGGCCGAGGCACTGGCCCTGCTGGACCAGGTGCTGGAGGGCTTCGTCGAGGCCCGTGAGCGCGAAGGCGGAAAGCTGTCGGCGGCCATCAGTGAGCGCGTGGACGGCATCGAACGCATCGCCATCGAAGTGCGCACCTTGATTCCGGCCATTCGCGACGGCCAGCGCGCCAAGCTGGCTGCACGCCTGGCCGACCTGCCGCACCCGGTCGATTCCGGCCGCGCCGAGCAGGAACTGGTGCTCTGGCTGCAGAAGCTGGACGTGGATGAGGAGCTGGATCGCCTTGGCAGCCACATTGTCGAGATCCGCCGCGTGCTCAAGCAGCGCGAGCCGGTCGGTCGCCGCCTGGACTTCCTGCTGCAGGAGTTCAACCGCGAAGCCAATACGCTGGGCTCGAAGTCGGTGGACAGCCGTACGTCCAATGCCGCGGTGGAGCTGAAGGTGCTGATCGACCAGATCCGCGAACAGGTGCAGAACATCGAGTGATGCTGCATCCCGCGGTACAGCAGGGGCGTCTTCGGGCGCCCTTGTCGTTTCAGCGCATCAGCGCACGCTGACGCCCGGCGTTCCCTCGCCCAACCGTCCCACCACAGCCGCCTGGCTGAACCCTGCGTCGTGGAAGCAGGCCAGCACCGCGTCCACCGCTTCAGGGGCGCAGGACACCAGCAGCCCACCGCTGGTCTGTGGGTCGGTCAGCAGCGGCTGCCAGTGTGCCGACAACCCATCGGCGAAACGCACCTCCGCACCATACGAGGCCCAGTTGCGATTGGAGGCGCCGGTCAAGCAGCCGCGCTGCAGCAGGTCCAAGGCCTGCGGCAGCAGCGGGATCTGCGCGCTGTCCACTTCGGCGGCAACGCCACTGGCCCGGCACACTTCCAGCAGGTGGCCGAGCAGGCCGAAACCGGTGACGTCGGTCATTGCGTGCACACCGTCCAGCGCGGCCAGCGGCACGCCCACGGTATTCAGGCGGGTGGTCGACGCGATCATCTGCTGGTAGCCCTCGGCATCCAGCACTTCTTTCTTCAGCGCCGACGAATACACGCCCACGCCCAGCGGCTTGCCCAGCACCAGTACATCGCCGGCGCGGGCATCGGCATTGCGCCTGAGCCGCTGCGGGTCGAGCACGCCGATCGCGGCCAGGCCATAGATGGGTTCCACCGAATCGATGCTGTGGCCTCCAGCGACCACGATGCCGGCATCGGCGCAGGCACGCTCGCCGCCCTGCAGGATGCCGCGGATGGTCTCCTGCGGCAGCGTGTTGATCGGCATGCCGACGATGGCCAGCGCGAACAATGGTCGTGCCCCCATCGCATACAGGTCCGACAGCGCGTTGGTGGCAGCGATGCGGCCGAAGTCGAACGGGTCGTCCACAATCGGCATGAAGAAATCGGTAGTGGCGACGATTGCCTGGCGATCATCGAGGCGGTACACCGCGGCGTCGTCGCTGGTCTCGCGGCCGACCAGCAGTTCGGCCGGTGCCGGAAGCGCTGGCACGCCCCGCAGCAGTTCGGACAGCACGCCCGGCGCGATCTTGCAGCCGCAGCCGCCGCCGTGTGCCAGCGAAGTCAGTCGTTGCGGGGCATCGGCCGTTGAAGGGGCGGGGGACTGCGCGTGCGTGGCCATGCCGACATCTCCTGCGGAAACACCAATGGCGGAAGGCAGCAGGAGTCGAACCTACCAGGGAACGATCGACGCCCCCTACTGGGTTTGAAGCCCAGCCGCATGCCCGGATGCGCATGCCTTCCGAAAGTACGGCGGCACCGGTGGGCTCATTCGCGGGCTGCGTTCCACTGCAGGTCGCCGCGCGGCCGATGCTGGTCACCGACGCGTCGAGTGTAGCCAACGCGGTTGAAGAACTCCAAGATCTGGATGCTGCGCTTGCGGCCCAGGCCGATGGCATCGCGGAAGGTGGCCGCATCCACCGTGCCGGTGGCCTGCGACAGCTGCGCGACGATCGCGGCCAGCTCGGCAATGCGGGCCGGTGCATAGAACAGGTCCGGCACCACCTGGAACAGTTCGCCACGCGCAGTGGCGCGGCGCAGGACGGCGCGGACCTCGTCTTCGGCCAGACCGGCGTCGGTGGCCAGCGTGCGCACCCACGGTGGATCAAAGCGACCGGCGTGCAGTTGCGGCAGCACGCGTTCCAGCAGAAGTCGCTCGCGTTCCGGCGGCGCATGGTCATGGCCGGGCAGGCGCCACCAGGCGCCCACGCGCTGCACGCTGCCGTCGTCCAGCAGGCCCTGCAGCAGAGCATTCCACAGGCTCGTTGCAAGCGCGGGCAGCGTACTGCGCTGCAGGCGCCCGCTATCAACACCGGGTTCATCCGGACGTCGCTCGTGCCAGCTGCGCAGCGACATGGTCACCTGTTCGCGAAGCGCCTGCCAGTGCGAAGCAAGGATGACCACCGTGTCTTCGCGGGTGACGATGCGCTGTGTGTCTGCAGGCAGATCGATCCGGTCGGCCGCGCGCCGGCAGTAGCGTTGCAGGGCGGCCATGGCTATGCCGAAGGAAGCCTGCTGCAACAGCGGACCGATTCCAGCACCTGTGGCCAGCTGCTCCAGTGCGCCCAGCCAGGCGAGCCGTGCCGGGCTGCGCCGGCGCCGCTGTGGTGGGTCCGGATCGAGCACGATGCCACCGCCCAACGTGCGGATCGCCGCTGAATCACGGGCGATGAAGCGATCACCACACATCGCGCAGACCGGGGCATCGAACACCAGCTGCACCAACTGTCCATCACCGTGATCGTCGTCCTCCAGCAGCACCACATGGGCCTGCCGATGCATCGTGCCCCAGTGGATGTGCAGCGGCGCCCAGTCCCGCAACGGTGCGGCCAGTGCGGAAAGCCGCAGGCGTACGTCGACGCGACGGGTCGCCCGTAGCGCACGTGGATCGGCGATCCAGTCGCCGCGGTGGATGTCGTCGCGGGCGATGGCGGCCAGGTTCAACGCGCAGCGCTGCCCGGCCATGGCGTGTTCGCTGGCCTGGTTCTGCGCGTGGATGCTGCGTACGCGCACGTCCGTGGCGGCCGGCATCAGCTGCAGATGCTCACCCACGGCAGCGATGCCGCCGTGCGCTGCGCCGGTCACCAGCGTGCCGTGGCCGGCCAGCGAGAACACGCGGTCCACCGGCATGCGGAACAGCTCGCCGCGCAGTTCGGCCTGGCGCGTGTTGGCGTCGTCCGACGCCCACGCGTGCAGCTGGGTACGCAGCGCGTTGATGCCAGCATCGTCGGGTACGGTGCTGTTGCAGGCGAATACGGGGGAATCCTGCAGCGGCGTTCCGGCCAGCAGCGCGGCGATCTCGATCTCGACCCGGGCGATGCGCGCGGCGTCCACGCGGTCGATCTTGGTCAGGGCGACTGCACCGCGATCCACGCCCAGCAACTGCAGGATTGCCAGGTGCTCGCGGGTCTGCGGCATCACACCGTCGTCGGCGGCGATCACCAGCAGGGCGACATCGATGCCGGTGGCGCCGGCCACCATCGTATGCACGAAGCGTTCATGGCCCGGCACATCGACGAAACCCAGCGTCGCCTCGGCATTCCCTCCGCCTGTGTTCTCCACCGGGACATAGGCATAGCCCAGCTCGATGGAGATGCCGCGTGTGCGTTCTTCCTGCAGGCGATCGGTTTCGATGCCGGTCAGTGCGCGCACCAGGCTGGTCTTGCCATGGTCGATATGCCCGGCGGTGCCAACGATCATGCCTGCAGCGTGCTCCATTGCGCGAGGAAGGCGGCTTCGTCAGTGGGTTCCAGGCAGCGCAGGTCCAGCCAAAGCGCGTCATCGGCAATGCGGCCCAGCACCGGCCGCGGCAGCTGGCGCAAGCGCTTGGCCAAGCGATCCAGCCCGCCGCGGCGCGCGCTGGTAACGCGCAGTCCGGCGCTGGCCAGCTGCGCCTGTGGCTGCGCGCCGCTGCCGATCTGGCTGTACATCGAAGCCCGTTCAAGCGCATAGTCGGCGGCCAGCGACGCGCGCATCGGCTGCAGCAGGCGGTGTGCCTGCTCGTCGATGTCATCCCGCAGGCGCGAAAGGCTGCGCAGGGTCGGCAGCCGCAGTGCCAGCAGTTCCGGTTCGCGGTACAGGGCCAGCACGGCTTCCAGTGCGGCCAGGCCCATCTTGTCCATGCGCAGCGCCCGCTTGAGCGGGTTGCGGTTGATCCGCGCGATCAGGTCGGCGCGGCCGGCGATGATCCCGGCCTGGGGGCCGCCCAGCAGTTTGTCGCCACTGAACGAAACCAGATCGGCGCCGGCCGCCAGTGCTTCCTGCACGGTGGGCTCGTGCGGCAGGCCGAAGGCCGCCAGGTCGCACAGGCTGCCACTGCCCAGGTCCACCACCAGCGGCAGGCCGTGCTCGTGCGCGATCGCAGCCATTGCCGCAGTGTCGACCTTGGCGGTGAAACCGGTGATCGCGTAGTTGCTGGCATGCACTTCCATCAGCAACGCGGTACGGGCGCCGATGGCATGGGCGAAGTCGGCCGGGTGGGTACGGTTGGTGGTGCCCACTTCCAGCAGTCGCGCGCCGGCGCTGCGCATCACATCGGGAATGCGGAAGGCGCCGCCGATCTCCACCAGTTCGCCGCGCGAGACGACCACCTCGCGGCGGTTGGCCAGGCTGTTGAGCAGCAGCAGGACCGCCGCCGCATTGTTGTTGACCACGGTGGCGGCTTCGGCGCCCGTCAGTTCGCAGACCAGCGCCTGCACCCGTGCATCGCGGTCGCCGCGGCGGCCGCGGGTGATGTCGAATTCCAGATCGACCGGCGCTGTCATTGCGCGGGTGACCGCCTGCACGGCGACATTGGGCAACAGGGCGCGGCCCAGGTTGGTGTGCAGCACGGTGCCGGTCAGGTTGAAGATCGGCTGCAGGTCCAGCCGTGCATCGGCCGCCAGTGCGGCGTCGAGCGCCGCGACCAGCGACGGGCCGTTGATGGCCTGTTCGAGGCGTTCGGCCGAGAGCTGCGCGGCGCTGATACGGTCGCGTAGTTCCTGCAGGTGTGCGCGCAGCAGTTGGGTGATGCGGCTGCGGCCGTGGCGTTCGATCATGGCCGATAACGCAGGCAGGCGCAGCAGCCGGTCCAGCGAAGGCAGGGCGGCGGCCGATGCCGGTGTGGCGTGCGAGCGTGGCATAGGTCAGTCGCCGTCGGATTGCCACAGCAGCGGGTTCTGGCTGGCGCGCGCATAGCCTTCCTCGGCCAGCAGCAGGTCCAGCGCCAGCGTGCCGAGGTCATCGGCCACCGGCTCCAGTGACGGATCTTTCTCCAGGTACAGGATCTTGCGATAGCTGTGGCAGTGGTCGCAGGTCTCGGCGCGCACCGCACTCTCGCGCACCGCCTCGCCGCGGTCACCGTCCACATCGGCCAGGGCGCGATAGGCAATGTCCTTGCCTGCGGCGCCGCACTGGCTGCACTGCACGCGCACGTAATGCCACTGGCAGGCACACAGCGAGCACGACAGGTAGCGATAGGCGGCGTAGGGCGGGCGCGCCTGCACCACGCTGGCCACCGGCAGCGTGCCACAGAGCGGGCACAGCCCCGGTGCATCGGCCAGCGGCTTCAGGTCGGTCGGATGGAAGCTGGCGGCGAGCACCGCCCAGTACACCTGCAGCGCGTTCATCACCAGCAGCGCAGCGACGGCGTCGACCGAGGGCGCGTCATCGCGTTCCAGCACCGCATGCGCCTGTGCATCCAGCCACGCATCATCAGCAGCCGCGACGCGCTGCAGCTCCTGCCGGGTTTCCGCAGGCAGCCCGGCCTCGTCGGCACAGTGCCGGCACAGCGTGCGCAGCCAGTCGCGCCAGCGCCCATCCAGTTGCAGCGCGTTGGCCGGCCGCAATGGCATGCCGGCGCCGGCCGCCGCGCTCGACTGCTGTGCACGCGCCTGTGCCTGCAGGTCCTCGCGTTGCTGCGGTGTCAGATCCTCCAGCAGCGCCTGCTGTGCATCGGCCAGCGCCGCCAGCAGCTGCAGGTAGCCGCCGATGGCACTGTGCGCGGCGAGGCTGCGCAGGCGTGCCGCGCGCGTAGCAAACAGTGACTCGGTATCAGGCAGGATGATGCGCGGCACATCGCGCGAGGCGAGCGTCTCGATCTCACCGGGTTCAAGGATGCGTTGCGCCATGCAGGGCCAGCCAGAAGAACCAGGCTCCATCCTCGCTGTTGTCGGCGCTGGCGTCCAGCGTGTTGCCGGCCATTTGAAAGGTTGGGGTCAGATCCGTTTTCCACAGGAAAACGGATCTGACCCCATCGGTTGGTTGAAAGTGGATCCCGAGCGCTGGTCGGGATTCGATCAGTGCCGACCAACGGTCGGCACCCACCGACAGATCGCGGCCAACTGTCGAAGGCGGGGTGGATCCGGTTGCGGGAGCGTGAGCCGCATGGGCCCGAGGCATGCCTCGGGCGGGTTGGGCAGGACGCCCAACCCCGGTCTTGCCGCGTGCGCAGGATTGCGCACACGAGCAAGCGGCGACCGAGCTTACATGGGTGAGGGCGCTTTGCTTGCGAAGC
>NZ_JCAFSH010000018.1:0-55960 GCF_059369035.1 Stenotrophomonas sp. YJH_SMC_130
CTGGACTGGAGCGCACTGTGGTTGTCGCTGAAGGTGGCCGGCTGGGCCACCGCGATCAATCTGGTGCTGGGCGTGGCACTGGGCGCTCTGCTGGCGCGTCGGCGCTTTCCTGGCCGTGAGCTGCTGGATTCGCTGCTGACCTTGCCGATGGTGCTGCCACCGACGGTGCTGGGGTACTACCTGTTGGTGCTGATCGGCCGCAATGGCCCGGTCGGCGCGTGGCTGCAGTCGTGGTTCGGCATCAACCTGGTGTTCACCTGGCAGGCTGCAGTGATCGCGGCGGCGGTGGCTTCGCTTCCGCTGGTGTTCAAGCCGGCACGCGCGGCGTTCGAGGAAGTGGACAGGCAGTTGGAACAAGCCGCACGCACGCTGGGTGTGTCCGAAGTGGCGGTGTTTTTCCGCATCACGCTGCCACTGGCGTGGCGCGGCATCCTCGCCGGCCTGCTGCTGGCGTTTGCGCGCGCGATGGGCGAATTCGGCGCGACGCTGATGGTGGCCGGCAGCATTCCGGGCCGGACGCAGACGTTGTCGATCGCCATCTACGAGGCGGTACAGGCCGGCCAGGACGGCAAGGCCAATGCGCTGGTGATCCTGACCTCGGTGGTCTGCATCGTGATCCTGTTGCTGGCCGCGCGGTTGGTGGGCGGACGTCGCCGGGAGCTGCGTGATGTGGCTTGACCTGCAGGTGCAGCGCCGCCTGCAGGCGGCCGGCCAGGATTTCGTGTTGGACGTATCGCTGCAGTGCACGCAGCGGCAGGTGGTGCTGTTCGGCCCCTCGGGCGCGGGCAAGAGCCTGACCCTGAAGGCGGTGGCCGGGCTGCTGCGGCCCGGGCAGGGACATGTGCGCGTGCAGGGGCAGACCCTGTTCGATGCGGCCACCGGCGTGGATCTGCCGCCGCAGCGCCGCCAGCTGGGCTATGTGTTTCAGGATTACGCGTTGTTCCCGCACCTGAGCGTGCGCCAGAACGTGGCGTTCGGGCTGGAGAAGGGGTGGTTGAATCCACGGAACCGCCAGCGCTTCGATGCGGTGGAGCAGTGGTTGCAGGCCTTCCGCATCGACACGGTGGGGGATCTGCTGCCATCACAGATTTCCGGCGGGCAGCGCCAGCGCACCGCACTGGCGCGGGCGCTGGTGACGCAACCGCAGGCGCTGCTGCTGGACGAGCCGTTTTCCGCGCTGGACCACGACCTGCGCCAGCATCTGCGCCAGGAGTTGGAGGCAGTGCTGGACAAGACCGGGATCCCGTTGTTGTTGATCAGCCACGACCCTCAGGACATCCGCTTCTTCGGGCAGCAGGTAGTGCATATGGAGTCGGGCCAGGTGGTACACGGAAAGGAAGTCAGTGTAGATCCGGACAGTAATGTCCGAATGGTCCAGCCGGCAGCCCAGGCTTATCCACTCTTGCCGCCTTGCAACCTCTCGGTAGAGGCCTTTACACCCAACGCTTCCACGTGCCTTCCCCTGTCCGTCAATGCGCATGCAGGGTTTGGGGAAAGGTGTCGGGACGAACAGTGAATCCAGTTCCCTCAAGTGCACCTTACTCCTGCAACTGGTGCTTCCCAAGTGGCTCAATTGACATGATCATTCCGTCAACAAGCGAAAGCTCTCCCCAGGCTACCGGCCTGCACACCTGCCTGACCATCGTGGGAAGAGTGCAGCCATGTCGCTGACCACAAGCCCCTACTGTGGCGCGGGGCGTTACGGCAGTCCCATTGACGAGCAAGAGGTCGACATGAGGAACGTACGCCAGGACGTCGAAATGAGGATGCGGCGCCAACCGACGATGTGGGACATTGCGTTTGCGGTCAAAGGCACGATTCTTCCGAAGATCGCGAGGCATCTGATGCTGATCGCGTTGATCAGCATCATCGCCATTCTTGCGTCGCTTGAGCACCCGGGCATCTTCGCCCGGTTCGGCTCCGTCCCGTTCACGCTGATTGGCATCGCGCTGTCGGTGTTCATGAGCTTCCGCAACAATGCCTGCTATTCCCGATGGTGGGAAGCAAGGCATCTATGGGGAGAACTGATCATCGCCTGTAGATCGCTGGCACGGCAGACGGCGGCCTTAGCCCCTGAGGATCGAACGCAGATCATTCATGGCCTCTGTGGATTCACGGCAGGCCTGACGGCCAGGCTGCGGAGAAACAGCGAGGCCGACGCAATCAGCCTTTGGTGCAATATCGGAGCCGCCGCAAAGGGTCCCAATCCAACAAATGCGGTCCTTGAAAGTATCGGAAATCGATGCCTGCAACTCGTCAGGAGCGGCAAGATCGACTCGATCCAGTACTCTGTCCTTGACGGCCAACTCAGCACGCTAGCTCTTATCCAAGGGGGCTGCGAGCGCATCCTCAATACCCCGGTGCCGTTCTCATACTCATTGCTCCTGCACCGCACTGCCATCGTGTTCTGCACCATGCTGCCGTTCGCACTGGCTGGGTCACTCGGCTGGTGGACGCTATTGCCAGTGTTGATAGTGGCCTACACGTTTTTTGGTCTTGATGCACTCGGGCACCAGCTGGAAGAACCCTTCAGCCTTGCACCCAACGCGCTCCCACTGTATTCGCTGCGGCAGATAGTTGAGCGCGAGATGATGTCGATCCTGGAGCTCGCCAACACCGACGCCGGCAGCGCAAGCGGTGGCGAGGAACTTGCCAGCGAGCGGGCAGAACGATCACTGAGATGAGGCGACGAAAGTGGCAGGCCCCGTGGCACGTCTCCGATTGAAATCACACAGCGTTTAACGCAGCACATACAGAACCGAGGGAAATATGACGCCCAAGAGCGCCATTCATGCAGCCGAAGAGCACGCCGGTGGCGATGTCGCTTGGCCGGATCTTTCAGATTCGTCGATCCTGATCGTCGACGACGAGCCAGGTATGCGCAGTTTTCTGGTGCGTGCCCTGCGGCCAAGATGCAAGGCTGTGGAAGCGGCTGCAGACACTGAAGAAGCCGAGAAGCATCTGGCCGAGCGCCACTTCGACATAGTCGTTGTCGACAACGTGATGCCTGGGAAGAGTGGGATCGTCTGGTTGGAGGAGCAGCGCCGGGAGGGTACGTCGGCTGACTTCATTCTGATCACCGCCTACGCGGACCTGGACTCGGCCATCGGTGCGATCCGCGCAGGCGCCGCTGACTTCCTACTCAAGCCATTCCGAACCAGCCAGCTGCTGGCGGCCCTGTCTCGCTGTCTGGAGCGCGGTCGGCTGCAGCGCGAAAATGCTGTTCTACGCCACGAACTGCATGGATCGGGCGCGCCTTCACCACTGCGCGACAAGCTCACCGGCAGCTCGCGAGTGATCCAAGCCACTCGCGACCTGATCGCAAAAGTGGCGCCCTTGCCCAGCAGTGTTTTGTTCACTGGAGAGTCCGGCGTGGGCAAGGAGGTGGCGGCACGATCGTTGCATTCGCTCTCCACGCGCGCCTCCAACCCCTTTATTCCTATCAACTGCGCAGCGATCCCGGCCGAGCTGATCGACAGTGAACTGTTCGGCCATCTGAAGGGGGCGTTCAACTGGGCGCAAGCATCACGCCAAGGCCTGGTGTCATATGCCCAAGGCGGGACGCTGTTCTTCGATGAGGTCGCCGACCTGCCACTGGCGTTCCAAGGCAAGCTTCTGCGCATGCTCGAGGATAGGCGGATACGCCCGGTCGGCGCAGAGCGCGAGACTCCCATCGACGTCCGTTTCGTCTTCGCGACCAACAAGAATCTGGTCTCGGCAGTGAAGGACGGCACCTTCCGGTCCGATCTCTTCTATCGGATCAATGTCCTGGAGGTGCAGATACCACGCCTGCACGACCGGGGGACGGACGTACTGGAACTAGCGGCCGGATTCATGCGCGAACTGGGGCTGCAGCTTGGTCTACATCCCATTCCGTTCGATGAACGAACCCGTGCCTATCTCCAGCACTACTCTTGGCCGGGCAATGTCCGCGAACTGCACAACTACGTGGAGCGCAGCCTGATCCTGGGCCATTTTCCGTCGCATCTTGAACGGCTCGAATCTCTGTCTGATCCGCGCAGTCGACTTCTGTCCGAGGTCGAGCGTCGGCACATCCTGGCGGTACTACGCGAAACGGGTGGAGATCGCGAACAGGCAGCCGGCATTCTGGGGATTTCGCGGAAGACCATCGACCGCAAATGTTCCAGCTGGAACGTATCAGCTTAGGGAACCGCAATGAAACGAGTGCGCTCCGTCCGCCATCGCCTGCTACTGATCGCGATCCTTCCGATGGTCGTGATCCTGCCAATGATCGTTGGCGTGCTCATCTATAAGTGGGACAAGCGTTTCGATGAACTGCTGTCCTCCAAGGTCGGCAGTGATCTGAAGATTGCTGGGCAGTACATGAACCAGTTGCTGATCAATGACCGTGCATCACTTGCTGCCATCGCTGACTCGGAGAGCTTTCATAGCGCAGTTGGTGGTGACAGGGACGCTCTCAGCACATTGCTTGCATCGAAAGCCCGTCCAGGTGCATTGGACTTCATCGCGCTGCTTGATCGAGATGGCCATCTCCTGGCCAGCAGCGAACCGTCATCGCAGAAGGCCGTGTTGCTCAAGTGGCCAGTGATTGAGAAGGCCTTCAACGGCGTCTCCGACGTGCAGGTAGGCGTAGTGCAAGAGGATGACCTGCGAGCGCTCTCGCCCCAGTTGGCGGCGCGTGCCGAGATAGTCCGTCTGCCAGAGCCGGGAGAGCAGGCGCCGCCGAGCACATATGAACGGCGCGCACTGATGATCCAGGCTGCTACTCCAGTGAACTTGCCCGGCCAGCAGCCAGGAGTGCTGGTCGCGGGCACGCTGCTGAACCACAACACGCACTTCATCGACCAGATCACGGACTTGATCTATCGCGACAACGGCATGCGCACCGGAAGTGCCGGTATCGCGTCCCTTTTCCTTGGCGATACCCGCATCAGCACGAATGCCAAGCTGCCCGGCGGGCGCCCAGCGTCCGGCACAAGAGCGTCAGCGGAAGTGGCCGCAGCGGTTCTTGGTCAAGGCAAGACGTGGTTGGCAAAGGCCTTCGTGGTCAATGACTGGTATGTGTCAGGCTATATGCCGATTCGGGACGGTGAGGGTGTGCCGGTCGGCATGCTCTTCGTTGGGTTTTCGGACGAGCCATTCGCTACCGCGCGACGGAACGCCATCGGAATGATCGTCCTCGGTTGCCTGCTGGTTGCGGCAATTACCGTCCCTCTGTTTCTGTATATCGCCCGTGGCGTGTTTCGTCCGCTGGAAAAGATGGACGCAGCCATTGCGCGGGTCAACGCCGGCGATCGCAACGCCCGCGCAGGCGCGCGTGGTTCCAACGACGAGATCGGGCGACTGGCATCGCAGCTGGACCAGATGCTCAACCAGCTGCAGGACAACGAGCGGCAGCTGGTGGCCTGGAACGAGGAGCTCAACACGCGGGTAGAGGAGCGGACGGCGGGACTGCTGCTTGCCAACCGTCAGTTGGAGGAAGCAACGCAGCACCTGATTGTGAAAGAGAAGTTGGCAACTATTGGCGAGATCGCCGCAGGTGTCGCACATGAGATCAACAATCCGCTCGCAGTGATGCAGGGAAATCTGGAGCTCCTGCGTGAAGCCGTGCTCCAGGATTTCGGACCAGGCGGCAAGGACGAGTTTGACCTCATCGAGGATCAGATCCAGCGTATCAGTACGATCGTGTCCAAGCTGCTTCAGTTCTCAAAACCCAGCGAGCACGCAGCGGGATACGAGCTGTTGGAACCTTCATCCCTGCTGCTGGAAACGCTACCGCTGGTACAGCACCTGACCAAACGCCAGCCCGTCATGATCGAGAAGAGGTTTCATTCCACCCGACTCATCAGGGCCAACAGAGGGGAAATCCAGCAGATCCTGGTGAACATCATGATCAATGCACTCCATGCCATGCCGGGCGGCGGTGTCCTGGGACTAGCCACCGAGGACACGGATGACATCCACGGTGCACCTGGAGTGGCGCTGCGGATCTCCGACGCCGGCGGCGGCATCCCGCAGGACATCCTGGAGCGGATCTTCGAGCCCTTCTTCACGACCAAGCACCATCAGGGCACCGGGCTCGGCCTTTCGATCAGCCAGATGTTGGCGTCGCGGCATAGAGGAAACCTCTCTGTGGCGAGTACGGGGCCAGCCGGGACCGTCGTTGAACTGTGGATGCCAGAGGCGGCCGAGGACCGTCCCAGCGCGTTGAATTCCTCAAATGACATGAACGAATGGAGGTTGGAGTGAGCAGTCCATACGAAACACTGGGTGTTGCCAGTGACGCCACGACGGATCAGATCAAGAAGGCGTACCGGAGGCTGGCCAGGAAGCTGCATCCCGACCTGAACCCAGGCGACAAGGCCGCGGAAGAAAAGTTCAAGGATGTCGCCAATGCTTACAGGCTGCTCATCGATCCGGAGAAGCGGGCGCTGTTTGACCAAGGGGCGATCGACGAAACCGGAGCGGAGCGCCCGCGCCGCGAGTACTACCGCGACTATGCCCAGGCCGATGCCGGCTATGGCGACGGCGGCTTTGGTGGCTACGCGGACTTTGCCGAAGCCGGTGATCCGTTCGCCGAGTTCTTCCGCCGCACGTCGAATGCCCGTGCAAACCGCCGTGGCCAGGACCTCCGCTATCACCTCGAAATCAGCCTGGCGCGCGCCATCGAGGGAGGCGCTGAGCGCGTGGTCCTGGGCGATGGCGGCACCCTGGATGTGAACATTCCACCGGGCGTCACCCAGGGGCAAACACTCCGCCTCCGAGGCAAGGGCGCAAAGGGTGCTGGTACGGGGGGAGACGGCGATGCCTTCATAGAGCTGGAGATTGCACCAGACCCACGCTTCCTTGCCGAGGGCGACTCGCTCACGATTGATGTGCCCATCTCCTTGAAGGAAGCCGTGTTGGGCGCACGCATTACCGTGCCGACACCAACCGGTCACGCCGAGGTGGGCGTGCCGGCTGGCTCAGATGGCAACACCCGGCTTCGGCTGAAAGGGCAGGGCATGCCACTACGCTCCGGTGGCCGAGGCGATGAGTTCGTCCGATTGAAGATTGTTCTACAGAAGCCTATGGACGCGGAGCTGGCCCAGTTCGTGAAGACCTGGGAGTCGGGCGCGTCCTTCAATCCGCGGGAAGGAGGTGCAGCATGAGCGCATTGAATGAGGTTGTCAGTGTTCAGGATATCCTCGACCAGGCCGGCGTCGAGGAGGCTGTGCTGAGCCATTGGGTCCAGCTGGAGTGGATCTCTCCACAGCAGGGTGAGGATGGGCTGGTCTACACGCGTGTCGATCTCAGTAGAGCACTTTTGGTTCGCGACCTTATATTTGAAATGGAGGTCAATGAGGCAGGGGTGGACGTTGCGCTTCAACTGATCGAGCAGGTGCATGGATTGCGGCGGGTGCTGCTGGCCATGCGTGATCGGTGACCCACTCCAGGAGCGTTCAATGAGCTACGCGACGCCGCAATCCCCCGAACCGCAACCGATCGATGCACCACTGTCGATCGCTGCATCCTTCCTTGTTCTTACCATTGAGCGGGACGCCTCGTCCCTATCTACCGTTCGAACGGTCCTGGGCAGCCTGGACGATCTGATCAAGAACGTGCTCGTCAGAGATGTGACCGGCACCTTTACCTGCAACGTCGGGATTGGCGCGAACGTATGGGGCTCGCTCCTTGGCACGGCTCCGCCTGCTGAGCTACGTCCGTTCAAGGAGATCCGAGGCGCAGCGCATGCGGCAGTCTCCACGCCAGGCGATCTCCTGTTCCATATCCGCGCCAAGTCGATGGATCTGATTGTCGCGTTCCAGCAGATGCTCTTCGAGGGCTTGGATGGGGCAGTTGCAGGGCAGGACGAAGTCAGTGGATTCAGATACTTCGATGGTCGCGATCTGCTGGAGTTTGTCGATGGCACTGCCAATCCAGTTGGTTGGGCGCTTCCCGAGGCGACCATCGTCGGAAGCGAAGATCCCGCGCACGCGGGTGGAAGCTACGTTGTCACACAGAAGTACCTTCACGATCTCAAGGCCTGGAAGGGCCTTAGTACTGAAGTCCAGGAGCAGATCATCGGTCGCAGAAAATTTACGAACACCGAGCTTCCAGACGCATCAGAGGCAGATCAGAAGTCGCACAAGACGCTGTGTACCATTACAAAGGATGGGATCGAACACGACATTCTGCGGGACAATATGCCTTTTGCAAGACCGTCACATGCCGAGTACGGGACCTACTTCATTGGCTATTCAAGACATCTCTGGGTGGTCGAGCAGATGCTTGAGCGAATGTTCATCGGCAACCCGCCGCCGCTTCACGACCGAATTCTTGATTTCTCAAGAGCCGTGACTGGCAACGTCTTCTTTGTTCCGTCCAGAAGCGCACTCGCGGCAATGGCAGGTTGATATGCAGACTACTGTCAACGCTTTATTGGATCCGTCATCTGTCGTAGGCGCAGTAGCGATTGGGGCGCTCATCGCGCTTCTCGCCACGATCATTGCCGCATTTCTCAGGAGGTCAGCTCGTCGTATCGGTGCACGGCTTACGGATGGGACCACGCTCCAGTTTGCAAGCGTACTGGGACAGTGGTTGATCTACCTGCTGGCCGTCGGCCTCTATGCGCACCTTATCCCCGAGCTCAGGACCCTCGGGTCGACGATGCTTGCGGGGGCGGGCATCCTTTCGGTTGTAGTTGGTCTGGCGGCGCAGGACACCCTCGGTAACCTGATTGCAGGATTCTCGCTTCTCATGTCAAAGGCGATGCGCGTGGGGGATACCGTCCGCGTGTATGCTCCCAATGGGGTCATCGAAGCCCGGGTGGAGGGCATCTCTCTTGGTTTCACAACCCTTCGGGATGCGCAAGGGAACGAGGTCGTAATTCCAAATGGTGTCGCCATGGCCAGCGCCATTGTTCGAGTTGCGCATCCAGGCTCTACGAAACCAAGTGACTGAATGAGGCGCCAGTGATGGACTATCCCCGCAATCGCGGTCCAATGACGCTGGAAAATGACCAGCAAGCCTCGTCGAATCTCCGCCAGGTCGCTGGCTGGACATCAAAGGGAGCCAGAATGTGATCAAGCTTTCGCATGCCAGGGCAAGCTTCTACCTGGCCGCCGGAGCAGGGGTTCTCGCCTGGGGTTGGGCAGTTCACTCTGCGCCGTATCTGGCCCTGGTGGTAGGCGTGGATGTTTTCTTTGTTGCCTATCTGGCACGGACACTGGCTTCCGTCCCCACGTACGACGCTGAACGGCTCCGACAGAACGCAGGCCACCGGGATGAGCCCCTGTGGATGGTGTTCATCATTACATTGGCAGCGGCAGCTCTGGCGGTGGGGTTGGTCATCTCCGTAAGCGGGAAGCAACACAAGCCTCTGGAACTGGGGTTGACCTTGGCGTCGCTGCCTCTCGCCTGGGCCACCATTCACGCAATGATGGCCTGGCACTACGCGCACATGTATTGGAGAAAATCCGATAAGAACTGCGAGAACGAAGGTGAGCAGGATGGCTACCACGCGGGATTGCTTTTCCCCGGGAACAAGCCGCCTGGAGCACGCGATTTTCTGTATTTCGCGTTCATCATCGGAGTGGCTGCACAGACGGCTGATGTCTCCATCTCTTCGTCGAAGATTCGAGCCGTGAGCCTGCTGCACTCGCTCGTGGCCTTCGCCTTCAATACCGTACTACTGGCTGCAGTCGTGAATGTCGTGGTGACGCTGGCGTAGCTTGATGGCCCGGCGGCTCTAGAGAACGGGCGACATCATGCCGATGGCATTCTGAAGAAGCCGCATATGGAAAGGCCAGGCCTCCACCGTCTCCAGTGCTACCTGCTCAGACACGCGTACGTAGCCTTCCTGCCGATTCGTGATGGCCGACGTTGCCAGTGGATCCATGATGAGGAGGTTGTTCTCGAAGTTGAGTTGCAGGCTACGACGATCCAGATTGGCGGATCCAACCAATGAGAATTGCCCATCTGCCGTCAGTGATTTGGTGTGAAGTAGCCCAAGCGGATACTCGTAGATGGATACGCCTGCCTGAAGCAAGTCACGGTAGGTACTGCGGCATGCGTTAGCCACCAATAGTGAGTTGTTGCGTTTCGGAAACACCATCGTGGTTCTTACACCCCTGCGCGGCGCAGCGCATAGTGCCCGTAGGAGGGCCTCGTCTGGAACGAAGTAGGGGGTGGTGATCAGCAGTTCGCGCCGTGCGGCGTACACCGCGCCGACAAATGAATCCGACATGGCGTCGCCAATTGTTGACGGACCGCAGCCATACATCTGGGCCACCGCACCTTGGGCAAAGAAGGCCGGCAAGGGGTGTTGAGACGGTAGCGACTCCAGCTCCTCCCCGGTTTCGGCCATCCAGGTGCTCAGAAACAGCCACTGTGCCTGTCTCACTACAGGGCCTTCGCATCGCAGGAAGATGTCTACCCAGGGAGCGAACTTTGCAAGCACCCTGAACTCAGGGTCCGCGCAGTTCTGACTGCCACAGAAGGCAATGGCATTGTCGATGACGACCAGCTTACGGTGATTGCGCAGGTCAAGTCGCCCCAGCGCCAGATGTCCTATGCGAGGGATGTCGTCCAGCGTTGCAAGCAAGCGAACTCCGGCCTCCCGCAGTTGTCGCCAGCGTCGGCTACGGATGAATGACCGTGACCCCAGAGAATCGACCATCACCCGGCATGCCACGCCTCGGAGAGCTGCTGCGGCAACGGCATCGGCAACTCTGCCACCATTGCCATCGTCCAGCCAGATGTAGAAGCTGATATGTACGTGATCACGCGACCCGGCAATATCGGAGATCAGTCTTTCGATGGCTGCATCGGAGTCGAGCATCGGCTCGTTCGGTGAAGCGGAAGGCGAGCCCAACAACTCGATCCTGTTGCCGCCGACCGGCCCCAGTCCATTGGTGGTCGCGCAGAGATTGGACAGTAATTGCGTGGCAGGGGGCAGCAGTGGCACCTGGGGTGTCGGGATGGTTCCAAGCATCCGTTCGGCCCGATGAAGGCGTGATATCCGACCGCGGCCAATGCTGGTTTCGCCCAGGAGGAGGTAGGCGATTGTGCCCAGCGCAGGAAGGGAAAGAACGACCGCCACCCAAGCGATTCTTGAGGCTGGAGTTCGGTCACGCCGGGTGATCGCGCGTGCCAGAACCGCGACCTGGAAGGCCAGCAACAGCCAGAAGATCGTGACTCCGAGTGGCTGCTGAAGCCATCGCAGGGTCTCTGGCATGGAGGTTCCTCAGGATTCCGACGTACCGAGTCTAAGAGCAATGCCTATCGCCAGTCACGCAATGGCCGGACATGCTACCTCCCTTCGCCGGGACGCCCTGAGTCATCCGCGGCCAGGGGTACATCCGGGTGTCGCCGGCCACCCTGGACAGAAAGTTGGCAGATCTCCATTTCGCCCTCCATGTCACGTATCCACCTCCAACCACGCAACAATCCGGAAGCGCTATCGTCACTGTCCGATGGAAGATGTACCTGGCGGCGCAGAGGATGAGCGGGTGACCGAGCTGAATGTCACGCATTCATCCATCATCCGGAGCAATCAATGAGCATCGAATCCATCCTGTACTCGGCCCAAGCCACTGCTGTTGGTGGTCGCGAAGGCCGCGCCACCTCGTCGGACAAGGTGCTGGACATCGCGCTGTCCACGCCGGCCGAACTGGGCGGCACCGGCGGCACCGGCACCAATCCGGAGCAACTGTTCGCCGCGGGCTACTCTGCGTGCTTCCTCGGAGCTCTCAAGCACGTGGCAGGCCAGGAGAAGATCACCATTGCTGACAACGCCTCGGTGACCGGTCGCGTCGGCATCGGTGCGGTCAGCACCGGCTTTGCCATCGACGTCGCACTGACCATTTCGCTGCCGGGCGTAGCCTCCGCGCAGGCGGAGGAGCTGGTGCGGAAGGCGCATGTCGTCTGCCCGTACTCGCATGCCACCCGCAACAACATCAACGTGGCGCTGATCATTGCCTGAAGACAGAAGCCGCAGCAGGCAATCTGGTCTGCTGCGGCCTGGCGCTCCGGCTACCGGTCCAGATCGCGCCAGTCATGCGGCGCGGCGGCCAGGAATGCATGGGCGGCGGTATAAAGTGCGGTTGCGCCGCCGGCGATGCATTCGGCACTGTACTCTCCCAGTACATGCAGGGTACCAACCGCCGGGCCATCGCAGCGATGACCGAGCAGCAGTACCGGCGCCCTCGCCAGTCTCGCCAGGCGCAGTGGGGCTGGCTCTGCGGTTTCACCGGGCCTGCACCACGGGTACGGGTCGAGCACGGTCACAACTGCAGCCCCGCGCCGCAGCATTCTCCAGGCCTCCCCGCCGCGAGGGGCGCGTCCGATATCCAGGCGATGCCCCTGTCGTTGCAGCGCCAGCAGCGTCCGGTGAATGGGTGAATCGTCGTGATGCATCGAATTGATGAAGTAATGTGCAGGCGCACCTGGGCGATCCAGCAGCGCGCCCACCGCCAGGTTGATATCACCGCTGGGCAGCAGACAGATCACACGTTGCCTTCCAGCGGATGCGGTCCATAGAGCGGCCGGGTCGCGCCAGGTCATTCCGCGCAGCACACACTGCAGGGCAGGGAACGGCAGCGATTGCAGTTGGCGCGCCCGGGCGATGTGCAGCCAGTGCCGTGCCCTGAAGCGGGTTGCCAATGCATGGGCAAGCGACGGCGCATGACCCAATTGCTCGAGGGTCCTGGCGGCACGGCGTTGCCGCACTGACGGAAGCAGCAACCCGAATAGCGCGAAGGCGGCTTCGGCGATGAAGACCTGGGCCGATGCAGGGAGCAATGGCAACAGGGCCGCGCCGATCCGGAGGCTCGCGCGATGGCACCCATGACGCGCTATCAGGCGTAGCGCCCACAGGCGTTCGCCATTGCGGACAGATGTCATCACGGGGTCCTCGTCTAGTGGAGACGCACAGCGTCTCCAGCTCGGCTCAGCTTCGATACCGGACAAGTTCGAAAGGCGGATAAATCTGTCTGGCGGGAAAATGCGTCATCCGCGGGCGCGTTTTTAGATCTTGTCCTACATCGGCCGCCGCCACGGCCCCTCATGCTGGCGTTCCCCCGGACTTCACGCCGAGCGCTCGCCGCCATTCAATGCCATGCCACCCGTCTCTCCTTCCATCGTAGAGTCGCTACGCCGCTTGCACCCCTGTGCAGGGACGGCACCTGCCGGGGCGGGAGAACTGCATGCACTCAGGCGCTACCCGAAGCGGCTCATGTTGGCATGTGGTGCGGTGCTGAGCCTGCTGTCATTGAGCGTACTGGTCACCCTCATCGTGGTCCAGGTGAACAGCTTCGAGGCGCGCCGAATCGCCGACTTCCGCCGCGCTCACGCTGCATTGCAGATCCAGCTGGCGCGGCAGGATGCAAGCCATGCGCGGCTGGCGAACATGGCCGAATATGCGTGGGATCACCACGTGCAGCTGGGCCGTATCCCTGCCGATGTCATGGCCAGCGCCTACCTGCAGGGCGGTCAGCGGCTGGTGGTGGCTGCTGACGAGTACAGCCGGCCACAGATGGCACTGGGGCTGGAGACCACGCAGTGGCGCCCGCAGGAACTGAAGCGCTACCTGCAGCTCAGCACAGCGGTGTCGCTGATCCAGCGCCTGACCCGCACCGCCGATGACGGCGAGCCGGCCAGTGCTTCGTACTTCTTCGACCCCAGCGGCCAGTATCTGTCCCTGGACAAGGGCCTGACCGAACGCGGCCTGATCGAGGCCCTTGCCGCAGGCTCGCGCAGCGAGGTCTTCGCGCATCTGCGTGCCCCAGCGCAGCTGTTGGTTCCTGCCTCCAGCCGGGACCAGGTGCCGCTGCTTGAGAGTGTCGCACGCAGCGACTCCCCGCAGCGCACGTTTGGCCGCCACCCGCTCAACGGCGAACCGTCACTGGTGTCAGTCTTCCAGGCCAGTGCCGGCGGCGTTCCGATCGCAACGTTTGTGGCCTACGAGCCCATGTCGCGGCTGCAGGCGCTGCTCCGCCGCAACAGCCAAGGGCACATTTCGCTGTTGGATCGTGATGGCCTTCGGGTTCTGGCCAGCCAGGACACGGGCGCTGCAGGCAAGGCCGCGGCGCCCGACAGCGACTGGGTGTTGCTGGGTGACGCCACCCGCGCGCGCTTTCACAACGGCCGGTTCACTCTGGCATTGCCGGTGGCTGGTACACCTTGGACGTTGGTGGAAACCTACCAATGGACCGATATCCTGCGTGGCATCGCTCCCATGCTGTTGTCCGGTGGTGCACTCCTGGTTGCCGCGCTTGCGCTGCTGTGGGTGCTGCTGCTCTGGCTGCACCGGCGCATGTACACTCCGGCGTTGCGGCAGGTGAAGGCGATCTACGCCCGCGATGCGCGCCTGCGCCTGCTGCTGGACCACGTTCCGGTCGGCGTGGCGTTGCTGGATGCCCGGACCGGCGATGTGCAGGACTGGAATGGCCCGCTGCAGCGCATGGATCGCTTGACCGGCGCGCGCTTGCTGCCGCAGTTGCGCGCCGCTGCACTGCAGGCGGATCTCAGCGGGGGGGCGGTGACCCTCACGGGTGACCTCCGCTTCGCCGCCCAGTCACAGCAACGGTTTTTCCACCGGACGCAGGTGCATGGCGGTGGCCAGGCCTGGCCGGGAGGCGTGCTGCTGATGGTGGAGGACGTGAGCGAGGCCATGCACGCACTTCACGAAGAGCGGGAAAGGACTGCGCAGGCGGAGGCCCGTAGTCGTGCCAAATCGAATTTCGTTGCGGCGATGAGTCACGAGATCCGCACGCCACTGCACGGCATCATCGGCCACCTGGAGCTGCTGGCGCGGGCGCCACTTTCGGCCGAACCGCTCGAACGCGTGTTGCGCTTGCGGCAGTCGGCTGATTCGTTGATGGACATCATCACCGATGTGCTTGACCTGTCGCGCATCGAGTCCGGGCAATGGAGCCTGGTACCGGAGCGTTTCGCGCCAGGCTGCCTGCTGGAGCGCGTGGCGGTGCTCTACGCACCGGTCGCCCAGGCCAAGGGCCTGCAGCTGGATTGCGTGATTGCCGAGGATGTCGCCGCAAGCGTGGTCGCACCGATGGCCGCCGTCGAGCGCGTCCTGCGCAACCTTGCCAGCAATGCGCTGAAGTTCACCGCTTCCGGCCGGGTCCAGCTGGGTGTGTCGAGCTGGCGCGCGGACGGCCAGGCCTGGTTGCGATTTGATGCCACTGACTCGGGCATCGGCCTGAGCGCAGACGAATGCGAGCGACTGTTCCAGCCCTTCGTGCAGGCCGATGCCAGCATTCTGGTCCGCTTTGGCGGTTCCGGGCTGGGGCTGGCACTGTGCCAGCAGCTGTGCGAACGCATGGGAGGGCGCATACAGGTGCAGAGCACGCCCGGGGTGGGCAGCCGCTTCCTGTTCGATGTGCCGCTGGTACCGGCACCGGCCTCCCCCGTGGCGGTGCCGCTTGCCGGTCGATGTGTCGGATTGGTTGCCGCGCCGGGGCCCTGGCGCCGTGAACTGGAGCGACGCCTCCAGAGGTGGGGCGCACAGGCCAGGCTGCCATCCGCGAACGACGATCACCAGCCTTGGGCAGACCTGCCGATGGAGGCGCCGATCGTGATGTTCGAGCCCAGTCCGGAGTCGCGCCAGCAGGTCCTGCATTCCGGCCGCGCCTGGGTGGAGGTCTGCCGCTATGGCCCCCTGCGCGCGCAACCCCATGAGGGAGGACACCGGGTTTCTTGTTATGCCAGTGAGGCATTGTGCCGGGTTTTGCTGGGTCCGGTCGCGGGCGGGATGTCGAATCGGCCACATACTGACGTAATCGGATAAATTGCATGGGTACCCATTTCAGGATCGTTGTGATGGCGGACTCTGACGCGACGTCTACGCCTGACCGGATCGCGACTGCCACACGGCTGGATGACCTGCGCCGGTTACGGCGCCGCCTGCTGTTTGGGGGAGGGGCCTTGATTACAGCCCTGGTGCTGCTGGCGACCGTCGTCAGCTCTTTCGCCGACGTCGAAGAGTTCCACGCGCGTGAGCGCCAGTCCTTCCTGGAAGCCCGCGCGGCGCTGGACTATTTCCTGTTCCAGCGTGACCGCGCATATGCCACCTCCATCAATGGCAACGATGTGCTCTGGCGCGACCAGCAGGCCCTGCTGCAGCAGGGTGGCATGCCGCTGGTCAAGCGTTTCCACAGCCAGGGCGAGGAAGTGGTGGTGCGTGCCGAAGGGCGTACCGCTGTACCCTGGCTGGTGCTGGGGTTGGCGGACAACCCGTTGCCGGATGCCGACCTCGCCGCTTACCTCGGCATGATCGACGTCTACTCGGCGTACACCGCCGACTCCATCACCTCGCAGGATGCACCCGGGCCGGTGGCGATGTATGCCTACGAGCCGCAGGGGCGCCTGTTGGCGGTATCCAACGTGCGCGACGAAGCGCAGCTGTTGCAGACGCTGGGCGTGGCGACGCGGCAGCAGGCCTTTGCCCGCCTGCTGCGCAACGAACCGGAGGTGCGCCGGCAGCCGCCGCGGCCCGGGCCGGTGAAGGCGGCTTCGCGCGAAGGACGCCTGATGTCGCGGTTTGCGGTCAACCCCCTCAACGGGCAACCCTCGCTGGTGGGCGTGGTGACCATGGCCGAAGGCACCACGCCTTACTTCCGGCGCGTGGTGTTCGAGTCGATCGACAACATCAAGTCGCGGTTGGAGGCGCGCGAGGAGGGGCGCTATCTGGTGGCGACCCAGGATCACCGCGTGGTCTTCAGCAGTGGCGGCCTGACCCGCAAAGAGCAGGGCGTGCTGCTGGGGGCGGTGGGCAGTGAGGTCGGCGCGCGGCCCGTGCGGCAATACACAGAGGGCCGCTTCATCCTCAGTTGCAACCTGCCGGGCGTGGACTGGACGCTGAGCCATGTCTATGACTGGACCGACGTGTGGGGTGCCCAGGGCCCGTACCTGCTGGCGCGCTGGCTCAGCGCGCTGCTGATCATCGGCCTGCTCTGGTGGCTGCTGCAGCGCATCGACCGCCGCGTGTTCACGCCCGCCCTGGCTGACGCCTCGCGGGTCTACGAAAGTGAGGCGTTGAGCCGGGCGATCATCGGCACCGCGCCCATCGGGCTGGCGCTGTTGGCCCGCGACAACGGCCAGCCTCTGCTGCAGAACGAGACGGCACGTGCGTTGGTCGGCCATGAACCGGACGACGGCGCTGCCGTCGCGCCGCTCTACGCCAGGCTTGCGGAACTGGGCCGGGGTGAAACAGGCGAGGATGCGCTGGAGCTTCAGTGGTCGCCCAGTGATACCGGCAGCACCACCCAGTTGCAGATCAGCCTGGCCAAGGCCAGCTACCACGACCAGGCCGTGTGGGTCTGCGCGCTGCGTGATGTCACCGCGCAGGTCGAGCTGGAGGAAAACCTGCGCCGTGCGCGCGAAGACTCCGAGGCTGCGCGGCAATCGGCAGAAGCGGCCAACCGGGCCAAGTCCGCCTTCGTGGCCACCATGAGCCACGAAATCCGCACGCCGCTCAATGGCGTCCTGGGCCACCTTGAGCTGCTGGGGCGTTCCTCCCTGCAGCCCACTCAGCGCGAGCGCCTGGAACGCATTCGCTTCTCCGCCGATGCCCTCATGCGCATCATCAGTGACGTGCTGGATTTCTCGAAGATAGAAGCCGGCCAGCTGGACGTGGAGGCGGCCCCGTTCGCGCTGCGGCCGTTGATTGAGGGTGTCGCCCTGCTGTATGCCCCCGAGGCACTGCGCAAGGGCGTGCGATTGTATTTCGCCGTTGAGGCGCCGCAGGCCGTCGACTGCATCGGTGATGCCCACCGCATCCGCCAGATTCTCAACAACCTGGTCAGCAATGCAGTGAAGTTCACTGCGTCAGGGCGCATCGCGCTGCGTGCCGAACTGGACGATGACGAGGGCAAGGGAAGCTGGCTGCGTGTCCAGGTGGTGGACTCGGGCATCGGCATGACCAAGGAGCAGGCTGCGCAGCTGTTCCAGCCGTTCCAGCAAGCCGATGCAAGTGTTTCGCGTCGTTACGGCGGCAGCGGCCTGGGCCTGGCGCTGTGCCAGCAGCTGGCACATGCGATGGGTGGCGACGTATCGGTTGAGAGCACGGTAGGCGTGGGCAGCAGCTTCACCCTGAGACTGCCCTTGCGCACGCAGGCCGCTGCGCTTCCAGCAACGCAGCCGCTGCAGGACATGCACATCACCGTACTGTCGTCTTCGCCGGAATGGCGTAGCGAAGTCGAGCGCCTGTTGCTGGGCTGGGGGGCGCACGTGCAGGTGCTCGGTCAGCCACAGCCGGACATCGATGGCGATGTGCTGGTGGTCGTGGGCGACCATCGGCCTTGGGAAGAGGCTGAAGAACATGACCTCGCAAGCTGCCATCAACGCTGGGTGTTCGCCCATGCACAGGGGCCGTTGATTCCAGAAAAACGCGCGGAGTTCACCAAGGTCACCTGCTATGCCAGCGAGGCGCTGCTGGCCGCCATCGGTGCACAGGAGGAGCGCGTGGCGAGTGCGCCGCCGCAGCAACCACCGGTTGCCGACAGGCGTGGGCGCGTGTTGCTGGCCGAAGACAACGCGGTCAACCGCGAGCTCATCCAGCAGCAGTTGGAGGAACTCGGGTTCGCCGTGGATACCGCCGAAGACGGGCAGGCCGCTTTGGCCCTGTGGCGAGACGACACCTACCTGGCCGTGCTGACCGACATCAACATGCCGGTAATGGACGGCTACGCATTGGCACGCGAACTGCGCGAGCGCGGGCAATCCCTGCCGATCCTGGCGATCACTGCCACCGCGCTGGCCAGCGAGCGCGAACGCTGCCTGGCTGCAGGCATCGACGACCTGCTGCTGAAGCCACTGAATCTGGATCGCCTCGAAGCTGGCCTGCTGAAGGCGCGGGCGCTGGCGGCACCGGTGCCGCCGCCAACGCCGCGGCCGATCTCTGCAGCCATCCGGGAACTGTTCGTCAAAACCGGCGACACGGACCTGCTCGCGATCAGCCAGGCCCGGGCCGAACAGGATGATCATCGCCTGCTGGATCGCGTGCATGCCTTCAAGGGGGTACTGCAGATGTTGGGCGAGGAGGCGTTGGCCGCGCGGTGTGGTGCCATCGAGCAGGCGCTGCGGGAAGGCCGCGGCGTACCTGCGGACGAGCTGGACGCCCTGCAGGCGGGTCTGCAGGCCTGCGTGGACAGCTATCGCCGTGGGCTGGCGCCTGCGCCATGAGCCCGCAGTTGGCGAATTCAGTCGTGGCCAGGCCCGGGTTCCAGGCCGAGGTCGGCGGCGAACGAGTACAGTTCTGCGTCGCGCTCGATGCCAAGCTTGCGCATGGCATTGACCTTCTGGGTGCTGACGGTCTGCTTCTTGAGATCGAGCTTCAGGGCGATCTCGTTGATGCTCAGCCCGCCGATGAACAACGCGACAACCTCGGTCTCCCGCGGCGACAGCTTGATCACGCGCCGCTGTTCCTTGCGTCGCAATTGCTCGAGCACCCCCGGCGAGTGGTAACGGCGTTGTGCGTAGACCGCCATTACCGCCGCCTGCACGTGCGAGAGATCGTCGGACTTGCTGACGATCCCGGCCACGCCGCTGGAGTCCAGCTTGTGGATCAGGCCGGGCTGGTCGAGGCCGGTCATGACCACGATGCGCAGCAGCGGAAACTGCCGCTGCAGCACCGCCAGCATGTCCAGGCCATCGCCATGGTTGCCGCCCGGCATGGCGTAGTCGGTCACCAGTACATCGCAGGGTTCGCGCTGCAGCAGCGCCATCAGCTCAGTGGAATCGGCCGCCGTGCCAACGCACTGGATGGCAGGTGCTTCATCAAGCGCGCTCTGCACGCCCAGGCGGATCACCGGGTGGTCGTCGGCAAGGGCAACACGAATGGCCAGCGAGTTCATCAAGACGGGATCCGTTGAGAGCAGGAAAGGGCAGGGGCACTGAGCATGGGTGCGGAACAGTTATGAAGAACAGCAAGGAAACAATGTCATGAACATCCGCGTCATCATCGCCGATGACCATCCTGTCATCCTCGCCGGCGTGCGCGAATCCCTCGCCTCGGTGGCAGGCATCGAGATCGTCGCCACTGCCGGAAATTCTACGTTATTGGTGGATATGCTGAGCAAGCTCTCCATCGATGTGGCGGTTACCGATTTTTCCATGCCTGGCGGCGAGTATGGCGATGGGGTCACCATGCTCGGCTTCCTGCGCAGGCGCTTCCCGAACATGCCACTGGTGGTGCTTACCAGCATATCAGGGGTGCAGGTTCTGGCTGGTATCGAGCGCGCCGGGGTGGCCTGCATCGTCGGCAAGCTCGACCCCATCGCCGAACTGACCACGGCCATCGAAGCCGCTGCCAGGGGCGAGCGCTACCTGTCCGGCAGCATCGCGCAGCAACTGGAGATGACCCGCGACGTGGCATTGACCAAGCGTGAGATCGAAGTTCTGAGGATGATCGCGCAGGGCATGACCCAGAAGGAGATTGCCGAGCAGCTCAAGCGCAGCCGGCAGACCGTCAGCACCCAGAAGAAGTCGGCCATGAGCAAGCTCGGCCTGAAGCGCACCAGCGAAATATTCGATTACGCGGTTGACCAGGGCCTGGTGTCTGCCTCGCAGGTGGCGCGCAAGGGGCCTGCAGGTGGTCGCTAGCAACGGTGGCGCAATCAGGCATTGTCCGATGGAATCGCCCCACCAGGTCACTATGGTTGAAGCTCCTATTGCCCGCCCGCAGGGAGCAGCCGTGCCGCCACTACTTGACGCCCGCCTCGCATCGCTGATGTTCCGCTTCAGCCAGCTGACACCGCATGGGCAGAAGCGTTACATGGCGCTGTTGAACGACTACCTGTACGCATCGCCGCTGCAACGGCGGCAGCTGCGCCAGGCATGGGAGGCCCTGCTTGCCCAGCCCTGTGGCGATGCAGATGACGCCCGGCATTGGATGCGGGCGCCGCGCAGGAAAGGGCGCCCCTGAATTGCGCGGCGTGGTTGCGGCGTGATTGTGATGTGAAAATTCGGACGAGTCAGACAGCTTGAGTGGAACGGATCGGTCAACGTGACCGGACCGGGAACTGTGCGGATGCGCTGTGCACCGCAGACCCGGTTTTCCCTTCAAATGAGCTGCTTTCATGAAGAACACGCATCGCAATACCCTGCTGGCCGCCCTGCTGGTGTGCCTGGCCCCGGCCGCCGCCTCTGCTGCAGAAGGCTACCTGACCCCGGCAACGAACAACGGCAGCGGCTACATGCCGTCGGGCTATACCAAGCTGTACTTCGAGCTGGGTGACGGTGACTGGGCCGCAAAGCTGAAGCTGCCTGGCAAGCCGCAGCAGGGTGATCACGTCGTCCTCAGCTCGCTGTCTTCCAAGTACGCCACGCTGGACGCGGCCAAGACTGCGTTCGCCAACCAGGTGTATCTGCCGGTGCAGGACCTGAGCAACATGGATCTGCGCTGGACCGCGAGCGCCCAGCGCTGGGACGTGGTGGGCGGCGAATCGGCGCGTGTGGTCTATGGCCGCAACCTGCCCAGCCAGGAGATTGAATCGTCCAACCACCTGGTGACCCAGGTGGGCCTGTACGACACCAAGCGTGCAACGTCCCTGGGCCTGCCGGCCTGGGCTCCGCAGGGCGCTGTGCTGGTGATTGCCAATGGTTCCAGCAACGATGTGCAGGTTCGCCCGTCGTCGTTGGTCGGTAATGCTGGCAGCGTCTGCAATGCCAACCAGAACTGCGGCTTCGTGTATGCCGCCGATGGCAAGTGGCATGCCCGCCAGGGCCATGCGCGCGTGGCCGCGCAGGCACAGCTGCCCGCGCCGACGGCGCGTTGGAACGATGTCTTCCTCGGCGACCCCGCCGAGGACATCGGCATGCAGCCGACGATGCGCCTGCCGGCACAGGGTGTGGAGGGTGACATCTACCAGATCACCAATCTGCATGGCGCCCGCTTCACCCGGGTCCTGGCTGACCACACCGACATGCCGAGCGGCATCTACGTGACGTCTGCCCATCGCCTGGTGCTGCGTTACGACTCGGCCCGCGGCCTGTGGATCCGTCAGGCGCTGCGCTGACAACACTCGTCCACCACGGCATGGCTCCGCTTCATGCCGTGGTGGCACTTCCCTGCAAGAGAGACACGCATGAAGACCCCGATCCTTGTTCTGGCACTGGCCACCGCCAGCGCCTTGCCGCAGGTTGCCCTGGCCGAAGCCGCGGATGGCTACTACGCCACTGTTCGCATCATTGATGCCGACCACCGCGCGCGCAACATGGACGCCAGTGCCCGCCCCGGCGTTGGTCGCTTCATTGCCGGTGATGAACACCAGCGCTTCGTGACCGGTGCCATCGGCGTGGGCTACGCACATGGCAATGGCTGGCGTACCGAAGGTGAATACACCCTGCGCCGCAGTGACACCTACACCAGCGGTTCCAGCCTGTTCGCCTCCAGCTTCAACAATCATGACGTCACCTCGCAGCGACTGATGGCCAACGCCTACCGCGATTTCGCCATCAACGGTGCGTGGTCGCTGTATGCCAGCGCCGGCGCCGGTCTGGCCCAGCTCAAGTCCGGTGGCTGGCAAGGCAACGAAAGCCGCCGCTATGGCAGCACCACCCGCGTCGGGCTGGCCTGGTCGGTGGGTGCTGGCGTGTCCGTGGCCGCCTCTGATCGCATGCACATCGATCTGGGTTACCGCTATGTGGATATGGGCAGCACCGAAAGCGGCTGGAATACCTTCGGCAACGCGCGTGGCCTGCAGGACGAAAAGATGAAGCTGGATCTGGCCTCCAGCGAGCTGCATCTGGGCGCGCGCCTGGCGTTCTGAACGGATCGCCCCGGCACGGCGGGCGGAATCATAACTCGTCGTTGTCCTATGCCTGCCGAGCCGGGGCCTACGTAGCATCTCCTCTCGAAGGCGATGCCCTTCGCTCAAGCCCATCAACGCGCGGCTTGAACTTAGAACCACCAACCCTAAACAGGAATTCAACAACATGAACAAGCTTGCAATTGCTTTGTCCGCCGCGCTGTCGCTGGGCGCTGCTGCGTCGGCCAATGCGGCCGATGCCACCATCAACTTCAGCGGCACGATTACCGCCATGACCTGCACCATTGGCGCAGGTACTGCCACCGGAACCTCGGTCGCCCTGCCGGAGCTGACCACGGATTCGATCAACAGCGGCGCCGCCAATCGCCAGACGGCTTTTGATCTGGTCATGGGTACCGCTTCTAACGGCTGCTCTCCGGGAACCGTCAAGCTCCAGTTCAAGAACAGTGGTACCACCACTGACGGGATGCTGAAGAATGCGGCCGCCACCGACGCGGCCAGCGGTGTTGCGCTTGCCATCATGGACGCCGGCACGGCCCTTGATCTCACCAAGGACACCCTGGATGCCACCTTCGATGCGTCCAACACCACCAAGACCTGGCCGCTTGTTGCGAGCTACGAGAAGGAGGGCACCGGCGATGTCGGCGCCGGCAACTTCTCTGCCGATCTGGTAGTCGACGTTACTTTCTGAGTTCCGCCTGGAGTGCCCAAGGTTGTTCCTTGGGCATCTCCCAACCAAACGGAGGCCCTTCATGCTGAAAATCAAGCCCACCCTGATGATGGCAGGCTGCGCAGCTGCTCTCATGTTCTCTACGCTTGATGCGCATGCCAGCGTGGTCATGAATGGCACGCGCGTGGTGTTTGCCGCTGAGGAGCGTGAAGCAAGTCTGCGTTTGCAGAACGTTGGCACCACCGCCAACCTGGTCCAGGCGTGGATCGATGATGGCAAGACGGTGAGTGAAACCCCAGGTGCTGCCGGTGCTGTGCCCTTTGCCATTCGTCCGCCGATCTTCCGCATGGAGGGCGGGCGCAGCCAGCTGCTTCGGATCTTCCACACCGGCGAAGCCATGCCCGGCGATAGGGAGAGTCTCTACTACCTCAACATTCTGGCTGTGCCGGGAAAGCCGGCTGGTGTAGCTGACGGGCGGCACCTGAACGTGGTGGTGCGGACCCGCATGAAACTCTTCTATCGACCGAAGGGCCTGTCCGCGGCGGGTGCGGCAGCGGCCCCCAGCAAGCTGCAATGGTCACTGGTGAAGGACCAGAAGGGTTGGGTGCTGAACTCGACCAATCCAACGCCTTACCACGTAAGTGTCGATTCCATCCAGGCGGGGGAGAAGGTCACGGCGGATGTAGCGTTGCCATTGGCAACGACGAGCTATCGACTTTCCCACGCCCAGGCCAATGCACTGGGACCGCAGGTGAAGTTCCAGTACATCAGCGCTCACGGCGCAAAGATTGAGATGACATCCCCACTGGCTCGGCCCTGAGTCCCGCCAGAACGAAGTAACCCGGTTTTTCCCCGTTCACCAGGCCCTGTCGCGGGGCTTGCCGGCCCCCTTTTGCCCACGTGTTGGAGTTCGTCATGATGAGCCCCCAGTCGCCAATGCGGTTGCGCCCGAGTCGTCTTGCGACAGCGGTGCTTGTTGCATTGCTGCCGATGGCCGCTTGCGCAGCCCCGGCACTTGAGTTCAACGCCGACCTTCTGCACGGCGGTATCGGTGCCAACCTCGATATGAGCCGCTTCGAGCGGGACGGCCCTCTGCCCGGTATCTACAGCGCCGACATCCTGGTCAATGGCACGAACATGGGCCGCCAGGACGTCGAGGTGCGCGCCCGGGGTGACGCGGACCATATCTGCTTGTCTCCCGAACTTTTCCGCCTGATCGGGCTGGAAGTGGACAAGCTCGAAGCCGCGCGCGAAAAGAGCGCAGATGCGGATTGGCTGCAGTTGCCGGAGTCGCTGACGTGCGAAGACATCTCCCGGTACATTCCATCGGCAAGCGTGCACCTGGACTCCGGCGAGCAAGTCCTGGAGGTCAGTGTGCCGCAGGCCTATCTTCGCGCAAACCGTCACGGTTGGGTCGAATCAGATCGATGGGATCACGGCGTCAATGCCGCGATGCTGAACTACAACATCAACCACAGCCGCAAGGAGTACGAAGGGCGGACGAGCCAGCATACCGGCGTCACCGTTGACGCAGGGCTCAACCTTGGCGCCTGGCGCTTCCGCCATGCGGGCTACTTCTCGCAGGATGGCAATGGAAACCGCGGCTACAGTGCCAACCGCAGCTATGCCCAGCGGGAGATCCGCGCGTGGAACGCACAGCTGACCCTGGGCGAGGCAACCACCAGCGGCGACGTGTTTGATGGCGTGAACTATCGCGGTGTCAATCTGCGTACCGATCCTCGCATGTTGCCGGAGGTGCTCGGCAATTACGCGCCCGTGGTGCGCGGCGTGGCGCAGACCAATGCACAAGTCACCATTCGCCAGCGCGGCCAGGTCATCTTCGAGACGACCGTGGCCCCGGGTCCGTTCGAAATCGATGATCTGCGCAACAGCTCCGGTTCCGGCGACCTTGAAGTTGAGGTCTCTGAAGCGGACGGTCGCGTGGAGACCTTTGTCGTGCCTTACGCTTCGGTTCCCCAGCTTCTGCGCGAAGGGCAGCAGCGCTTCAGCCTGACAGTGGGCGAGCTGAACAATGATGGCCTTTCGGAGGCGCCGACCTTTGTTGAGGCGACCCTGCGTCGTGGCGTGGGAAGCGCGTTCACCGCATATGGTGGTGCCACCGTCGCCGATGGCTACCATGCCATCGTACTGGGCGGCGCGCTCAATACACGTATCGGGGCCTTTTCGGGGGATGTGACGTTCTCTGATACGCGGTTGCCGTCGCCGAGCACAGCCTTCGGCGAGCGCATGCGCGGCCAATCGTATCGCTTGGCCTACAGCCGGAGCTTCGACTCGGCCACCAACCTGACGGTGGCGGCCTACCGCTACTCCACCGAAGGATATCTCTCCTTCAGTGACGCAGCGCGCTTGCGCGATGACCTGATCAGTGGCAATGGCGATCCCAGGCTGCAGCGACAGCGCAGCCGGTTGGATCTGACGGTGACTCAGCGCTTGGCGAAGGGCGCGCTGTTCCTCAGCGGAAGCAGCGCGGACTACTGGAGCGATAACCGGCGGACCACGAACTTCTCGCTGGGTTACAACGGCCAGCTGGGGCGCGCGTCCTACAGCATCAGTGCGCGCCGCTCACTGGAGTCGTCACTGCTCAACAGCGGCTCCCAGAAGCAGACCACCGGCGCCTACCTCAGCGTGACCGTACCCTTGGGACGTGCGCCTGCGGCGCCGCGACTGAGCGCGAGCGCGAACAGCGACTCCAGCGGTGGCCGGTACCGAGCGGGTGTTTCCGCTGGCTTCGGTCGGGATATGCAGGGTAACTACAATCTATCCTACAGCCAGGCTGGTGCGAACCGAGATATTGGCGCGAACGTGGCCTATGAGGCACCAATGGCCAGCCTGGGTGCTTCATGGAACCGCAGCCAGAACGGCCAGCAGTTTGGCGTGACGGCATCCGGCGGCGTGCTGGCGCACGGCGACGGCATCACCTTCTCGCAGCGCCTCGGCGAAACCATTGGCCTGCTGCACGTGCCAGAGGCAGCGGGCGCCAAGGTAGGGAATCAGCGCGGTGTAAAGACCGATAGGCGCGGCTTCGCTGTGGTGCCGTACCTGAGCCCTTATCGCCTGAATGAGATCTCCGTTGATCCCATGGGCATGACCTCGGACGTGGAGCTGAAAAGCGGGTCCGCCACAGCGGTACCGACCGCGGGTGCGGTGGTGAAGGCCGTCATTCCGACTGCAAGCGGCCGCAGTGCCCTGATCGAGGCGCTCGACAATGAGGGGCAGCCGTTGCCGTTCGGTCTGGACGTATACGACGAAGACGGACAGGTGGTCGGCGTGGTCGGGCAGGGCAGCCGCCTGTGGGTGCGAGGTGTCAGCGAGAAAGGAACGCTGTGGGTCAGATCGAACGAGGCCGCCGGTCACTGCGCCATTGCCTACGACCTTTCCGCGGCGAACGAACAGCTCTACATCAGCCAGTGCCTTCGCTCCACGGTTGCCAACATTGCCGCGACAGGCGCAGCTGATGGCGACCAGAACTAACGTTGGGAGATACGGGATGAACAGTCTGACGAACTTCAAGCAGCGGGCCTGGTGTGGCGCTCTGCAAGGGGCGCTCGCGCTCGCGCTCCTGACAGGCGCGGCCGAAGCCAGCGCGGCGTGCATCGCCGGATCCGAGCACTTTCTGAGCACTCCAACGACCGTGCTGCATGAAGGTTTCAGCTATGGCAGCCGAGTGACAGCGACGGGAGCCAGGGCCACAGTGCTCCGGGAATGCGACAGGTTCAGTGGCGCCGACCTCAGCATCTCGACCTCGCTTGCATATGTGGGTGAAGTTGGAGGTGTGCCGACTTTCGAAACATCAAACAGAGCCATCGGTGCCCAGTTCAGCTATCGCTACATAGAGTCGGCCGGGTTGGGTACCGAGGTCTGGTCTTCCTGGTTGAATCTGGATGATGGAAGTGACGACTTTCACGCGAAAGCCCAGTTCGACAGGAACGTGGATCGGACAGGCCTGCCCATTGAGGTCGAGGTGACGTTCGTTGCATTGAGGGACATCGGAGGCAACGAGTCGATCAGCGTTGCAGATCTGAATCCTGCGTTCCAGCTGGAAGACAGAACATACGGAGAGGACCTGCCCGCCGCGATGACGACAGGTTTCTCGATGCGCCCCAGGCGGTATGCATTCTGCGCTTTCACCAGTGCACCCCCCAGCTCGCAGCGGCTCGCAACGACAGCCATCAACATGTTGACGCGGGAAGGTGAAGTTGGACCCGCGGTCGACTTCTCTTTTTCCTGGAGTTGCGTTGCAGGCGACGACCATGCAGGAGGCGCGGACTTCCAGTTCCTGTCGAGCAAGGCGCTGGGCACGTCGAACGGCCTGCTGGCCGTGGATGGAGATGCCAAGGGGGTCGATATGCTGGTCACGATGAAGGATAAATCAGGGAAACAGATGCCGGTTCCCTTGGGCACGCACTGGTGGGCCTCGCATCATTATGGCAGAGGCTATCCCCTGCCCAGTATCGGCAGCCAGGAGATGCAGGTTCGATTCCGCAGGAACAAGGACGCTATCACGCCGGGCGATGCGACCAGCACCATGACGGTGCGTCTGTCGCTCTTCTAGAGACTATCGAAATGCGCACTTTCATTCCCGTCATCTGTGTACTGATGCTGGCGATCACGTTCCCCGCTGCGGCTGACCTGAAGGTGGAAGGTACCCGCGTGGTTCTTGAAGGCGGCAAGCAGGCAGGGTCGGTCCGGATCAACAACACGGGTGAGGCACCGGTGGTGGTGCAGAGCTGGATCGATGATGGCGACGCGGATGCGAAGCCGGAGCGTCTACGCGTGCCGCTGGCGACAACCACACCCCTGTTCCGGCTGGATCCCGGCGCCCGTCGAGACATCGAGGTGCGCGTGGCTGAGCCGACACAGCTGCCGCTGGACCGGGAGTCGATGTTCTGGCTCAACATTCTCGATGTGCCCCGACGGGAAGCGCATGGCAGGCGCACGGCGATCGAGCAAGCGGTGCACTGGCGCCTGAAGGTCTTCCACCGGCCTGCCGGTCTGCCCGGCAAACCGGACACGGCCATCGATGCGGTGAAATGGAGCATCCATCGTTCCAGCTCGGGTACGCTGGCGCTGCACGCACGCAACCCCTCGGCGTACTTTGTCAGCCTGCGGAAAGTGGTGCTGAACGGACGCGCGGTCGCCGTGAGTGCGGTTGATGCGGCGGTCGCTCCCTATGCGGAGTGGAGCCTTGCGCTGGACGAAGAGCAGCTGGGGCTCCCCGCGAATCCGGTACTGCAGATCACCTGGATCGATGGCGAGGGACGGCAACATCAATGGAACGGGCACGCAGCGACCGGTGCGTGAGCGGGATGCAGCAACGGGGCGGTTTCAGTCCGCGCGAGATACGTGGGCCTGGATCTGTTGTTCAAGGCCGCGTGCATCGACCCACCGCACGTCCAATGGAACGACTGCCGGGCGTGGCGCGGGCGCGTCAGGGAGCACCTGTGTCCAGTGCCCCATGGGGGGGACCTGTGCGGTGCTCGCATCCAGAGCGATCGGCTGCCCGCTCAGCGTGAGTCGGGCCAGGCTGACGAAATAGGGGGTCGCATTGCTGGCCCGCAGGACGGCGCGCCCTTGCGGATCCGTCTGCAGCTGCCATCGCAATGCGGGCGGTGCAGCGTCAGGGGAGCCGGGAAGGCCAGCTGGGCGATGAAAGACCTTCAGGCGCCAGCGCATGGCGAACTCAAGAGAATGCGGGGTTGCCCCCCTAGCGCGGGCGGGCACATCCACGATGTTGAGCCAAAGCAATGACTCCCGGTCGTTGGGCAGCTTCAATGTGTCGGCGGCTCGGATCTGGATGTCTCGCTTGCTGCCGGCGTCCAGCCGAAACGCGGGCGGCGTGACGAACAGGGCCGGGCGCAGGTGCTCCAGCGAAGCATCCTCATCACCGTCGTCGATCCAGGCTTGTATGAGCGACGGCCGATTGCCAACGTTCTGGAGACGGAGGCTGGGGGGGACTGAGCTGCCCTGTTGGTAGATCACCCGCGTGGCGTTGACCCGAAGGTCGGCCCATGCGGCCGTCGGTACGGCCATCAGTAGCAGCAAGGTCGATGTTCGCAGGAGTGACAACGTGGCGCGCCTAGTAGGGAATGGCTTCGATGGTCAGTGTGCTGCTGGCCACCCCCGGTACGATCGGTTGAGCGGTGCGGACGAAGCGCACCTGCATTGCCTGGCTGCCATTGGCAGGCAGACCACCCGTACCAGGGCTCAGGCGGTTTGCATACCAGGTGTCGAACACGATGGGCTCCTGGCTGCCGTCCTTCCGCTCAAGGGTGACCAGCATGTTCACACCTCCGGCATCGCCGGTGGTGGAGAGCTGTCCGGGGCTGCCAGAGACCGCAGCGGCGGACTTGAAACGGAAATCTCCCTTGCCACTATGGCCCTGATTGCCGGCACGGCAGCTCCAGCTGAAGGAGAAATCGGCGGCTGGCCCCACGTCTCCAGGCGCGCGAAGGCTGGAGGCAGCCGTCAGCGGCAGCTGCAGCCTCGCCGGAGGCCGGGCACTGAACTCGCAGCTCGCCTCCACCCGCGGACTCTGGCGAACCCCTTCCACGATCAACTGGTTGAGTGACAGGCCATGGCTGCCGTCGGTCACGCGCAAGGGTTCGATATCGCCCATCGCAATCGATTCATCTGAGAAATCGCGCAGCGCGATAAAGCGGTAGTCCACTTCGATGGGAATCGACGCGGTCGGATTATCCCGCATGTACTCCGCCCGCGCGATCAGGGATGAAGCGGCAGTACCCACTTCCTGCCATTCCGAGTAAACGGGTTGCCCGGAGCCTGCGATGGACTGGATGTAGCGGTACTCAAGCTGGATGCCGACGCCATCATGCTCTGTCTTGAACGTAATTCGCCCATCGTGCACACCTGCAAGGCCGGTTGCCGGCCCAATGGACAACTGGGCGGAAGCAGTCGGGCTGCAGTCGACGTAGTACGGCACGACTGCACGTGCCCAGCCCACCATGACATCGCCCGTCTTGAACGAATCGTAATAGCCGAAAGACGTTGGCATCCACTTCTGCGGGCCAGCGGCGCAGGCAGCGGCGGTAGCTGGTGCGATCACGCAGAGCAAGGCCAGCAGGGGCAGTAAAAGCCTCCGCGCTCCCTGGGCTGATTCGATGGCTCGCTGATGCAAAGTGCGCCTCTTGAAGAGTGTGTCCCTTCTACCGGGGCAGGTTCCAGCGCAAAGAGTAGGGCAAGCGCAGGGCGCTGCCAATGGATTGGTACGGTCGCGCGTGACGTGGCGGGGCCATGCTGGACGGCACCTATGGAAACAACGGGCTCAGGCTAGAATCACCGTGAAACCTGCGTGAAAGTCCGAGGCAGGATCTTAAGTGCCATACGCAGGCCAGCCAACCAGCAATGCATCTGGTGGTGTTCGGACCCAACGCGGGCCGTTGGCGGGCGCGTCGTGGATGGAGTGCGGGGCAGGGCCGTGGCGCTGGACCATGGCTGCCCAGCAGCTGGAGCGGGAACAGCAGGCCGGATCATCCGCAGTGCGGAAGGCCGGGGCCGAAGGTGGCGTCCCTTCGGCCCCGGGTTCTTTACTTCACTCAGAGATAGTTGAGCTCGATACCGATCCGGCTGGTCAGCTTGGTTGAATCGGTGAGCTCGGCAGGATCAACCGCATCTCCGATCACGGAAATGTTGAGCATGCCGGTGACGCGGCTGAAGGCCTCCTTATTCCAGCCCATCTGCATGAAGCCGTCGGGGTCATCAGCCCTGACGCCATTGGAATTGCCAGTCGCATTGACGAAATCAATGGCCTTATCGTCGGCCTTTCCTCCGCTCATGGCGATCTGCACCCTTCCCATCTCATTCCCGTCGTCCTTCAGCAGATAGAAGAAGTTCTTCGGCGGCATCGGTGCGCCCGTGAGGGCCTGGTCCGAGAAGTGCATTGTCAGAACGGTCGCGTTGGGGCATTCGATCTCCAGCGGCGCGTCGATGATGCCGCGGAATGCCAATTTACCGTCGGAGGACGGAGTCGGCTTCAGATCGCCAAAGGACGGCAGCAGGCCGTCGGTGAAGGTCAGCGAGCACGGGCTGGGCTCGATGCTGCCGCCAATGCTGAGGTCAGCGGTGGCGGCCTGGCTGGTTGCGGAAAGGGCAAGTGCAAGCAGCACTGGCATTGCAAGAGCGTTGCGCGGGTTCATTGGCGTTTCTGCCTTGTCATTAGATATAGATGAGATTGATGGTGAAACTACCGATCAGGTCGATCTCGTCAGCGGGTGAAAACGCGGCCTGGGACAACAGGCGTGGCTTGACATTGATGTTGAAGCTCGCATTCTCCACTGCCTGCAGGAAGCCCATGCCGCTGCCCGGGGTATTGGCCCAGGCCTGATCGCTCAGGTGGGCGTCGTTTTTACCGTCAAATCGCCAGATGCCTGACAACCTGCCCTGGTTGACTCCGTCCATCAGCCGGACGATGTAGACGCCGGCCAACTTGCTGGTATCTGTCCTGTCCTTGATGGTGAAGCTGGCGCGCATCGTGAGGGGGTCCATGTTGTCGACGAACGACATCTGGACACGCCTGGCGCCGTTCGGGCAGGTGAGCGTGGCGGGCAGGGTGACCGCTGCCAGCTCTGTCATCTCGCTCGGCTTCAGGTTCTCGTAGGCGATCTGGCCAAACGCAAGCTTGTCCTGGTCGGCGATGCTGATCTCACATGGCGCGGCCTTGACCGTGATCGTGCCGCTGATGTCCAGAGTGCTTGTTGCGGCAGCAGCCGAACAGGCAGGCAGCAGGGTGGCGCCGAGCAGTGCACGGAGGGTTGGATGCATGGAAAGGTCCTTTCAATGAAATGCAAGGGCCTGCATCTGCGGATGCAGGCCCCTTCCAGAACTGCTTACAGCACCGTCAGTTCAATGGTGGCCTGGCCCTGGATGTCGATGCTGTTGCTGAGGTCCAACTCGCTGAGGGAAGCAATGGCGGCGTCCACGTTGAGCGTAACCTTGGCGTCCTTCGTTGCCGTCACCGCCTGGTTGTTGCCCCAGGCGGTCTGCTGGCCGTCGCCCGGCTGGAGCACCGTCGCCGCGCTCCAGCTGCCACCGCTGGTGCGCGTGATCATGCTGGAGCTGCCATTGTCAGTGATCGGGCTGGCCAGCGAGATCACGTACGCACCCACGTCCTGCCCATCCTCGCTGCCCAGCCCGAACGCCTGATCGCTCGTTGCACCGGTCTTGGCCACACCCACGGCAGCGTCAACCAGGTTTGCGCTCCGGGCATCGACCGCACTGATGGCGAACTGGCTCTTGCCGGGGCAGCTGACGCTCAGGTCGATCGACTGCGTGGTCAGCTTGGTCGGAACGGTGGTGGACAGCGATTCGGTTTTGATCTCGCCGAGGTTCACCATGCCGGTGCCGTCCAGGCCGATGGTGCAGGGGGGCGGGGTGATGGTGCCGGTCACTTCCAGCGTGGCCGATTCCGCCGCGCTGGCAGAGGAGGACGCGGCCAGCAGAGCGACGGCCAGGGTAAGCATTTTCTTGTTCATGCAATCAGATCCGATCAATGATCCTGCCAATGCGGGCGGGGACCGGGGGAAAGGCCATCCAGGTTGGCTGGCGCCGCATTGCGCCACGGTTGCAACGGGTCAGGTTGAGCAGCGCGCCGTGCCCTCCTGGAAGAACGCGTCCTCGGCGACCTGTTCGGGCAGGTCGACCTCGAGCTCGCATCTGCGCCCGCCCCCAAGCACCAGCTGCAGCCGCTGCTGTGGCTGGTAGGAGGGCAGGTAAATGCGGCCGCCTTCGACTGTGGCCGTGAGGAACTGGCCATCGGCCAGGACAGTGAGCCCTTTGGGAACGGGACTGCCATCACCGTAGGTGGCGGCAAGGAACGCCCGCTGGTTGAGTTCAACCTTGAATGACACGTAGCTGACCGAGCCGCGCGCCGCGCGCAGCGTTCGCGTTCCGTTCTGCACGTCGGCGCGGCGGGGCAGGCTGCCGCCCTCGATATTCACGCGGGTGTCGGCATAGGCGCGCAGGTTCGGCAGGACGGCCCGGCCTTTGCGGTCGGTCCAGGCGCTGCCGCCACCGGTGCTGAGGCGGACGCCCTTGATGGAACCGACCGTGGCGATACCGAAGGTGTCCTGCACCCGGGTCGGCGAGAAGGTCAGTCCCTGCGGGTGCAGCACCATGCCGCCACTGAGCTGGGTATTGAGCGTCCGGCTTGACTCGCCCAGCGTCATGCTGGCGGCAACGCGCGCCCGTGGCAGCAGCAGGCCCGTGCCCGCAGAGAACTGGCGCGTAGTTTGCCGGCCGCCGTGCTGCTGTGCCGAAGCGCGCCAGTTCAGCTGCGGCGTGGCGCGGCCGGCGGCGTCCAACGCCATGGTGTTGCGGCCATTGCGCTGGCGCACGTTCGCGCGCAACGAGGCGCCGTTGAGTGGTACCGACAACGACAGGTACGCGGCGCGATCGCGCCTGGCGCCCGGTTGCAGCCGGCCACTCACGGATTCGAGGGTGGCACTGAGCGTGCTGCGGCCGATCCTTTGCGACCAGCTGCCCGTCATGCGGCTGCCGCGCCGGCCGTCGAATGTGGCCAATGGTGCCCAGTGCGCGCTGAAACTACCCCAACGCTGGGTGGCGCCCGCGAGCCCGGCCGCACCCTGCCACTTCACCCGGCCCTGCAGGGTTGCAGAGGGCTCGCCAGGATCCAGTTCGTACAGATCGCGATAGCCCCGGGTACGCCGGCTGCCCCCCAGGTTCAACCGCAAGGGTCCCCATTGCGTGCCGAGCCGCAGGTCCATGGAAAGGCCATACCCGTGCGCCGCGCGCGCGAACGTTGTGCGGCCACTGATGATGGCGCGGCTGTTGCCTTGCAGTACGTGGTCCAGGCCCAGGCCGACCGCTTGATAGCGCTCGCTCAGCAACGCACCGCCGCTGAGGACCGCGTCTGCGGCGGGCAGGCGCCAGGCGCTGCTGGTGGTCAGCAAACTGCGGCTACCGCCACGTACGCTATCGAATCTACGCAGCTGGCCGGCAGCGAGAGTGGCACCGGGGCGTGCCAGGCGGGCACGGTTGAAGCTGGTTGCCGGGACCTGGAAGCGTCGTTCGCCGTCCTGCTCATGGACCGTGACCTCCAGGTCGGCCGTGGCACTGCGTGGCGAGATGGCAGACAACGCGAAGGGCCCAGGTGGCACCAGCGTGCTGTGGATCAATACGCCGGATTGGCGGACCTCGACCCGTGCCTCACTGTTGGCAAGGCCTTCAACCACGACGCCCCCAGCCTCCGGCGCGGGCAGCGCGTCCTCCGGAAGCAGCTGGATGCCGGTAATCAGCGCGCCGCCAAACAACGGGCCGGCCACAGCCAACTCACCGATCTGCAGCAGCTGGCGGCGGTGCACCATGCTGCGCTGCGCAAAGCTCTCCACCACCTGCAGGTGCGAGGCGCTGCCCGAGTGGCTGAAGGACTGCCGGCTGCGCAGGATCCAGCCGCCGGTGTTGACCCCGACTTCGGTGAAGGCGGTGTACGACGTCTGGCTGCGGCCAGCGGCCACCCGGGTATTGGACGAGACGTCGTAGTTCAGCAACGCAGCGCTGCCGCCTTGATGCCAGTCATCGGGAGTTCCGTTCGCATCGTCCAGCGCCTCCACAGGCAGCACCAGGTGCAGCGCCTGCTGGCCAGGCTGCGGGCGCACGACGGCCTGTGGCCACGCCTGGCGCAGGTCGAAGGTTGCGTCTTCGCCGAGGTCCGCGACCGAGCGTGGCGTGTGCAGCCGCGCATCGCGCAACAGCGCCAGAGTTGCGCGCAGCTCGCCGGAGGTGCTGAACTGCGCGTCGACCGAACCGCGGCCACGGCCATTGACCTGCAGGGCAACACGGTGCGAACCCGGTGTGAATTGCGGCGCTTTGCGGAACAGATCCGCCAGTTCCGGAGCCAGGCCCCGGCTTATCAGCATCTGTCGGTCGAATTCGGCCTCGACCGGTATGTCCTGTGCCGATGCCGCAGGGGCGTGCAGCAGGCCGCTCACGGCCAACGCCAGCGCCGAATGCCGCAGCCAGGCGTCGTTCATTTCATTCCGCTGGCAGCCCGTTGGAGGAGGGCTGCGAGAGATCATTTCAACGGCGCGTCATAGCTGCCGGCAGCGAATCCGTAAACGCTGGCGGGTTCCAGGCGGACGACGGTGTCATTGCCTGCGTTGCCAGAAACCGGCAACGTCAATGACTCTCCCGGGAGCACGTAGGGCCGTTGCAGCGTGACCACCGTCGCCGAGGGCTGGAGGGTTACGGACGGTGTCAAGCGGACAACGTACGGGCTGTCGTTTGTGACCCGCAGCGCGTCGCCCTCGCGGGACCACTGCAGCAATGTCCACGGCGTGTTGTTTCTGGCCAGCCCCTTCGGATGCAGCAGCAATGGCAGGTTCTGGCGGATACCGATACCGACCACCGCCTGGCCATCAGCTTCCAGTGAATGGCCAATACCCTCGAAGGTGACCCGCTTCAGGCGCTGCGTACGCAGCGGCGGACCCTGATAGATGAAGCGGACCATCTGCTGTTGCCCGGGGTCGACGCGCGCGACGGGGGGCGTAGCGATCACCACGGTATCGGGATCTTCCGGAATATCCAGCACCACGGTATGCAGCAGTGCCGGCGTCGCATCTGTGTTGGTTACATCCATTGCCGCTTCGCCTACCGCCTCGTCGAGAATCACGATGGTCGACTGGGGTTGCATGCCATTGGCTGACGCATTGCTGGCAATCAATGCGCAGGAAATGGCCAGGATGCAGCGGTGCAGTACGGGTAGGCTGGCGGACATGAAAAGGTCACCTGACGGTCGCCACACACGACCTTGGCCGTTGCAACGAGTGAATCGGACGCGTCCCTTGGCGCGGATATAGCCTCGGGTTAGCCTGCATTCTTCCGGCAGAGAGGGGGGTGAAAAATAGGACGATGCCGATAGTTGAGTGGCGGCGTGGCGCGTGCTTCGCCCGAGTCGGGACGAGCAACTGGGCCGGCGGGTGGTGGGAGGCCGACTGCTGGCTGGCTTCCTGCACAAGGGTCAGGCCGTGCACAAGGATCTTGGAGATATCCAGATGGGATGTGACGCGCTCGAGGGGCAGCTTTCAGGGCTTCGAGATTTGCCAGCTCAGCTGGAAGTGGCGCTCAAGCGATCCAAAGAAGTTCGCGTTGCTACGGCTGTCAAGCCCAAACGCAGGCGGTCGAATCAATGATCGCCTGGCTGCGATCCCGGCGAGTGACACGAATAAGGGGCAAATTGGCCCTGATTGTTGTCAGTGGATGGACTGGGGACCTCAAGAATCCCTTGGGGCTCAAGAAGGGGCGCGACCCAGACACAAATGCCATCAATTAGGGACACCGACAGAGGCAGGAAGCGCGGCAGCCCCTTGCTGCGCTTTGAACATAATATACATACCGCCGTTGTCAGCAGCGCTAACCGCCTGAATTTGGGCGGTTTTTGCGTTTGCGAGACCCGGCATCGACAGCGCTACCAGCGCGACGACCGCAGCCGCCGCGCCCATTCGGTCCAGCATCAACCGCCATAGAGCACGTTCGGTTGCCGTGGTGGCGCGTTCTGCATGAATCATGGCGATCCAAGTCGGGCCATCGAGCTTCGCCAGCGCGCAAATCTGCGCAATTCGTTCATCTGAGAGCGGCTTTTCGCCCGCGCGAGCCTTCGACAGCAGCTGCCTCTGAATTCCCAATCGAGCCGCCAAAGCATTGTCAGACGGGATTCCCGTGCGTTCGCGGGCGGCATCGAGCAGTTCACCTACGGCGGTCATGGTGTCCTCATGGTTGACAACGTGTGGTCCTTTTAGATTACATGCTCCGCGTGGTCCAGATGGACCACACCCGCCACCGGCACCCCAAGGCCGCTGGCGGGTTCTCTTGGGGCTTGGGGTAGGGGATCACAGATGTTCGACGCCATCTCATCCTTCGCGCTGCTGGGGGCCATTGCGGGCATCTCCATTGGCGGCGCTCGTATCGTTTCGTGGCTGCTCGACCGGCGTGACTACACCGCCGCGCAGCAGTCCCGCGAAGCCCAGGTCATCGCACTCGCACGCGCCGAGATTGCCGCCACCAAGCGCGGCGACCTGCTGGCCGCAGCCGCCTTTGCCGAAGAGCAGGAGCGCGCCGCATGAGCAGGTTTCCCTCATTCGCCGAGATGGCGGAGTTCGATATGGGTCTTGCGGCGTGCGCCGCGCTCATCGCCGTTTGGCTGGGAGCGGCATTGCTCTCCATCGTGATCGAGCAGGCATGGCTGGGGCTTCGTCGCCTGTGGAAGCTCGGTAAGGATCGCTCCAATGGCCGGTGATCGCGCGGTGCTGGCCGGGTCGGGACTCCCCTCGTCTAACAGGGGAGTCAGTGAATTCAGGAACCCCGAGGGAACCCTGACGGTCGGCATTGACTGGTTTTCCGCTTCGGTGGACATGTTCGCCGTCCTCAACGAGCTGGCCTTCCGTGACGGCGATTCCTTTGAGGAGGTCCGCAACTGGATCGACTACAGCGCCGAGAATGCTCGGGTGGTCGCCCTACAGATGTTCTGCTGGTTCTTCGCCGGGCTGGGCCTTGAACTGGATGAGGTAGCAGGGGGAGGGCGCTTCTACCTGTGGCGCGTCAAGATCATCAACGCCGAAAAGAAATTCGTCGGCATGATCGAGCTGGGCGGTGATCACTGTCGCCGCGCCGATGGCACGTATACCGCCCGCATTGAGCTAACCGGCGATGGTTGCAAGGCGGTAGCCGCTGCGCGCTGCGGCCATGCGCAGCGGTGGCTGGAGCTTCGAGCGAAGCTCGAAAGCTGCGGCGGACGCCTAACCCGAATTGACGCCTGCGCTGATGACCTTCTCGGGCAGTACCCATTGCGCCTGGCACAGAAGTGGTACGACGAAGGCGAATTCGACAACCGTGGTCAGCGCCCCAAAGCGCAGTTGGTTGACGACTACGACAGTGGCGACGGTAAGACGTTCTATGTCGGCGGCAAGAAGTCCGAGCGCCAGCTGCGCGTCTATGAGAAGGGCCGCGAGCTGGGGGACAAGGGTTCGCCGTGGGTGCGCTACGAAGCGCAGTTCCGCGCTTCAAACCGTAAGGAGCTGCCGCTCGATCTGCTCCGCGATCCCGCCGCATATTTGCTTGGCGCATATCCCGTTCTGCGGTTCCTGCGCTGCATTTCCTCTCGCATTGACGTCACCAAGGCTGCGGCTGTCGCCACGTTCAAGAGCGCATGTCGCCATTTCAAGCGCCAATACGGCGGCTTCGTCAACTTCGTTATCCGCACATGCCCCGATGAAGAGGTGGCCTTGGCGGTCTTCAAATCCTGCACTTCGCCAAAGCTGCCGAAGTGGGCAACAGGAGACGTAGCAGCGCACTGGGCCACAAGCGTGGCCGTACAACCAACCTGATAGGGGTAACTACACATGAGCGTCAAGGTCACTGTCCTGAAGAACGAAATCGACGAACGCGGCGGCAGCTTCAAGAATGACGCTGGCGAGAACGTCGAGTACACCACCCGCAAGCAGAAGGCGAAGCTTGAAACCGGTGGTTTTGCGTATCCGTTCGACGTGCGCCTGGACAAGGGTCAGCCGGGCTATCCCGAAGGCGAGTACGAGCTCGACGTGGAGTCCATGTTGCAGGTCAACAAGGGCGTCGCGTCGCTGAGCAAGTTCACCGTCCTGCGCATGGTGCCGAAGGGAGCACCTCGCGCGGCTGCTCAGGCCTAAGTCATGGCCGTGTGCGTGTCTCTGACAGCTGAGGGGACGCTTGTACCCACCGGGGAGCCTGCATCGCAGTGTGGTGGGTATGTGCTTGTGTCGGCGGCAGAACACGCACAGGCCTCAATCCTCATCGATCTATTCCAGTGGCCCGAACCGGAAGTGGCCACTGGTTGGTTCTCGGGGGTGTTCACGCTGGTGCTCGCACTGAACGTGCTGGGCTACATCGTGGGCTCCGTCGTGAAGTCGGTCAGTACAGAACGGGATTGACCAACCCATATCCCGCGCAAATCGCGCATCACAGAAGGAGTAGTGCAATGGATTTCGACAGCATCTTGACCGGCCTCGCAGCAACCAGTGCCGTGACCGCCATCATCGGTGCAGGTGCCATCAAGGCGTCGCCCGGCTTTGCCCGTTGGGCGACCAACAAGGTCGCGACCTTCTTCCGCTGATCGCGGAAGAATCGTGACGGGGAGGGGCTGGGAAACCGGCCCCGATTCCTATGCAGATGCAGCCCGATGACGTCAACACCGACGAATACCAGGACGACTGGTGTCCCGAGTGCGGCGGCGATGACGTGATCGTGTTGGACGACGGCAACCTATGGTGCACGGAGTGCCGCGCTGTCATCGATTACTAGGGGCTGATGATGGATTTCAGTGGGGTTTTTCTCGGGCTGTCCGTTGCTCAGGCTGTCGCCGCGATCGTTGCAGCGGGGACGCTCATGGCGCTTCCGTGGTTTGGCCGTTGGTGCGTTGACAAGATCGCCGGCTTCTTTGAGGACCGGGAGGATCAGGACGCCGACGAGCATGCCGACGAAGAAGCGGGCGAGGTTGAGGAGGCCGTCTGTGGCGACACCGGCCATGACTACGACGGCGGCGAGTGCGTCTTCTGCGGCCAATCAGAAAGGGAGGATTGACGATGCTGGTTTGCATGGTTTTCGCGTTTATCGGCGGGCTCACAGGTCACGCCGTTGCCTTGGCCTTCAATGAGGCCAGCCAGTGATTCGACTCGCTTTGCTTGCTCTGATCGTGTTTGGCGGCCTGTGGCTTCCCGGCGAAGTCCGCGCCGCAGCGGACTGCCCCAGCAATGGCACTTGCGATCAGGGCACGGCATACGCGATGTGCAAGGCGGCGGTAGAGCGCACAGTTCAGGCATTTGATGTGCCGGGCAATCCATGGGGGAAGCCGCAGGTTCGCGCTGACTGTAGGCAAGGTGGTACGCCTGCTAGTGGCTCGTATACATGCGCTGTGGCTCAGGGACCGAACGGTGGCGCGGTCCGCTGTTACAACGCGGCGGGCGACGACAATACGCAGTCCTTCTACTACAGCGGCGCATGCTCTGCTCGGCCAGAGCAAACCGGCTGGAAGGGCGGCGGAAACAATGGGCTTGAAAGCGTGTGTAGCAACGGTTGCGCATACAGCGGCTCGCTCTATGCACAGGCGCCCACGGGACGCCTCTTTACGCCCACTGGCGCCACGTGCACGGAGAACGATCACCCTGCGCCTACTACGCCCGATCCGGGTGAAGGCGGGGGCGATGGAGGTGGAACCGGCCCCGGTGACGGCGGTGGTGATGGCGGTGGCGACGGTGGAGGTGACGGCGGGGGCGGTGATGGTGGGGGCGGTGATGGCGGCGGTGGCACCGGGCCCGGTGATGGTGACGGTGATGGGGATGGCGACGGGGATGGCGAATGCAAAGACCCGGACGGCTGTGCAGGACCTGGGCCGGGCCCGGGAACGGGCGAGGGCGGTGACGGAGGGGCGCCGGGACCTACGACAGGGCGTCTCTACAAGAAATCCGGCAAGACGGTTCAGAAGGTGCTAGCGGAGTTCAAGACGGCCATTGAGGGCGCCCCGATCTTGTCGAAGGTCAAAGGCTTCTTCGGTAGTTGCACTGGCGGTGGTAGTTGCCCGACCGCAACATGGGACGGTGGGCAGTACGCGGGCAAGTTTGACCTGGCCTCGCTGTGCTCTGGCCCACTACTACAGCTATTCCAATACGCCGGATTCGTCTTCCTTGCGGGCATGGGCATCGTGGCGCTGAGGTGGGCACTGCTATGAAGCGTAATCATCTGATCGTGCTAGCTGCTGCGCTGCTTGTGCTTGTGCTGTCAGCTTCGTGGGCATATGCCGATGGGGTAGGGCCGGTCACCGCCCTCACCACGTGGGCAAAGGAACAGATCACGTCGTTGTGGGCGGACTTCTCCGACTTCATGACGGATCTGCAGACCGACTTCATCGAGCTGGTGCTGTCGTTCGTCAAGGCCATCGTGTACCTGATTCCAGCACCTGATTTCCTGTCGCAGATCAGCTTCTGCGCAATGCTCAACGCTGCGGGGCCGTGGACCGCGTTCATCGTTGCCCAGTTGCGTGTCGGTGAGGCTATCGCGGTACTGACGGCTGCACTTGTATTCCGCCTTGTGCGGGTGTTCCTCACTCTCTTCCAGTGGACGTAACGAAATGATCTTCGGCCATGAAGGCTTGCCGCGCAGCGGCAAGAGCTACGAGGCGGTTCTGCATCACATCCTTCCTGCATTGCGCGCTAAGCGCCATGTCTACGTGCGCCTAAACGGGGTAGGGGAGAGCCTCGACAAGATCGCCGCGCACCTGGGCATGCCTGAAGAAGAAGTGCGCGAGCTGGTGCACGTGATGGGCGACAAGGAAGTGGTTGATTGGTGCGTATGCGACACCGACAACGATGGCGCCATTTCGTTTCCGCATATCGAGAAGCACGCACTGATCGTGATCGATGAGGCACACGAATACTGGCCTACCAATCGCGCCAACCTGCCCGAGCGCACTGCAAACTTCTTCGCCAAGCACGGCCATATCAGCTTGGACATGGTGATCATTTCGCAGGACTGCAAAGACCTGCACCGCCTGATCATCCGCCGCATGGCGAAGAAGAACACGTATACCAAGCTCGACGCGCTGGGGTCCGATCAGCGCTACTCGGTGCGGTTCTACGCTGCCACCGGCACGGGCAAATACGAAACCGTTGGCACCGAGGTGCGGAAGTATGATCCGGCGATCTGGGAGCTTTACCACGGCGTGCAGCCGGGCATCGAGACCAATGAGGTTTACAAGGGCAACACGCGCACGCTCTGGAAGACTCTGCGCGGCCCGTCAATCCTGATGGTGCTGGCGCTCGTGGTTGGTGTGGTGATGTTGGGGCGATTCTTCTTCGCCGGTGGCACCACCGGAGAGAGCGGCAAGCTGAAAGAAGTTGTCGCTTCCCAGAAGGCCGCAATTCCCGCGATAGCGCACGCGCCGGGTGCTCAGCCGGCCACGGTGGTCACAAAGGTTGTCGAGGCACCCACGACGAAGGAAAAGCTTCCTGCGGGCGTTCAGTACATCCTCGACATGGCGGCCAATGCCAGGGCGAGGCACGCCGGGTGGTACGGCCAGCGCGATATCGTGGAGTTTCGCGCGTCAGGCGGCGGGCAAGTGCTCGATCGTTTCACCACTGAGCAGCTGTGGGCGCTGGGCTGGTCTGTGAAGCGAACCGAGTTTGGCGTGCTGCTGAGCGCTAAGGGGCACGAGATCATTGCCACGACTTGGCCCGTAGACCCGTTTGGCGAGCAGTCCGATGCTACGACCGCGCGCATAAAGGCTGCGGCGGGGTCGCCTGTGACGAGCGCGAGCGAGACACAGCCGACCACCGCCGCGGCGAACGGGAGCACCCTAATTGCAGTTGGGAAGCGCCCTTTGGGCACGTTCCCAGAGACGCCCCCTTATCCGGCCAGCTTCTGATTAAGGTGATGCATCACGGACAGGGCTGGCCCGGTACATTCTCCCAGCCACCAGGTATGCGGCGGAACGTGATTCCGCCGATGCACCTTGTCTCGCTGCGCCGCTGCTGTGCTTCGCGTTCTGCCTGTTCCCGTCGCGCGCGCACTTCGGCCAGCACTACTTTCTGATCCGCTATCGGTTCGGGCTGGGGGCCGCGATCTACGCTGGTTGGCGCGATTTGTGCAGGTGCGGCCTGAAAGCGCGCATCCCAAGCGCTGCCGGTCTTCAGGTGCAGCCAGATCCCAGCACCGGCCATGCCCAGTAGTAGAACGGCCCACAAGGCCATCCACGGAAACTCCCAGCGTGAGCGTGGGATAGGTTGCAGGTACTCCGGTCGTTCGCGTTCCATACGGCCCCCAAGGCGTCCTGCGAGCATTCTAGCCGGGGTGTAGGGGCAGCGCCCCTACGGAAGCGCCTCACACGCGCTGGCGGCGTTTCGGCCCCGGTACTGGCAGGACTGCTGCGGGAGGCTCGGCGTCGGGGCCAGCCATCGCCACCGATGACCGCTTTTTCCGGCGCTGTGCCAGGGCATCGGAGAGGTTCACCACGCTGGCGGCGTTGAAGGACAAGGGTTTCCGGGGCTTTCCGATCGCGCGGCCGCTCTCCATCATCCGACGCCATTCCTGTGCCTGCGCAGCAGTGAGCGACAGCCACGCGAGATCCTGCGGCTCCAGCTCGCGGCCTTCGGGGGTGACCAGTCGGCCAGCCTTAAACGAAAAACCGGCCCAAGGGCCGGTTAGGTTGCGATCACGCACAATCAGGCTCCATGCCACAGCAGGGCCGAGGGTCGAGGCAAGATGCGTGCCAGCCACTCCCGGATCGCCTTGAACATAATATACATTATGCGCAAAAGTGGTAGTTATTGAGGTGTTGCGTTGAGAAGGCCTTCTAGGCCTACTTGACCGCAACAGTGACGTGATAAATGGTACAAATCATGTTGCTCTCTCCAAGAGTTCCTTGTGCTTAGACTGCTGAATGATCCTCAAGTCCCGAGCTCACTCCGAGGCGCATTGATTGTCGATGATCGCTACAGGCTGCCGCGCTACTGGGCCAGCGTCTGGACATCGATGTCGAGTTCTGAGCTTGCCGCATCCACTCAGGTCAAGCGGCTACGCTATGTGGAGAACCTCTACGCCCACGCAGACAGCCTATTTGGAACCAGTTCTCTAGACGATGCATTGGGCGACCTGGATGACGTACGGCTTGCCGAGATTCTTGAGTCTTGGTTCATATCCATCCGAAACCAAGCCTACGTAGGGTCCGCCGACGAGACACGTTGGAGAACCGGGTTGTCCTTCGTCACGGCCGTAGTCACTTGGCTGTCGAAGACAACCCTGCCAACGGATCGATTACGGCATATCGAGGGTCGGCTGCATCGCCTGTCCAATCTCTATGGGCAGCTACATGTGCGAAAGAGCAAGCACGCGAGCCAGATCCGTTCACTGCCGGCCAGCGTGGTTGAAGTGTTATACGAAATGTTGGACCCAGCATCTGCGACCAACCCATTCCCCAGAACGCATACCAGGTGGCTAACCTTCGTGGCCTTCTTGTTGATGCTTCACCAGGGCCTCCGGCGCGGTGAGCTGATGCTCCTCACGGCGGATGTTGTCAAAAGCGGATTCGATGATCGTCAACAACGACCCCGGCACTGGTTGAACGTGTCGGAAAGCAAGTATTCCGATGACGAGGTTGATCCACGGTATTCGCGACCCAGCATTAAATCTGCGGATTCCGTTCGTCAACTGCCAGTGAGCAACACGATTGCTGCGTTGGTGCAAACCTACGTCGAGAACTATCGAGGAAAGCCAAGTCACGCCTTCCTGTTGAACACGCAGCAGAACACGCCGTTGTCAACGGAGTCTTTGACGAAGATGTTCGCAAAGATCTCCGTGAGCCTCCCACGCGCTGCCCTTAAAGAGCTAACGGACAGAAATCAGAAGACGACCATAACACCCCACGATCTGCGTCATACATGCGCCGTGGTAAGACTGAATCAGCTGCTGCAGCAGGGTGATCCAATGGAAGAAGCGCTCCAGAAGCTCAGGGCGTTTTTTGGTTGGTCCAGAGAGTCACAGATGCCAGTTCGCTATGCCCGGGCAGTGTTTGAAGATCGTCTCTCGTCAGTCTGGAACGACGCGTTAGACGAGAGAGTTTCCGTTCTAAGAGCGATCCCCTCCTAGGCCTCGCTTGGAGCGCGACATGGCTAGAAATGAAAATATTCAATGGCAGCTGGAAGCTGGGGCTTGCGAAATAGTTGCTCAACTACCGTCGTTGCCTCCGGTGATTCGGTACTACGACGATTTCGACGGAAAGCAACGATCAATTCGAGATCCAGCCAATGCCAGATGTTTTGCGGTTCATATCGATGGCCGGGTTGTGAAAGTTGGCTTTGATCATCTGTCCGAGCAACTCGCCTTGTTGATAAAACACGTCTTCTTGTACCTCCTGGGTGAAGGCCTGGCTCCATCGTCGGCAAGCAAGTACGCCCGTGGCAGCAAGGCAATCGGCGAGGCAGAAATCGTCAGGTTGTTGGGGGTAGCACCAACAGGAATAGGATCATTCTGGGCGACATTTTTTGCACGCGACCTGCCGGCGGAAGCGTACGCGTGCGCGAAATCTATCCTGCGACTGCTATGCAAATATCGACTCAACCAATGGGCTGACTCCTATCACGGTGTGATATCCGCCCTGCCCCTTCCCTTCAACGACAAGTACGCCGTCGTCCGGTCTGGCGAAGCGTTTCTCTCGGTGGATGATGAAGCGGCGGTAGTTCGTTTTTTGGACGAAGCGGCAATCCAGGCCAAAGCGTCGTCGCTGACCCTCGAAGATGTGCAAGACGCAGCGATGCTGCTGTGTGCGTACCAGTTCGGGATGCGACCGGTTCAGATCGCAATGCTCACGTTTCGTGACGTCAAAGTTCGTCACGAATCCGTCGACATGTTCGCTTCCGTCCACATCACATTCCGCATGGCGAAACAGCGGAGTTCTAGTGCCGCCAAGCCGCTGCTTAGACGAGTAAAACGCGAGTGGACACCTCTTTTCGTCGAGATCGAACGGCGCTTTCAGGTTGATGGCGATGACGCGGGCGCTAGGGTGTTCGGCGCCACATCCGCAAATGAAGCAAGTCGTCGCATCAGCTCCCTACTCCGCGATCTGCTCGAGCTTGGCGCGACTGCCGTCAATCTACGACATACAGCCGCTCAACGCCTCGTTGACGCCGGCGCAAGCCAAGAGGAACTGGCCGAGTTCCTTGGGCACTCGGATATGACGACTGCGCTCGTGTACTACGAAACATCGGCCAACCAGGCTGAGCGGGTGAACAAAGCCCTGGGAATCTCCGAGATCTATCAGCGCGTGGCTCGCATTGCCCACAATCGTTTTATCGGTCCAGAAGAACTCGCGCAATTGAAAGAGTCCCAGCAGATTGGCGGAGCGCCACATGGTGTTCCGATCGCGGGGATCGGTGGGTGCACCTCCGGGCAGGCTGCGTGTCCCTACAACCCGATCTTGTCCTGCTACGGCTGCAGGAAGTTCATGCCGATTCACGACGTTCAGATGCACTCGAGAGTTCTAGCCGACTTTCGGGATGTGGCGCGGTTTTTCCACGACTCGTCTCGTGGCGACGCGGTTTCGCCGGCCTATCTACAGCTTGAACGGACGATCGCAGAGGTTCAGGCAGTGGTGGTTGAGCTCGAAGGTACGCCGTCTTGAATCCCCACTTCGCCGCTTTCATCAAGCTCGGAATGGAACTGGCCGCGACGCATGGGGTTCCTTGGGGAATTCCTCTGGACCAGAGCGGCACGGCGATCAAAGGGTACGACTGGGACCTCACTGCGCTTGCAGGAGGCGTTGCACCTAAGCATCGCTTGCGCCACTTCAGTTCGGAACCTTCGGCACTTGATGCGCTCAACGCAGCCCACTCTTCGAACGGGCTACCGGTTCTGCATGCGCGCACTTTTTCGCCCGCATGGCAAGACCTCATCAAAGCTGCCGTCATGGAACAGCTGTTTGTTCGCCGCAACTCGTTCGGTCACATCGCCAACAATGTGGCACGCCCCTTGCGCGTGATCGCTACATGCGCGGGGGACGCTGAGCCGTGGAGTGTCACCGTCGACGAGATGGCTCTCGCGGTTCGCACCGGCAACAGCATCCAGGCGTCGGGCAAGCTTGGCGACTTGATCGCGGGTCTGACCAAGGTGGTGTTTGATGCCAACCATTTGGCCGATGTGGGGCCGCTCTACCCTGCCCTCGCCGCCGCACGTCTCCAGCCTAGAGCCACTCGGCGGTCCAAATTTCTCAATTCTCAAGCGGAGATTCGGCACAACCTGGAAGATCGCAAGCGCGCTGAGCGCCTACCAGAACGTCGCGCGTTCTGGGAGTTGGTCCGGATCGTTATGACCGAGCAGCCCCTGACCTTCATGGACGAACTGCGCTTTGCGGCCATTCGCATCATGATCTTGACGGGCTTCCGAATTGGTGAGGCCACGCTCCTCCCCGCTGAGTGGCGGACGGACCGGCACTATTATGACTCGAAGCAGCGGCCTGCAGGGGAGCTAGGTGGCTACTCCAAATCGCTCATGATTCGGCACTTCGCCGAAAAGCAGCAGGCAAAGAATGCAGATAGCAAGGTGCTAGTCGCCAAGACTCACTACGTTCCCCAGATGTTCGAGGAGATCGTGAGCGAGACCCTGACCCGTGCTGAGGCAATCACAAATCCGCTACGAAGCACGCTGAGGAAGCAAACTGAAACAGGGCGCGTTCTGCCAGACTTTGCGCTCGGTGAGCTGGTGCCGACCACGCAAATCTACTCTCGCCTTTCCGGAAACGCCTTCTGGCTAGACCTGGCCGAGGACAAGAAACAGTATTGGATGCAGAAGTGCCGTCAAAACTATTCCGCTGATTGCTTCGACGAGCTCCAGAAAGTTCAAGAGAGCTTGAATGCCAGTCTTCAAGGTGAAATGAGTGCGACCGCTCGCATGTACTTTCGCCGGATGGCGGGATTCGAGGGCAAAGATGGTGGCGCATTGGTGCTGAGAGACGTCGAAGGCAGGGCGGTCTCACCCAACGGCAAGCGCGACATGAGCAAGGTCTTCGTAAGAATCGGAGATCTTGAAAGTTACCTTCGTGTCGCGGCCAGCTCAAAGTTGCCGGACACCGAGCTTTTCAGTCTGACCGATCGCAGCTTTGCTTCCTGGGAATTCCTTTTCCTGCATCCGAAACGGTCCCTAGCCGAGGAGCGAAACAATGGGGTCTGCGATGTCACCCGATACATCTCCGTTGGTCGGCCCGATACAAGCTTGGTCAATCTTTCCCTCGGCGAGCAGAAGTCCCGCGACACGCTTTTCAAACGGTATGGGCAATCTGACGACGACAAGGACCTGGTACTCACCTCCCATACCCTGCGTCACCTACAGAACACCGAGCTTTTCCGTCTCGGCGTAGCCGACACCGTCATCTCCAAACGCTTCAATCGCCGCAGCGTGGCCCAAAGCTACGAGTACGATCATCGCAGCTTGGCGGAAGAGTTGGATCAACTCGAACTGCCTCCAGACGTGGAAATGGCACTCGGCGAGAAAGCCAGCACTGTCGCGAAGATGATCCAATCCGGCAAAGCCAGTGGTCCAATCGTGGATGCGTTCAAGAAGATCCAGAGCGCGGAGGGTGACACCGCAGCGTTCGAGTTTCTGAAGGTCGAAGCCGATGGCTTTCACGCGACTCCATACGGACATTGCTTGAACAGCTTCACTGTCGATCCGTGTCCAAAGCATCTGGAGTGCTTCTCCGGCTGCCGTCATCTGTCGGCAACCAACTTGCCGGAGAACCGCCGTCACCTGCGGACGCTCGAACTCAAGTTGGCCGCGGCTGTCGAGATCGCAGAAGCCAGGCCATCAAAGAGCATCGGCCGCACGAACCAGATTCAACATGCCAAGGTCAGACTTGACGGCGTGCGCACGCTCCTGGCGACCAAGGAAGGCGATAAGCCATTCCCTGATGGTCCCGACCTCTCTCTTCCTCGCCGCAGCGGAGTCATGGATGGATAACGACAGCTTGCAACAAGCCACACGCGATTGCGATCCGGAAATGCGCCGAGTGCTGGACGACCTGCTATCGCGCGACGAGGACATCACCGCGCGGGCGGTTGCACGCTTGCATCCGCAAATCAAAGCCGCATCATCGATCACCCGCAGCAAAGAACGCAGCCGCATGCTTGCGCAGTATCAGGAGCGGCAAGCCGAATTCCGTCGTTGGCGAGGCAGGCCTGGAAAGCTCTCTGGTGATGCCGCGGCCAGCGCCCTGGCAGATCGCGATGTGCGCATCGCCGAGCTTGAATCGCAGGTCGCTCTGCTCACGGCATCCCACGTCGCGATGATCCGCGCAGTAGGCGAACTGGGCGGCTTCAGCAAGTGGGCACAGTTCTATGAATCGTACAGCGGCTCAAGGGACCAGCTTGCGCAGCTGGGCGCGCTGCCAGAAGCAACGGTGGAGTCACTTCCGCAGCGCAGGCCAAAGTAATCGGCGATGCTTCGACCGCGGTGCGGAAGCGTGTGATTCACGCGAATCTATTGAGGAGTAACCACTGAGCGGGCGCCAATTCCTCAAGCGCGTAGACCGCGCCGTTGGGCAGCGGCAGGCCAGTCTGGAAACGCCGGAAGCGGCGCATGTCATCACTGGTGTCTGCGCCGAACCCCAACAGCTTCCACGCCACCATGCCGATCCAGATGCCGTGACCGAAGCAGACCGTTCCGTCGGGTAGCAGCGGGAGCCGGTCGGTCATGAACGCGGATACTCGGCTCGCGAACTGCCCGAAGCTTTCGGCCTGCTCGCCCATCTGCTTTGTGGGATCACCCTCTTTCCAGAACGCATCGGCGATCGGGCGCCGTTGGTCTTGGTCCATGCCGGCGATCAACACCGGGTCGATCATGTCGAATTCCTGCAGCAACGGCTCCTGCTCGATCTTGACCTGCCTTCGCTTGGCGTAAGGCTCGGCGGTGTCCAGCGCCCTGATAAAGGGCGAGGCAAGAATCCTGGGGGGGCTGAGCTGGCAACCGAGCCGATAGCGCCTCTGCCTGCTTGCGCCCCGCTTCTGTTAGTGGAATCAAGGCATGGGGCATGGTGATGCCACCCGCATTGGAGACACTTTCTCCGTGGCGTACCAGATAGATGGAGCGATGCATCAAATTCGCAGCCCTGCCATTGTTAGTCCGCCTCCAGCACCTGCGGCACGTAGATGCGGCGCAACGGCAGCAGGCCCTTGTGGCGTGAATCGAACTGCTCGTAGTGGGCGAAGATCAGGTCCACCAGTTCATCTCCGTCGATCAGGCGCAGGTTGCCCTTGCCCTGTTCGAAATTGCGGCAGGACGGGCTGTAGCTGCCCAGGGTCACGAACAGCCCGTATTCGCCGTGGGACAGCTTGCCGTACAGCGCCGACACGTCCTTGTCGGTCACGGTGTTGGGGCTGCTCTTGACCTGCACCTTGATGATGGGCGGCTCGATGCCCAGGTGGTCCTTGTGGGCGATCACGTCCACGCTGGGCTCGTTCACACGGGTCTTGCGCGCGTGGTAGCCCATGCACTGCAGCAGGTGCACCACGAAATCCTCCAGCGGCAGGCCCTTCAATTCCTGCGCCAGGCGCTTGAGCACGAAGTCGCGGGTGGTGTCTTCCATGTCATCGGTGACCAGGCTCACCGAATGGTCCTGGTCCACCGGCAACGGAGGTGCGGACTTGCCGCCCACCGCCGCGCGGAATTCGTCGGCATAGCTCTTGACCTGGAACAGGCTGAGCGCCGAGCCGATTTCGTACAGCGCGCCCTGGGTGAACTGCAGGCGCGGCACGTGGCTCAGCCATTGCACGCTGCGGCGGTGCGGGTACCCGTGGGTGGCATCGGCCACATGCTGGTACGGGCCAGTGACGCGGCCAATGTGTACCTGCTTGTCCTGCTTGGAGGGGTACACCACCAGGTCACCGGCCTTCATCTCGTGCAGGAACCGGTAGGGAATGCCGGACACCGTGGCAATGCCGCCCTTCTTCGCATCCGGGTAGGCCTGCACATAGCACTGCCGGAAGGCGTCGCGGTCGGCTGCCAGTACGGACAGGTCGCCCATGGCGTCCCAGCCGATGGCAATGCAGCCTTGCTTCAGGAACAAGGCATCGGCATCGCCGGTGCGGCCTGCGTGGATGCCCCACACCACTTCATTCATAGGAATGTCCTTGTGGGGGTCAGCCGTCTTCACGGATATCCAGCGGTGGCAGCGCAGCGACGATCTTCTGCGTTTCCAGGCTGACGGTGACCACGCGCTGGAACAGTTCCAGCGGGTACTTCGGGTTGCCCATGGTTTCGATGGCCCAGTCGTTGGCGTCGTTGACGATGCCGCTGGCCTTGTCCACGCGCAGGGCCTGGCGTTCCATCACCCAATCCAGCGCGGCCTTGCCGTTGACGATGTAGCCCCATGCGGTTTCGGGAATGTCGCGCAGTGTGATTTTGCCGTTGTAGATCACGGTGCCGCGGTCGTTGACGGACTTGCCGGTGTCCGGGTCTTTCTTCTTGGCGAACTTCATCTTCTCGACGCGGTAGTCGGCATCCAACAGCTTGCCCTTGGTCTCGATGGTGAGCGGGTACTTGTCCACCGTTTCGTAGTTCAGGTGCAGCGCGGCGAGGTCGCGGCCGGCGCGGCTGAAATGCCAGAAATCCTGTGCCGTGCGCACACGCGGGATGCGCGGCAGCTCCTTGCTCAGGTTGTCGGCATAGCGTTCGCGGTAGTCGGGGGAATGCAGCAGGCCGTAGATGTAATAGAACAGGTCTTCCTTGCTGATCGTCTCGCCCGGATAGGCGGACTGGAAATGCGCGAGGCCGGCATCGGTGATGGCCTCGCGTCGGCGTGGGCCATCATTGGGAATGCTCGCGAACAGGCCGTCATCGGATTGTTGGGCGGCTTCATCGTAGAGATAGAGCGGAAAACACTGGCCCTTCTCAATGGTGTCAAGGGACGGTATATGGCCAGAAATAATCGCGGAAAATCCAGATCGTGCTCCAGCTCCGCTTAGCTGAATTACTACGTTTTTTGCAGCAGCATCTGGGAAGATGCGCGGCATCTGCAGCACCATCTCGTTGAAAGTCCGATTGAAGTACAGCCATTGTTTGGTGAACGGGCGATACAGGCTGGGAACGATGCACTCGGCATCGAATGTGTAGGTGCGATTCTTGGTCAAGTTCTGCTTGAGCGCGCGAGTCCAACTGATGCGGAGTGGGTCGCTGTCAATGAATCCGTCCACGCGCTCCTGCCGCGCCTTGGTGTCCAGTCCAATATGCGCGGCATCGAAGCGCGCCACTTCGGCGTTGTAGAAGCCGATCATGTTGCGCATGTTTTCCGCAAGCTTGGCCTTGCTATGGCTGTAGGCCCAGGCATCTCGGTTGGTGGCCACGCCTAGCGAGAAGTTGTCGAACATCTTGGACGCGTCGCCCTTCTTGTCGCCCAGCGAGATGAAACGCCCGAAGCTGTCATCGCGCTGCTTCAGCCAGTCGCCATGCGCATCCGGGATGATGTGCTGCCATTCCTGTTCGAGAATACCGTCGACGCTGGCATAGGCTTCTATCCTGCCCAGCTTCTCATCGCGGCTTAGATCGTCACCAATATCGTGGTAGTAGACGTGACCACGCTGATTGGCTTCAGGATTTCTGATCAGAAGTGAGATGGCAATGCCCGCCATGCTGCCGCTTCCGAAAATGTTCTGACCTTCCTTCGCTTGTCCTTTGCTCAGCATGTTCTTGCGGATATCGCCGCGGAGATTGAATACATGCAGGCTGGAGAACTCGGCCACTAAGCAGCGCCGCACCCCGTCCATGGCGGCCTTCTCTAGATAGCCACCATTGGTGACGAAACCGATGATGCCGGCATTGCCGATGCGGTCGCTGGCCCAGCGGATGGCACGGACGTAGCTGTCGTAAAGCCCCTTGGACAACGCCGCGCCTGAGCGTGCGGCATAGGTTTCCGCGATGCGTGCATCCAACGCCGGATAGCCGATGTTCTGATTGTTGTCGTTTTGGCTGCCTTGTCCGATCGAATACGGCGGATTGCCTACAATCACGCGAATGTCGAGCGTCTTCTGCCGCCTGCGCCGCTGGCTGTTGTCCACCAGCAGCGCATCGACCAGATCCTCCTTCTCGTACATCTGGAAGGTGTCGGTCAGGCAGATACCCTCGAAGGGCACGTAGTCGCCGCCGGCGATGCCGTGATACGTGGCCTCGATATTGATCGCGGCGATGTAGTAGGCCAGCAGCACAAGTTCGTTGGCGTGGATCTCGTGCCGGTACTTGTGATCCAGCTCTTCCGGCTTGATCAGGCCGGACTGCAGCAGACGGGTGATGAAGGTGCCGGTGCCGGTGAAGGGGTCGAGGATGTGCACGCCATTGCTGCCGAGGGTCTGCCCGAACTCCTGCTCCAGCAAGTGATTCACGCTGTGCAGGATGAAGTCCACCACTTCCACCGGGGTGTAGACGATACCCAGGCGCTCGGTCATCTTCGGGAAGGCGTTGCGGAAAAACTTGTCGTACAGCTCGACCACGATCTTCTGCTTGCCGGCGGCGCTGTTGATGCCTTCGGCGCGCAGCTTCACGCTGTCGTAGAACGCCTGCAGGGTGTCGGCTTCCTTCTCCAGGTGCAGTTCGTCGAGTACGTCGAGCACGGCCTGCATCGCCTTGGACATCGGGTTGTGGCTGGCGAAGCTGTAGTCGGCGAACAGCGCGTCGAACACCGGCTTGGTGATCAGGTGCTGGGCCAGCATCTCGATGATCTCGGCGTCCGAGACCTTGTCGTTGAGGTCGTCGCGCAGTTCGTTGGCGAAGGCGCTGAAGGCTTCGCGGGCCTTGGCCTGACTGGGGTCTTCCAGCAGCGCCTTGATACGGTCGATGTGGGTCTGCGCGATTTTGGCGATGTCGTTGGCCCAGTCCTCCCAATGGTGGCGGTTGCCGCACTTCTCGACCACTTTGGCGTAGAGCGCGCGCTCGACTTCGCCGATCTCGAACTCGAATTCGCTTTGCACTTCGGCTTCGTAGCCGGGCTGGGCTTCACCGATACTGTGCCTGCTCTTGGCTTTGGCCGCCTTGCGGGCATTGCCGTCCAGCAGCCGCGCGGTCTTGCGCTGCACCGTGTCGGCGACGGCGACGACTTCCATCCGGCTGCGGTCCGGGCCGACGAGGTCGAGCTTGTTGACCATCGCGTCGAAGCGGTCGTCATGGCTGCGCAACGCCTGCAGCACCTGCCAGACCACTGCATAGGTGCGGTTATCGTTCAGCGCTTCGTGCGGCTCGATGCGGCAGGGATCACCACCGGCAGCACCACGTAGCCGCGCTGCTTGCCCGGGGCATTGCGCATCACCCGGCCGACCGACTGCACCACGTCCACCTGCGAGTTGCGCGGAGTGAGGAACAGCACCGCGTCCAGCGCCGGCACGTCCACGCCTTCGGAAAGGCAGCGCACGTTGCTCAGCACGCGACAGGTGTCCGGTGGCGTGGGTGCCTTGAGCCAGTCAAGCTTCGCTTCCTTCTCGCCGGCGTTCATGCTGCCGTCGACGTGCTTGGCCTCGCAGGTCATGCGCGCGGCGTCTTCGATGTCCTCGGCGTCCTGGTAGGCGTCCACGACCGCCTTGAACATGTCGGCGATTTCCTTCGAGCTGACCTTGTGGGTCTTGCCACCCCGGCTGGGCTCGATGACCTGGCAGAACGCGACCGCGCGCTTCATCGGTTCTGCGCTTTCGCCGGCACCCTCGTGGATGCCGAGCTTGGCCAGCGCCTTCCAGCAGCCGACGATCTTGGCGGCATCGTCCACGCGCAGGCTGTTGTTCTCGTCCTTCAGCAGAGTCTGGAGGCGGCGATTGATGTGGCTTTCCTCGACTGCCAGCACGATGACCTTGTAGTCGACCAGCAGGCCGCGCTTGACGGCTTCCGAGAAGGTGATGACGAACAGCTGTTTGCCGTACCAGGCCTCGTTGTCCATCGAGTACAGCGCCACGTTGTCGCGCTCGGCCACGGCCTTGGCCTCGTTGCCGTAGATGCGCGGGGTGGCGGTCATGTACAGGCGCTTGCCGGCGCGGATGTAGGCGGCGTCGTGCACGCGCACGAAGGCGGATTCGTCGTCGCCTTCGAAGGTGGCGCCGGTGGTGCGGTGGGCCTCGTCGCAGACGATCAGGTCAAAATCGGCCAGCCCCTGCTGCTGGGCGTCGTGGATGACCTCGATGGAGTGGTAGGTGCTAAACACCACGGTCATGTGCGCGTTATGGAACCGCTCGACGTATTCGAACACATCAGTCTTCGCTGCATCGAGTGTCAGGTACTTCGTGCGGTAGATCCGCTCGCGCTTGAGCACGCCGAAAAACCCTTCGCAGGCCGCGTTGTCGCCGCAGTGTCCCACCGCGCTCATCGAACAGACCAGGCCGTTTCTCGACAGATACCGCTGGTAGTCGCCGCTTCGGAATTGACTGCCGCGATCGGAATGCAGGATCACCGGCTCCGCGCCTTGCCGCTGCCATACCGCCATCTGCACCGCCCGGATCACCATGTGCCGGTCCTGCCTGTGGTGCATCGACCAACCCACCACGCGCTGGTCGAACAAATCCAGCACGATGCATAGATACAGCTTGCCTTGTCCTGTTTTGATCTCAGTGATGTCGGTGACCCATTTGGTCTCCGGCTCCAGTGCGGTGAAGTCCCGCTCCAGCAGGTTGCGCACGCCCGGAGGCGTGAGCGCCGGCCGTCCGCGCTGACCGCGCCGCTTCGGGCGCGGCCAGCCCTGCAAACCCTCGGCCGCCATCAGTCGCGCCACGCGGTTCAAGCTGGCCGACTCGCCCTGATCGACCAGGTCTTCGTGCATGCGACCGGCGCCGAGAGTGCCACGGCTGTCCTCGTGCATCTCGCGGATTCGCGCGGCTGACCTGCCCCCACTGGCCATACCAGTGATTACTGATAAAGCCCGGGGTTGAAGGTTACTGCGTTGTCGGCTTGTTGTGCTCGGTGGTTGGCAGCGAACTGGGCAGGCGGGATTCGACCGCAGCTGCTGTGTGGTCGCACC
>NZ_JCAFSH010000019.1:0-52219 GCF_059369035.1 Stenotrophomonas sp. YJH_SMC_130
AACGGCTTTGACCGATGTGGAGGTCTTGCAGGCCTCTTTGGCGACCTGCAGTTTGAAACGCGCGTCGTATCTGTTCATGTATCCCTCGGGGTTGGATCTGATGTCCAACTCCCGGGGGTCACTTCACCATGGGGGCTCGATGGCGCCATCCATGGCGCCAACGGTCCTGCCCCCCATATCGCCCCACCCCCGACAGATTTCCTGTGACGGTAGTAGATCCACGCCATGCGTGGATCAGGTGTATCGGAAAACAAGAAGGGGTCGGATCCGTTTTCCTTCGGAAAACGGATCTGACCCCAACCCACAGCGCGCGGCTGTTGCTGTTGCCTTTGCTTTTGATCTTCTTCTTTCTCTTCCTGCGGTGGCGGCCGCAGGAAACTGTCAGGGGTCGGGCGGGTGGGCTGGGCGGGGGTGTCCGCGGCATGGATGCCGCGGCCAAGCCTACAAGGACGTACTCGCGGCGTCCCCCGTCCAGCCCACCCGCCCGGCCCAATCACATGATCCCGCTTTCCGGAACCCACCGCAGAGGGGGCTCAGCCCGGTGGCCGGGAAACCTCAATACCCCGCCGCCTGCCCATCCTTGCGGCTCTCCGAAGCACCGTAGTAAACCCCGGTGTCGGGATCGCGCATGATCGCCTGGTAACCGCCATACGGCCCATCTGCGAACACGATGCGATGCCCTTTGCGCATCAGCGCACGCACTGTTTCATACGGGAAGCCGGTTTCCAGATTCACTTCACCACCGTCGGTCATCGCCGTGGCCTGACCCGTCGGTTCAGTCGAGCCTTCGTGCTGGATTCGCGGTGCGTCGCCCGCTTCCTGCAGGTTCATGCCGAAGTCCACCAGGTTCATCACGATCTGCGCATGGCCCTGCGGCTGCATCGCGCCCCCCATCACGCCGAAGCTGGCATACGGCTTGCCACCCTTGGTAATGAACGCCGGAATGATGGTCTGGAAGGGGCGCTTGCCCGGTGCGTAGCCGTTGGGATGGTTCTTCTGCAGCACGAACATCTCGCCACGATCCTGCAGGATGAAGCCCAGCCCCGGCGGCGCCATGCCGCTGCCCATGCCGCGGTAGTTGGACTGGATCAACGAGACCATCATGCCGTCGGCGTCGGCCACGGTCATGTAGATCGTGTCGCCTTCCTCCAGCTGCTTCGGTGTGCCTGGCTGCACTTCCTTCAAGGCCTTGTCCATCGAGATCAGTGCCCGGCGCTGCGCGGCGTACTCCTTGGAGATCAGCTTCTGCACCGGCGCCGGCTGGAATGCCATGTCGGCGTAGAAGCGCGCACGGTCGGCGAAGGCCAGCTTCTTCGCTTCGACGAACAGGTGCACGTGCTCGGGTGAGCCGAACGGGATCTTCGAGAAATCGTAGCCTTCCAGCACGTTGAGGATCTGAAGCGCAGCGATGCCCTGGCTGTTGGGTGGCAGCTCCCAGACGTCGTAGCCACGGTAGTTGCTGCTGACCGGCTCGACCCATTCACCGTGGTGGTCGGCCATGTCCTGGTAGCTCAGGTAGCCACCGTTGGCCTTGAAGTAGTCACCGATGGTGCGCGCGATGTCTCCCTTGTAGAAGGCGTCGCGCCCGCCGTCGGCGATCTTCTGCAGGGTGCTGGCCAGGTTCGGGTTCTTCCACATCTCGCCCTTGCGCGGGGCGTGGCCGTTGATCGTGAACTGCTCCTTGAAGCCCGGGTACTGCGACAGCTTGGGCACCGAACGGTCCCAGTAGTAGGCGATTACCTCGGCCACCGGGTGCCCTTCGCGGGCGTAACGGATGGCCGGCGCCAGGTTGTCGGCCATCGGCTTGCGACCGAAACGGTCGTGCAGGGCGAACCAGCCGTCGACCGCACCGGGCACCGACACCGGCAACGGGCCGGTGGCCGGGATGTCCTTCAGGCCACGACGCTGGAACTCGGCCAGGGTGAGCGACTTCGGCGAGCGGCCCGAGCCGTTGTAGCCGTAGAGCTTCTGCGTCTTTGGGTCCCAGACGATGGCGAACAGGTCGCCACCGATGCCGTTGCCGGTCGGCTCCATCAGGCCGAGCGCGGCATTGGCCGCGATCGCCGCGTCGACTGCCGAGCCTCCGCCCTTCATCACGTCCAGCGCGATCTGGGTGGCCAGCGGCTGCGAGGTAGCCGCCATCGCATGCGGGGCGATCACCTCCGAACGGGTGGCGAAGGTGTGGCCGGTGATGCGGTCGGCGGCGATGGACAGTGCAGGCACGGCAGCCAGCACGGCGGCGGCGAGCAGGGAGCGGGCAAGGCGTCGGGACACGGTCGGGTTCCGGTGGAAGGGTGGTCCCTCGATCTTCGCCGCTGCGACCTTCCTACGGTATCGGGCAGAGGTCATGGACGTTGATCCTGCGTTAGATGCGGAGGAAGCCAGAAAGCCGCCGGATTCCGCGCAAAAACCGCTCTGAAAAGAGTGAATTCGGGTTCACTGAAACACTTTCAGCGGCAACCATCCTTGTGCCGCAAGCGATTTAGCTGGACTCACTGGAAACCGATAAAAAAACTGTCGCGAGGGTTGACACCACCAAAACGGCTGTGTTTCTCTCGATCACATGTTGCATCACAACACGCCGCCGCGAACCCACATCGAAGCCGCCGCCATCGGCGCCGCCTCGCTGCGTTCGATTCTTGTGCTCGTACTTATTACCCAACCGACAGGTGCGGGACGAGCCAGCGTGTAAGCAACAGACACACCGGAACTCTTCAAAAACCCGCACCCGCCCCGGTGCGGGTTTTTTCATTTCAGGACCTGGTTTCAGACGCAACCACCATGACCAACGCTTATCGCACAACCCGGACCTGCAGCACCACGCCTCGTGGTGGCTGTGGCTGTGCCTGTGCGATGCGCGGCGCCCCCTCCACCGCTTTCCCCTGACCGGCCGGCACGTCACCTCGACGACCGGCCGTTCTTTTTTCTTCCCACCGCAAGGAACCTCCCCCATGAGCACCAACGACCTGCCCCAGACCAAGATCGCCGTCATCGGCTACGGCAGCCAGGGCCGCGCCCACGCACTGAACCTGCGCGAATCCGGCTTCGACGTGGTGGTAGGCCTGCGTCCGGGCGGCCCGACCGAAGCCAAGGCCCAGGCCGATGGATTCACCGTGGTGGCGCCCGCCGATGCGGTGAAGGACGCCGACCTGGTCGCCGTGCTGACCCCGGACATGGTGCAGAAGAAGCTCTACAACGATGTGCTGGCGCCGAACATGAAGCAGGGGGCGTGCCTGCTGTTCGCCCACGGCCTGAACGTGCACTACGGCATGATCGAGCCGCGCGCCGATCTGGACGTCGTGCTGGTCGCGCCGAAGGGTCCGGGTGCGCTGGTGCGCCGTGAGTACGAGATCGGCCGTGGCGTGCCGTGCATCTGGGCGGTCTACCAGGACGTCAGCGGCAAGGCCGCGCAGCATGCCCAGGCCTATGCGGCTGGCCTCGGCGGTGCCCGCGCCAACCTGATCCAGACCACCTTCAAGGAAGAGACCGAGACCGATCTGTTCGGCGAGCAGGCGGTGCTGTGTGGTGGTGCGTCGGCGCTGGTGCAGGCCGGTTTCGAGACCCTGGTGGAAGCCGGCTACCAGCCGGAGATCGCCTACTACGAGGTACTGCACGAGCTGAAGCTGATCGTCGACCTGTTCTATGAAGGCGGCATCTCGCGCATGCTGGAATTCATCTCCGAGACCGCGCAGTACGGCGACTACGTCAGCGGCCCGCGCGTGATCGACGCCGGCACCAAGGCACGCATGAAGGAAGTGCTGAAGGACATCCAGGACGGCACCTTCACCAAGAACTGGGTGGCCGAGTACGAAGCGGGCCTGCCGAACTACAACAGGTTCAAGCAGGCCGACCTGGAGCACCCGATCGAGAAGGTGGGCAAGGAACTGCGCGCCAAGATGGTCTGGTTGCAAGGACAGGCCGCGTAACCGCGCGGCCCTCCCCCACCCGCTTTGCAAGGTTCCCCCATGAACTCTTCCACACACCGCAGCGCGCCGCCCAACGGCGCGCGCTGGCTGACCCAGGCGCTGGAGGCCGAAGGCGTCCGCACGCTGTTCGGCTATCCCGGCGGCACCATCATGCCGTTCTACGACGCGCTGGTGGATTCGTCGCTGAAGCACATCCTGGTACGCCATGAGCAGGGCGCGGCGCTGGCCGCCAATGGTTTCGCCCGCGCCAGCAACCAGGTGGGCGTCTGCGTGGCCACCTCCGGGCCGGGCGCGTCGAACCTGGTCACCGGCATCGCCGATGCGATGCTGGACTCGGTACCGATGGTCTGCATCACCGGCCAGGTCGGCACGCCGCTGCTGGGCACCGACGCCTTCCAGGAACTGGATGTGTTCGGCCTGACGATGCCGATCGTCAAGCACAGCTGGCTGGTGCGCAGCGTCGATGACCTGCCGCGCGTGGTGGCCGATGCGTTCCGGATCGCCCGCGAAGGTCGCCCCGGCCCGGTGCTGATCGACCTGCCCAAGGATGTGCAGTTGGCCGATGCCAGCCATCTGCCGGCGCATGTGCCCAGCAGCGTCGAACCACCGCCGGCGCCAGCCGAGGCCGCCATTGCCGAGGCCATCGCCGCGCTGGCGGCGGCCGAGAAGCCGGTGGTCTACGCCGGTGGCGGCATCGCGCTGGGCGATGCCGTGCAGGACCTGCGCGACTTCGTCGAGGCCAGTGCCATCCCCACCGTGATGACCCTGCGCGGCCTCGGCGCACTGCCGGCCAGCCATCCGCAGTCGCTGGGCATGCTGGGCATGCACGGCACCCGCGCGGCCAACATGGCGGTGCAGGAAAGCGACCTGCTGCTGGTGCTGGGCGCACGCTTCGACGACCGTGCCACCGGCAAGCTGGCGGAGTTTGCACCGTTCGCCCGCGTCGTTCACATCGATGCGGACGCATATGAGATTTCCAAGCTGCGCAGCGCCGATGTCGCCGTGCCCGGCAATGTCGGTCATGCCATCCGCGCCCTGCGTGCGGCCTTCCCCTCCCCCAAGGCCCACCAGGAGGCGTGGCGCAAGCGCTGTGCACAGCACCGCGATCGTTTCGCCGCGCGCTACGACGCACCGGGTCAGCACATCTACGCCCCGGCGCTGCTGAAGCGCCTGAGCGAGCTGGCCCCGGCCGATGTGGTGATCGCCTGCGACGTTGGCCAGCACCAGATGTGGGTGGCCCAGCACTGCCGCTTCAACCACCCGCGCAACCACCTGACCAGTGGCGCGCTGGGCACCATGGGCTTCGGCCTGCCGGCCGCGATGGGTGCGCAGTTCGCCTGCCCCGATCGCACCGTGGTGCTGGTGTCCGGCGACGGCAGCTTCATGATGAACGTGCAGGAGCTGGCCACCATTGCCCGCTGCCGCCTGCCGGTGAAGATCGTGCTGCTGGACAACAGTTCGCTGGGCATGGTGCGGCAGTGGCAGGAGCTGTTCTTCGCCGAGCGCTACAGCGAGATCGACCTGTCCGACAACCCGGACTTCGTGGCGCTGGCGCAGGTATTCGGCATTGCCGCCACCCGCATCGACGCGCGGGATGACGTCGAGGGTGGCCTGGCCGCGCTGCTGGCCGAACCCGGCCCGGCACTGCTGCACGTGGCCATCGATGCACGCGCCAACGTATGGCCGCTGGTGCCACCGAACACCGCCAACAGCACGATGCTGGAAAGCAACCCCGCCCATGCCCGCCAGGAGATCCCCAATGCACTACCGGCTTGACCTGGTGCTGCACCCGGCCGAAGGCGCGCTGTTGCGCGTGATCGGCATGGCCGAACGCCGTGGCTTCGCGCCCCGTGCGATCAGCGGTGCGCCGGTGGCCGCCGACGATGGCCGCTGGCACCTGCAGCTGGTGGTGGATGGCCAGCGCCCGGCGGAAACGCTGTGCCGGCAGATCGAGAAGATCTACGACTGCGTGTCCGTGCAGGTTACCGCCGTGGAAGGAGCATCCGTATGAACACCCGTACCGTAGTGACCACGGTGCCGGTACGGAGGCGTCTTCTTCGCCGCCCGTGCCCGCATGCGGCGGTCGCCTGCACCCCGCTGGTGGCCCATGCCGGCCGCTGATGCCAGCCAGGAAAGCGATGTCGGCGACGTAAGCGTCGCCGACGTACTGGCGGCGCAGGCCCGGCTGCGCCGCTTCCTGCCGCCTACCCCGCTGCACCATGCCGAGCGCTTCGGCACCTGGCTGAAGCTGGAGAACCTGCAGCGCACCGGGTCCTACAAGGTGCGCGGCGCGTTGAACGCGCTGCTGGCCGGCCGCGAGCGCGGCGATACCCGGCCGGTGATCTGCGCCTCGGCCGGCAACCATGCCCAGGGCGTGGCGTGGGCAGCCTACCGCCTGGACGTCCCGGCCATCACCGTGATGCCGCATGGCGCACCGGCCACCAAGATCGCCGGCGTCGCTCACTGGGGCGCCACCGTGCGCCAGCATGGCACCAGCTATGACGAGGCCTACGCCTTCGCCGTCGAACTGGCACAGCGCCATGGCTACCGCTTCCTGTCCGCGTTCGACGACGCCGATGTGATTGCCGGCCAGGGTACGGTCGGCATCGAGCTGGCCGCGCACGCACCGGACGTGGTGATCGTGCCGATTGGTGGTGGCGGACTGGCCTCCGGCGTTGCACTGGCGCTGAAATCACAGGGCGTGCGCGTGATCGGCGCCCAGGTGGAAGGCGTTGACTCAATGGCGCGCGCCATCCGCGGCGACGTGCGCGAGATCGCCCCCGTCGCCTCGCTGGCCGACGGCGTGCGGGTGAAGATCCCCGGATTCCTGACCCGACGCCTGTGCACCTCGCTGCTGGACGACGTGGTGATCGTTCGCGAAGCCGAACTGCGTGAAACCCTGGTCCGGCTGGCACTGGAAGAACACATCATCGCCGAGGGCGCCGGTGCGCTGGCGCTGGCAGCAGGCCGCCGTGTCGCTGGCCGCCGCAAGTGCGCGGTGGTGTCCGGCGGGAATATCGATGCGGGTGTCCTGGCCGGCCTGCTCACCGACATCCGGCCGCGCCCGCCGCGCAAACCACGGCGACGGCGTAGTGAAACCCCACGCTCGCCCGGCAAGGCCAGCGCCCTCGCGTCCCCCACCTCTTCCCCTTCCCCCCTGCAAGCCGCCGCACCCGCTGTCGAGGAGATTTCCCTGTGACCACCATCGAACGAATTACCACCCCGCGCATCCGCATCTTCGACACCACCCTGCGTGACGGCGAGCAGTCCCCCGGCTGCAGCATGAGCCCGCCGCAGAAGCTGGTGATGGCGCGTGCGCTGGACGAACTGGGCGTGGACATCATCGAGACCGGCTTCCCGGCCAGCTCGCAGTCCGACCGCGAGGCGATGGCCCTGATCGGCCGTGAGCTGCGCCGCCCGAGCCTGAGCCTGGCCGTGCTGTCGCGCTGCCTGCAGGCCGATATCGAAACCTCGGCGCGTGCCCTGGAAGCTGCGGCCAACCCGCGCCTGCACGTGTTCCTGTCCACCAGCCCGCTGCACCGCGAACACAAGCTGCGGATGACCCGCGAGCAGGTGCTGGAATCGGTACGCAAGCATGTATCGCTGGCACGCTCGTACATCGACGATGTCGAATTCTCGGCCGAGGATGCCACCCGCACCGAGCTGGACTACCTGATCGAAGTCTCGCGCGTAGCCATTGCCGCCGGCGCCACCACCATCAACCTGCCCGACACCGTCGGCTTCACCACGCCGGAAGAAATCCGCGCGATGTTCCAGCAGGTCATCGCCGGCGTCGCCGATGTGCCGAATGCCGCCAACGTGATCTTCAGCGCGCACTGCCACAATGACCTGGGCCTGGCCGTGGCCAACTCGCTGGCCGCCATCGAGGGCGGTGCACGCCAGGTCGAGTGCACCGTCAACGGCATCGGCGAGCGCGCCGGCAACTGTTCACTGGAAGAGATCGCGATGGTGCTGAAAGTCCGCCAGGCCTTCTACGAGCAGGACAGTTCGATCAACACCCCGCGCATCGTCGGCACCTCGCAGCTGCTGCAGCGCCTGGTCGGCATGCCGGTGCAGCGCAACAAGGCCATCGTCGGCGCCAATGCCTTCGCCCACGAATCGGGCATCCACCAGCACGGCATGCTGCGTCATCGCGGCACCTACGAAATCATGCGCCCGGAAGATGTGGGCTGGGAGGATTCGCAGATGGTGCTGGGTCGCCACAGTGGCCGCGCCGCTGTTGAAGCGCGCCTGCGTGCGCTGGGCTTCTGGCTGGACGAAGACGAACTGAAACTGGTGTTCGAGCAGTTCAAGGGCCTGTGCGAACAGCAGCGCGTGGTCACCGATGCCGACCTGCAGACGTTGATGCAGGGCGGCTCCAACGCGCAGGGCTACCGCCTGGCGTCGATGACCATCAGCGATGTCGGCAGCCGTGCCAACGCGCTGGTCGAACTGTCCGACCCGGACGGCAACCGCGTGGCCGAGACCGCGCAGGGCGACGGCCCGGTCGATGCCCTGTTCGGCGCGCTGTCGGCCGCCACCGGCGTACAGCTGATGCTGGACAGCTACCACGTGCACAGCGTGGGCATCGGCGCCGATGCCCGCGGCGAGGCCAATCTGAGTGTGCGCCACGACGGCGTGGAGTACGACGGCACCGGTACCAGCAAGGACATCATCGAAGCCTCCGCGCTGGCCTGGCTGGACGTGGCCAACCGCCTGCTGCGCCAGCGCCACGCCGCCGCCCAAAGCAGCACCGACGTTCCCACCCCCGCAACCGCCTGAGGAACCCGAGATGAGCGCCTTCGACACTCCTACCGCAGCCGCTGGCCAGCAGTGGAACGCCCAGGACTATGCGATCGATGCCGGTTTCGTACCGTTGCTCGGTGGCGCGGTCGCGCGCCTGCTCGATCCGCGCGCCGGTGAGCGCATCCTCGACCTGGGCTGTGGCGACGGCGTGCTCAGCACCGAACTGGCCCTGAGCGGCGCGCGCATCCACGGCGTGGACGCGTCGCCGGAACTGGTGATCGCCGCCCGTGCACGTGGCGTCGACGCGCAGGTGATGGACGGCCACGCGTTGTCGTTCGATAGCGAGTTCGATGCGGTCTTCAGCAATGCCGCATTGCATTGGATGGGCAACCCGGACCGCGTGCTGGAAGGCGTGCGTCGCGCGCTGCGCCCCGGTGGCCGCTTCGTCGCCGAGTTCGGCGGCCATGGCAACGTCGCCACGATCGTCGCCGCGGTACAGGCCGCACGCGTGGCCCACGGCCATGGCGCCAGCACCTTCCAGTGGTACTTCCCGAGCGCCGATGCCTATGCCGACCGCCTGCGCCAGCATGGCTTCCAGGTGCAGCTGATCGAATGCACGCCGCGCCCGACCCCACTGCCGACCGGCGTGGCCGGCTGGCTGCGGGTATTCGCCGCGCCGCTGCTGGATGACCTGCCCGCCGAGGCCCGCGCCACCGTGCGCGAGGCTGCCACCGCGTTGCTGGCCGACCTGCCACGCAATGCCGCCGGCCAGCCGCTGGCCGACTACGTGCGCCTGCGTGTGCTCGCCCGCCGGCGCTGACTTGACCGTTCCGCTTTCTTTACTGATGTTCGCTATTTCGTACTTCTGCCAGGCATACGCATGACTTCCGCACCCCGCACCCTGTACGACAAACTGTGGGACGCCCACGTGGTGGTTCCCGAATCCGACAGCGCGCCCGCCGTGCTGTACATCGACCTGCACCTGATCCACGAGGTGACCTCACCGCAGGCATTCACCGAACTGCGCGAGCGCGGCCTGTCGCCGCGCCGGCCGGACCGCACCAAGGCGACGATGGACCATTCCACGCCGACCCTGCCGGCCGCCGCGGACGGCACGTTGCCCTACGCCAGCGCCGCTTCCGAGGCACAGGTCGCCACCCTGGCGCGAAATTGCGCCGAGCACGGCATCGAACTGTTCGACATGGCCTCGGACAACCGCGGCATCGTCCATGTCATTGCGCCGGAACAGGGCTTCACCCAGCCCGGCATGACCATCGTCTGCGGCGACAGCCACACCTCCACCCACGGTGCATTCGGCTCGCTGGCCTTCGGCATCGGCACCAGCGAGGTCGGCCACGTGCTGGCCACGCAGTGCCTGCTGCAGCGCAAGGCCAAGACCTTCGCGATCACCGTTGACGGTGCGCTGGCACCCGGCGTCGGCGCCAAGGATGTGGTCCTGCACATCATCGGCGTGATCGGCGTCAACGGCGGCACCGGCCATGTGATCGAGTTCCGTGGCAGCACCATCGAAGCGATGGACATGGAACAGCGCATGACCCTGTGCAACATGTCGATCGAAGCAGGTGCACGCGCCGGCATGGTCGCGCCCGACCAGGTCACCTTCGACTTCGTCGCCGCTACGCCGCGCGGCCCCAAGGGCGCCGACTTCGACGCTGCCGTGGCGCGCTGGCAACAGCTGCGCAGCGATGACGGCGCGCGCTTCGACAGCGAAGTGCACATCGACGCCGCCGACATCCGCCCGACCCTGACCTGGGGTACGCATCCGGGTACCGCGATCGCCGTGGATGCGCCGATTCCCGCCGCCAACGATGCCGCCGCGCAGAAGGGCCTGGACTACATGCACTTCCAGGCCGGCAAGGCGCTGGCGGGCACACCGGTGGACGTAGTGTTCGTTGGTTCGTGCACCAACGGCCGCCTGAGTGATATGCGCGAAGTGGCGCAGGTGCTGCGCGGTCGTCGCGTCGCCGACCGGGTGCGCATGCTGGTGGTGCCGGGCTCGGAGATCGTCAAGCGCGAGGCCGAAGCCGAGGGCATCCACGAGATCGTGCGCGCGGCCGGTGCCGAATGGCGCGAGCCGGGCTGCTCGATGTGCATCGCGATGAACGGCGATCTGGTCGCCCCCGGCCAGCTGGCCGTGAGCACCAGCAACCGCAATTTTGAAGGCCGGCAGGGGCCCGGTTCGCGCACGCTGCTGGCCTCGCCGATGAGCGCCGCGTGGGCCGCGGTGAACGGGCATGTGGCCGACACCCGCGAACTGTTCGCACAGGAGGTGGCGTGATGGCCGGTTTCCGTACCCTGACCTCGGCCAGCGTGGTGCTGCGCCAGACCAACATCGACACCGACCAGATCATCCCGGCGCGGTTCCTGTCCACCACCGAGCGTGCCGGGCTGGGTCGCAACGCGTTCAACGACTGGCGCTGGCAAGCTGATGGTTCGCCGGTGGCCGACTTCGCCTTCAACCAGCCGCACAACGCCGGCCGCAGCATCCTGCTGGCGGGCCGCAACTTCGGCTGCGGTTCTTCGCGCGAGCATGCACCGTGGGCGCTGACCGACCTGGGCCTGCGTGCCATCGTCAGCAGCGAGATCGCGGACATCTTCCGCGGCAACGCGCTGAAGAACGGCCTGCTGCCGATCGTGCTGGACGAGGCCGACGTGCAGGCGCTGATGCAGCGCCCGGACGATGCGCTGACCATCGACGTGGCTGCGCGCGAGCTGCGCACCCCCGCTGGCCGCGTCTATTCCTTCCCGCTGGATGGCTTCTCGCAGACCTGCCTGCTGGAAGGCGTCGACCAGTTGGGGTATCTGTTGGGCCGTGTCCCTGAAATCGAACGTTACGAGAGTGAGCATGCACGCTGAGATTGTTGTCCTGCCCGGTGATGGCATCGGCCCGGAAGTGGCCGCCGCGGCAGTTGCCGTCCTGAAGGCGGTCGCCGGACGCTTCAACCACACCTTCACTTTCAGCGAGCACGACATCGGTGGCATCGCCATCGACCGCCACGGTGAACCGCTGCCGGCGTCGACCCTCGCCGCCTGCCAGGCCGCCAATGCGGTACTGCTGGGCGCGGTCGGTGGCCCGAAGTGGTCCGACCCGAACGCCAAGGTGCGCCCCGAGCAGGGCCTGCTGGCGATCCGCAAGGCGCTGGGCCTGTACGCGAATCTGCGCCCGGTACGTACCCACGAAGCCGCGCTGCACGCATCACCGATCAAGGCCGAGCTGCTGCAGGGCGTGGACTTCGTGGTGGTGCGTGAACTGACCGGCGGCATCTACTTCGGCGACAAGACCCGCGACGCCGACAGCGCCAGCGACCTGTGCCGCTACACTGTGGCCGAGATCGAACGCGTGCTGCGCAGTGCCTTCCGCCTGGCCCAGCAGCGTCGCGGCAAGGTCACTTCGGTGGACAAGGCCAATGTGCTGGAAACCTCGCGCCTGTGGCGCGACGTGGCCGCACGCATCGGCCGCGAGGAGTTCCCGGACGTGGCGCTGGAGCACCAGCTGGTCGATTCGATGGCCATGCACCTGCTGGCCAAGCCACGCGAGTACGACGTGATCGTCACCGAGAACATGTTCGGCGACATCCTCACCGATGAGGCCTCGATGCTGGCCGGTTCGCTGGGCCTGCTGCCGTCGGCTTCGCTGGGCGAGCCGGGTGCGGTGGGCATTTACGAGCCCATCCACGGTTCGGCCCCGGACATCGCCGGCAAGGGCATCGCCAATCCGTACGCGACAATCTTCAGCGCCGCGATGCTGCTGCGCCATTCGCTGGGGCTGGAAGCCGAAGCGGCCGCGGTGGAAGCCGCCGTGCATGCGGTGCTGGATGATGGGGTGTTCACTGCCGACCTGGCCGCCAAGGGCCAGGCCGTGAGTACCGCGGCAGCGACCGACGCGGTGCTGGCGAAGCTGGGCTGATCCGGTAGCGCCACGCCATGCGTGGCGCGCTTCCCGTCGGATATCGTGCGCAGCCACCCATGGGGTGGCTCTACTCGTAGACCCACGCCGTGCGTGGCTGCGTTACTTGGTGGTGTACCCACCATTGACCAGAATCGTCTGCCCGGTCATCCACCAGCCATCCGTCACCAGGAAGCGGATCCACGGCACGATATCGGCGATGTCGGTCAGCCCGGTGCGGGTGAACGCCGACAATGCCGCCGCAGTCTTGTGATACGCCTGCGCATCGGCGCTCTCGGCCGGATAGAAGAACGGCGTGTCCATCGGACCGGGACCGATCGCGGTCACCGAAATGCCGCGCTCACCAAATTCCTTCGACGCCGCGCGGGTGAAGTGCTCGACCGGCGCCTTGGTGCCGGCGTAGCTGGAATAGAACGGCGTGAACGCACCCAGCAGCGAGGTGACCAGGGTGCAGATGCGGCCACCGTCATTGACGTGGCGACCTGCCTCCTTCAGGAAGAAGAACGCGGCCTTGGCATTGACCGCGCTCATCTCGTCGTACTCCACTTCGCTGATGTCCAGCAGCGGTTTCTTCAATACCTTGCCGACCGTATTGATGGCGATGTCGGGACGGCCGACTGCGGCCACGGCATCGGCGAACAAGCGCTCCATCGCTGCCGCCGACGTCAGGTCGCCCTGCAGGGCCACCGCCTTGCTGCCGGCGGCCTGCACCGCGGCTACCGTCGCTTCTGCATCGGCCTGGGTAGCGGCACTGTTGTAGTGGATGACGATGGCTTTGGCGCCCTGTGCGGCGAAGTCGCGGGCGATCAGGCCACCCAGGTTCTTGGCGCCACCGGCGATCAGCACGGTCTTGCCCTTGAGGGAATGCTCGGTCATGGCTTCGGTCTCGGGAGGGGGCTGCCCGGGGTGGCAACCCTGCCCTGACGACGATATCGTGCAGAAAATGCGGATAAAGCCCGCCACTTTGACTTAACTTTCCAGAGTCAGCGAACAATGGACCGGATCGATCGCTTCCGCATCTTCACCCGGGTCGTGGAGTGCGCCAGCTTCACGCGCGCCGCCGACCAGCTCGGCCTGCCCCGTTCCACGGTCTCGGCAGCCATTGCGGAGCTGGAGCAGCGGCTCGGCACCCGCCTGCTGCAGCGCTCGACCCGCCGGGTGTCCACCACCCACGACGGCGACGTGTTCCATGCCCGCTGCCTGCGCCTGATCGCCGAGGTCGAAGACGCCGAATCGCTGTTCCTCCAGGTCGACGCCCAGCCGTCGGGCCTGCTGAAGATCGACGTACCCAGCCGCATCGGCCGCCGCATCATCGCACCGGCGCTGCCCGGGTTCTTCGCGCAGTATCCGCAGGTGGAAGTGGACCTGGGCATGACCGACCGCGCGGTGAACCTGATCGAAGACGGTTGCGATGCGGTGCTGCGGGTCGGCCAACTGGGCGATTCCAGCCTGGTGGCGCGCACGCTGGGCCAACTGGATTTTGCCAACGTCGCGGCGCCGGCCTACCTGCGCGAACACGGCGTGCCGCAGCATCCTGCCGACCTGCCGCAGCATCGCGCGGTGAACTACGCGTCGCCGACCACGGCACGGGTGGAACCGTGGGAGTGGCAGGACGGCGGCCAACTGCGCACGCTGCCGATGCCTGGCTGGGTGCGTGTGAACAGCGCCGAGGCATCGATCGCGTGCTGTGTGGCGGGGTTGGGTCTTTTGCAGATTCCGCGCTACGACGTACAGGCCGAGCTGCAATCCGGCGCGCTGGTGGAAGTGATGCCACAGCACGTCGCACAGCCATTGCCGGTCACCCTGCTGCAGCCGCATCGGCAGCACCGTGCGCTGCGCGTGCAGGTGTTCATCGAATGGCTGCTGCCGGTGCTACGGACCGGCCTGCAGCTGCGGTAGATCCATGCCCTGCGTGATGCTTGTGTAGAGTCGAGCCATGCTCGACTCATCCCATCAACGCGCGAAGAGCAGCCGAGCGTGGCTCGGCTCTACAGAAAGCAGGTACCGCGAGCAGTGCCAACCAAGGTTGGCACCTGCCAGAGGCGCTGGCCGTGGACGCCGGGGCATCACGCCCCGGATTCATCGGGCTTCACCCGGAACCACGCCGCGTACAACGCCGGCAGGAACACCAGGGTCAGCACCGTACCGACGATCAGGCCGCCCATGATCGAGATCGCCATCGATCCGTAGAACGCGCTGCGCGACAGCGGAATCATCGCCAACACGGCTGCCAGTGCGGTCAGCACGATCGGGCGGAAGCGGCGCACCGTGGCGTCGATGATCGAATGCCAACGGTCATGCCCGGCATCGATGTCCTGCTGGATCTGGTCGATCAGGATCACCGAGTTGCGCATGATCATGCCGGCCAGTGCGATCGTGCCCAGCAGCGCCACGAAGCCGAACGGCGCCCGGAACAGCAGCAGGAACAGGGTCGCGCCGATGATGCCCAGCGGCGCGGTCACCAGCACCATCGCTGCACGCGAGAAGCTGCGCAGCTGCAGCATCAGCAGCGTGGCCACCACCACCAGGAACAGCGGCATGCCGGCCTTGATCGAGTTCTGGCCACGCGCCGAATCCTCCACGGTACCGCCGGTTTCCAGCAGGTAACCACTGGGCAGCTCGGCACGGATGCCGTCCAGTGTGGGCAGGATCTGATGCACCACGTCCAGCGCCTGCATGCCATCACTGATGTCGGCGCGCACAGTCACCGTCGGCAACCGGTTACGGTGCCAGATGATGCCGTCCTCGAAGCCGTACTCCATCGTCGCCACCTGCGACAGCGTGATGCTGCCACCGTTGGCGGTGGGCATCGACAGGCTGGACAGCAGCTCCAGCTGGTTGCGCTCATCGGCCGGCCCGCGCAGCAGCATCTCGATCTGGCGATTGCCCTCGCGATACACGCTGACCGATTGCCCGGCCAACGAACTGGACAGGAACTGGCTGACCTGGGCGCTGCTCACGCCCAGCGCGCGGGCGCGCTCCTGGTCGACTACCAGGCGCACCACCTTGCTCGGCTCGCTCCAGTCCAGGTTGACGTTCATCACGTGCGGGTTCTCCCGCACCTTGGCCTCGACCTGGCGCGCGATCGCCTGCACCTTCTCGATGTGCTCGCCGGAGATGCGCATCTGCACCGGATAGCCGACCGGCGGGCCGTTCTCCAGGCGGGTCACGCGCATCTGCACGTCCGGGAACTTCGGGATCACCTCGTGCAGCAGCCAGTCGCGGGTGCTTTCGCGTGACCTGATGTCCTTGGCCAGCACCACGAACTGGGCGAAGTTGGTCGCCGGCAGCTGCTGGTCCAGCGGCAGGTAGAAGCGCGGCGAACCGGTGCCCACGTAGGAGACGTAGTTGGCAATGCCCTCGCGGCTGGACAGCAGCTTCTCCAGCTTCTCGGCCTGGGCCTGGGTCGAGCGCAGCGAGGCGCCCTCGGCCAGCTCGATGTCCACCATCAATTCCGGCCGGGTCGAATCCGGGAAGAACTGCTGCGGCACGAAGCGGAACATCATCAGCGAGAACACGAACAGCGCGATGGTCGCGGCGATCACCCACCAGCGGTGACGCAGGCAGCCATCGAGGAAGCGACGGAAACTGCGGTAGAACGGGCGCTGGTACGGATCATGGTCATGCCCGTGCTGCGGCGGCGCGATCAGGTTGGCCAGCGCCGGGTAGCGGTCGGCCCACTGCTGGCGCCTGGCCAGCCAGCGCGCGGACAGGCTGCCCGGCTTCGGCGGCTGCGGATTGAACAGGTCCGGCAGCATCTTGTCGCCCAGGTACGGGATGAACAGCACCGCCGCGATCCACGACACCACCAGCGCGATGGTCACCACCTGGAACAGCGAGCGGGTGTATTCACCGGTACTCGATGCCGCAGTGGCAATGGGCAGGAAGCCGGCCGCGGTGATCAGGGTGCCGGTCAGCATCGGGAACGCGGTCGACTCCCAGGCGAAACTGGCGGCGCGCAGGCGGTCATAGCCCTGCTCCATCTTGGTGGCCATCATCTCCACCGCGATGATCGCATCGTCCACCAGCAGGCCCAGCGCCAGCACCAATGCACCCAGCGAGATCTTGTGCAGGCCGATGTCGAAGTAGTGCATGACGAAGAAGGTCATCGCCAGCACCAGCGGGATGGTCACGCCCACCACCAGGCCGGTGCGCAGGCCCAGCGAGAAGAAGCTGACCAGCAGCACGATCACCACCGCCTCGGTCAGCACCTGCACGAACTCGCCGACCGACTCTTCCACCGACTGCGGCTGGTCGGACACTTTGCGCAGCTGCATACCGGCCGGCAGGGTCTTCTGCAGGCGTTCGAACTCGGCATCGAGGTTGGCGCCGAGCTTGAGGATGTCACCGCCATCCTTCATCGCCACCGCCAGGCCGATCGCCTCTTCGCCCATGAAGCGCATCTTCGGCGACGCCGGATCGGCGAAGCCGCGCTTGACCTCGGCGATGTCGCCCAGGTGCACGGTGCGGTCACCGGCGCGGATCGGGAACTGGCGGATCGCTTCGATGTCGTTGAACTGGCCGGTCACCCGCAGCTGCACGCGATCGGTGGCGGTCTCGAAGAAGCTGGTGCCGGTCACTGCATTCTGGTCGGCCAGCGCCTGCTGCACCTGCTGCATCGACACGCCCAGCGTGGCCAGCCGGGTGTTGGACAGTTCGATCCACACCTTCTCGTCCTGCAGGCCGACCAGGTCGATCTTGCCGACGTCGGGCACCCGCTGCAGTTCCAGCTGGATGCGGTCGGCGTAGTCGCGCATCACCGCATAGTCGAAGCCCTTGCCGGTCAACGCATAGATGTTGCCGTAGGTGTCGCCGAACTCATCGTTGAAGAACGGACCGACGATCTCGCGTGGCAGCGTCGGGCGGATGTCGCCCACGCGCTTGCGCACCTGGTACCACAGGTCCGGGATCTGCCTGGAGCGCAGGCTGTCGCGCGCCATGAAGATGATCTGCGATTCGCCCGGACGCGAGTACGAGCGGATGAACTCGTACTCGCCGGTATTCATCAGCGCCTTCTCGAGCGGCTCGGTCACCTGCCGCGAGACCTGCTCGGCAGTGGCCCCGGGCCACAACGTGCGCACCACCATCGCCTTGAAGGTGAACGGCGGGTCCTCGGACTGGCCCAGATGCTTGTACGACCATGCGCCGATCAGCGCGAAGGCCAGCATCGCAAACAGCACCAGCGGGCGGTTGGACAACGCCCACTCGGAAAGATTGAAGCGGCGCACCGGCTTACTCCCTGGCCTTGGCGGCAGCGGCCGGCGTAGCCGGCTTCAGCACGGGACGGTTCTGCCGGTCCACGGCGATCACCGGTTGACCGGCCCGCAGCAGGTGGCCACCCGCAGCAACCACCCAGTCACCCGCGTTCACGCCGGACAGCACCGGTACCGTCTCGCTGCCAAACGCACCGGTGGTAACCGGTGCGGCCCTCAGCGTGCTGTTGGCCGGATCGACCACCCATACGCTGGCGGCACCGTTGGCACCGCGCTGCAGCGCGCCCAGCGGCAGCTGCAGGGTGCCGTGGCGACCGGCGCTGCTGTAGACGCGGGCACTCTGGCCCAGTTCGACGTCGGCCAGCGCATCGGCGGGCAGACTGACCCGGGTCGCATAGGTACGTGCCTGCGGATCGGCAGCGGCGGCGATCTCCCGGATCGTGCCCGGCAGGCGCTGGCCGGGGCGGTTCCACAACTCCACCTCAACCGGCTGGCCCACCGCATAGTCGCGGATGGTGGCCTCGGGCAGGTCGATCAGCACTTCGCGGCCACCGTCGGCGGCCAGGTTAAAGATGGTCTGCCCGGCGGACACTACCTGCCCGGCCTCGGCCTCGCGGCTGGCGATCACACCGTCGGCCGGCGCGCGCAGCTGTGCGTAGCCGGCCTGGTTGCGCAACACATCGAGGTTGGCGCGGGCGGCGTTGGCCTGGCCCTGCGCAGCCTTGAACGCGGCGGACTGCTGGTCCAGCTGCGAGCGGCTGACCAGCTGCTGGTCGGCCAGCACCTGGTAACGCTTGAGGTCATCGCGGGCACGCACCAGATCGGCTTCGGCTGCCGCCAGCTGCGCCTGCGAGGCACGGGCCTGCAGCGCGAAGTCAGCCACGTCCAGCTCGGCCAGCACGTCGCCCTTCTTGACCCGCTGCCCGGCATCGACGTGGCGCTTGACCAGATTGCCGCCAACGCGGAACGACAGCGGGCTTTCCTGCCGGGCACGCACCGTGCCCGGGAACGCCGCCGGCGCCTGCCCGGCCTGCTCGCCGGGGTGAACCACCAGCACCGGTACGGCCGCCGGTGGCGCCTGTTCCTGCCCCGAACAGGCTGCCAGCGCAGCCATCCACACCATACCGCCCATCCAGCGCACGATCTTCATCGGTCAACGTCCTGAAACGCAGGGTTGCAACTAAGGAGGGAGCCGCGACTGCCGGCCCAATTTAATAAACCGGCCGGTATAGTATAAATATCGAACCGCTTGGTCTAGTATTGTCGCGATGAGTTCCCACATTTCCCGCAAGCCGTCGGCCAAGCCCGCTGCCAAGGCCGCCGGACCCGGGCGCCCCAAGGACCTCGGCAAGCGCGCGGCGATCCTTGAAGCAGCCAAGGCACTGTTCATCGAACAGGGGTATACCGGCGTGAGCATGGACACCATCGCCGCTCAGGCCGGCGTCTCGAAGCTGACTGTGTACAGCCACTTTGGCGACAAGGAGACGCTGTTCTCCGAGGCGGTGCAGTCAAAGTGCATTGAAATGCTGCCCGACGCGTTGTTCGTAGCCGACGCGGACGGCCCGCTGCGCGACCAGCTGATCGGTATCGGCCTGGCCTTCTTCGAGCTGATCACCTCCGACGCGGCGATCTCGATCCAGCGCATGATGATGGCGCCGGAGACCGACGAACGCCTGCGCGCGCTGTTCTGGAAAGCCGGCCCCGAGCGTACCTGCGAGGCGCTGGCCGATTTCCTGCGCGCCCGCGCCGAACGTGGCGAACTGGAGATCGCCGACTGTGCTCTGGCCGGCGAGCAGTTCCTGACCCTGGTCAAGGGCGAAGTGCACATGCATATGATGTGCGGCATGCCACTGTCACCCGTGGAATGCGACCCTGTTGCCCACGTGACCGCCAGCATCGACTTCTTCCTGCGCGCCTACGCGCCGCGAGGGGCCGGACCGGCTGAATAACCAAAACTGAACGAACCGGAGGTCGCGATGACTTCCGGCACTGCGACCCCGGCCCCCGGCAGCTGATGCTCTGGGCGCGCCGCCGGCCTCCGGCACCGGTAAAATGGCCGGCCCACTGCGCTGGATTTGAACCTCATGACGATTGATTACGCCCACGCCCGCGAACTGATGGTGGAACAGCAGATCCGTCCCTGGGACGTGCTGGACATCAAGGTGCTCGACGTCCTGGCCCGCCTGCCGCGCGAGGCCTTTGTCGCCGACGCGCACCGGGCACTGGCCTACGCCGATGTCGAACTGCCGATCGGCCACGGCCAGAAGATGATGAAGCCGGTCATCGAGGGCCGTACCCTGCAGGCACTGGACCTGCAGCCGGGTGACGAAGTACTGGAAATCGGCACGGGCAGCGGCTTCCTGTCGGCCTGCATCGGCGCGCTGGCGCGCGATGTGCTGAGCCTGGAAATCGACCCGGAGCTGGCCGCCGCTGCGCGTGCCCGCCTGGACGCCTCCGGCCTGGGCAGCAACGTCCGCGTGGAAGTGGCCGATGCCCTGTCCTGGCAGACCGAACGCCGCTTTGACGTGATCTGTGTCACTGGTGCGGTCGACGTGGTGCCGTCACAGTTCGCCTCGTGGCTGCGTCCGGGTGGCCGCCTGTTCGTGATCCACGGCCGCTCGCCGGCGATGGAGGCCCTGCTGGTCAAGGCCGACGGCAGCTCCGAGTCCCTGTTCGAGACCGATATCGATTACCTGCGTGGTGCCGCCCCGGCCCCCCAGTTCCACCTCTGAGTCCAAGGAAGCCGCAATGATCCGCCGATCCCTCGCTGTTGCGCTGGCCACTGCCCTGCTGCCGTTGTCCGCCCATGCCGCCGACCTGCTGCAGGTCTACGAAATGGCCCGCAACGGCGATCCGCAGCTGTCGGCCGCCGAATCGACCCGGCTGTACGACAAGGAAGGCGCCGTGCAGGCGCGTGCCGCCCTGCTGCCGCAGATCAACGGCCAGGCCACGCTGAACCGCACGCGCAGCGAGCCGAACGCCGACGCCAATTCCGGCTCGTTCACCAACAAGCGCCGCACCTACGCGATCGACGGCAGCCAGACGCTGTTCAACTGGACCCAGATCAACAATCTGCGTTCGCAGCGTGAGCTGAGCAAGGCAGCGGACTTCACCCTCGAGTCGGCCAACGACAGCCTGATCGTGCGCACCTCGGCGGCCTACTTCAATGTGCTGGTGGCGATCGAATCGCTGAACGCCGCACAGACCAATGAAGCGGCCGCGAAGAAGCAGTTCGACTTCGCCGACAAGCGCCTGGAAGTGGGTCTGGCGCCGATCACCGACGTGCACGAAGCACGCGCCCAGTACGACCAGGCGCGCGCCAACACCATCATTGCGCAGAACACCCTGGCCGATAACTACCAGGCCCTGACCGAACTGACCGGCCAGCCGGTGACCAACCTGCGTGGCCTGCCGGCGGACTTCCGCCCGGAAGTGCCGGCCAACCGCGGCAACATCGACGAGCTGGTGCAGCAGGCTACCACCCAGAATCCGGCGCTGAAGGCGCAGGAGCTGAAGGTCAGTGCCGCTGAAGCCGGCGTGCAGGCTGCCCGTGGTGGCCATTACCCGACCCTGTCGCTGGGCGGCAGCTGGGGCAAGAGCGCCACCTGGGGCGACAGCACCGGTGCCGGTTCGCTGTCGCCGGATGCGCGCACCAACAGCATCGGCCTGACCCTGAGCGTGCCGATCTTCTCCGGTGGCGCCACCCAGTCCGGCGTGCGCCAGGCTCTGGCGCAGCGTGACATCGCCCAGGACGGCTACGAGCAGCAGAAGCGTGCCCTGGATCGCAATACCCGCAATGCCTACCAGACCCTGATGCAGGGCATCAGCGAAGTGGAAGCCCGCCGCCTGGCGGTGGTTTCGGCACAGAGCGCGTACGACGCCTCGCAGGTGGGCCTGGAAGTCGGTACCCGTACCGTGCTGGATGTGATCCAGAACCAGCGCATCCTGTTCTCGGCGCAGCTGGACTATGCCCAGGCCCGCTACACCTTCCTGCAGAACCGCCTGCTGCTGAGCCAGTCGCTGGGTGCGCTGGACGTGGCCGAACTGCAGGACGTCAATCGACTGCTGACCCAGGACGCGGGCAACCCGGCCACGACCACGCACTGAGTCGCCGCCCCTGCAACGAAAAAGCCACCCGCGAGGGTGGCTTTTTTGCAGGTGCTGCATCCACACGCGCCCCCCCCCGGCGTGGCCCCACGAACCGTCAGCCCGGCCATGCGCGCAGGCGTTCCAACGCCGCAAGCACGCACAGCGCGGCTGCCAAGGGGGCCAGCATCGACATCATCAGCCCGCAGCCGGCTGCGCCTTGCGGGGTGTCATCCCGACGCCGCCGCAGCACCGCCAGGCACAGCGCCGCCATCACCACCAGCGTTGCCGGACCCGGCAGCGCCGGCAAGGTGCCCTGCGGTAGCCCCAGCACCAGCATCACCGCCGGCAGCGCAACCACCATTGCGCTCAGGCGCGTGCGGGATCGTCCCGCCGCGTCAGCTGCGCGGAGCCACAACGATGTAGCCAACCGGACGGCCAGCATCAGCAGCACCAACTGCAGGGCGGCCAGGCCCGCTGCCCCGGCCAGGGGCAACAATGGCAGCATCCACTGCAGCTGGGGGTGCACCTGCAGCGCCACGGCCAGTGGCCGGGTACTGGCGAGCGCGGAAAACTCGACCAGCCCGGCCTGCAATGCTGCCAGCACGATCAGCAGCAGCATCGCCAGCAACGAGACCAGCGCCAGCACCGCCGGCTGCCACATCGCACCCTGGCGGCGCAGCGCAGGAAAGCCCAGTGCCAGGCCCACGCTGGCAAATATGCCCAGCAGCGGCACCGCAGCCGCCAGCACGCCCCCCAGCCCGAAGCGATACGGCGCGGTCGCCGGAGGCAGCCAGGGAATCCAATGCCCGTAGTGCACGTGACGCGCCGCCAGCGCCAGCAGCAACACCCCCACACCGATCTTCACCGTCAGCAGCGCACAGGCCGCAAGGGCCACACCCCGCGGCGGCAGCAACGCGAGCACGCTCAACGTCAGCAGGCCCACGGCCGCCGCTATCTGCACGGGCAGCCAGTCGTTGGCATGGAGGCCTCCGGTAGCCAGCACCGCATGTACATGGCGGGCCATGGACTGTGCCGCGCCCGCCGTGGTCGCCGTCAGCTCAAGCAACAGGATCGTGCCCAGAACGACGGCCACCCGTGGCCCCCAGCTGGCGGCCAGCAGCCCGTACAGGCCATCGGCCGCCGGCAGTCGCAGCACCAGATCCTGCAGGCAGCACAGCACCAGGCCAGCCCCCAGTGCGGCCAGCAACAGGCTCAGTACGATGGCGGGGCCAGCCTGTGCCGCCGTGTGCTGGCCCACCAGCGCGATCACGCTGCCGCCCACCAGCAACGTCAGTGCCACCACAGCCAGGTGGTCCATCCCCAAGCGCGCCCCACCGGTGCCGTCCCTGCCCCTGTCGCCGTCCATCGCAAGTTCCCTTGATATCCGCCCAAGCGCGGTCGACAGCAGGCTGGCAGCCTGCGTCGTCCTGCGGAATCAGAATCGGTGCTGCGTGCGCCACGATGTGATGGCAGGCACGCTGCCATCGGCAGGGTCGGTCCAGCAACGACAGAAAAATCGTCGCTAAGCAGAATTGATGAAGTTGATCACGACAACGCAGCGCAGCGCCGCCGACGCCGCGCTGCCGGGATCAATCGCGTGCCGGTGGCAGGTGCGGTGCGACCAGCGCAAGCGTGCGCTGCAGCGCGCCACGGCCATTGCTGACCAACGTGCAGCCCGCACGCGCCATGTCCTCGCGGGCCTGCGCATCTTCAAGCAGATGCTGCAGCAGGTCGCCCACCGCCTGCGCATCTTCGCCGATCAGCAGCGCACCGGCCTCGCGCATGCGCCGGGAGATTTCCGCGAAGTTGTGCAGGTGCGGGCCGGTCACCGCCGCGGTTCCCATCGCAGCGGGCTCCAGCAGGTTGTGGCCACCGATGGCCTGCAGGCTGCCGCCGACGAAGGCGACCTGGGCGCAGGCGTAGAACGGCATCAGCTCGCCGAGGGTATCGATGACGAACACGTCTGTGGCGGCGTGCGGCCACTGGTCCACGCGGCGGGTCGCCACGCTCCAGCCCTGTTCGCGCGCCAGCGCTTCCACCTTCGGGAAACGTTCGGGATGGCGCGGTGCCCACAGCAGCAGCAGATCCGGATGCTGCTGGCGCAGGCGGCGGTGCAGGTCGATCACCGCCTGCTCTTCGCCGTCATGGGTACTGGCGGCGATCCATACCGGGCGCGCGCCCGGCACCCGTGCATGGAACTGTTCGACGAAGCCCTGCACGTCCGGCGTGGTGATGTCGAACTTCAGGTTGCCCAGTGCCTGCACCTGGCCGGGCTCCGCCCCCAGCTGCACGAAGCGCTCGGCATCGTCCTGCGACTGCGCGGCCACGCAGGTGACGGTGCGCAGGGCGCGGCGGATCAATGCGGCCAGCAGCCGGTAGCCGCGCAGCGAACGCGCCGACAACCGGGCATTGAGGATGTAGACCGGAACACCACGGTCACGGCAGCCGAACAGCATGTTCGGCCACAACTCGGTTTCCAGGATCAGCGCCAGGCTGGGCTGGAAATGGCCGAGGAAGCGGTTGACGCTGCCCGGCACGTCGTACGGCAGGTAGACATGGTCCAGCGCGTCGCCCCAGAGCGCACGCACGCGCTCGGAGCCGGTCGGAGTGATGGTGGTGATGACCCAGCGGATGTCCGGGCGCTGCTGGCGCAGGGCATTGACCAGCGGCGCGGCGGCATTGACCTCGCCCACCGAGACCGCGTGCAGCCACACCCGTGGCTGGCCGGTCGGCTGCGGATAGGAGGCGTAGCGTTCGTCCCAGCGCCGGAAGTACTCACGGACCCGGAAACCGCGCCAGACCAGGTGGTACACGGTGATCGGCAGCAGGATATAGAGCACGACCGAGTACAGGCCGCGCAGGATCCATTCGACAGGGTCTTTACGCATGCGGCAAGGATACGGGAGCCCCCCGGGAAAGACACGCGGCCGCCTTGGTAGAATGGCCCCATGTCAGATGCCTCCACCGCCGTCCGCCCGTCGCTGCGCGATCCGCGCAACTGGCCGATGTTCGCCGCCATGTTCGGCGCCTTCGCCATCGCCCGCCTGCCGTGGATGCTGCAGCGCGCGCTGGGCCGGGGCGTCGGCTGGATCACCTGGCGCCTGCTCGGCAGCCGCCGCCGCGCCGCCGAGGTCAACCTGCAGCTGTGTTTCCCCGAGAAGGACGAAGCGTGGCGGCAGCGCCTGGTGCGCGACAGTTTCGATGCGCTGGGCGTCGGCGTGTTCGAGTGCATCCGCGCCTGGTGGGGCAGCATCGACAGCATCCGCCCGCAGGTACGGGTCGAAGGCCTGGAACACCTGCGGCAGATGCAGGCCGAAGGCCGCGGCGTCCTGCTGGTCTCCGGCCACTTCATGACCCTGGAGATGTGCGGCCGCCTGCTGTGCGACTACGTCGATCTTTCCGGCATGTACCGCAAGCACAAGAACCCGGTGTATGAGTGGGCGGTCAAGTTCGGCCGCCTGCGCTATGCCAAGGCGATGTTCGCCAACGAGGACATCCGCGCGACCGTGCGCCACCTGAAGAAGGGCGGCTTCCTCTGGTACGCGCCAGACCAGGACATGCGGGGCAAAGACACCGTATTCGTGCCGTTCTTCGGCCACACCGCTTCGACCATCACCGCCACCCATCAGCTGGCACGCATGACCGGCTGTGCGGTGATTCCGTACTTCCACCGGCGCGAAGGCGGAAAGTACTTCCTGAAGATCGGCGCGCCGCTGGAGAACTTCCCCAGCGAGGATGTGGAAGCCGATACCACCCGGGTCAACCAGGCCATCGAAGCGATGGTGCGAGAGGCTCCCGACCAGTACCTGTGGATCCACCGCCGCTTCAAGCGCCAGCCCGGCGGCCGGAGTGATTTCTACAAATAGCGGTGCGTCGGGAATGCTCCATCCACGCATGGCGTGGATCTACCAAAGCACGCTCCGTCCGGTACATGCAGTAGAGCCGCGCCATGCGTGGATGGACGATCAGACCACCGTCGGCGTGTCGCCCGCGTCCCGCGCCAGCAGGCTGCCGGCGAACAACGCAGCCAGCAGCACCGTCAGGCCACCCCAGAAAGCGGAATAGAACGCCAGGTGCGTATTGAGCGGGAACACCGTGACCGCCAGCGCCAGCATCGCCGGCCGGGCGCGATCACGCGCAGCCGCCGGGGCATAGCGCCAGGCCCGCCAGGCCTGCGCCACCGCCGCCAACCACAGCAGCAGGCCCAGAACGCCGGTCTCGGCAAGGATTTCCAGCACGATCTGGTGGGCGTGCAACGCCGGTTGGTTGCCCCACACGGCGGGGCCCTCATCTGACACGCAGGCCGGATACGCATCGCGGAAGCCGCGCGCACCGACACCGTTGACCGGATGCTCCTCGATCATGCACACCGCCGCGGTCCAGATGCGCGCGCGCCCCGAAAGGGCCTCGTCAACGCCCTGCCCGTCTTCGTTCCATGCCTGCGCCGTGCGCGCGACACGCTCGCGCAGCTGCGGCACGCCCGCTGTCAGTGCGGCCGTACCCAGCGCTGCCACCAGGGCCAGCAGCAGCAGCCGCTTCCAGCCGAACTGGCGCACGCCGCTGTAGGCCAGCACCAGCACAAAGGTGATCCACGAGGCGCGCGAACCTGCCAGCAGCAGCACGCACCCCAGTGTCGCAGCGGCGAGCAACCACCCTGCATTGCCGAAACGCCGCGCCATCGGCAGCAGCAGGAACGGTGACAGGCTGGCCAGCACCTGGCCGAATTTCAGATTGCAGGGCCCAAGCGCGCCACTGAGGCGGTCGGCCAGTGCGGCTTCGTCGGCCGGGCACAGCGCCTGGCCACTCACGGCCAGCTTCAGGTGTTCCAGCGACCAGAACCACGGGCTGGTGCCAGCCAGCGCCTGCACCAGCGCGTCCAGCGTCCACACGCCGGTGATCAGCGCCAGGCCACCGAAGGTCAAGCGCCGCCGTTCCGGCGTGGCCACCGCGATCGCCACCAGCCACATGAAGGGCAGGTAGCGCAGTCCGGCGGCCGCCTTGGTCCACGAGGCCGAAGGGTCGATCGCATCGATGGCCGAAAACGCCTGCGGCAGCCAGTAGCCGAGGAACAGGATCGAGGTCAGCGCCCACGCCGCCGTGCTCAACAGGTGCGGGCGGCGCTGCAGCCGGCGCATCACCATGCGCGCGGCAGCATAGACCGCGCCAAGGCCCAGCACGGTTTCGGCAATGCCCGGCAGCGGCCACATCGCCACGTACGCCAGCACCCACCAGGGCGCCCAGCGCCCGGCACGGTCGTCGCGCACGATGGCAGCGGGGTCAGCCGGCGAGATCGGCATAGAGGCGGAGGGTGTCGCGCTGCATGGCCTGCAGGGTAAACGGGATGCGGGTCGGCAGGGACGGCGGCTGCGCCAGCAGGGCCAGCGCACGTTCACCCAGCGCGTGCGCGTCGCCCAGCGGCACCGCACCGCTGGGCTGCAGCTGCTGCAGCAGTTCGCCGACGCCACCGTGGTCCCAGCCCAGCACCGGGCGGCCGACCGACAGCGCCTCGAGCACGGTGCGGCCAAAGGCTTCCGGCTTGTCCGACAGCTGCAGCACCAGATCGCTGGCGGCGTAGGCCTGGGCGATGCGGACGGTAGGCGTGCTGATCTGTACGGCCTCGGCCACGCCCAGCGCCGCGGCCTGGCGGCGCAGGCCAGCCACGTAGGCCTCGCGCCCGGGTTCGTCGGTGCCCAGCATCCACAGCTGGGCAGGCACGCCGGCGGCACGCACGTCGGCCAGCAGCTGCAGCGCGTGGGCGTGGCCCTTCAGTCGGGTGCCGCGCCCCGGCAGCAGCAGCAGCGGGCCCTCAACCTGCGCCAGCCACGGGTAGTCGGCCGCCAGGGCCAGCCGCGGACGGCGGTCGGCGCGCGCCACGCGCGGGAACTGGTTGACGTCGACACCTCTCGGTACGACCCGCAGTTTTTCTTCCGGCACCGTCGGGTAATGGCGTTGCACGTAGGCACGCACGGTGTTGGACACGCAGATCACGCGTTCGCCACTGGTCATCACCGCGCTGTAGCGGCTGGGCGAGTTCAACCCGTGCACGGTGGTCACCCAATGCGGGCGCTGTGCGGCGGGCATGGCGCGGATCGCGTACAGGCCCAACCAGGCCGGCAGCCGCGAACGGGCATGCACGATGTCCGCACCAACTTCGGCAAACAGCCGGCGCAGGGTCGGCAGATGGCGCAGGGTCAGCAGCGACTTGCGGCCGATATCCAGGGTGAGGTGCTCGGCACCGCTGTCCAGCAGCGGCTGCACCAGGCGGCCGCCGGCAGACACCACCAGCGCGCGATGGCCGGCGACAACCAGGGCCGCAGCGATTTCCAGGGTCGAGCGCTCGACACCACCGGAGTGCAGCGCCGGCAGCAACTGCACCACGGTCAATCGGCGCATCGAAGGGGCCGCCGTTTAGTCGGCCAGCACGAACACGGACCCGCAGTAGGGGCACTGCGCTTCGCCGTTGGGCTCGTCCTCGATCGGCAGGTACACGCGCGGATGCGAGTTCCACAGCGCCATTTCCGGGGTCGGGCAGCTCAACGGCAGATCGCTGCGGTGCACGGTGTAGCGCTTCTCGGCGTTGGCGGGCGCGGTGGCGGTATGGCTCATGGCGGATTCGGTGAACGGGTTGCGAGGCCTGTGATTCTAGCATCTGGGCCGCAACGACATTGCCCCGCAACGGGCCTTTGCACGCCGCCGCCGATGCCTCGCATCTCCCCGCCGCACGCCGGGCGGCGGTGATTCCGGGGATTTCGCGGTCGTTCCGGCAGGTTCGCTCGCCAGAATCGACTCCAGCGATATTTCCCGCATTTGGATCGAACTAAATGGCACTTGCCAGCGCGCGGCGGCTGTTGCAGGATCGGGCCAGGTCGCACCTCGACCCACCCAATCCAACCCGATCGCATGGCCCGCCCCCACCGGACCGGCATCGCCTCTTCCACTGCCAGCCTGGCGGGCGGAGCGATGCTGTCCGTGGTGTCCGCCGATGCGGGTTCGCCCGCCGCCAGCCCTTCCGGGAGACCCTTGCATGACCCTGTCCGATCCGCGCCGCGCCCTGCTTCCGCTCGCCCTGGCCCTGGCCTGTGCGACCCCTGCGATGCCGGCGCGGGCGCAGGGGCTGCAGACCTCGTTCGAACCGGGCGAACCTGTCCCGGCGCAGGCCACCGGTGCGCTGCAGGTCACGATCGGCAATGGACCGGCCGCGCCCTACGCCGCCAAGCGCAACGCCGGCTACAGCGGCCTGCATGCGCTGCGCTACAGCAGCGAAGGCGGCAGCGCGCGGCGCGAACTGTTCAAGGCCGACCTGCCCATCGAGGCCGATACCACGCTGTCGTGGCTGGTGCTGCCGGAAATCGTCGGCAAGGACACCGTCGCCTCGACCTATGTATCGCTGGACCTGCTGCTGGACGATGGCAGCCGCGTCTCGGCCGGTGCGGCACGCGACCAGCATGGCGTGGCGATCGGCGCGCGCGCGCAGGGCGAATCGAAGACGCTGTACCCGCAACAGTGGGCCCGCAAGGCGGTGCGGCTGGGCGACGTGCCCACGCTGAAGGGCCGCCGCGTGGTGGCGATCGAGCTGGAGGTGGCCAGCGCCGAGGGCGCGCCGGTCTCTGGCTGGATTGATGACGTGCGCCTGGATGCCCAACCGCGGCAGCGGCCGCAGCGCGTCTCCGACTGGGTGCTGACCACCCGCGGCACCCAGGCCAACGGCACCTTCTCGCGCGGCAACAATTTCCCGGCCACGGCGGTGCCGCACGGGTTCAACTTCTGGACCCCGGTGACCGACGCCGGCGCACTGAACTGGCTGTACCGCTGGAACGAACAGAACGATGCGCAGAACCGCCCGCAGCTGCAGGCACTGGCACTGAGCCACCAGCCCAGCCCGTGGATGGGCGACCGCCAGACCTTCCAGGTGATGCCCTCGGCCAGCCGTGGCGTGCCGGACGCCGACCGCCGCAAGCGCGCGCTGTCGTTCGACCGCCGTCATGAAAGCGCGCGCCCCTACCGCTACGACGTGCGCTTCGACAATGGCATCGCTGCTGCCATCGCACCGACCGACCATGCCGCGCTGTTCCGCTTCGAGTTCCCCGAGGGCGGCGACGCCAACCTGCTGTTCGACAATGTCGATGCGCGTGGTGGCCTGACCCTGGACACGGCCACGCAGACCCTCAGCGGCTACACCGATACGCGCAGTGGCCTGTCCAACGGCGCCAGCCGCATGTACGTGGTGGCCAGCTTCGACAAGCCGTGGCGCAGCAGCGGCCGCCTCGACACCGACCGCCCGACCGGTTACATCAAGTTCAATGCCGGCAGCGACCGGCAGGTGACGATGCGTATCGCCACCTCGCTGATCTCGGTGGAACAGGCGCGTCACAACCTGGCGCTGGAAATCGCCGCCGCCGACACGCTGGAAAGCGTGGCCGGCCGTGCGCAGGATGCATGGGACGCGCGCCTGGCCCGCTTCGACATCGGCAATGCCAGTGACGACCAGAAGACCACCTTGTATTCCAGCCTGTACCGGCTGTACCTGTATCCCAACTCCGGCCACGAGAATGCCGGCAGCGCGGCCGCGCCTGACTGGCGCTACGCCAACCAGGCCAGCGCCAGCGACGACAACACCGAGGGCAGCGCGAACCGCAGCTTCACCGGCGTGCGCGATGGCAAGGTGTTCGTCAACAACGGCTTCTGGGACACCTTCCGCACCACCTGGCCAGCCTATGCGCTGTTCACGCCCGACGATGCCGGGCAGATGGTGCAGGGTTTCATCGAGCAGTACCGTGCCGGTGGCTGGATCGCACGCTGGTCGTCGCCGGGCTACGCCGACCTGATGGTCGGTACCAGCTCGGACGTGGCATTTGCAGATGCGTGGCTGAAAGGCGTCGGTGGCTTCGATCCGGCAGAGGCCTACGCGGCCGCGCTGAAGAACGCGACCGTGGTCCCCCCCGACCGCCACGTCGGCCGCAAGGGCATGGACCGCTCGACCTTCCGTGGCTATGCCAGCGCGGACGTGCACGAAGGCATGTCGTGGACGATGGAAGGCGCACTGAATGACTTCGGCATCGCCAACATGGCCGAGGCCCTGGCCAAACGCGCGACCACGCCGGCCGCACGCGAGCGCTACAGCACCGAGGCCGACTACTTCCGCCATCGCGCCGCCAGCTACGCGACGATGTTCGATCCGGCCGCCGGCTTCTTCCAGGGCCGCAAGGCCGATGGCCAGTGGCGCGTGGACGCCAAGGCCTACGACCCGCGCGTGTGGGGCCACGACTACACCGAATCCAATGGCTGGACCTTCGCCTTCACCGCCGCCCACGATGGCGAAGGACTCGCCGCGCTCTATGGTGGCCGTGACAAGCTGGCAGCGAAGCTGGATGCCTTCTTCTCCACCCCGGAAACCGCCGACCCCGCGTTTGCCGGATCCTACGGCGGCACCATCCACGAGATGACCGAAGCGCGCGATGTGCGCATGGGCATGTACGCGCACAGCAACCAGCCGGCGCACCACATCCCATGGATGTACCTGTACGCCGGGCAGCCGTGGAAGACCCAGCAGCACGTGCGCGAGATCCTGTCGCGGCTGTATGTGGGCAGCGAGATCGGCCAGGGCTATCCGGGCGACGAGGACAACGGCGAGACCTCCGCGTGGTACGTGCTGGCTTCGCTGGGCCTGTATCCGCTGCGCATGGGCGCCCCGGAGTACGTGATCGGTTCACCGGCGTTCGAACATGCGAGGGTGGAACTGCAGGGCGGTGCGGTGCTGACCGTGAACGCGGCCAACAACTCACGCGAGAACGTCTACGTGCAGTCGCTGAAGATCAATGGCAAGCCGTGGACGAAGACCTGGGTGCCGCACGAGCTGATCGCCAAGGGCGCGACGCTGGACTTCGTGATGGGGCCGCAGCCTTCGCGCTGGGGCAGCGGCGTGGACGATGTGCCGCGCTCGCTGACCGCGCGGGGCCAGCGCCCGCAGCTGCTGCACGACCTGCTCGGCAGTGGCGCCAAGGCGACGCTGGCCGATGGTCGCGCCCTGCCAGCGCTGGTCGACGACGATGCCGCCACGACCGTCGGCCTGGGCGGCGGCGCAACCATCGCACTGACCGGCCTGGGCGACGGCGTGCCGACCATGTACACGCTCACCAGCGGTGACGGCCGCATCCAGGGCGGCGAATGGACGCTGGAAGCGCGCAGTGGCAACGGCCGCTGGATCGTGCTCGACCAGCGCAGCGGCGAAGCCTTCGAGTCTGCCCGCCAGACCCGACCGTTCCGCATCGCCAAACCCGGTCGTTACAGCGAGTATCGGCTGCGCCTGGCCGCACCGGGCCGGCTGCCGCTGGCGGAGATCGAACTGTTGGCGCCCAGCGCCGTACAATGAGCCCCATGCGCTACCGTCTGCTGCCTCTGGCCCTTGTTGCCCTTTCCTTCTCCAGCTTCGGCCAGACCCAGGCCTTTGATGCGCAGCTGACCCGCGACGGCGTGACGCTGAACTACCAGGACGCCCGTGGCGCCCTGGCCGCGCCGCAGCGCAAGCGGATCATCGATACGTTCTACTTCGCCTACCTGCGCGAACGTGCGGACTTCCACCCGGCCGCGCCGTCGATGGTGCGCATCGTGATCGACCCGGCCTACACCGGGATCGCCTTCGTCGGTGACAAGGACCAGGCCGCAACGATCACCATCAACCCGGGTTGGCTGGCGCAGCACCCCAACGACATCGACCTGGTCACCCATGAGGCCATGCACATCGTGCAGGGCTATCCGGGCTATGGCGACGCACGGGTGCCGGGTTGGCTGGTGGAGGGCATCGCCGACTACGCACGCGACCGCTACGGCATGGACAATGCCGCCGCGGGCTGGGCACTGCCGGGCAAGGTCGAGAAGGGACAGAACTTCGACAGTGGCTACCGGGTGACCGGTGCGTTCCTGAAGTGGGCCGACGCCGAACACCCGGGACTGGTGCTCGCACTGGACAAGGCCCTGCGCGACGGCCGCTATGCACCGGCGCTGTGGCAGAAGCACACCGGCAAGGCACTGCCGGCGCTGTGGGCGCAGTACGCCAAGCCGCGTTCCGACGCTCCGCCGCCGGCCCCTGCACGCCGCGGCAAGCGGCGCTGACGCCCACGCTGTCGCCGGCGCCTCAGCGCGACTGCACGAAACCGGCGTACAGCGCGAACAGCTGCTGGAAGTACCGCCGCGTCACTCGATTGCGCATGACACCCTCGCCGATGGGAAGTTGGTCGGGCCCAGGGTGGGAAGGCCGGTCCGGTCCCTTCCCACGGCCGGGCCGCGTGGGCGTATTGGGCCGCAGCGGCGTTGCAGGGAAATGACCGCCGGACTGCAATTCACCGGGTAGCGCCGGGCCATGCCCGGCGGAATGCGAGAAGCGCCGCGCTGCGCGCTCGCCGGGCATGGCCCGGCGCTACCCGATCCGGTTTCCGCTGGGCGGAAACGAAACGCGCCCCGAAGGGCGCGTTTCTGCAGATCGCAGCGGAGCGAAGGCTTACGCCTTCTTCTCCGCTTCGATCTGCTTGCGGATCTGCGCATCGACCGCCGCAATGGCGGTCATGTTCAGGATCCGGCGCGAGGTCGCGCTGGTGGTCAGGATGTGCACCGGCTTGTTCACGCCCATCAGGATCGGGCCGATCGCCACGCCGTCGGTGAACACGCGCACCAGGTTGTAGGCGATGTTGGCCGCTTCCAGGTTCGGCAGCACGAACAGGTTGGCGCGGCCCTGCAGGGTCGAGCCCGGCAGCAGCTTCTGGCGCAGCGCTTCATCCCATGCGGTGTCGCCCTGCATTTCGCCATCCACGTTCAGGCGCGGGTTGCGCTTGAGCAGCAGCTCGCGCACCTGGCGCATCTTCAGCGCATCCTTCGAATCATGGCTGCCGAAGTTGGAGTGCGACAGCAGCGCCACCTTCGGCTCGATGCCGAACAGCTTCATGCGATAGGCCGCCTGCAGGGTCGCCTCGCACAGCTGCTCGGCGGTCGGATCTTCCTGCACATGGGTATCGACGAAGAAGAACACGCCCTGCTGGTTGATCACGCCGGTCATCGCCGAGGTCGAGGTGACCTTCGGCTCTAGCGGCAGCACGCTGCGCACGTAGCCCAGCTTCTTGTGGAAGCGGCCGACGATGCCGGTCAGCATCGCATCGGCTTCGCCACGGGCGACCATCACCGCTGCGATCAGGGTCGGGCGCGACCGCATCAGGTTCTTCGCCGCGGCCACGGTCACGCCACGACGGCCGGTCAGGCCGTGGTAGTACTGCCAGTATTCGTTGAAACGCGGGTCGTCGTTGATGTTGGTGACTTCAACGTTCTCGCCGATCTTCAGGCGCAGGCCGAGGCGCTCGATGCGCGACTCGATCACTTCCGGGCGGCCGATCAGGATCGGATGCGCCAGGCCGTCATCGACCACGTTCTGCACCGCCTGCAGCACCACTTCCTCTTCGCCCTCGGCGTACACCACGCGCTGCTTGTCGCTGCGCGCGCGGTCGTACACCGGCTTCATCATCAGGCTGGTGCGGTAGACGAACTGGGCCAGCTTGTCGCGGTAGGCGCCCATGTCCTCGATCGGGCGCGAGGCCACGCCCGAGTCCATCGCGGCCTGGGCCACGGCGGCCGACAGTTCCACCAGCAGGCGGCGGTCGAACGGGCGCGGGATCAGGTATTCACGGCCGAAGCTCGGGGTCTCGCCGCCGTAGGCCGAGCCCATGTCGGTGGCTGCACGGCGTGCCAGTGCAGCGATGGCACGCACGCAGGCGATCTTCATTTCCTCGTTGATCGCGGTCGCACCCACGTCCAGCGCACCACGGAACAGATACGGGAAGCACAGCACGTTGTTGACCTGGTTCGGGTAGTCCGAACGGCCGGTGCCGATGATCGCGTCCGGACGCGCAGCGCGCGCCACCTCCGGCATGATTTCCGGGGTCGGGTTGGCCAGCGCGAAGATCACCGGATCCGGCGCCATGGTCTTGACCATGTCGGCGGTCAGGATGCCCGGTGCCGACAGGCCCAGGAAGATGTCCGCGCCGTCGACGATCTCGGCCAGGGTGCGCTTGTCGGTGTCACGCGCATAGCGCTGCTTTTCCGGGTCCAGGTCGGTACGACCGGTATGGATCACGCCCTCGCGATCGAAGGCCAGGATGTTCTCCGGCTTCAGGCCCAGCTGCACCAGCATGTTCACGCAGGAAATGCCGGCCGCGCCCATGCCCGTGGTCGCCAGCTTCACTTCCTCGATCTTCTTGCCGGTGATCGCCATCGCGTTGAGCACGGCCGCGCCGACGATGATCGCCGTGCCATGCTGGTCGTCATGGAACACCGGGATCTTCATGCGCTCGCGCAGCTTGCGCTCGACCACGAAGCATTCCGGCGCCTTGATGTCCTCCAGGTTGATGCCGCCGAAGGTCGGTTCCAGCGAGGCGATGATGTCGACCAGCTTGTCCGGGTCGGTCTCATCCACTTCGATGTCGAACACATCGATGCCGGCGAACTTCTGGAACAGCACGCCCTTGCCTTCCATCACCGGCTTGCCGGCCAGCGCGCCGATGTTGCCCAGGCCCAGCACCGCGGTGCCGTTGGAGATCACCGCCACCAGGTTGCCGCGGGCGGTCAGCTCGCTGGCCTGCTGCGGGTCGGCCTTGATCGCTTCACAGGCGTACGCCACGCCCGGCGAATACGCCAGCGACAGGTCGCGCTGGGTCAGCATGGGCTTGGTAGCGGAAACCTTGATCTTTCCCGGCGGGGACATCCGGTGGTAATCGAGGGCGGCCTGTTTGAAATCTTCGTTGGACATCGATGTGGGTTACATGAATGGGCAGAAGGGACAGGGGATGATACCCCCGTTGGAGCGTCCGGACCTGTCGCTATCCTGTCGCAAGCATGCTGCGACCGCACAATTCCGTGCCGTATGCGACGGTACCGCGATACCAGCTTCGGCGCTGCCCATGACAGCCATGGGACGCCCTGAAACGCCGCGGGGCCGTACCACTGACGTGATCGGCCCCGCGGTACCACACACCTGGATCAGCCCTTGGCCGGCAGCGCCTCGGGCAGCGCATCGACCGGCGGCGGCAGTTCGCTCTCGCGGCCATCCAGCGCCAGCTGCAGGCGGTTGCGGTCCAGCGCGCCTTCCCAGCGCGAGACCACCACGGTGGCCACCGCATTGCCGATGAAATTGGTCAGCGAGCGGCATTCGCTCATGAAGCGGTCCACGCCCAGGATCAGCGCCATGCCAGCCACCGGCACCTCCGGCACCACGGCCAGGGTGGCGGCCAGGGTGATGAAACCGGCGCCGGTGACACCGGCCGCGCCCTTGGAGCTGAGCATGGCGACCAGCAGCAGGGCGATCTGGTGGCCCAGGGTCAGTTCGGTGTTGGTGGCCTGGGCGATGAACAGTGCCGCCAGGGTCATGTAGATGTTGGTGCCGTCCAGGTTGAACGAGTAGCCGGTCGGGACCACCAGGCCCACCACCGACTTGCTGCAGCCGGCGCGTTCCATCTTCTCCATCAGCGACGGCAGCGCCGACTCCGACGAGGAGGTGCCGAGCACCAGCAGCAGTTCGGCCTTCAGGTAGCGCGCCAGCTTGAACACCGAGAAGCCGCACAGGCGGCAGACCACACCGAGGATCACCGCCACGAACAGGAACGCGGTGAGGTAGAACGAGCCCACCAGCCAGGCGAGGTTGATCAGCGAGCCGACGCCGTACTTGCCGATGGTGAAGGCGATCGCACCGAAGGCACCGATCGGGGCGGCCTTCATCAGGATGTGCACCAGCTTGAACACCGGGGCGACCAGCGCCTCCAGGAAGTTCACGATCGGCTTGCCCTTCTCGCCCACTGATGCCAGCGCGATGCCGAACAGCACGGCCACGAACAGCACCTGCAGGATGTTGCCATCGACGAACGCGCTGATCAGTGTCTTCGGGATGATGTCCATCAGGAAGCCGACCAGGGTCAGGTCATGCGACTTCTCGACGTAGCTGTGCACTGCGGTCTGGTCCAGCTCGGCCGGGTTGATGTTCATGCCCGCGCCGGGCTGTACCACGTGCGCCACGATCATGCCGACAATCAGCGCCAGCGTGGAGAAGAACAGGAAGTACGCCATCGCCTTGGCGAACACCCGGCCCACCGTGCGCAGGTGGGTCATGCTGGCGATGCCGGTGACGATGGTGAGGAAGATCACCGGCGCGATGATCATCTTCACCAGGTTGATGAAGGCATCGCCGAGCGGCTTCATCTTCTCGCCGACCAGTGGCTCGTAATGGCCGAGGATGGCACCCAGGACGATCGCCACGATCACCTGGAAGTACAGCTGGCGATAGATCGGCAACGGCTTTGCAGGCACCGGTGCTGCGGTCGGGATGTGCATGGCGGACTCCGGAAGGGGCGTTTTCAGGCACGTACGGCCCCGGGACTGCACGGGAGCCGTTACCGTGGAAACTGATCGCAGGCCCTGTACTGCACGCACAGGGGGTGCGACCAATGGACGCCTTTGTACGCGCCAGGCACGCCGGCGCAGATAACCTATTGGTACTAGCCCCCCGGTTCAGGTGGCACAGGTGCCTACACTGGCGCCGCACCGCCCGGAAACGGGAAGGCCGGTGGCCCGGGCTGAACGGCTGGGCATGTCCCTGCGAAAGTTTCGGCCCCTGCGGCCGTTGATGTCCTGTCCACACGCAATCTGAGAGAGCCGCACCCTACATGCGCCCGAATCCCACCTTGCTGGCCCTGTCGCTGGCCGCCCTTCCCGCCTTCGCTTCGGCTGCCGATTTCGACAACTGGCCGACAAAGTACACCTTCGGCGATGGCACCGAGTTGGCCGCTACCGCCAACATCGCCTACGACTACAACGACTTTTCCTCGGCCAGTGGCCTCGAGGACGACGACGCCATGCGCCGCAAGGAATTCGGTGCGACGCTGAAGAAGAAGGGCGTGTACGACGCGATGGTCTACTACGACTTCCAGGCCGATACCTGGCTGGACGTGTTCGTGCGCTTCGAGAGCAAGGCCTTCTTCGGCCGTGACGTCGGCCGCTTCCGCTTCGGCTACATGAAGACGCCGGTCGGCCTGGATGCGAACACCTCTTCGCGTGCCGGCAGTTTCCTGGAAACCTCGCTGCCGGTGCAGGCCTTCTACGAAGGCCGCCGTACCGGTGTGGAATGGGTGCTGGAGCGCCCGCAGTACCTGCTGCAGGCAGGCGCCTATGGCGGCAAGGACCTGCAGGGCGACAACCCCGGCACCACCCAGGCGGTGCGTGCGGTGTGGACGCCGGTGAAGGCACCGGGTGACGTTATCCACCTGGGCCTGGCCTACTCGCAGGAGAACCCACGCGGCTACAGCGATGGCCGCGACGTGCACCACGAGGCCAGCGCGCGCCTGCGCGCGCGCCCGGAAGCCGGCCTGACCGACATCCGCTACGTCGATTCCGGCGCGCTGGTCACTGCCGACCAGATCCGCCGCACCGGCCTGGAAGGCATCTGGATCCGCGGCCCGTTCTCGCTGCAGGCCGAAGCGCTGCGCGCCACGGTCACCCGCCATGACGGCAAGCCCGACTTCACCGGCAGCGGCCAGTACGCGATGGCCAGCTGGGTGCTGACCGGCGAATCGCGGCCGTACAACGCCGGCGCGGTGGCCAACATCAAGCCGGCTCACAACTACGGTGCGGTCGAACTGGTGGCGCGTTACAGCCGCCTGGACCTCGACGATGGTGACATCCTGGGTGGCCGCCAGCACGACCTGACGTTGGGTGCGAACTGGTACCTGACCAGCCACTTCAAGTTCCAGGCCAACTACGTGAAGGTCGACGCCAGCCGTCGTGGCGTGCACAGCACGCCGGAGATCTTCGAACTGCGCGCGCAGATGCACTTCTGACCCCTTCCACGTCAGACCCCGGCGGGCGTGCACGCCACGCCCGCCGGCCCTGCGTAGACTGCCGCCATGTATTGGCTCAGCCGCCACCGGATGCTGTTGCTGACCATCCTGGTGATGGTCGGTGGCACCGTGCTGTGCGCGGTCGCCGCTGGCCATTACGCCTGGCGGCGCGCGCTCGGCGACGAAAGCAGCCAGGTGCAACGCCAGCTGCAACTGTATGGCCAGGGCCTGCAACAGCGCATCGACCGCTTCGGCACCTTGCCGCAGGTCATGGCGCTGGATCCGGATCTGCTGCACGCACTGCGTGTGCCGCCCTCGCCCGGCGAACGGCAGCGACTGAACCTCAAGCTGCAACGTGCCAATGAAGTCACCCGGGCCTCGACCCTGACCCTGGTCGGCCACGATGGTGTGGCGGTGGCGGCCAGCAACTGGGACCAACCGACCAGCAACGTCGGCGAGAACTACAGCTACCGCCCCTACTACCGCCAAGCGCTGGCGCAGGGCCGTGGTCGCTTCTACGGCATCGGCATGACCACCGGGGTGCCCGGCTATTACCTTTCGCAGGCCATCGAGGATGACGGCAAGCGGCTCGGCGTGGTGGTGATCAAGGTCGAGCTGTCCGCGCTGGAACAGGAATGGTTGAGCAGCCCGGACGTGGTGCTGGCCAGCGACGACCATGACGTCGTGTTCCTGGCCAACCGGGACAGCTGGCGCTACCGGCTGCTGCGTCCGCTACGTGCCGGTGAGCGCCGCGAAATGCTCGATGCCCGTCAGTACGCCGACCGTGCCCTGCAGCCCTTGCGTGCACGTACCGAAGACGTGCTGTCCGATGGCGGCCGCATGGTGCGGCTGCTGGATCCTGCGCTGCCGCAGCCGATGCTGTGGCAAAGCCTGGCGCTGCCCGCCGAAGGCTGGAACCTGCACCTGCTGCACGACGCCGGCGCCGCTACTGCAGCAGGTCGCGCGGCCGCCCTGACCGGCGGTGCCGCGTGGCTGGCCTTGGGCTTCCTGGTGCTGTTCGTGCAGCAGCGCAGGCGCCTGGCCAAGCATCGCCTGCGCAGCCGCCGCGAACTGGAAACCCTGCTCAAGCAGCACGCACAGGAGCTGCGCACCGCACAGGATGGCCTGCTGCAGGCCGCCACCGACGCCGACAGTGGTCTCAGCCGCAGCCTCGAACACCTGCCGCAGGGTGTGGTGGTGATCGACCGCGACCTGCGCCTGGTCGCGTGGAATTCGCGCTATCTGGAACTGTTCCGGTTCCCGGCAGACCTGGTGCGCGTGGGCCGGCCGATCGAGGAACTGTTCCGTTTCAATGCCCGTCGTGGCCTGCTCGGTCCCGGCCCGGTGGACGAGGCCATCGAGCGCCGCCTGAACCACCTGCGCAGTGGCCGCCCGCACATGCGCGAGAGCGAAAAGGACGACGGCACGGTGCTGGAGATCCGCGGCAATCCGCTGCCCGACGGCGGCTTCGTCACCAGCTATGCGGACATCACCAGCTACAAGAACGCTGCGCGCGAACTACGCTCGCTGGCCGATGCGCTGGAACACCGCATCGCCGAACGCACCCGCGACCTGGACGAGGCGCGGCGCGAGGCCGAGCAGGCCAACCGCTACAAGACCCGCTTCGTCGCCTCGGCGGTGCACGACCTGCTGCAGCCGCTCAACGCTGCGCGCATGTTCGTCTCAGTGCTGCGCGGCAAGCTGGGCGACCCGGCGCAGCAGCAGACTGCCGATCATATCGATGCCGCGCTGGCGGCGCAGGACGCGATCCTCAACAGCCTGCTGGATATCGCGCGGCTGGAATCAGGCAGCCTGCCCACCCGCGTACAGGCGTTCCGGCTGGGCCCCCTGCTGCAGACGCTGGCGCGCGAGTTCGGCATCGCCGCGCAGTCACGCGGGCTGGTGGTGGACTGGGTCGATACCCATGCCGTGGTGGTCAGCGACGAAGCGCTGCTGCGCCGCATCCTGCAGAATTTCCTGTCCAATGCACTGCGCTACAGCGAGCGCGGCCGCGTGCTGCTTGGCTGCCGCCGCCGTGAAGGACTGCTGTGGATCGAAGTGCACGACCAGGGCCCGGGTATTCCCGACGCGTTGCAGGGCGAGATCTTCGAGGAGTTCCGACGCCTGCACGACGGCCAGCAGCGCGGCGCCGGCCTTGGCCTGGCCATTGTCGACCGCATCGGCCGCCTCCTCGGCCATCCGATCCGGCTGCGCTCGCAGCTGGGCCGGGGCAGCGTGTTCGCGGTAGGCGTACCGTTCGGCGAAGCCAGCGCGATTCCGGCCACCGCGCCTGCGCCGGTACTGGCGCAGGAACCGGGCGCGGACAACCCGCTGCGTGGGCGTCGGGTGTGGGTGATCGACGACGATCCGCACGTGTGTGCGGCCAGCCGTGCGCTGCTGGAGCGCTGGGGCTGCGAGGTGGCGCTGGCCGATGGGCCACCGGCGGCGCTGCAGTTGGCCAGTGCCGAGACGGTTCCGGAGCTGGTGCTGCTGGATGTGCGCATGGGCGATCACCACGGGCCGGTGCTGTACGAGACGCTGGCGGAGTTGTGGCAGGCACGCCCGCCGGTGGTGCTGGTCACTGCAGAGCGCGATGCGGGATTGCGTGAGATGGCCGCCGAGCGCGGCTGGGGAATGATGGCCAAGCCGGTAAAGCCGCCTGCGCTGCGGGCGCTGATGAGTCAGTTGTTGATCCGGCATCGCGGGTAGTTTCCAGCCAACGGCGCAGCCCATCTACCCGGCCACGGACACGTGCCGTGCGCGTCCACCCGCGGAGAAGAAAATAAGATCAAAAGCGAGTCGCGCGCTGCGCTTGCTTGTGTAGAGCCGAGCCCATGCTCGGCTTCACCGACCAGCCAGAAAGCAGCCGAGCGTGGGCTCGGCTCTACAAAAAGCGGCCTGCCAGGCTGCCTTTGCTTTTGATCCTCTTTTCTCTTCCGTGGGTGGACGCGCACGGAACCTGCCCGGCCTCCCCCATGAACTGCTCTACGTGTCTACCCACGAGGGGCTATGCCGTTGGCTGGAAACTACAGCCCGATGCCGGCGTCGCCTTCAGGCTCCAGCGCCTTCACCAGCACCGCGGCCTGGGTGCGGCTATGGCACTCGAGTTTTTTCAGGATGGCGGTGACATGCACCTTCACCGTGTTCTCAGCCAGCCCCAGCGTGTAGGCGATCTGCTTGTTGAGCAGGCCATCGGCCAGGCAGAGCAGCACGCGGAACTGCTGCGGGGTCAGCTGGGCCAGGCGGCTGGCCAGCAGCGCATCGGCCTCCGAGCGCTCGGCGGCCATTGCCGGGAACCACAGGCCGCCGTCGAGCACCGCCTGCACGGCCTCGCCGATGGTCTCGGCCGGGGCCGACTTCGGGATGAAACCGGCCGAGCCGAACTGCTGGGCACGGCGGATCACCCGCGGATGGTCGTTGGACGAGAGGATCACCACCGGGATATCCGGATGCGAGCCGCGCACGTGCAGCAGTGCGGAAAAACCGTGTGCGCCGGGCATGGTCAGGTCGAGCAGCACCAGGTCCACGTCCGGTTGTGCATCCAGCACCTCTGCCAATGCCTCGGCGCTGGCCACCTCGCGCACCTGCGCCAGCGGCAGGCTCTGCCGCAAGGACTGCACCACCGCAGAACGCAGCAGCGGGTGGTCATCGGCGATCAGGATGGTGTATTCGCTCATGCCGCCATTGTACGGGCAGGTCGCCGCCTCAGCGCCCGGCCGGCTCGACGCTGCTGCGCCAGGCATCGAGGAACTGGCGACGCTTGAGCGCGTCCAGGTACACCAGCAGGCCCGGGCCGAGCTGGATCGGACGGCGGCTGCGGCCGGGCGCATCGTCACCGCGTGCGTTGCCGGTCACGATCGGCATCAGCCGCGCCTCGCGCGACAGCACCTGCTGGCCACGCGGCGACAGCAGGTAATCGAGGAAGCGCCGCGCTTCTTCCGGGTGCGGGCCGGTGCGCGGGATCACCGCGGTGCGCAGCACCACCAGCGTGTAGTCCTCGGGCTCGATGATGGCCAGTGGCGCGCCGGCATCGACACGTGCCTGCGCGTAGGAGCCGAGCACGTTGTAGACCAGCGACAGCTGGCCACTGGCCACCTGGTCCAGCAGCACGCCAGTACGCTCCTCGCGCACCACGTCGTTGTCGCCGAGCGCGCCCAGCAGCGCGCCGGCAATGCTGCCGCGCTGCGCGTCCTGGGTCGCCAGCAGGTAGCCGACACTGCTGCGCTCGATGTCATAGGTGCCGACCTTGCCGCGCAGCGGTGCACCTTCAGCACGCAGCCGGTCCAGCAGCTGGCGGCGCGTGTGCGGCACCTTCGCTGCCGGCAGTGCGCGGGTGTTGTAGACCATCACCACCGGCTCGTAGCTGATGCCGAATGCCTCGTTGCGCCATTGCGCCCACGCCGGCAGCGCCGCGGTCTGCGCCGAGCGGTGCGGCAGCGCATGGCCATCGTTGACCAGCTTGGTCTGCAGGTCCATGCCGCTGGAGATCAGCAGGTCCGGTGATGCCGGCCCGCCACGGTCGTGCAGGTAACGCGCGTACAGGTCCTGGGTGATGATGTCCTCGTACACCACTTCGGTGCCGGGATGAAGGCGCTGGTAGTCGGCGATGACCACCGCGAACACTTCGATGTCGGTGGTGCCGTGGATGCGCAGCTGCGCGGTGGCCGCTCCCTGTGCGGGAAAACGGCGCACATCGCCGGGCGCGGCCAACACCGGCAGGGCCAGCAGCAGCGCAACAGTCGTCGCGAACAAGCGGATCATGGACTGCTCCGGGGCAGGCGGATGGTGGCGACCAGCCCGCCCTGCGGGCGGTTGCTCAGGTCAATGCGGCCGCCATGGCTGTCGACCACGCGCTTGACGATGGCCAGGCCCAGCCCGGCACCGCCGGATGGCGCGCCTTCGCCACGGGCGAAACGCTCGAATACGCGCTCGGCATCGGCCGGGGCGATGCCTGCGCCGTGGTCGGCGATGGTCAGCACGGCATGCTCGCCTTCCACGGTAAGGGCAATCTGCAAGTCGCCGTCACCGCCGTACTTCAATGCGTTGTCGACCAGGTTCTTGATCGCCTCGCGCAGCAGCAGCGCATCGCCGTGCACCAGTGCCGGTTCGGCGGTCATCGCCAACTGCACGCGTGGCGCCGGACCGGCCTGCGGCAGCGCTTCATGCAAGGCCTGGTGCACGGTCTCGGCCAGGTCCACCGCTGCAAAGCGCTGCAGATGCGAACGATGGATCACGCTGGCATCGCTGAGCAGCTGGTTCAGCAGCCGGCTCATATGGGTGGCGTTGCGCTCGATCGCCTGCAGGCTGCGCCGCATGTCCTCCGGATCGTCATCATCCAGCGCCAGCTGTGCCTGTGCGCGCAATGCAGCCAGCGGCGTGCGCATCTGGTGCGCAGCCTCGGCCATGAACGCGCGCAGTGTCTCGTTGCTGCTGGACAGGCGTTCCATGAAGCGGTTCAGCGCCGCCACCATCTGGTCCATCTCGCGCGGAACGCGGGCATCCAGCGGCTTCAGGTCGGACGGCTCCCGTCGCGACAGCTCGCGCTCCACCCGCACCAGCGGCCGGAATGCGCGATGCACGCCGAACGCCACCAGTGCCAGCAGCAGCCCGGACAGCACGCTGATCGCGAGCAATGCGCGATTGACCATGTCCTGCGCGACCGCTTCGCGCGCACGCCGGGTCTGGCCGACCTGGACCTGCACCTCGCCCTGCGCCGAGGCAGCGGCGAAGCTGCGACCGACCACCACGAAGCGCACGGTCTCGCCGCTGTAGGTGGCATCGAACAGCTGCGGCTGGGTACCGGGCCGGCGCGGCGGTGCCGGCAGGTCGCCATAGCCGGTGATCAGGTTGCCGCGGTTGTCGGCCACCCTGTAGAACACGCGGTCTTCCGGTGCCATCGCCAGCAGGTCCAACGCCGCATACGGCAGATCGACCTGCCACTGGCCATCGACCAGGGCCACCGAATCGGCAATGGACAGCGCCGAGGACACCAGCAGGTGATCGTAGGATCGATTGGCGGCGCGCTGGCCGTAATCGCGCGCGGCGAACAGCAGGGCCACTGCGAACACCGCCAGCAGCACGCCGAGGTAGAGCAGCAGCGTGCGCCGCAGCGAGCCCGGCGCGGCCGTTGCAGCGCGCATGTCAGCCATCGGCGTCGGCACTGGCGTCGCTGGCTTCCAGCAGATAGCCGACACCGCGCACCGTGGTGATGCGCAACGGTGCGCCGGCCAGCTTCTTTCTCAGGCGGCCAACATACAACTCGATGGCATTCGGGCCCGCTTCGTCATCGAAACCGAACAGGCCGTTGCCGATCTCATCCTTGCCGACCACTTGGCCGAGGCGCCCGACCAGGATCTCCAGCAGGCGGTACTCGCGGTTGGGCAGTTCGATCGGTTCGCCGTCGAGGCTGACCCGGTGCGCAGCGTTGTCGAACTGGAAGCCGCCGATCTGCACCACTTCGCTGGCCTGGCCACGCGCACGCCGCAGCAGCACGCGGCAGCGCGCTTCGAACTCGCGGAAATCGAATGGCTTGCCCAGGTAATCGTCGGCACCGACATCCAGCGCCTGCACGCGATCCTCGATGCCATCGCGCGCGGTCAGCATCAGCACCGGCGTGCTGTCACCGCGCTCGCGCATGCCGGCCAGCACGCGCAGGCCATCGAGCTTGGGCAGGCCGATGTCCAGCACCACCAGGTCGAAGCTCTGGTAGCGCAGCACGCTGGCGGCGGCCAGGCCATCAGCCTGCCAGTCCACAGCGTGCCCGCTGCGGCGCATCCGGCGGATGATCGCATCGGCCAGATCCGGGTTGTCTTCGACCAGCAGCAGGCGCATGGGCACACGGGTGGGAGGGGAACCGAATGCTACCGCATGCCGCCGCCGCGCTTGCCGGGTGTGGCCCAGTGAGCGCAGCGGCCGGATTTACGCTGCACCGCACAAACCGCTGACAGGACGATGACAGCTTGCCCGACCCAGACTGCGGCCGCGCACCGTCCGGTGCCCACGATTGCCGCGCGCCTGGCGCGCACCTGGGAGGGTTTGTGGAATTCACGTTTGCCTGGCGGCGTCCTGCCGCCATGATGGCGCTGGCTGCCCTGTCGGCGCCGGCCTTCGCTGCCGAAGACGACCGCCCGGTCACCGCCACTCTCGGTGGCCGCCTGCACCTGGACTTCGCCACCTTCGACAACGACAACCGCGGCACCCCGAACAAGGACGACACCGAGATCCGTCGTGCCTGGCTGGACGTGTCCGGCAGGTTCTTCGTGGTCGACTACAAGCTGGAAGCCGACTTCTCCGGCGACCGCGTCGAGGCCAAGGACGTGTACCTGGCGCGCAGCTTCGGCAAGGCCGGCAAGCTGACCGTGGGCCAGTTCAAGCAGTACTTCTCGCTGGATGACCGTACCAGCTCCAACTACGGCAGCTTCCTGGAGCGCGGCAACGCCGGCACCACGCTGGCGCCGCTGTACCGCCTGGGTGCGTCCTGGCAGGCCAACCCGGGTGACTTCACCTGGGCGGCCAGCATCTACAGCCTGGAGAGCATCGACGCCTGGCAGGTGAAGGGCCGCGCGGCGGGTGGTCGCGTCACCTGGGCGCCCTCGCCCAGCGACGGTGACGTGCTGCACCTGGGCCTGTCGCTGGCCCGCGAGGCCTACGACAACCCGGGGGCCAACGGCGTGCCCGGCCTGCGTATCCGCCCGCGCCCGGCCGGTCACCTGTCCGACAACAGCCGCCTGACCCTGGTCGACTTCTCCGCCGGCCGCGATACCGACGTCAACAAGTGGTCGCTGGAATACGCGCAGGTGCGCGGCCCGTTGTCGTGGCAGGGCGAGTTCAGTGGCGCCACCTTCGATGACGGTGCGCAGCGTGGCGACGTGATGGCCGCCTACGGCATGGTCAGCTGGTTCGTCACCGGCGAAAGCCGTGCCTACGACCGCAAGACCGGCCGCTTTGCGCGGGTGAAGGACATCCGCCACAAGGCCGGTGCCTTCGAAGTAGCGCTGCGCTACGACCAGATGTGGGGTGCGCAGCATCTCGATGGTGCGCCGGACCTGCGCCGTGGCAGCACCGAAGCGTGGACGCTGGGTGGCAACTGGTACCTGCGCGACAACCTGCGCTTCATGCTCAACGTGATCGAAAGCCGCAATCGCGACCGCCTGGCCGGGGTCACAGTGGACCGCACGCGCGCGGTCACCGGCCGCCTGCAGTACGACTTCTAAGCCAGCTGTCCCGGGCAAACCGACCGCCCCCCCCTTCCACTCCCCCACATCCTGTTTTCGCAAGGAGTCCGCAGATGATGCTGAGCATCCTCGGCTTTGGCATGGTCATTACGTTCATGTACTTGATCATGAGCAAACGCCTGTCGCCGCTCGTCGCCCTGATCACCATCCCCATCCTGTTCGCGCTGATCGGCGGCTTCGGTGCCGGCATCGACGAGATGATGCTGGAGGGCATCAAGAAGATCGCGCCGACCGGCGTGATGCTGATGTTCGCCATCCTCTACTTCGGGGTGATGATCGACGCCGGCCTGTTCGATCCGCTGGTACGGGTGATCCTGCGCTTCGTCAAGGGCGATCCGATGAAGATCGTGCTCGGCACCGCAGTGCTGGCGATGCTGATCTCGCTCGATGGCGACGGTTCGACCACCTACATGATTACCGTCTCGGCGATGCTGCCGCTGTACCAGCGCCTCGGCATGAACGCGCTGAACATGACCTGCGTGACCATCCTGGCCGGCGGCGTGATGAACCTGACCCCGTGGGGCGGCCCGACCGCACGCGCGGCCACCGCGCTGCACGTGGACCCGGCCGATGTGTTCGTGCCGCTGATCCCGTCGATGGTGATCGCCTGTGCCGGCGTGCTGCTGCTGGCCTGGTACCTGGGCCTGAAGGAACGCCGTCGCCTTGGCGTGGTGACCCTGCCCAAGGGCGGCAGCTGGCTGGACAACAGCGTGTCCGATGACAGCAATCCGCTGCCGACCGTGGAAGACGCCGAGGACATCAAGCGTCCGAAGCTGCTGTGGGTCAACCTGGCCCTGACCGTGGCGCTGATGACCGCGCTGATCATCGGCGTGCTGCCGATGCCGGTGCTGTTCATGGTCGGCTTCGCCATCGCCCTGGTGATCAACTACCCGAACCTGGCCGAACAGCGCCGCCGCGTGGTCAACCACGCCGGCAACGTGCTGTCGGTGGTGTCGCTGATCTTCGCCGCGGGCATCTTCACCGGCATCCTCAACAACACCGGCATGGTCGAGGCGATGTCACACAGCTTCCTGGCGGTGATTCCGGAGTCGTGGGGCCCGTACCTGGCGGTGATCACCGCCGTGGCATCGATGCCGTTCACCTTCTTCATGTCCAACGACGCGTTCTACTTCGGCGTGCTGCCGATCCTGTCCGAGGCCGCCGGCAACTACGGCATCACCCCGGTGGAGATGGCGCGCGCCTCGCTGGCCGGCCAGCCGGTGCACCTGCTCAGCCCGCTGGTACCGTCCACCTACCTGCTGGTGGGCCTGGCCAAGGTCGAATTCGCCGACCACCAGAAGTTCACCCTGAAGTGGGCCATCGCCATTTCGATGCTGCTGATGATCGGCAGCCTGGTGTTCGGCCTGTATCCCCTCGCCGCCTGACCCTTTGCCAAGGAGCCTTCTGCAATGACGCTTCGAATCGCTTACGTCACCAGTGGAATGGGCAGTGTCGGTACTGCCATCTGCCAGAGCCTGGCCCGCAGCGGCCACACCGTGGTCGCCGGCTGCGCGCCCAACTCGCCGCGCAAGGCCAACTGGCTGCGCGAGCAGCGCGAACAGGGCTTCGACTTCATCGCCTCCGAAGGCAACGCCACCGACTGGGCCTCGACCAGCGCCGCGTTCGCCAAGGTCCGTGCAGAAGTCGGTGAGGTGGACGTGCTGGTCAACAACTCCGGCGGCAGCCGCGACCTTCTTTTCCGGCAGATGACGGTGGAAGACTGGAACGCGGTGATCGCCTCCAACCTCAATGCGCTGTTCAACCTGACCAAGCAGGTGGTCGATGGCATGGCCACGCGCGGCTGGGGCCGCATCATCAACATCGGTTCGGTCAGCGCCCACAAGGGCCAGATCGGCCAGGTGAACTACGCCACCGCCAAGGCCGCGATGCACGGTTTCAGCCGTGCACTGGCCGCCGAAGTGGCCTCGCGCGGGGTCACCGTCAACACGCTGTCGCCAGGCTACATCGCCAGCCAGGCGATCAGCAGCTTCCCGCCGGATGTACTGGATCGGCTGGCCGCCTCGGTGCCGGTGCGCCGGCTGGGTCGGCCCGAGGAAGTGGCCGGCCTGTGCGCGTGGCTGGCCTCGGATGAAGCCTCGTACGTGACCGGTGCCGACTATCCGGTCAACGGTGGCCTGTACATGGGTTGAGCCCTCCCCCACGGAGTGCGCGGGGCCGGTGAATCTTCGTTCGCGAGGGGGATCCGGCCCCTTTTTCTATCGGGTTGCAGGACACGCACGGGGGCCTGCGTCGTTCGTTGGTTTCTCGTAAAGAAGGTTTCATGTTCCGTTCGCATAGTGGCCATGCACCGCGCACCCGTGCCGGTGACCACCCCCCATGCAACGGACCATCATGCAGACCCGACACCTGACGATCGCCGTGGCGATCGCGCTCTTCGCCGCCGCCAGCGCACATGCCGCCACCACCGCCGATACCGGCACCAGCACCGAAGCCGCGCTGAGCGCGCAGACGCTGGATACCGTCTCCGTGATCGGCCAGGGCGAGACCCGCCAGGTACAGCGCATCACCGCCGTCGACAAGCAGGTGCTGCCGCCGGGCTCCAGTGGCCAGAAGATCCTCGACCGCCTGCCGGGCGTGTCGGTGCAGTCCAACGACGCCTTCGGCGCCAACGAAGAATCGCAGACCATCAGCCTGCGCGGCTTCGACAAGAGCCGCCTCGGCTACACGCTTGATGGCATTCCGCTGGGTGACAACAGCTACGGCAACTACAACGGCCTGAGCATTGCCCGCGCGATCATCGCCGAGAACCTGGCCGGCGCAGAGTTGTCGCAGGGCATCGGCTCGCTGGGCGTGGCTTCGACCAGCAACCTGGGCGGCACCATCCAGTACTTCTCGATGGACCCGTCCACCGAATTCGGTGGCCGCGCCAGCGTCACCGTGGGTGACAACAACCAGCGTCGCGGCTACCTGCGCGTGGATACCGGCGACCTCAACGGCTTCTCGGCCTATGTGTCCGGCGTGCACCAGGACCAGGACATGTGGGCGGCGCCGTACCAGAACCAGACCACCCGCCAGTTCAACGCCAAGGCCGTGTGGAATGTCGGCGACCACCGTTTCGGTGCGTTCGTGGCGACCTCGCGCGCCAGCCAGGCCAACTACGCCTACCTGTCCAAGGACATGCTGGCCCGCGGCCTGGGCTATGACTGGAACATCTACGCGCCGGACTGGGATCGCGCCGTCGCCGCCGCGTACTGCGCGCCGGGCACCTACAACAAGGCGCGCTGCAGGTTCAGCGGCGGCGTCAACAGCATCGACGATGCGTACTACCAGAGCCGTGCACTGCGCGACGACAACCTGTATTCGGTCGATGCCGACCTGCGCCTGGGCGAGCAGGGTCGCCTGAAGCTGCTGGCCTACCACCACGACAACCGTGGCCAGGGCCACTGGTGGGCACCGGGCCAGCCGTCCTACCCGGGCACCGACAGGATGCTGCCGATTTCGATCCGCAGCACCAACTACACGATCAACCGCGATGGTCTGACCGCCGCGCTGTCGTGGACGGTGGGCATCCACGAACTGGAAGCCGGCCTGTGGTACGAGCAGAACGACCACAACGTCTCGCGCAACTTCTACTACATCAGTGGCCCGTTCCTGGACGACCTGTACCTGAAGAACCCGGACCGCCTGCTGTTCAACCAGGACTTCGACATCCGCACGCGCCAGTTCTACGTGCAGGACCGCATGCGCTTCCTGGACCAGCGCCTGACCGTGGACGTGGGCATCAAGAGCCCGAACACCCGCATGCGCGCCACCGCCCAGCCGGGCGTGGAAACCCGCATCGCCTCGGGCACGCTGACCGCCAAGAAGTCGGTGCTGCCGCAGGTGGGCCTGGGTTTCAAGCTCAACGCCAACAATGAACTGTTTGCCTCGTACGCCGAGAACATCGCCGCCTTTGTCGGTGGCGGCAGCGGTGGCCCGCTGCAGGTGTCGCCGGAATCGTTCGCGGCCAGCGCCGGGCTGGAACCGGAGAAGTCTAAGAGCCTGGAAGCCGGCTTCCGTACCTTCGGCGAGAAGTACCAGGCCTCGATCGCCGCCTACAACGTGAAATTCGACAACCGCCTGCTGTCGCTGAACCCGTGCTCGAGCATCGAAGTCGGCACGCGTCCGGAGTGCGTGACGCGCTTCATCAACGTCGGTTCGGTAAAGAGCCACGGCGCGGAACTGACCTTCATCCTCAAGCCGATCGACGGCCTGCAGTGGTACAACGCGCTGTCCTGGAACAAGACCACCTACGAGGATGACTACACCTCGGGCGGCGCGATCGTGCCGGTGGCCGGCAAGATCACGGTGGATACGCCGCAGCGCATGGCCTCCAGCGAGATCAGCTGGAACCGCGATGGCTTCTTCGCCAGCCTGCGTGCCAAGTACACCGGCAAGCGCTACTACACCTACACCAACGACCAGTCGGTGCCGGGCGTGACCACCTTCGACGCCGGTGCAGGCTACGACTTCGGCCCGGGCCTGGGCCTGCGCAACGTTCGGGTGTCGTTGAATGCGACCAACCTGACCAACAAGCGCTACGCCGGCCAGCTGAGCTCGTTCGCACCCACCGATCCGAAGGGCACGCGCTATGCGATCCATGCGAGCGCGCCGCGGCAGCTGTTCATGACGGTGGCGGCGGAGTTCTAAATCGAAAGCGTTGCTCCGTGGCGTCTTGATTATCATCGCGGGGCAGAGCCGGATGGGCCGGCGCAGGACACGCCGTAAACCCATCCATGGGGGCTCGATGGCGCCATCCATGGCGCCAACGGTCCTGCGCCGGCCCATCCGACCCTGCTCGACGGCTTCCCGCGCCACGGTGCGGAAGGCAAAGAAGAGCAAAAGCAAAGAGCCGGGCATTGCCCGGCTCTTTGCTTTTCAAGCGCAATCCCTTCGGCGCGGTGATGTGCTGCCGCCCGCGCGGGAAACTGTCTGGCGGCGGTGGGGCACCCTGGCCAGGACCGTGAGGCGCATGGATGCGCCGATCGAGCCCCCATGGTGAAGTGACCCCCGGGAGTTGGACATCAGATCCAACCCCGAGGGATACATGAACAGATACGACGCGCGTTTCAAACTGCAAGTCGCCAAAGAGGCCTGCAAGACCTCCACATCGGTCAAAGCCGTTGCTCGTCGCTACGGCCTGGAGTTCTCCACGGTCAGGCGCTGGGTGGCGACCTATCGGCTGCATGGTTGGCGCGGGTTTCGCCGCCAGGCCCAGTCC
>NZ_JCAFSH010000020.1:0-47949 GCF_059369035.1 Stenotrophomonas sp. YJH_SMC_130
AGCGTGGCCCGGGCAGTCAACGTGGGCGTAGTGACGGATCGGGGATTCGTATTCGACGTGCGCGGTCGAGATCGTGATGCCACGCGCCTTTTCTTCCGGCGCGGCGTCGATCGAGGAGTAGTCCTTGAACTCGCCACCGAAGCGCTCGGCACCGATCTTGGTCAGTGCGGCGGTCAGCGTGGTCTTGCCGTGGTCGACGTGACCGATGGTGCCGACGTTGACGTGCGGCTTGGTGCGCTCGAACTTACCCTTGGCCATGGCTGCTTATCTCGAATTCGTCTGAGAGGTGATGCTTGAGATGGTGCTCACGAAAGGAATCGAACCTTCGACCTCTTCCTTACCAAGGAAGTGCTCTACCGACTGAGCTACGTGAGCCGAGTTTTGCATTATGACATGAACTCGATAATATTCAAAGTTCATTCAATGGAGCGGGAGACGGGAATCGAACCCGCACCATCAGCTTGGAAGGCTGAGGTTCTACCATTGAACTACTCCCGCGCCGGGAATGTCACAACGTGAAACTGGTGGAGGGAGGTGGATTCGAACCACCGAAGGCGTAAGCCAGCAGATTTACAGTCTGCCCCCGTTGGCCGCTTGGGTATCCCTCCTTACCACCCCAACCCGTTGCCGCCGAAGCGTTGCGGTGTGTGGTGGTGAGCCGCTTATTCTGCTGATCAGGCGGGGGGCTGTCAACGCTTTTTTCCATCTTTTTCACACGTTGTCGCAAACCCATTGATACGCAAGGTTATTGCCCAGGGACCGGCAGGGTCTCGCTGGCGAAAATTGCGACATGGGGGACGCCATCGGCGCCAATCCAGCCCCGATACATGCCCTGGGTGTTGAACGGCATGGCCATTTTTCCGTCTGCGGCAAGCACGATCGCGCCGCCGTCGCCGCCCATCTTCGGAATCATCTCGTTGATCACGCCCCTGCCGGCCTGCTCCGGCGTCTGCCGCTGGTAGCGCATGCGTGCACAGATCTCGTGCGCGGCCGCAGTCCGGATGTAGTACTCGCCCCACCCGGTGCCCGATACCGCGCAGCCCGCGTCGGCCCAGGTACCGGCGCCGATGATCGGCGAATCGCCCACACGGCCATAGCGCTTGTTGGTCATGCCACCGGTGGAGGTGCCGGCAGCAAGCTGCCCCTGCGCATCCAGCGCAACCGCGCCCACCGTGCCGAAGTGCCTTGCGGTCTCCAGGTCGGCGTGCGCCTGGCCACGGGCCTCTTCCTTCAATGCGCGCTGCAGTTGCTGCCAGCGCTTGTCGGTACGGAAATAGGATGGATCGACCAGGCTGATGCCCTGCTCCACCGCGAACGCCTCGGCCCCCTGCCCGACCATCATCACGTGCCTGGACTTCTGCATCACGGTCTGGGCCAGCAGGATCGGGTTGCGCACCCGCTGCACGCCGGCCACCGCACCTGCAGCCTGGGTGGCGCCATCCATCACCGCGGCATCCAGTTCGTTGTGGCCGTCATGGGTGAACACCGCACCCTTGCCGGCGTTGAAGGTCGGATCGTCCTCCAGCACGGTGATTGCCGCAGTGACGGCTGCAAGCGCCGGGCGACCGGCCGCTAGTTCGGCATGGCCCTTCAGCAGCGCCGCGCGCAACGCGCCGCGCGCAGCCTTCTCCTCAGCCGGCGACAGGTCCTTGCGCTCGACGCCGGCGCCGCCGTGGATGACCAGCAGCGGTGAAGCGGCCGGTGCGGCCTGGGCAAGCATGGGCAGGGACAGCAGCATAGACAGCGCCAGGCGCAGTTTCATCGGATACGTCTCCAGCAGGTGGGCAAGGGAGGCATCATCGTAGAGCCGAGCCCATGCTCGGCTGATGCCTCGATTGAAGAGCAGCCGAGCGCGGGCTCGGCTCTACAGCATCCCATGCGTGGCCACAGGATCGCCGGGTCACTGGCGGATGACTTCGATCTCGCCATCGCTGACGTCGGCCACGGCCTGGTAATCGGCCTCGGCCTGGAAATCATCCAGCCGCATGCGGCTGCCGCTGGCGACCACCGTCACCGGCACCGCATGGAAGCGCAGCGGTTCCCCCTCCACCAGGCGATCGGCGTCGCGGCCGGGGCTGACCACCCAGACCTTGCCTTCGCCATCTGCGCTGTAGACCTGGGCCCGGCCATCGGGCTCAACGCACAGGGCGGTGTCCTCATCGACGCCGATGCCGACGATGTCAGGGTCGCCGCTGTCCTGGGCGGCACGTGCCACGAACACGATCAGGCGGCCGAGCCGGTCCCGCTTGTCGAAATGGGTGTCGGTGACCACGCGCTGCAGGTAGGGCATCTGCAGGAAGCCGCTGTCCAGAGTCACGGCACTGCCCATCGGGTCGGCCAGCGCACCGGCCGAGGTGATGCTGCCGCCATCCATGGCGCCATAGGCATAGCCGCCGAGGATGGCCAGGCCAGCGCTGGTACCGGCAATCGGCTTGCCGGCGCGCACATGGGCGTTGAGTGCACGGTTGAGTGCGGTGCCCTTCCAGAAGCGGATATAGCGGGACTGGTCGCCGCCGGCAATGAAGATGGCATCGGCCGCGGCGACCACGCGCAGCACCGCCGGATCATCGGCACCGCGGCGGCTGTCGAAGACCAGGGTCTGCACTGCGGTGGTGCCGCCAATCTCGCGGTACAGGCGGTCCTGCAGTTCGTCGCCACCGGAGGCGCGCAGAATCAGCACACGGCCATTGCCGGCCTGCTTCAGCCACCACTGGAACGCCTCCGGCACCCACTCGCCACCGCCCATCAGCATCATGGCGGGCGCGCGCGGACCGGGACGCGGGGATTCCAGATCGCCGACTTCGTAATAGGCGAAGCCGGGGCCCTGCAGGTCCTGCGCGGGCGCGGCCAGTGGCCAGCCCAGCACCAGCAGCGCCAGCCAAGCGAAGGGGCCAGGCAGGGTCCGGTCGAGGCGTCGCATCTTGATCTCCCTGAACAAAATCGAGTTGCAAGCGTTTTCACTCTTTGCCAGATAGGGGCCCAGTAGTCAAGGACATGAAAAAGGCGTTAAATGCGCGCGCCCATTCCGGAAGTCTGAATGGGGGACAGGGCCCCTCCTCTGCGGGCCGGCTTCATTTCCGAGAATTCTTCATGCGTAGACAGGCGATAGCGTGCTCGATCCAGCTGGCGTTGATGGGCGTGGCTGCTTCCGCGGCGGCCCAGGCACCGGCTTCCTCTTCGGTGCAACAACTGGACGCGGTGCAGGTCACCGGCTCGCGCATTCCGCGCGCCCAGGTGGAAGGCCCCGCTCCGATCACGGTGATCAATGCCGAGCAGATCCGCTCCAGTGGCTTCACCAGCGTGCCGGACGTACTGCGTGCAATGACCCAGAACGGCGGTGAGACGCAGAGCCAGCAGTCTTCCAGTGGCGCCGACTTCTCGCCGGGCGCCCAGCAGGTGGACCTGCGCGGCCTGGGCCCGAACCACACGCTGGTGCTGGTCAATGGCCGGCGCATTGCCGATTTCCCGATGCCGTTCAAGGGCCGCAGCAACTTCACCGATGTCTCCAACATCCCGCTGGGCATGATCGAGCGCATCGAAGTGCTGACCGGCAGCGCCTCGGCCATCTACGGCTCGGACGCGATCGCCGGCGTGGTCAACTTCATCCTGAAGAAGAAGGCCGACGGCACCACGATCGACATGCGCATGGGCACCACCAGCGAAGGCGGTGGCGACTCGTTCGACATGAGCCTGGCCAGCGGTTTCAGCCGCGGCAATTTCAACGCGGTGTACAGCGTCGAGCTGCAGTCGCAGCGCCCGCTGTGGGCGTACGAGCGCGACATCCAGGATTCGACCCAGGACGGCCCCACCGAGGGCTCGCGCATCGCCCGCCGCGCTTACCTGCGCACGGACTACAACGACGACTACCTGGATCCGGGTACGGCCACCTGCGAAGCGCTGGCCGGGCAGAATCAGGGCAGCACCTACCGCGCGTACCGCCCGCGCTACGGCTACTACTGCGGCAGCGACAGCTCGATCGGCTACGGCACCATCCTCAGCAAGCGTCGCGGCGCCAATGGCTACGCGTCGCTGAGCTACGACTTCGACAACGGCCAGCAGTGGTTCGCCGATGTGCAGCTGGGCTACCACACGATGTCGCTGATGCGCGACGTCACCCAGTGGGGCCGCATGGATGCCAACGGTGATGAGTCGGGCTACTTCAACAACGAAGCCACTGGCGAGATCGAGTTCTGGCAGCGCCAGTTCTCGCCCGAGGAAATGGGCGGCCTGCGCAACGCCATGGTGCGCAGCACGCAGAAGACCTTCAGCGTGACCACCGGCTTCAAGGGCAACCTGATTGGCAACTGGGATTACGAAGCGGCGTTGAGCCATTCGCAGTACCAGTCGCGCATCAGCTGGGCACAGATCATTGCCGCCAAGGCCAATGACCTGTTCCTGGGCCCGCAGCTGGGCGTGGACGACGACGGTTTCCCGGTCTACAACGCCGATCCGTCACGGCTGTACCGTCCACTGACCCGCGCCGAGTACGACTCGATCGCGGCGCGTACCACTTACACCCCGAAGTCGCGGACCGAGACGGCCGCGTTCACGCTGACCAATTCCACGCTGTTCGGCCTGCCGGGCGGTGACGCCGGCTTCGCCGCGACCGTGGAAGTGGGCCAGCAGGCGTACTCGCTGAATCCCGATCCGCTGGCGACCCAGTACTACTACTACAGCTGGAAGGATTCGGGCGGCAACGGTTCGCGCAACCGCTGGGCGACGGCTGCGGAGCTGCGCATGCCGCTGCACGAGACGGTCAACCTGAGCGTGGCGGGCCGCTACGACCAGTACCGCTATTCCGGCCACACCATCGGCAAGGCGACCTGGAGCGGCGGCCTGGAATGGCGCCCGATCGATACCCTGCTGGTGCGCGGCTCCTACGGCACCGCATTCCGTGCACCGGACCTGCACTATGTGTTTGCCGGACCGGGCAACGACGAGACCAGCGCCGAGGATCTGTACACCTGCCGCCTTGAGGAAGCCAGCGACTGTTCCGATTACGAGCGCAACCTGATCCGCAGCCGCACCGGCAACCGCCAGCTCGACCCGGAAACCAGCACCTCGTGGAGCGCCGGCTTCGTCTGGTCGCCGGCGATCGGCCTGGACCTGTCGGTGGACTGGTTCGACATCGACATGCGCAACCAGGTGCAGGACATGGACGTGCGCGCGATACTGGCCAGTGAAGCGAACTGCCGCCTGGGTACTGCCGACATCAACTCGCCGACCTGCGTGGACGCGCTCGACCGCATCACCCGCACCAGTGATGGCCGCCTGTACGGCGTGCGTGTCGCCCCGATCAACGTCGCCCGCGAATCTACCTCCGGCATCGACGTCGGCCTGCGCTACCGCCTGCAGACCGGCATCGGCGACTTCGTCCTCAACGGCACGCACACCTGGGTGAAGAAGCACGACTTCCAGCGCTACCCCGGTGACCCCGTCGAAGATCAGTTCGCGGTCAACAGCGGTTTCGACATTCCGCGCACCAAGACCAGCCTGAGCGTGACCTGGGAGAAGGATGCGTGGTCGGCCACGGTCTATGGCTCGCGCCTGGGCAAGCTGCCGACCTCGGACAGCTACGACCAGATCTTCGAGTGGGACAGCGGTGACAGCCCGTACATCAAGGCGACCTACCGCTACAACGCGTCGCTGCAGTACCGCTTCGACGACCACGCGCGCCTGTCGCTGTCGGTGGTCAATGTGTTCAACAAGATGCCGCCGAAGGACCGTACGTACACCGCTTACCCGTACTACGACGTGTCCTGGTTCGACAGCGTCGGCCGCACGATCAACCTGCAGTACACCCACAAGTTCGGTGGCAGCGCATTGTAAGCGCGGTTACGCAGGACGTGGACGACGGGGCCCGCCATTGGCGGGCCTTGTTGTTTGGGAACCTGGCTCTGGTAGATGCCCACCTTGGTGGACACTGATATGCCACGCGCCCACCAAGGTGGGGCGACTACCAGAGCGGGCCACGCGGGTTTTCCACACCGCACGTGGAAAGCGATGGGAACTTGGTGTGGACAAGTGGGCGCGATCCTTGTCTCACAGGCATTTCCGGGCGTGGTGATTTTTTGTCCACGGCCCCGATTGTTTTCCACACGGTACGTGGAGAGCGATGGGAACTTGATGTGGACAAGTGGGTGCGAGCATTGCACCGCAGGCGTTTCGAAGCGCGGTGAAAATTTGTCCAGGTCACGCGGGCGAGAGCCGAGCCCACGCTCGGCTCCTGCTGGCATCAGCCGAGCATGGGCTCGGCTCTACATCAGGTTCGTCGGTTTTCCACACCTGGCGTGGAAAGCGATGGGAGTTTGCTGTGGACAAGTGCCGGCGAACGTCACGCCGCAAGCGTTTCGCAGCGTGGTGATTTTTTGTCCATCGCCGGAAACGCGAACGCCCCGCACAAGGCGGGGCGTCCGGGGTCGATCCGTTGCCGCCGGATCAGACGTTGAAGCGGAAGTGCAGGATGTCGCCTTCCTGCACGCGGTATTCCTTGCCTTCCAGGCGCAGGCGACCGGCTTCCTTGGCGCCAGCTTCGCCCTTGTACTTGATGAAGTCGTCATACGCGATGGTTTCGGCGCGGATGAAGCCCTTCTCGAAGTCGGTGTGGATGACCGCGGCGGCCTGGGGGGCAGTGGCACCCTTGCGCACCGTCCACGCGCGGACTTCCTTCACGCCTGCGGTGAAGTAGGTCTGCAGGCCCAGCAGGCTGTAGGCCGCATTGATCACGCGGTTCAGGCCCGGCTCGCTCAGGCCCAGGTCGGCCAGGAAGGTATCGCGGTCTTCGTCGTCGAGCTGGGACAGCTCTTCCTCGATCGCGGCCGACACCGGCACCACCTGCGCGCCTTCTGCGGCGGCATGCGCGCGCACGGCTTCCAGGTGCGGGTTGTTCTCGAAACCGTCTTCCAGCACGTTGGCGATGTACATCACCGGCTTCAGGGTCAGCAGGAACAGGTCGCGCACCAGCGCCTTCTCTTCCTCGTCCAGGCCGGCCGAGCGGCCGGCCTTGCCGTCGGACAGTGCCGCCTGCAGCTTGGCCAGCACCGGCTTGCGCGCCGCTGCATCCTTGTCGCCGCCCTTGGCCGCACGCTCGGCACGGTTCAGTGCCTTCTCGACGCTGTCCAGGTCGGCCAGCGCCAGCTCGGTATCGATGGTTTCGATGTCCGAGATCGGATCGACCTTGCCGGCCACGTGCACGATGTCGCCATGCTCGAAGCAGCGCACCACGTGAGTGATCGCATCGACTTCGCGGATGTGCGCCAGGAACTTGTTGCCCAGGCCTTCACCGCTGGCGGCACCGGCCACGAGGCCGGCGATGTCGACGAACTCGACCGCGGTCGGGATGACCTTCTGCGGGTTGATGATGCCCGCCAGCTCGTTCAGGCGCGGATCCGGCACCGGCACGATGCCGACGTTCGGCTCGATGGTGCAGAACGGGAAGTTCGCCGCGGCGATACCCGCCTTGGTCAGCGCATTGAACAGGGTCGACTTGCCGACGTTGGGCAGGCCGACGATGCCGCATTTGATACCCATGGGTTGAATCCGGGTTTGAGTGTAAGTGGATGATTCGGGATTCAAGGCTCGCCTGCGGGCATGCCCTCAATCCCCAATCGTCCTTCCAGTAGCCCAAGCTAGAACGCAGCGTACAGCTTGTGCTTCTCAGCATAGGCCTGCAGTGCAGCAGAAAGCTCTAGCCTCTCCTCAGTCTCACAAAATCTCTGGCTCAAGCGGTCCAGCAGAACTTCGACACCATCCGGCAACTCATTATGCTGACCGTACATTTTCTCCCACCGGACACCTTCGTCCTTGGGCACGGCGTCGTCACCGAACAGCACCATCTTGGCTTCTTTGAGCACGTCGCCCAATTCGACCAGCCCCATTTCTTCAAGACCTGCGAGCGTCTCTTCGTAATAGGCACCCGAGTAACTGTCGAAGTACGTACCAATGCCGCCACGCCAGACTTCGCTACTTGTCACCGAAACCGCGAAGTAGCGCTGATCTGGCGTCAGCATTCCTGAGAATCCACAGCCCGAACCGCCTTCCTGTTCCACCAGCCAGTTCCAGTGGCGCCCCGCAGCGGAATTCTCGTATCGGTCCAGCTCTTCGCGCATTTCCTTGTTTCGCACCTTCGCCTCTTCCATGCTTTGCCGCGTGCCATTCCGGCACGGCATGCATAGCCCATCGTTCCGGGCCGCCGTCGCCAGCAGGATCATGGCGCCACACACGGTGCAGGGAGTACGCGGGTCGGTCATGGTCAGCGCGGAGTATGCAGCCGCTTCATCGCTTCGTTGAAATCGCCCTGCACCGCCAGCGGCAGCACGTCGATCGCATCGTCGATGGCGCGCGCGATCAGCACGTCGTCTTCCTTGGATGGGCGACCGAGCACCCAGCCCACCACGCGGTCCTTGTGGCCGGGATGGCCGATGCCCACGCGCAGGCGATGGAACTTGCCGTGGCCGAGCAGGCGGATGGTGTCACGCAGGCCGTTCTGGCCACCGTGGCCGCCGTCGAACTTCAGCCGCGCCACGCCGGGCGCCAGGTCCAGTTCGTCGTGGGCCAGCAGGGTTTCTTCCGGTTCGATCTTCCAGAACCGCTGTGCGGCGGTGACCGACTTGCCGCTGAGGTTCATGAAGGTGGCGGGCTTGAGCAGCCACACCGTCTGCCCGGCGATCTCGACCTTGGCGGTCTCACCGAACAGCTTGCTGTCCACATTCCATCGCGCACCGGCTTTCTCCGCCAGGGCCTCAACGAAATGAAACCCGGCATTGTGCCGGGTCCGGGCGTGTTCCGATCCGGGATTGCCCAGACCGACGATCAGTCGCAGTCCTGCCATGGTTCCTTCCAATACGGTGCCTGCCCGCAGGCAGGCACCGTAACGGTATTACTCGGCGGCAGCCGCTTCTTCGTCAGCCTCGTCGGCCTTGCCGGCCTTGGCGGTGACGATGGCGTCGTCATGGTCCTTGCCCAGCGCCAGGGCCGGGATTTCCACGCCCTTCGGCAGCTTGATGTCGGACAGGTACACCACGTCACCGGCCTTCAGCTCGCCCAGGTCGACTTCGATCGACTCCGGCAGGTCCTTCGGCAGGCAGGTGATGGTCACTTCCTTCAGTTCGTGGGTGACCACGACGTCGGCAGCCTTGCCGGCCGGCGAGGTGTCTTCGTTGACGAAGTGCAGCGGGACCGAAGCGGTCAGGGCTTCGTTCTCGTTCACGCGCTGGAAGTCCAGGTGCATGATCAGCTGCTTGTACGGGTGGCGCTGCATGTCACGCAGCAGGACCTTCTGCACCTGGCCGTCCAGGTTCAGGTCCAGGATCGAGGCATAGAACCACTCGTTCTGCTGGGCCAGCCAGATTTCGTTGTGGTCCAGGCTGATGGCGACCGGCTCGGCGTTGCCGCCGTACACGATGGCCGGGATCACACCCGCGTGACGCAGGCGGCGGCTCGCACCCTTACGCTGCAGTTCACGCTTGGTGACCTTGATTTCATGGGTCTTCGACATTTTCGACTACTCAGGTTGTTGCCTCGCCTTTCGGCGTGGCGGTTGAAGATGCTTCCGCGACCAGAAGCACCCGGGGTATGTCCCCGCCGTTGCCGGCAGGGACGAAAAACTCAGTCGACGTACAGCGAGCTGACCGACTCGCCGAAGGCGATGCGGCGCATCGTTTCGGCCAGCATCTCCGCCACGCTCAGCTGGCGGATCTTGCTGCATACCCGCGCGGCATCCTTCAGCGGGATGGTGTCGGTCACCACCAGCTCGTCGAGCTGGGAATTGGTGATGTTGTCCACCGCCGGGCCCGACAGCACCGCGTGGGTGCAGTAGGCGGCGACCTTGAGCGCACCGCGCGCCTTCAGGGCAGCGGCAGCGGCGCACAGGGTGCCGGCGGTATCGACGATGTCATCGACCATCACGCAGGTCTTGCCTTCGACGTCACCGATGATGTTCATCACGGTGGAGACGTTGGCGCGCGGGCGGCGCTTGTCGATGATCGCCAGGTCGGCGTCATCCAGGCGCTTGGCCACCGCACGGGCGCGGACCACGCCGCCCACGTCCGGCGAGACGACGATCAGGTTCTCGGTGCCGTAGGCGCGCCAGATGTCGGCCAGCAGCAGCGGGGACGCATACACGTTGTCCACCGGAATATCGAAGAAGCCCTGGATCTGGTCGGCGTGCAGGTCGACGGTCAGCACGCGATCAGCGCCCGCGGTGCTGAACATCTTCGCCGCCAGCTTGGCGGTGATCGGCACGCGCGAGGAGCGCATGCGGCGATCCTGGCGCGAGTAGCCAAAGTACGGCACCACGGCGGTCACGCTGGCCACCGATGCGCGCTTGAGCGCGTCGATCAGCACCAGCAGTTCCATCAGGTTTTCCGCGCTCGGCGCGCAGGTCGGCTGGATCACGAACACGTCCTGCTTGCGGACGTTCTCTTCGATCTCCACCTGCACTTCGCCATCGGAGAAGTGCGAGACCAGCGCCTTGCCCGGGCGAACCCCCAGTTCCTTGCAGATGTTCTGCGCCAGACGTTTGTTGGCGTTGCCGGAAAAGACCAGCAGGTTCGGGGACTCTTGCATCATGATTGTCTCGGGCGGGGACGAGTGGCGGGGATCCGGGGGCGGCAAGGACCCGGATGGACCCTTGCTGCTGACAACACCGCGGTTGTTTCCACGTCCCGCGCGGGCGATGCGCTGGAAGGCGCGGACACAGCCGCTATTGGCAGGGGCGGTAGGATTCGAACCTACGAATGCCAGGATCAAAACCTGGTGCCTTGGGCCTCTTGGCGACGCCCCTGCATTGATAAATCAGTGTTGCTCGAGTGCATCCAGCAGTGGCGAACGCGCAACGCCCGCAGCCACCCTTGCCCGCAACTCCTTCGGCAATTTCGACCGTCCCTGCTCTGCAGCAGACTGCGACGCGAATTCGACGAAACAACCACTCCCCGAACCGGTCAGCCGCGCCGTGCCGATGTCGCTCAACGCGGCAAGCGCTGCCTCGACGGCAGGCTCACGGCGGCGCAGCACCGGTTCGAACGCGTTCCCGACCAGGGTCCCGGAAGCGAAGTCCTCTATTTTCGCCACTGGGCTGTCGCGCGTCAAATCCGGGTCTGCAAACAGGGCCGGCGTGGGAACATGAACGCCCGGTTCGACCACCACATACCAGGCCGGCGCCAGCGTGATCGGCTGCAGGCGCTCGCCCACCCCTTCGGCCCAGGCGTTGCGGCCGCGCACGAACACCGGCACGTCGGCGCCCAGGCGCAGGCCCAGCGCGGCCAGCGCCTCTTCGTCCAGCCCGGCCTGCCAGAGCCGGTTCAGCACCACTAGTACCGTGGCCGCATCGGACGAGCCGCCACCGAAGCCGCCACCGGCTGAAACATGCTTTTCAACGATGATGTCCGCACCTTGCGCGACATTGGTCGACTCTTTCAGCAGCTTCGCGGCACGTACCGCCAGATCGTCGGCCTCGGCCACGCCCGCCAGGCCCTCGCCGTGCCGGCGCACCTGGCCGTCTTCACGCAGGCGCAGGCCGATGCGATCGCCCCAGTCCAGCAGGCGGAACACGGTCTGCAGTTCGTGGTAGCCGTCGGCCCGGCGGCCGGTGACGTGCAGGAACAGGTTCAGCTTGGCCGGGGCCGGCCACCAGGACCAGCCCGCGTCGTCGACTGCCCCGCTCATGGCGTGACCTGGCCCCACTGGTCCACCAGCAGGCGCACCTTGGCGTCACCATTGCTGGCCTCGATCCGGCGCGGCAGCGCCGGCCGTCCGGCGTCGGCCGGGTACCAGTCCAGATACTGTACCTGCCAGCCCATCTGCTGCATGCGGCGGGGCCGGCCTTCGCCGTCGCGTTCGACCGTCTCGGGGCCGGCGGCGTCGCCGGCCACCAGGCCACGGATCCACTCCGGCAACTGGTTGACCGGAATGTCCCAGCCGGTCGCCTCCAGCAACAGCTGCTGGGCGTCCTCGCCGTCGCGCGGGCCGCCCGCCAGTCCTTCCAGGCGGCCAGCTTCGGAATGGGTATCGCCGGTCAGCTTCCAGCTCTGCCGGGTCACCGGCGCGCTCAACTCCACCACGTAGCGGCGGCCTTGCTGCTTCCAGTCGATGCGACCGCTGCCGCCGTCCTTGCCCTTGCTGACCGCGACCCGGCCCTGGAAGGCCCAGTCCGGCTGTGCATGCAGGGCGGCCACACGCGCCGCTTCGGCCTGCGCCGCTTCGGCCGAAACTGTCTCGACCACCGCCGGTGGCGGGGTCTTCTGCGTGCCCACGCTGGTACAGGCGGTCACCGCCAGGGTCGCAGCCGCCAACAGCAGCGGCCGGATCAGGGAAACACTCATGGATTGAATTTCTCGCGGGCGCGCAGCAGCGCGCGGTTTTCAGGGTCGAGCTTGGCCGCTTCGTCGAAGAAGTGGCGGGCCTCGTCATGCTTGCCCAGCACCCACAGCACTTCGCCGACATGGGCGGCAATCTCCGGGTCCTTGGCCAGGGTCCAGGCCCGGCGCAGCTGCACCAGCGCTTCGTCCTTGCGGCCCAGGCGATACAGCACCCAGCCATAGCTGTCGACGATGGCAGCGTTGTCCGGCTCGGCGACGCGGGCGCGGTCGATCAGCTCCAGCGCCTCCTGCAGGCGCCCGGTGCGGTCAGCCAGGGTATAGCCCAGCGCGTTCAGCGCCGGCACGTTTTCCGGATCGGTCACCAGGATCTTGCGCAGGTCGGCCTCGGCGCGCGGAATATCGTCACGACGCTCCCAGGTGAGCGCGCGGGCGTACAGCAGGCCATTGTCATCCGGGTAGGCGGCCAGGCCGCGGGCCAGCGCATCCAGTTCGCCAGCACTGTCATCGCCGCGCTGGCGCAGCTCGGCCTCCAGCAGATACGCGTCACGGCGCACATCATCATCGACCACCGCGTCGGACTGGATCGCGTGCACCTCATCCAGTGCCTGTGGCAGCCGTCCGGCCAGGGCCTGGGCGTTGGCCGCACGCAGGCGCGCCTCGCTCAGCTCATCACCGCCGGGCACACTGTGGTACCACTGCACCGCCTCGGGATAGCGCTTCAGGTATTCGGCGATCTTGCCCAGCAACAAGCGCTGCGCGGGGTCCGGCTTGGCCGCCTGCCGCGACAGTTCGTTGTAGAGGTTGGACAGCGCCGCCTTGTCGCCCTGCTTGGCCAACAGTGAAGCGCGCATGCCCCAGGTCTGCACATCCTGCGGGCCGAATGCCAGTACGCGCTCGGCCGCAGCCGGTTGCCCCAGGCTGTCGTAGGCGATGGCCACCGCATTGCGCAGCTCGGGGTCCTGCCGGGTCTTCGGCTCGACGTCGTGCAGCAGCGACAAGGCCTTGTCGGTCTCGCCGGCCTGCTGCAGCTGGCTGGCACGCAGCAACGCTACGCGCGGTTCTTCGGGGAAGCGCCTGACCACTTCATCGATCATGCGCCGCGCCAGGTCGGGCTTGTCCATGCGCAGGGCGAGGCGGCCGAACTCCTGCCAGGCCTCGATCTTCGGTGGAATCGCATTGGCATCGACCAGCTCGCCGAGCACCTGCGCCGGCACCGCCGGGTCGCGGCCACCGCCGATCAGCGCGGCCAGGGCGAACTTCCAGCCGCGCTCGTCGGGGTCGGCCAGCAGCGCCTGCAATTCAGTGCGGGCGGCCTTTACATCGCCCTGGCGCATGGCCAGCGCACCGGCGGCGCTGCGCATGGTCAACGAACGCGGGGCGCGCTGCTGCCACAGGGCCAGGCCCTTGGCGGCGCTGGCGTCATCGTTGGCAAGCATGGAGATACGGGTCGCGCGCTCGGCCAGGCCAGCATCGCCGTCAGTCTGCTGCGCGGCCTGCAGGTACCAGCGCGCGGCCTCGGCCAGCTTGCCGGCCTGCAGGGCGAACTCACCGGCCATCACCGGCTCCAGCGCCAGTTCCCCGGTGGCCGCGGCCCGCACGGGGGCCTTGGGCGGCACCGCCGCCAGGGCCTGGGCGCAGGCCAGGGACAGCAGCAGAACACTGGGGATGCGAATCAATGCGGGCATCGTCGGCATCGGGGCCTTAAAATGTCGTCCAATGGCCAGCAGCTTATCGCAAGCAACTGAACAATGACCCTGTGGGTGCTCGGACTGAATCACCAGACCGCACCGGTGGAGCTGCGCGAGCGCGCGGCCTTCGCCGGTGAGGCGTTGCCGCGTGCGCTGGGCTCGCTGCGCGATACCCCGCAGATCGCCGAGGCGGTCCTGCTGTCCACCTGCAACCGCACCGAGCTGTACGCCGTGGCCGAGTCGGCACAGGCGCTGGACCAGTGGCTGCGCAGCCAGGCCGGTGACCTGCAGGGTTATCTGTACCAGCATGCCGATGCCGAGGCTGTGCGCCACCTGTTCCGGGTCGCCACCGGGCTGGATTCGATGGTGCTGGGCGAACCGCAGATCCTCGGCCAGGTGAAGGACGCCTGGTCGACCGCGCGCGACCATGGCCTGCTCGGCCAGCGCCTGGACCGCCTGTTCCAGCAGACCTTCTCGGTGGCCAAGCGGGCGCGCACCGATACCCAGGTCGGTGCCAACCCGGTATCGGTGGCGTCGGCCGCGGTGCGCCTGGCGCAGAACGCGTTCGCCCGGCTGGACGACTCCACCGTGCTGCTGGTCGGTGCCGGCGAGACCATCGAGCTGGCTGCACGGCACCTGAGCGAAGGCAAGGTGCGGCGGCTGCTGATCGCCAACCGCACCCTGGCCCACGCGCAGGAACTGGCCAGCCGCCACGGCGGCGTGGCCCTGCCGCTGACCGAACTGGACCGCCACCTGGGCGAGGCCGACGTGGTGTTCTCGGCCACCGCCGCGCGCGAGCCGGTGATCCATCGCGAGATGGTGGCCAAGGCCCTGCGCGCCCGCCGGCACAAGCCGATGCTGCTGTTCGACCTGGCCGTTCCGCGCGACATCGAAGCCGAGGTCGGCACGCTCAACGATGCCTTCCTCTACACCGTCGATGACCTGGAACGCGCGGTGGAAGACAACCGCCGTGGCCGCCGCGAGGCCGCCGCCGAAGCCGAGGCGATCATCGACCTGCAGGTATCGCGTTACGTCGAGACCCAGCAGGCCAGTGCCCATCAGGCGCCTTTGCGGCAGCTGCGTGCGTTCGGCGAGGCCACCCGCGCCGAGTTGCTTGAGCGCGCACGCCAGCAGCTGGCCAACGGCAAGCCCGCCGACGAAGTGCTGGAACTGCTGGCGCACGGCCTGACCAACCGCCTGCTGCATCCGCCGACCGCCGCACTGCGCGCCGCCGCGCTGAGTGGCGATGCCGACCTGACCCGCGCCGCCGCGCGCCTGTTCCCGGCCACGCCGGGCTACCGCCACCCACCCGTGAGACCCGATGACGCCGACCCTGCGCCGTAAGCTGGAAGCGCTGGCCGAGCGCCGCGAAGAACTGGAACGCCTGCTCGCCGAACCCGATGTGGTCGCCGACAACACCCGTTTCCGCGACCTTTCGCGCGAATTCGCCCAACTGGAGCCGGTCGCTGCCGCGCTCGCCGATGAAGCCCGTGCCAAGGCCGACCTGGCCGCCGCCGAAGGCATGCGCGCCGACCCCGACCTGCGCGAGCTGGCCGACGAGGAAATCGCTGCTGCACAGGCGCGCCTGCAGGAACTGGAGCAGGAGCTGGCGCTGCTGCTGGTGCCGCGCGATCCGCGCGACGAAGGCAACCTGTTCCTGGAAGTGCGCGCCGGCACCGGCGGCGACGAAGCCGCGATCTTCGCCGGCGACCTGTTCCGCATGTACGCCCGCTATGCCGAGCGCCAGGGCTGGAAGGTCGAGATCGAATCGGACAACCCCGGCGAGCATGGCGGCTACAAGGAAGTGGTGGCGCGTGTGGTCGGCCGTGGTGCGTTCTCGCGCCTGAAGTTCGAATCGGGCACGCACCGCGTGCAGCGCGTGCCGGCCACCGAATCGCAGGGCCGCATCCATACCTCGGCCGCGACCGTGGCAATCATTCCCGAGGCCGACGAAGTCGATGACATCGTCATCAACCCGGCCGACCTGAAGGTGGATACGTTCCGCTCGTCCGGTGCCGGTGGCCAGCACGTCAACAAGACCGAGTCCGCGATCCGCATCACCCACGTGCCAACCGGCGTGGTGGTGGAGTGCCAGACCGAGCGCAGCCAGCACGCCAACCGCGACAAGGCGATGAAGCGCCTGAAGGCGCAGCTGCTCGATGCCGAGCGCCAGCGCCAGGACGCGGCACAGGCCGAGTCGAGGCGCCTGCAGGTCGGCAGCGGCGATCGCAGCCAGCGCATCCGCACCTACAACTTCCCGCAGGGCCGGATCACCGACCACCGCGTGGAAGGCCTGACGTTGTACGACCTGCCCAACATCCTGGCCGGTGACCTCGACCCGCTGCTGCAGCGGCTCAGCCACGAACACCAGGTCGACGCCCTGGCCCAGCTGTCGGCGGGCTGAGCACGATGACGGCCTGGCAGCAGCGGCAGCACCTGCAGCAGGCGATCGCACGCCAGCCCGGCGACTTCGTCGCCTGGGTGATGCTGGCCGACCTGGAACTGGAAGCCGGCGACATCGCTGCCGGCGAGCAGGCCGCACGACGTGCCCTGCAGCTGCGCCCCAACCACCCCGAAGCGCTGGCGCGGCTGGGGCGCGTGGCGTGGATGGCCGGCGCGCACGCCGACGCGGCGAAGCTGCTCGGCCAGGCCTCGGCATTGGCCCCGCAGCACCCGGGCATCGCGTTGTGGCTGGGCCACGCGCTGGAAGATGCCGATGACGCCGAAGGGGCGGCGACGGCCTATCGCCGCGCGCATGCGCTGATGCCGGGCGAACCCTACATCGCGGCCCAGCGCCTGGCCTGGCAGCGCCGCCTGTGCGACTGGCAGGACGTGGACACGCTGGCTGCGCAGGTGCGCAACGCGCTCGCCGCGGGTCAGGGCGCGGTGGAACCCTTCGCCTTCCTCAACGAAGACGCCAGCGCTGCGGAGCAGTTGGCCTGTGCGCGCGCACGCGCCGCGGTCGTTGCGTCGGCGGTGCGCCCCCTTCCTGCAGTGAAGGTTCGCGAGCACGGCGCGTTGCGCGTCGGCTTCCTCTCCAATGGCTTCGGCGCCCATCCCACCGGGCTGCTGACCGTGGCCCTGCTCGAACACCTGCGCCCTGACCCGGCGCTGCAGCTGCACCTGTTCGCGCTGAACCGCGCCGATGGCAGCCGCATCCGCGAACGCCTGCAGGCTGCGGCCCGCCTGCATGACGTGGCCGCACTGCGGCATGCCGACATCGCGGCCCGCATCCGTGCACAGGGCATCGACCTGCTGTTCGACCTGCGCGGCTGGGGGGGCGGCGGCACGCCCGAAGTGCTGGCCATGCGCCCGTCCCCGTTGCAGCTGAACTGGCTGGCCTACCCCGGCACATCAGGTGCGCGCTGGCTGGATGCCGTGGTCGCCGACGAATTCGTGCTGCCGGCATCGCTGGAACCTCACTTCAGCGAACGCGTCCTGCGCCTGCCACGTGCGTTCCAGCCCTCGGACAACACCCGCGTACTGGAACCGGCACCGTCCCGCGCCGAGTGCGGGCTGCCCGAACACGGCGTGGTGTTCTGCTGCTTCAACAACAGCTACAAGCTCAACCCGCGCAGCATGGGCCGCGCCTTCGCGGTGCTTCAGGCCGTGCCCGGCAGCGTGCTGTGGCTGCTGTCCGGGCCCGGCAAGGCCGATGCGCGCCTGCGTGCGGCCGCGCAGGCCGCCGGCCTGGATCCGGCGCGCCTGGTGTTCATGACCAAGCTGCCGCATCCGCAGTACCTGGCCCGCTATCAGCTGGCCGACCTGTTCCTCGACACACATCCCTACAACGCGCACACCACCGCCTCCGATGCGCTGTGGGCCGGCTGCCCGGTACTGACCTGCCCGGGCGATACCTTCGCCGCGCGCGTGGCCGGCAGCCTCAACCATCATCTGGGTCTTTCGCGGATGAACGTTGCCGACGATGCGGCGTTCATCGCCACCGCCAGCGCGCTGGGCAACAACCCGGCGGCGCTGGCAGCGTTGCGAGCCGAACTGGCGCAGGCACGCGAAGACAGTGGCCTGTTCGACATGGCCGGATTTGCCCACGACCTTTCGGCGCTGCTGCAGCATCTGGCGGGCGAACAGGGCTGGCAGGGCCTCGACATCGCCTGAGCGATCCCTGCGCTACGCTCGGGATTCCTCCCCGCGTGGTGTGACGATGGCCAAGCTCAAGCGCAAGGACTACGACGAACTGCTGCTGCCGCTGCAGCTGGAACTGACTGCAATGGCGCGCTGGGTTCAGTACAGCGGGCAACGCCTGCTGGTGCTGTTCGAAGGCCGCGATACAGCCGGCAAGGGCGGTGCGATCCAGGCCATCAGCCAGCATCTCAACCCGCGCCAATGCCGGGTGGTGGCGCTGCCCAAGCCCACCGACCGCGAAGCCACGCAGTGGTACTTCCAGCGTTACGCCGCGCATCTTCCCGCCGCCGGCGAGATCGTGCTGATGGACCGCAGCTGGTACAACCGTGCCGGTGTTGAACGGGTGATGGGTTATTGCAGCGAAACCGAGTACCAGCAGTTCCTGCGCCAGGCGCCGGTGTTCGAACAGCTGCTGGTGGACGACGGCATCCTGCTGTTCAAGTACTGGTTGTGCGTGGACCAGGAGCAGCAGGAAAAGCGCTTCGCCGAACGCCATCTCGATCCGCTGAAGGGCTGGAAGCTCTCACCGGTCGACCTGAAATCACGCAGCAAGTACAGCGCGTACACCGAGGCCCGCGAGGCGATGCTGCGTGCGACGCATCGCGAGGCGGCGCCGTGGACACTGGTGGATTTCAACGACCAGCGGCTGGGCCGGCTGACCCTGGTGCGAAACCTGCTGGACCGGTTGCCGGATACGCGGGTGGATGCACCGTTGCCGGAGCTGCCGAAGCTGAAGGGCAAGCTGCATCGCGAGCACTACGATGTGCTGAAGCCGATCGAGGACTTCCCGGTCGAGGGATAGGGTTGGTCGGCAGGGCCTGCGGCCCTGCACCTGCCGAAGCCAGAGCAACGGCAACAGCAACAGCAACGGCGGGCTTCCTGCGGGATGGCGGGGCGGGTCCGGGTGCGGGGGGCGCTGCAAGTACGTCCATGCAAGCTCGGTCGCCGCATCCATGCGGCTCACGCCCCCGCACCCGGCCCCACCCCGCCTTCGACAGATTTCCGCGATCTGTCGTTGATCCACACCATGTGTGGATGCTCTTCGAATTCAATTCGAAATATTCGATTTGTCTGGAGAATCATCCACGCATGGCGTGGATCTACCAGACATGAGGAATCTGTCAGAGGTGGGGCGGTGTCGGAGTGCGGGGTGTCAGCCGCATGGATGCGGCTGCCAAGCCTACATGGACGTACTTGCGGCGTCCCCGCACTCCGACACCGCCCCGCCATCCCACGGATAGCCCGCTGTTGCTGTTGCTTCGGCTGTTGCTGTTGCTGCCGGCCAGCGGCCGGCACTACCGCGGGTGCAGGGCCGCAGGCCCTGCCGACCAACCCACTACTTGGCAGCAGCGATCTGCTTTTCGATGTCGGCGGCGGTCACCGGGCCGAGGAACGTATGCGCCAGCTTGCCCTGCGGGTCCAGCAGATGGGTCAGCGGCAGGCCACGCGGCGTGGCGAAGTCGGCCGGCGGATCGAACGGGTCCACGATCACGATCGGATAGGTCACCGGATGCTTGGCCAGGAACGACTGCATCTCCGGCACTTCGATGTCCTCGTAAGCCAAGCCGACCACTTCGATGTTGCTGCGCATCGCATGCAGGGCCGACAGCTCGGGCATCTCCTTGCGGCACGGCGCGCACCAGGTGGCCCAGAAGTTCACCACCACCCACTTGCCGCGAAGCGCGGCCAGGTCGTAGTCGCTGCCATCCACCGCCTTCATCTTCAGCGTCGGGAACTCGGCGGTGGTGCGCTCGGCCGGGGTTTCCTCGACCGGTGCCGTGCTCGCCGTCGGCGCCTGTGCCGGCGGCTGGCTGCTGGCCGGTGCCGGCTCCTGGGCCGGTTTGCAGGCCGCCAGGGCCAGCAGCAGGGTCAACGGGAGCAGCAGCGGCAACGACGTGTTGCGGGTCATGGGGTCTCTCCAGAGTCGGTATAGATATCACTGACCTTGCGCTTCAGGCGTTCGCGCAGGGGCAGTCGCAGGTCATCCAGCGCCGCCAAGGCGGCACGGCCCAGGCTGTCGTCGCGATACGGCAGGTGCTGCTCGGCTACCGGGATGCGCAGCTGGGTGCATTCGTACAGATCGGCCAGGCTGACCTGGTCCAGGTCGCGCGACAGCAGCCACTCGCCGCGCTCATCGCGGCGCAGCAGGTCGATCTCCTGCAGGTTGCAGATCAGGTCCTGCAGCAGTGAATCGGTCAGCATCGGCTCCAGCCGCAGGATTTCGTCATCGGCCAGGCCTTTGCCCTTGGCCCGTGCATGCTGGAAGCGGCCAAGCAGGCGCAGCAGCCCATAGAACTCGTACCCCTGTGGCAGGCGCAGCTCGACCGGCTGGTAGCGGAAGGCGGCCATCGAGGAGGCCAGCGACGCACCCAGCAGCACCGCCACCCAGCACAGGTAGATCCACAGCAGCAGGATCGGCACGAAGGCGACCGTGCCATACAGCTTCTGGTAGGACTGGAAGCTGCCCAGATACGCGCCGATGCCCCACTTCACCAGTTCAAGGATGACCGCCGCCAGGATCGCGCCGGGCACGGCATGCCGCCATTTCACCGTGTGGTGCGGTACCACGCGGAACATCAGCGTGATGCAGACGAACTCGATCAGGATCGGTGCCAGCCGCAGCGCCAGTTCGGCCAGCCAACGGCCCTCCTGGGTACCGAACAACGGCATCGCGAACACCCTCGCCGATACTGCCAGCGACGCGGCGGCAAGCATCGCGCCCAGGGTCAGCACGGTCCAGTAGACCAGGAAGCGGGTCAGCTTGGGCCGGCTCGAGCCGACCCGCCAGATCTGGTTGAAGGTCTCTTCCACGCTGTTGAGCGTGATCAGCAGTGAAGCGACCAGTGCGATGAAGCCGGCGGCCGTCAGCTGGCCGGCACTGGCCGAAAACTGCCGCAGGTAACCCTCGGCCGCGCGCGCAGCGGAGGGCACGAAGTTGGAGAAGACGTAGTCGCTGAGCTGGTCGCTCCAGCGGTCGAAAACGGGGAAGGCCGAGAGCACGCCGAACACCACGATGGCCAGCGGCACCAGCGCGAACACCGTGGTGTACGCCAGCGCCGCCGCTGCCTGGAACAGGCGGTCGTCGAGGAAGCGATGCCACAGGAAGCGGCCGAAACTGATGGCCCGTGCGCGATCCCGCGCGCGCTCCATCCACAGGTTGAGCGTATCCAAAGGTTCCATCGGTGGAAGGGTACCCGATGCGGAATGCTCGCAGGATAGCCATACTGGTGACCACACGACGAGGAGAAGCGGGCACGATGGGCGAGATTCTGGTGCTGTATTACAGCCGGGGCGGTTCGGTGGCACGGCTGGCGCGCCAGATCGCGCGGGGCATCGGCGAAGTGCCGGGCATGACCGCGCGCCTGCGCACGGTGCCGCCGGTGGCCGCAGTGACCCAGACCGCGCAGCCGCCGGTACCCGACGATGGCGCCCCCTATGTAAGCGTGCAGGACCTGGTCGAATGCCAGGGCCTGCTGCTCGGCAGTCCGACCCGCTTCGGCAACATGGCCGCGCCGGTGAAGCATTTCCTGGATGGGCTGGGCGCCGAATGGGTCAATGGCACCCTCTCCGGCAAGCCGGCCGGCGTGTTCACGTCCACCGCATCCATGCATGGCGGGCAGGAATCGACCCTGCTGTCGATGCAGGTGCCGCTGCTGCACCATGGCTGCGTGATCGTCGGCATTCCGTTCACGGAACCGGCGCTGAGCCATACCACCAGTGGCGGCACACCCTATGGCGCCAGCCACGTCGCCGGTGCCGCCGACGACCCGCAGCCGACCGACGACGAAGCCGTGCTGGCGCGCGCGCTGGGGCGTCGGGTGGCCGGCATCGCGCAGCGGTTGGCCCGATGACCGCCGCGCCGCGCACGGTCCTGCTGCTGGCCCTGATGGGGCTGGCCGCGCTGTTCGCCGGCTGGTTCATCAATGACAAGCACTGGCTGGCGACCCAGCTGGTGTTCACCGCGCCGCCGCTGGCGCTGGCCATCGCCGTGCGCCTGGGCTGGCGCAAGGCCGGTTTCTGGGCCTCGGTGCTGGCGCTGGGCTGGTTCAGCCACGGCGTGATGAGCGCCTGGAGCCATCCGGAAACGCGCTGGCTGGCGCTGATCGAGATCGCGCTGGCCCTGCTGGTGATCTTCAGCGCCAGCCTGCCCGGCCTGCGCGCCCGCTTCGGCAAGCAACGCTGACGCTGCGCCCGCTGGGCCGTATCATCTGCATTCCTGGCCCCGCGCCGCAGTACCTGTCCTGGTTTCGCGCATGCACATGATGGAAGAGCTCCTGGTCGTCACCACCGGTGGCACGATCGACAAGATCTACTTCGACGACAAGTCGGACTACCAGATCGGCGATCCGCAGATCGGCATGATCCTGCGCGAGCTGGGCGTGACGTTCCGCTTCAACGTGATTCCGATCCTGCGCAAGGATTCGCTGCACATCAACGATGAGGACCGCGAGCTGATCCGCGCCACCATCGCCGCGCAGCCGACCCGGCACGTCCTGGTGACCCACGGCACCGACTCGATGGTGCAGACCGGCAAGGTGCTGGCGACGATCCCGGACAAGACCATCGTGATGACCGGTGCACTGAGCCCGGCACGCTTCCGCGGCTCGGATGCCGAGTTCAACATCGGCTGTGCGATCGGTGCGGTGCAGTCGTTGCCGAGCGGCGTGTACATCGCGATGAACGGGCGGATCTTCGACCCGCAGCACGTGCGCAAGAACGTGGCCGCGAACCGCTTCGAGTCGGTCTGAGGAACCGCGTGCCGACCAAGCTCGGCACCTGCCAGAGCGCTGCCCTTGTAGTGCCGAGCCATGCTCGGCAACCGCGTGCCAGCGCGGCACAACGGTCCGCAGCCAGAGCAGCCGAGCATGGGCTCGGCCCCACAGAAGCAAGAACGCCCCGGCCGAAGCCAGGGCGTGCCCTTGGAGAGGGACTTGGGCTCAGTACTGGGCGTTGAGGGTCACGCCCGAGAAGGTGCTGTAGGCCTTCACCCGCACATACCACGTGCCAGCGGCAGGGCTGTTGATGGTGCAGGTCTCGCTGTTGCCACTCAGGTACGGACGGCAGGTGTAGCTGGTATCGGTCGGGGCACTGCCCTGGCGCACGTACAGGTCGGCATCGCCGCTGCCGCCACTGATCGTCACGCGCAGCTGGCTGCTACCGGCCGGAACGGCGACGGTGTAGTTCAGCTCGGCACCGGTCGCGGCGCCCAGGCCGGTCACCGGCACGTTGTTCTGCAGCACGTTGCCACCCGGGTTCGGGTTGCCACCGCCGTTGATCGCCGCATCCACGGCCGCGTTGGCGTCGACGATGCCGGCGCCGCAGCCACCCGAGCAGGCGCCCGGCAGCGGGCGTGCAGTGCTCTTGATGATGCTTTCGACCTGTGCCGGACTCAGTGCGCTCGGCGCCACCGACTGCATCAGCGCAACCACGCCGGCCACGTGCGGCGCCGCCATCGAGGTGCCGTTGTAGGACGCATAGGTGGCGCTGCCCGGCGTGGTGGTGCCGGTGTTGAGGGTGGACAGGATGCTCTGGCCCGGGCCGGAAATGTCGATGCCGGCGCCGTAGTTGGAGAAGCTGGCACGCGCACCGGCCGAGGTCGTGGCCGCCACCGCGATCACGTTCGCGCAGTTGGCCGGCACCGACGAGGACACGTTGGTGTTGCTGTTGCCGGCGGCGACCACCACGGTGGTGCCACGGCTGACCGCGCCGTTGATGGCGTTCTGGTAGGTGGCCGAGCAGGTGCCGCCACCACCCAGCGACATGTTGATGACCTCGGCCGGGTTGGCGTTGGCCGGCACGCCACTGACGGTGCCGCCAGAGGCCCACACGATCGCGTCGGCGATGTCGGAGGTGTAACCGCCGCACTTGCCCAGCACGCGCACCGGGACGACCTTGGCATTGAACGCAGTACCGGCCACGCCGGTGCTGTTGTTGGTCACCGCCGCCACGGTGCCGGCGACGTGGGTACCGTGCCAGCTGGAGTTGGAGGCCGGGATGCCCGAGCCGCACTCGTTGGCGCCGTACCAGTCGCCCTCGTCATTCGGGTTGTTGTCGCGGCCACCGCCATCGCGCGCCATCGCGGCATCGCTGATGAAGTCATAGCCAGGCAGGATGTTGGCGTTGAGATCGGGATGGTTGGTGATGCCGGTATCGATCACGGCCACCACCACGCCGGTGCCGGTGGCCTTGTCCCAGGCCGGCCGCACGTTGATCGACGCGTTGGAGGTACCGAAGCCCCACTGCTCGCTGAAGCGGGTGTCATTCGGGGTCAGCGTCGCACGCATGATCTGGTCGACTTCGACGTATTCCACGTTCGGGTCGGCGGCGAGCTTGCGCATCAGCAGCTCGGATTCGGCCTGGTCAAGCGGGCGATCGGTCCTGACCAGGGTCGGGCCAACGGCCAGCTTGCGGACCTCCTGCAGGCCCAGCGCGCGGCCCTGGCTGCTGGCCAGGCCGGCGGCGGCAGTCTTCAGCGAAGAGGCCAGTGCGGTGGTGTTGGCCACCGGCGCACTGCCGTCGCGGTACTTCACGATGAAGCGCTGGTGCGTCGGCGCGGACTGCAGGCCGCTGAGCTGGACGTCACCGGCCAGCGCAGGCGTGGCCAGCAGCAGCGATGACAGAACGGACGCACCAAGGACCACCCACACTCGACGCACACGCGGTTGCGTTACCTGGGACATCAGTATTTCCCTTTCTTGTGGTGTGAATGCCGGAATCGGCAGAAGCACCGGCCCGAACCCTGGGCTGGCTTGCGTTGGCGAGGTTCGAAGTCCGATGAGTCAGCGGATCCCCCTAACGATCCGCCGTACATATGACGCTAATGGCCGAAACCGGACACCACAAGATTTTCAGCGTCTTTTCAGCAAGATGAAATGTTCGTTCTGAGACTTTTAGGGTCAAGGGTTTGTGAAGGTGAAGGAACTTCCTCGTGTCCTGCACAGACCTGACCGGGTCGTCACGTGTCCTGGAATGACTTTGCCGACATCGGCGTTCGGCCCCGGGCCCACAACGCAGAAAACCCGTCACGGGGACGGGCTTTCCGGAAGAGCAGCCGAGCGTCGGCTCGGCTCTACAGTTCAGCGTTGGGCGATCAGCCCAGCTTGACCAGCCAGTTGTGGCGGTCCGGCAGGCGGCCGTACTGGATATCGGTCAGTTCCTTGCGCAGCGACATGGTCACTTCGCCGGCCGGCGCGTTGATGTCGCCCACCGAGAAGCCCTCGCCCTTCAGCTGGCCGATCGGAGTGACCACCGCGGCGGTGCCACAGGCAAACACTTCGCTGATCGCACCGGAGGCAACGCCGTCCTTCCACTCGTCGATGCTGACCTTGCGTTCTTCGACCTTCATGCCACGGTCGCGGGCCAGCTGCAGGATGCTCTCGCGGGTGATGCCCTCGAGGATGCTGCCCGACAGTTCCGGGGTGACCAGCGTGCCGTCCTTGTAGACCAGGAACACGTTCATGCCGCCCAGTTCTTCCAGGTACTTGCCTTCGACCGGGTCGAGGAACAGTACCTGCGAGCAGCCCTGCGCCTGCGCCTTCTGCTGCGGGAGCAGCGAGGCGGCGTAGTTGCCACCGCACTTGGCGGCACCGGTGCCGCCCTTGGCCGCACGCGCGTACTCGGTGGACAGCCAGATCGACACCGGGGCAACACCCTTGGCGAAGTACGGGCCGGCCGGGCTGGCGATGACGTAGTAGCCGGCCTTGTGCGCGCCGCGCACGCCGAGGAAGGCCTCATCGCCGATCATGAACGGGCGGAAATACAGGCTCGACTCATCGGCCGAAGGCACCCAGTCACTGTCGACGGCGATCAGCTGCTTCAGCGATTCGACGAAGATCTCCACCGGCAGTTCCGGCAACGCCAGGCGCTGCGCCGAACGCTGCAGGCGACGGCCGTTGGCATCCGGGCGGAAGGTCCAGATCGAACCGTCGGCATGACGGTAGGCCTTGATGCCTTCGAAGATTTCCTGGCCGTAATGCAGCACGGCGGCGGCCGGGTCCAGCTGCAGCGGGCCGTAGGCGCGCACGTTGGCGTTGTGCCAGCCGGCATCCTTGTCCCAGCGCACTTCCACCATGTGGTCGGTGAAGTGCAGGCCGAAGCCCGGCTTCTCCAGGATCTGGGCGCGCTCTTCAGCGCTGCGCGGGTGGTCCGAACGGGTGACGGCGAAGCTGGGAATGGACTGGGACACCGGAGATTTCCTGTTCTGGTTGCGGGTAATGCCGGGCCCGCGTCACTGCGGGCCGTGGGTCAAAGCATGCCGGTCTCGAGCCGGGCCGCCTCGGACATCATGTGCTGGTTCCACGGCGGGTCGAACACCAGGTCGACGTCGGCCTCGGCCACCGTCGGGATCATTTCAAGCTTGCTGCGCACGTCGTCGACCAGGATCTCGCCCATGCCGCAGCCCGGGGCGGTCAGGGTCATCTTCACGTCGATCTCGCGCTTGCCCTCATCCAGGTGCTTGATCTCGACTTCATAGACCAGGCCCAGTTCCACGATGTTGACCGGAATTTCCGGATCGAAGCAGGTGCGCAGCTGCTGCCACACCAGCTGCTCCACCTGTTCATCGGTGGCGTCGGCCGGCAGCTCGAGCGGCGCCGGTGCCTCCTTGCCGATGGCATCGCCGTCCTTGCCGGCGATGCGGAACAGGTTGCCCTCGACGAACACCGAATAACTGCCGCCCAGCGCCTGGGTGATGTACCCATAGCTGCCGGCGGGCAGGGTCACGGTGTCGCCCTGCGGGACCATCACGGCCTCGCAATCGCGTTCGAAGTGGACAGGTTCGCTGCTACGGGAATACATGGGGACCGATATGGGGCCGTGGCCGAGGCCACGCAAGACGGCATTCTAGCCCAGCCGCCCCCGCACCGCCGGTGCACTGCGGCAAACCACAGTATCCTGTGGGTGATCTTCTGGGAGCTTCGATGTCCTCCAATGCCGCGCGTGCCAGGACCGTGACCTGGCTCTGGCCCCTCATGCTGCTGCTGGGCCTGTTTGTCGCTCCCCTCGCCTGGATGGTCCTGGCGCTGATGACCGGCCGGCAGGTCGGCTGGATGGCGGTGCTGGCCGCCCTGGAACTGGTGTTCATGCTGCGCCTGGGCACGCTGGGCCCAGGCCGGCTGCGCGTCGCCCTGGTCGTGCTCGGCACCCTGCTGGTGGCCGCCGTGGCCAACTGGGCCATCGCCAGCGCCTGGATGGGCGGCTCGATCGGCCTGGATCTGTGGGACGCCACGATGCGGATGGGCCCGCACCTGGCCTGGACCCTGATCACCCTCGCCAATGGCGCAATGGAATGGCTGTGGCTGGCCCTGGGCGTGGCCGTGGGCGCCTGGCTGGCGCGCTGAGCGCGCAGATTCACGCCACGCGTGGATGAGGGTAGCGCCGGGCCATGCCCGGCGAGCGCAGCGGTCCGCACGAAACGCCGCCGGGCATGGCCCGGCGCTACCGGTACGGCCTCAATGCCCGCCGTCGAGCGCCTTCAGCTCGCTCACCAGCGAGGCCGCCGCTTCGGCGCCGTCGCCATAGAGCATGCGGGTGTTGTCGGCGTAGAACAGCGCATTCTCGATGCCGGCAAAACCGGTGCCCTTGCCGCGCTTGATCACCACCACGTTGCGCGCGTTGACCACGTCCAGCACCGGCATGCCGTAGATCGGGCTGGCCGGGTCGGTCCGCGCCACCGGATTGACCACGTCGTTGGCACCGATCACCAGCACCACGTCGGTATTGGCGAATTCGGGGTTGATGTCGTCCATGTCGGCGATCAGGTCGTAGGGCACGCCGGCCTCGGCCAGCAGCACGTTCATGTGCCCGGGCATGCGCCCGGCCACCGGGTGGATCGCGAACTTCACTTTCACGCCACGCTGGCCCAGCCGCTGCGCCAGTTCCCAGATCTTGTGCTGGGCCTGCGCCACCGCCATGCCGTAGCCGGGCACGATCACCACGCGCTCGGCAAAGGCCATCATCGCCGCGACGTCCGACGCTTCGATGGGCTTCTGCGCGCCGGTGATCGCCTGTGCCTCGCCTCCGGCACCGCCGCCGAAGTTGGAGAAAAGCACGTTGCGGATCGGCCGGTTCATTGCCTTGGCCATCAACCGGGTCAGCAGGATGCCGGCCGCGCCGACCATCATGCCGGCGATGATCAGCGCCTCATTGCCCAGCACATAACCTTCGAAGGACACCGCCAGGCCGGTGAATGCGTTGTACAGCGAGATCACCACCGGCATGTCGGCGCCACCGATCGGCAGCGTCATCAGCACGCCCAGCGCCAGTGCCAGCACGAAGAAGGCGACGATTGCCGAGGTGTTGAGCGTGCTCGCGGCGATGATCGCCAGCACCACCACCGCCAGTGCCACCAGCAGGTTCATCACCTGCTGGCCGGGCCAGGTCACGCGCTTGTCCAGGCGCCCATCCAGCTTGGCCCAGGCGATCACCGAGCCGGACAGCGACACCGCACCGATCGCCGCGCCGACCACCGCCAGCAGCAGCACCATGCCCGACGGCTGCCGTGCGGCCAGGTCGGCCAGCGCCTGCTCGCTCCAATGGCGGGTATCGCGGTTGGCAAGGAAGGCATAGCGCAGCAGTTCCACCGCACCGATCGCCGCCGCCGAGCCACCGCCCATGCCGTTGTACAACGCCACCATCTGCGGCATGTCGGTGATGGCCACCTTGCCGGCCGACCACCAGGCCAGGCCCGCGCCCAGCAGCAGTGCGACCAGGATCAGCGGCACGTTGTGCAGTTCAGGCAGGAAGAAGGTCGCCACCGTGGCCAGCAGCATGCCCAGCCCGGCCCAGCGGATGCCGCTGCGCGCGGTCAGCGGCGAAGCCATGCGCTGCAGACCCAGCAGGAACAGCGTGGCGGCGACGAGGTAGCTGGCCTTGACCAGCCAGTCGAGCAGTTCGACGGTGCTGATGTTCAAGCCTGTGGCTCCTTCGGTTCGTCCCTGCCGCCCTTGGGCGCGCTCGGCTTGAACATCTCCAGCATGCGCGCGGTGACCACGTAGCCACCGGCGGCATTGCCGGCACCGAGCACCACGGCAAGGAAGCCCAGCGCCTTTTCCAGCGGCGTCTGCGCGTGCCCCAGCACCACCATCGCGCCGATCAGCACGATGCCGTGGATGAAGTTGGAACCCGACATCAGCGGGGTATGCAGGATCACCGGCACCCGCGAAATGATCACGTGGCCGGCGATGGCCGCCAGCATGAAGATGTACAGCGCTACGAACCCGTCACTCACTGGCAACGCTCCCGCTCTGTCTTCGTCGGCCCATCATAACCACGGGCTGAACCCGGCGCGCACCCGGCGTCAACCGCGGCGACGCTCACGCGTTGTCGATGGTGAGCCCGAGCGAGGAACCGTACCCTGTGCTGGTGAGCAGCCCCGTCCCCCCGAGCGCCGACACCGATGCCCTGCCGGCATCGCTGGAGGCGTTCCTGGCCAGCGTCGGCCCGCGCGCGTTCCGTTTCGCCGAGGCCGGCCTGCGCCAGCGCGAAGACGCCATGGACGCGGTGCAGGACGCGCTGATGCGCATGCTGGACTACGCCGACAAGCCGGCGGCCGAATGGGCGCCCCTGTTCTGGAGCATCCTGCGCCGCCGCGTGATCGACCTGCAGCGCCGGCGCCGTTTCCGCCTGCCGTTCTGGCGCGACAACCAGGACGCCGACGGAGTCGGGATCGACTGGGCCGACCCCGGCCCGGACCCGGCGCAGGCGCACGAACAGCGCCAGCAGTACCAGCAACTGGTGCAGGCGCTGCGTACCCTGCCCGCACGCCAGCGCGAGGCCTTCACCCTGCGCGTGCTGCAGGACCTGGACGGGGCCACCACCGCCCGCGCCATGGGCTGCAGCGAAGGCGCGGTAAAAACCCATCTGGCACGCGCCCGGCAGGCGCTGCAGGACTACCTGGAGACCCACCCGTGAACCGCTCCCTGCCTTCCGATGACACCCTGCGCGACCTGCACGCGCAGTCGCTGCAGGCGCTGTCGCCGGCCACGCTGGCACGGCTGCGCCTGGCGCGCCACGGCGCCAGCGCGGCCCGTCACGGGCGCTGGCGCTGGTGGCTGGCCAGCGCCTGCTCTCTGGTGGTGGCGCTGGGGATCGGCCTGCAGTTCAGCGGCCACAGCCCCCTGTCGCCCGCCGTGCCGGCACCGGTGCTGGCCTCGGTGGAAGACAACAGCGCCCTGTACGACGAAAATCCCGATCTGTACCTGTGGCTGGGCGATACCGACCTGGCGATGGAGTGAACCATGTCCCGACTGCATACCCTGCCGCTGCTGTTGACCCTGTTGCTGCTGCCGGTCTTCCCGGTACTGGCGCAGAGCGCAGCGCCCGCGCCTGCTGCACGCCCTGCGCCGGGCGCCACGCTGCCTGCGTGGGAGCAGCTGAGCGAATCCCAGCGTGAGTCCCTGCTGGCGCCGCTGCGCGACCGCTGGAACAGCGCCGATGCCGGCCAGCGCCAGCGCATGCTCTCGCATGGCCAGCGCTGGCAATCGATGAGCCCGGAGGAACGCGACAAGGCCCGCCGCGGCCTGCGCCGCTTCGAGCACATGAGCCCGGAACAGCGTGAGCAGGCCCGGGCCCTGTTCGGTCAGATGCGGGATCTGCCGCCCGCGCAGCGCGACGCACTGCGCGAGCGCTGGTCACAAATGACGCCGGAGCAGCGCAAGGACTGGGTGCGGGAGAACCCGCCGCCGGCGAAGCCGCGGTAAAGGCAACGTTCAACCCTTTGTGGAGCCGAGCCCACGCTCTGCTGCTCCATCGCGCCTGCGCAAGCCGAGCATGGGCTCGGCTCTACAGGAGCCACATGAGGTTCACGCCTGCCAGCGTGTCTTCGCCAGCAGTTCGTCGTCCCAGTCGAACGCCAGCTGGCCCTCGCGCACGAACAGCGCGACGAAGTTCAGCAGATTGCGTGCATACATTTCGCTGGCCTGGGTCGCGCCGCGGCTGGCCAGGCCCAGCGGACCGTCGATGGTCACGCCCTGGTGTTCGATGCACTGCCCCGGCAGGGTCAGTGCACAGTTGCCGCCGCTTTCCGCTGCCAGATCAACAATGACGCTGCCGGTGGCCATGCCTTCCACCATCGCAGCGGTCACGATGGTCGGCGCCGGGCGGCCGGGTACCGCAGCCGTGCAGATCACCACGTCCACACTGCGCAGGTGGTCGGCCAGCCGACGCTGCTGCTCGGCGCGCTCGTCATCGGTCAGCGCCCGCGCATAGCCTCCCTCGCCCGCCGCGCTGACCCCGAGGTCGAGGAAGCGTGCACCCAGTGACTGGATCTGCTCGCGGGTTTCCGGGCGCACGTCGAAGCCTTCCACCTGTGCACCGAGGCGGCGCGCAGTGGCGATGGCCTGCAGGCCCGCCACGCCGGCACCGATCACCAGCACCTTGGCCGGCCGCACGGTGCCGGCCGCAGTGGTCAGCATCGGGAAGAAGCGCGGCGCGCGTTCGGCGGCGATCAGCGCCGCCTTGTAGCCGGCCATGCCGGCCTGCGAACTGAGTACATCCATCGCCTGCGCACGGGTGGTGCGCGGCAGCTGCTGCAGCGGGAACAGCTGCAGGCGACCATCGGCCGCCAGCGCGGCCAGCGCCGGATCGCTGGTCGGGGCCAGCAGGCCGACCACGCTGGCGCCGGGCTTGAGCTGTTCCAGCACCGCCGCAGGCGGGGCCTGCACGCACAGCAGGATATCGATCTCGGCCCAGCGGCCCGCGTCGAAGACGCGTGCACCGGCATCGTCATAGGCGGCGTCGGTGAAACCAGCGGCCAAACCCGCGCCCGCCTCATACCAGACGGCAATGCCCAAGGCCCCGAGCCTGCGCGCGGTCTCCGGCGTCAGTGCCACGCGCCGTTCGCCCGGCGCGGTCTCCTTCATACCCAGCAACGCCACGGCCATGCAGGTCCCCGCTGATCGGTGAGTTTCCCGATCCTAGCAGGCAGCCCCCGCTCAGTGCAGCGTGGCGCTGCCGGGGTCGAGGCGATCGATCACGCCCTGCATGGCGCTGTCGAAGGCGCCATCATCAACGTGGGCACGCAGGCGGCCCAGCCGCATCATCACCGCCAGCTCTTCCGGCGAGGCCACGCAGAAGCGCACGCCGCGACGGTTGACGAACAGCAGGCGCGAGGAAATCGGGCTGACCCAGGACAGCTTGCCCGCCTGCACCTTGCCATCCTTGTCGACGAAGTCCAGCCAGTTGCCGATTTCCATGCGGCGGAAGCGGTCGGCATCGGCGTTGTCGAAATCGTCGGCATCAATCTGTCCGCCAAGCTCAACCGCCGGCGATTCAGCCACTGGCGGCGCCGGCAAGGCAACCTGCGGCAGCTCCGGCAGCGCACGCTGCAGTTCCGGCCGCGATTCGGCGATGCCCTGCAGGGTGTCATGCAGGGCATCAATCGCGGCGGTGGCCGCATCGCCGTGCACGCCGACGCTGGCAAACACCTTGGCCAGCACCGGCTGCCAGGCCTGCAGCCACGGCTTGCCGACGATCTGGCGGCGGGCCTCGGCCACTTCCTCAAGCAGGCCATCGCCAAGGCTCAATGCCTCGGCCACCGACGCGCCTTCTTCTCCCTCGCGCAGCAGCGCCAGGGTCAGATGATGCTGCCACGGCTGGCGCAGGAACTCGGCAATGGCCGGCGGCAGCGTGGCGTCACCGATGCGGCGGTCCAGTTCCGCACCGGCCCGGCTGCGGGCCATTTCCAGCTTTTCCTGGCCGCGCTGCGTTTCTGCGGCACGGCGCTCGGCGATTTCCACGCGGCGACGATGCTGCACCAGGAACTCGCGGAATTCCTCTTCCAGGGTCAGGAAGATCGCCAGGTTCTCGTTGAACTCGGCCACCAGGCGCTCGATGATCTCTTCGACCTTGGCCATCAGCATGCGCTCGGCCTGGCTCTCGCCGGTGTTGCCCTCGCAGGCCTCGGCCAGCGAGTTGAGCAGCTTGCGCGCCGGGTGGGTCTTCTGCACGAACATGCGGCGGTCGAGCATGGCGACCTTGACGAAAGGCACCACCAGGCGGCCGATCAGTTCGCGCGAGCGGCCTTCCAGTTCACGCTCGTCCAGCATCACGTCGAACAGCATGCCGACCAGGTCGATGGCGTCCTCATCCTGCGGGTCCAGCCGGGTCTGGCCCGGATCGACGCCAAGCTGGGTGGCGCTGGACAGCACTTCGCTCTTCAGGCGCTGCGCCAGCGATTCGCCGTCCTCGCCGATGGCCGCGCGCAGGGTGGCGCTGGGCGTGGCCTGCAGCAGCGACAGCACCGACATCATTTCGCGCTGGCTGAGCGGGCGCTGCTGGCCAACCGCCACCTGTGCCGCAGACGTGGCGTCCTCACGCACGTGGCGGGTCTGCTGCAGCAGTTCGTGCAGCGCTTCCAGCAGCATGCCCTGCTGGCCAGCGTAGGCCTCGCCGGTGGCGCCGTCATCGCCGCCCAGGTGCTGCTGCATATGCCCGCGGCGCTCGGACCAGCGGGCGGCGAAGCGCTGCGCCCAGGCCGGTGCAGCCTGCTCGTCATCGCTGAACCCCGGATCGACGCCCGCGCCGTGGCGATGCTCGACCAGGTCATCCAGCATGCCGGCCATGCGCGGATCCGGTGCCGGCGGTTGTGGGCGCTGCGGAGCCCCCATCTGCGACATCACGCCGGCTGCGGCCAGCTGCTCGTCCAGCTTCTCGTAGATGCGACCGACCGGTGCACGCAGGTCGCGCTCGCACAGCTTGATCAGCACCAGATGCACTTCCGGGGCCAGTTCACAGCCGGCAAAGGCTTCGTGGATGGCCACGCCCAGGTGTTCGGGGCTGATCGGATTGTGGTCGGCGTCCAGTTCCGCGCCACCGATCAACCGGCCCAGGCGGCGATCCAGCCGCGCCAGCACCGGCTTGAAGTCACGCAGCAACACAGTGGCGAAATTGCGCACCGCCAACCGGGATTCCAGCACATGCTCGGCCAGCAGGCTGAGCCCATCCTCGGCCGGCCCGGACAGGGTCGCCTCGGCTGACAGCGGCTCACCAGCCTCCAATGCGGCCCAGGCCTGCTGCAGGTGGCCTGCGAAAGCAGCCGCGATGTCCTCACGGCGCCGGCGCAGTTCGCGCATCGCGTCCAGGAACAGCAACTGCGACGAGCCGGCATTGCCGGCGCGGTCGAACAGGGCATCGTCGAAACGCGCCAGTGCCGCCCCGAAGGCCTGGCACAGCGCGGGCAGGACCATGTCCCGGGCACGCTGGAGCTGGGCCGGGTCACGGCCCGGCGATCCCATCGGTGTGGGCACGCTCATCATTCGGGAAGGCTCCCCACCTTCTCTGGTACGACAGACAGCATGGACATCGCGGCTTCCGGCACACCCCATGTACCGGAACGTCGATGGTAGGCCGGCCAGCCCGTCACGGACAGTGAAACAGTCCTCACTTCAAACCTCATGACCGGCGGCCCGGCAAGACAGATATCGTAAGCCGTGCAAGGCCCACGAGGCGAGGGGAAGCGGCTGTCCGTTTCCCGCCAGTGGCATGATGTTCATCACAGTTTGGTATTCAAGGGCCGGACGCGACACAAACGGCGTCATTGACCACCCCGACTATAATCAAACGCCCGTGATGACCGGTTCAGCCTCCATGCCCGACCCTGCCGCCCTGCTCGCCCTGGATGCCCGCCGCTCGGTGCCCTCGCGGCAACTGGGCGAGCCCGGGCCGGACCCGGCCACCCTGCAGCGGATGCTGGCCTCGGCGGTGCGCGTGCCCGACCACGGCAAGCGTGTGCCGTTCCGCTTCCTGAAAATCGCAGGCGATGCACGTCACACTCTGGGCGAGTTCCTGGCTGAACGCAGCCGCCAGCGCGACCCACATGCGGGCGAGGCCGTGTTCGAGAAGGACCGCCAGCGTTTCAGCCACGCACCGCTGGTGATCGTGGTGGTGGCCAGCCCGCGGCCGGACCCGAAGGTGCCCGAACAGGAACAGCTGATGACCGCCGGCTGCGTCTGTTTCGCCCTGCTGCAGGCCGCGCAGGCGCTGGGTTTCGGCGCGCAGTGGCTGACCGCCTGGATGGCCTTCGATCCGGCCGTGCAGGCCCACCTGGGCCTGGTCGACGGCGAACGCATCGCCGGCTTCATCCACATCGGTACGCCCAAGGCCGACGTACCCGAACGCGAGCGCCCCGACCCGGCGGCCCTGCTGCGCGACTGGACGCCCCCAGCATGACCCCGCCGGCCGCCCCGCCGTCGCTGTACCTGGTTGATGCCAGCATCTACGTGTTCCGTGCCTGGCATTCACTGCCAGACCAGTTCCAGGACGCACAGGGCTGGCCCACCAATGCGGTGCACGGCTTCGCCCGCTTCCTGCTGGACCTGCTCGAGCGCGAGCGCCCGCGGCACATCGCCATCGCCTTCGACGAAGCGCTCGACAGCGGTTTCCGCCATCGGCTGTATCCGGCCTACAAGGCCAACCGCGAGCCGGCACCGGAGGCGCTCAAACGCCAGTTCGTGCACTGCAAGGCGCTGTGCGCGGCGCTGGGCCTTGCGGTCCTGGCCCACCACGACTACGAGGCCGACGACCTGATCGGCAGTGCCCTGCACGTCCACCGCAGCAGCCATCGCGGCGTGATCATCTCCGCCGACAAGGACCTGTCGCAGCTGCTGGTCGACCATGACGAGCAGTGGGACTACGCCCGCAACCAGCGCTGGGACGTGGCCGGGGTGAAGGCGCGGCACGGCGTGCACGCCCACCAGATCGCCGACTACCTGGCGCTGTGTGGCGATGCGGTGGACAACATTCCCGGTATCAGTGGCGTCGGCAGCAAATCGGCCGCCGTGCTGCTGGCCCATTTCGGCAGCATGGATGCGCTGTTCGAACGACTGGACGAAGTGCCGTTCCTGCGCCTGCGTGGCGCTGCACAGATGGCAGTGCGGCTGCGCGAGCAGCGCGAGCACGCCCAGCTCTGGCGCCAGCTGACCACCATCGCGCTGGACGCGCCGTTGGAGGGCAGCCAGCCCGGACTGCTGCGCCAATCGGCCGATCCAGAGCTGCTCGGTGGCCTGTGCCAGACCCTGCGCTTCGGCCCGATGACCCGCCGCCGGCTGTTCGACGCCGCCGGCGTGGCCGATCCTCTTCCCTCCCACAGCGAGCCCGCATGAGCCAGCGCAATACCGAAGCCCCGCGCGTCGTCTACGAAGGCAAGTACCAGCGCATGCTGGTGCGCGGTACCTGGGAATACAGCGAACGCACCCATGCCGGTGGCCTGGCCGCGATCATCATCGCCGTCACCCCGGAGGACAAGGTGCTGTTCGTCGAACAGTTCCGTGTACCGCTGCAGGCGCCCACCATCGAAATGCCGGCCGGCCTGGTCGGCGACATCCACGCCGGCGAATCGATCGAAGTCTCGGCGGTGCGTGAACTGGAAGAAGAAACAGGTTGGACCGCCGATCACGCCGAAGTGCTGATGATCGGCCCGACGTCTTCCGGCGCCAGCAGCGAGAAGATCGCCTTTGTGCGCGCCACCGGCCTGCGCCGCATCGGCGAAGGGGGCGGTGATGACAGCGAGGACATCACCGTGCACGAGATTCCACGCAATGAGGCTGCAGCGTGGCTGGTGCAGAAGATGGGCGAAGGCTACGAGCTGGACGCCAAGCTCTGGGCCGGGCTGTGGATGATCGAGCACCACCTGGACGGGCGCCCGCGTGGCTGACGCGGACCTGCACAGGCTGCCTGCGTTGCTCGGCGCCGACGACCCGGCGATCTACACGATCCACCGGGCGCAGGGCGTCTCGCCCTACCTCCTGCTGGCCGACCACGCCGGCCAGCAGGTGCCGCGTGCGCTGACCGGGCTCGGCCTGCCCCAGGCCGAGCTGGACCGCCATATCGGCTGGGACATCGGCATCGCCGGCACCACCCGTGCACTGGCCGAACGGCTCGATGCCTGGGCGATCGAACAGACGTACTCGCGGCTGCTGATCGACTGCAACCGCCCACTGGCCTCACCGACGCTGATTCCGGAGGTGAGCGACCACACCGTGGTGCCGGGCAATGCCGGGCTGTCGGCGGCGCAGCGCCAGCAGCGCATCGATGCGATCCACGCGCCGTACCATGCACGCATCGAGACCGAGCTTGATGCGCGCCGTGATGCCGGCCAGCCCACCCTGCTGGTGATGATGCACAGCTTCACCCCCGTGATGAACGGCACGCAGCGGCCCTGGCACGCCGGCGTGCTGTACCACCAGGACACGCGCTTCGCGCATGCCTTGCTGCAGGCACTGCGCGACGAAGGCGATCTGGTGGTGGGTGACAACGAACCGTATTCGGTCAGCAGCACCAGCGACTACGCGGTGCCGGTGCATGGCGAAGGTCGCGGGCTGGTGCACGTGGAACTGGAGATCCGCCAGGACCTCATTGCCGATATGGCAGGGCAGCAGGCGTGGGCCGAGCGGTTGGCGCGGATCTTCAGCGCGCTGCAACCGGAGTTGCTGGCGCGGGGTTGAACGCGCGTGCATCCATGCCGAACCGGTAGTGCCGGCCGCTGGCCGGCACATCCTTCCACGGCAACCCCTTCAATCATGCCTCGTTGGCCGGGCAGACGGTGGCGGCCGATTCGGCCGGTGCCGGGCGCAGGCCCAGCGCGATCACCACGCCGAACAATGAAAACAAGGCGGCACCGTATTCGGCGCGCACCAGCCCGGCCAGTGCACTCGGCGAACCGGCTGTACCGGCATCGGCATTGGCCACCATCACCAGCACCGCCAGGCCCAGCGCGCCACCGATCTGCTGCGCGGTCGCCGCCATGCCAGATGCAACACCCTGCTGTGCGGACGGCACGCCCTGCCCGGCCACGATCCACATCGAGGTCCAGGTCATGCCCTGGCCGATGCTCAGCACTACCACGCCCGGCAGCAGCGGCCAGAAGTTCGCGCCGTGCGGCAGCGTCGCGGCCACCCAGGCGATACCGATGGCGCCGGCCAGCTGCCCGACCACCAGCACCTTGCGCGCGCTCCAGCGCTGCAGCGTCCACTCGGCCAGCTGGATGCCGACCGTGCACACCGCGGTGGCGGGCAGGAAGGCCATGCCGGCCTGCAGCGGGCTCCAGCCGTAGCCGTCCTGGAAGTACAGCGCCATGAAGTAGTACTGCACCCCATAGCTGCTCATGAAGGCGAAGGTCAGGCCCAGTGCCGCGCGCAGTCCGGGCAGCCGCAGCAACGCGAACTGCATCAGCGGATCGCGGCTGCGCTGTTCGATCTGCACGAACGCCACCAGCAGCAGCACCGACAGCAGCAGGCAGCCCAGCGTGGCCGGCGCAGTCCAGCCCCACTCCGGCCCTTGCACGAGGGTAGTGACCAGCAGGCTGCCGCCGGCAGTGACGGTGATGCAGCCGGCCAGATCGAACGAGCGGCCCTGCGCACGCGGGCCATCGGCCGGCAACCACGCACCCGCAGCCACCGCGCAGGTGGTGGCCAGCGGCACGATCACCGCCAGCACCGCCGGCCAGCCGAACGCCTGGGTCAGCACGCCACCGAGCAGCGTGCCCAGCGCCAGGCCCACCGCGCTGGCCATGCTCCAGATCGCAAGTGCACGGTTGCGCACCGGACCTTCCGCATACAACGTGTTGATCAGCGCCAGCGTGGCCGGGAACAGCAATGCCGCGCCGATGCCCTGCGCCGCACGCGCGATGATCAGCAGGGTGGCGTTCGGCGCCAGCGCGCCGAGCAGCGATGCCAGTGCGAACAGCAGCATGCCCAGCCGGTAGAAACGACGGCGGCCGATCAGGTCGGCGGCACGCCCGCCCAGCAGCAGGCTGCCGCCAAAGGCCACGGTGTAGGCACTGACCACCCATTGCAGCTGCTGTGCGTTGATCTCCAGCGCGCGCCCCATGTCATGCAGGGCGACGAAGATGATGGTGGCGTCCAGGGCGATGATCAGCTGGGCGGTGGCCAGCAGGGCCAGCGCCCAGCGCGGGTACTTGAGGGGAGGCATCGACGGTCCGGTGCTGTGGGGGAGCGCAGTCTCATTGATGCAGAGCTATCAATAAACCCCTTTCCGGCCATATCTGTCATGATTTTCAGCATGAATGGAACCTCGATGGACCTCAATGCCGTCCGCATGCTGGTGCAGGTGGCCGAAGCACGCAGTTTCACCGTCGCCGCCGGGCAGCTGGGCCTGAGCCAGTCAGGCCTGTCGCGCGCGATCAGTCGGCTGGAGGCCACGCTGGGGGTGAAGCTGCTGCAGCGAAACACCCGCAACGTGGCACTGACCCCGGATGGTCGCCAGTTCGTCGATCAGGTCGCGCCCCTGCTGTGCGGTCTCGAGGATGCCGAACGCCAGTTGGCCGACCGTCCGTGCACGCCCTCGGGCACCCTGAAGATCAGTGCGCCCTCGATGTTCGGGCGCAAGGTGCTGGTACCGCTGCTGGGGCCGATGCTGCAGCAGCACCCGCAACTGCAGGTGGAAGCCGTGCTCAACGACCGTCTGGTCGATCTGGTCGAGGAAGGTTTCGATGCCGCGCTGCGCACCGGCGTCATCGCCGACCAGCGCATCGTCGCGCGGGCACTGCGGCCGCTGCGCTGGGTGACGGTGGCCAGCCCGGACTACCTCGACCGCTGTGGCGCGCCCGACGATGTGGCCGCCTTGCGGGATCATGCCTGCCTGGCGGTGCGCAACCTGCGCAGTGGCCGGCTGGTGGACTGGCAGTTCCTGCAGGACGGCCAGCTTCACGACTTCACGCCACCGACGCGGATGGTGTTCGACAGCGGCGATCCGCTGGTGGAAGCGGCGATCGCCGGCATCGGCATCGTGCAGGTGATGGATTTCGCGGTGGCCGACGCCTTGGCCGACGGCCGCCTGCTGCGCGTGCTGCAGCCGTTTGAAGGCCGCAGCCGCGCGCTGTCACTGATCTACCCACCGTCGCGCCAGCATTCGCCGAAGCTGCAGGTACTGGCCGACGCATTGCTGGCTGGGGACTGGTAGCGCCCGCCGCTGGCCGGCGCCTGCGCAAATCCAGACGTTTCACGTGTGGACTGCGGTAGATCCACGCCATGCGTGGAGGGGGTTGGCAGCGTCGGGCCATGCCCGGCGCCAACGGTGCGGCGTTGCCGGCCAGCGGCCGGCACTACCGATCAGGCGAAGCTATCGGTGGCGCGCACCAGCGCATCCACGTTCTCGGCCTCGAACGCCGAGTGGCCCGAGGCCGGGGTGATTTCCAGCTTCGCCTTCGGCCACACCTGGGTCAGGTCCCAGGCGTTGGCCAGCGGGCAGACCACGTCGTAGCGGCCGTGCACGATCACGCCCGGGATGTCGGCGATGCGGTGCGCGTCGCGCAGCAGCTGGTCTTCCACCTCGAAGAAACCGCCGTTGACGAAGTAGTGGTTCTCGATGCGGGCAAACGCCAGCGCGAAATGCGGGTCTTCGTGGCTGTTGATGAAGTCATCGTCCACGTGCAGGAAGCTGGTCGCCCCTTCCCATACCGCCCACGCCTTGGCCGCTTCAAGGCGGGTGGTTTCGTCGTCGCTGGTCAGGCGGCGGTGGAAGGCCGAGATCAGGTCATGACGCTCCACCAGCGGAATCGGCTTGAGGTAGTGCTCCCACGCATCCGGGAACAGGCGGTTGGCGCCTTCCTGGTAGAACCACTCCAGCTCCCAGCGACGCAGCATGAAGATGCCGCGCAGGACCAGTTCGGTCACGCGCTGCGGGTGGGTTTCGGCATAGGCCAGGGCCAGGGTCGAGCCCCAGCTGCCACCGAACACCTGCCAGCGATCGACCTTCAGGTGCTCGCGCAGCTTCTCGATATCGGCGACGAGGTCCCAGGTGGTGTTGTCCACCAGATCCGCGTGCGGGGTGGAACGGCCAGCACCGCGCTGGTCGAACAGGATGATGCGGTACTTGGATGGGTCGTGGAACTGGCGCATCTTGTCGCTGCAGCCGCCACCCGGGCCACCGTGCAGCATCACCACCGGCTTGCCTTCCGGGTTGCCGCACTGTTCGAAGTACAGCGTGTGGCGGTCGTCGACCTTCAGGGTGCCGACGTCGTAGGGGGTGATGGCGGGGTACAGCGTACGCATGCTTGCAGCTCCAGGGTGATGCCCTGCCGGGGCAGGAGAACCTCCATTCTAGGCCGGACGCCGGCCCAGGGTGATGCGGTCGCGCTGCTCCAGGTCCTGCACGGTCTGCACCTCGGCAAATCCCGTCGCCTCGAACAGTGCCCGGATCGCGGCGCCCTGGTCCCAACCGTGCTCGATCAGCAACCAACCGCCGGGCCGCAGGTGGGCCTGGCCACCCTCGACGATGCGGCGGATGTCATCCAGGCCGTCCATGCCCGAGGCCAGCGCGGTAGACGGTTCGAAGCGCAGGTCGCCCTGTTCCAGATGCGGGTCATCGCTGGCGATGTAGGGTGGATTGCTGGCAATCAGGTCGAAGCGTGCCCCCCGTAGCGGCGCATACCAGTCGTGCCCGCCCTCGGCGAAACGCACGTTGCGCAGTTCATGGCGGGCGGCATTGCGCGCGGCCACGGCCAACGCGCCCGGGCTGGCATCGGTGGCCAGCACCTGTGCCCGGGGCCGTTCGCTGGCCAGTGCCAGTGCGATCGCACCGCTGCCGGTACCGAGGTCGGCCAGCTGCAACGCCTGGTCCGGCGGCAGTCGCTCCAGCGCCAACTCGACCAGCAGCTCGGTTTCCGGGCGCGGGATCAGCGTGGCCGGGTCGACCTCCAGGTCCAGCGTCCAGAAACCGCGGCGCCCGGTCAGGTAGGCAACCGGCTCACCGGCCACACGGCGGGCCAGCAAGGCTTCGAAGGCGGCCTGGTCATTGGCGGCCAGCGGATCGGTGGCATGGGCGAACAGCCAGCTGCGCGGGCGGTCCAGTACATGCAGCAGCAGAAGTTCGGCTTCGTGGCGGGCGTCGACACCGCCCAAGCGGGCACTGGCGTCGGCTACGACCTGACGCAGAGTGGGTTCGGGTTGGAAAGACATGTCTCAATTGTAGAGCCGAGCCGATGCTCGGCTGCTGCTGGAACAGCCGAGCATCGGCTCGGCTCTACAGATCCACCGTCGAGCATGGCTCGACGCTACAAAAAAGCTGGAATCCGTTCAGGTTTCGCCAGAGGGTATAAGGAGGGGCTATCAGCCCTCTTCACACATCCCGGGCGATTTTCCTTGCCACACAAGCAGTTGCAGGATGGGAGCGGCATGGTTCAGTGCTGGCTCATGGCCTTTTGATAGACTCCATCTATCAAATAGATGCAATCAATGGATTGTTCTTATCGCCAGCGAGTCGGTAACCTAGCTCCTGTCGATTCACCCACTCCCCTTCACCAGAGGAAAAATGATGTCCCTCATCAACACCCAGATCCAGCCGTTCGAAGCCAACGCTTACCACAATGGCGAGTTCATCAAGGTTTCCGACAACAGCCTGAAGGGCCAGTGGTCCGTCCTGATCTTCATGCCGGCCGCCTTCACCTTCAACTGCCCGACCGAGATCGAAGACGCGGCCGACCACTACGCCGAGTTCAAGAAGGCCGGCGCCGAGGTCTACATCGTCACCACCGACACCCACTTCTCGCACAAGGTGTGGCACGAAACCTCGCCGGCCGTCGGCAAGGCCCAGTTCCCGCTGGTCGGCGACCCGACCCACCAGCTGACCAACGCCTTCGGCGTGCACATTCCGGAAGAAGGCCTGGCCCTGCGCGGCACCTTCATCATCAACCCGGAAGGCGTGATCAAGACCCTGGAGATCCACTCCAACGAGATCGCCCGTGACGTGTCCGAGACCCTGCGCAAGCTGAAGGCTGCCCAGTTCACCGCCGCCAACCCGAACCAGGTCTGCCCGGCCAAGTGGAAGGAAGGCGAGAAGACCCTGACCCCGTCGCTGGACCTGGTCGGCAAGATCTAAAGCATTACCGGCCTGCCGTGGCCCCACGCCACGACGCGCCTTCATCCCCGTGCCGGTGCCCCCGCCGGCGTGGGGGTGAACCCAAGACAGCCAACGCGCGCCAGCTTTGGCCAGCCAGCCCCTTCCACGGTCGCTGTCTTGGGTTCACCCCTACCCCCTGCTGGTCCGCTACCTTCTACAGCGGTGCCACGCCCCCTGTTTGCCTGAAGCCAGGAGATGACCCGATGTTGGACGCCAACCTGCAGTCGCAGCTGAAGACCTATCTGGAGCGCGTGACCCGCCCGATCCAGATCACCGCGCACGCCGACGATGGCGCCAAGTCGCAGGAAATGCTGGACCTGCTGCAGACCCTGGAGAGCCTGTCGGACAAGATCTCGCTGCAGGTCCTGCGCGATGGCCAGGGCCGCGTGCCGTCCTTCGACCTGGGCACGCCGGGCCAGGACATCCACCTGACCTTCGCCGGCCTGCCGATGGGCCACGAGTTCACCTCGCTGGTGCTCGCCCTGCTGCAGGTCGGCGGCCACCCGTCCAAGGCCACCGCCGAGCTGATCGAGCAGGTGCAGAACCTGGAAGGCGAGTACAGGTTCGAAACCTACTTCTCGCTGTCCTGCCAGAACTGCCCGGACGTGGTGCAGGCGCTGAACCTGGCCGCGGTGCTCAACCCGCGCATCCAGCACGTGGCCATCGATGGCGCCCTGTTCCAGGACGAAGTCGAGAAGCGCGAGATCATGTCGGTGCCGACCGTGTACCTCAACGGTGAAGTGTTCGACCAGGGCCGCATGACCCTGGAGCAGATCGTGGCCAAGCTGGACACCAACGCCAGCAAGCGCGATGCCGAGAAGATCGCCGCCAAGGAAGCCTTCGACGTGCTGGTGGTGGGCGGTGGCCCGGCCGGTGCTGCAGCGGCGATCTACGCCGCGCGCAAGGGCATCCGTACCGGCATCGCCGCCGAGCGTTTCGGTGGCCAGGTGCTGGACACCATGGCGATCGAGAACTTCATCTCGGTGAAGGAGACCGAAGGCCCGAAGCTGGCCACGGCGCTGGAGCAGCATGTGCGCGAGTACGAGGTGGACATCATGAACCTGCAGCGCGCCAGTGCGCTGGTGCCGGCCGGCGAAGACGGCCTGGTGCAGGTGCAGCTGGAGAACGGCGCGGTGCTGAAGTCGCGTTCGGTGATCCTATCCACCGGCGCGCGCTGGCGGCAGATGAACGTGCCGGGCGAAGACCAGTACCGCAACAAGGGCGTGGCCTACTGCCCGCACTGCGATGGTCCACTGTTCAAGGGCAAGCGCGTGGCGGTGATCGGCGGCGGCAACTCCGGTGTGGAAGCGGCCATCGACCTTGCCGGCATCGTGTCGCATGTAACCCTGCTGGAGTTCGATTCCAGCCTGCGTGCCGACGAAGTGCTGCAGAAGAAGCTGCGCAGCCTGGGCAACGTCACCGTGCTGACCAGCGCACAGACCACCGAAGTGCTCGGCGACGGCAGCAAGGTCACCGGCCTGGTCTACAAGGACCGCATCGGCGGCGATGCCCACCGCGTCGAGCTGGAAGGCATCTTCGTGCAGATCGGCCTGCTGCCCAACACCGAGTGGCTGAAGGATGTGGTGGCGCTGTCGCCGCGTGGCGAGATCGTCATCGATGACCGCGGCCAGACCAACCTGCCGGGTGTGTTTGCTGCTGGCGATTGCACGACGGTGCCCTACAAGCAGATCATCGTCGCCATGGGCGCCGGTTCCACCGCCGCACTGAGCGCGTTCGACCACCTGATCCGCTCGTCGGTGAGCAACAGCAGCGGTGCCGTTGCTGAAGCGGCCTGATCCACCGTTCCCAGATCACCGGGAACATTGTCTGCCTGTCGGGTAACCACGCCGTCAGCCGGTCCGTTACCCCTGGGGTGTAAGGATGAACCTACGTGATCTGAAGTACCTGGTAGCCCTGGCCGACCACAAGCATTTCGGCCGGGCTGCCGCGTCCTGCTTTGTCAGCCAGCCGACGTTGTCCACGCAGATCCGCAAGCTGGAGGAAGAGCTCGGCCTGCCGCTGGTGGAACGCGCACCGCGCAAGGTGATGCTGACCCCGGCGGGCCAGGAAGCAGCAGCACGAGCGCGGGTGATCGTGTCCGAAGTGGAACAGCTGAAGGAAGCGGCGCGACGCAGCCGCGATCCGGAAGCCGGCACGGTGCGCCTGGGAATCTTCCCGACCCTCGGCCCGTACCTGCTGCCGCATGTGATCCCGCGCATCCGCGAGCGCTTCCCGGAGTTGGAACTGCTGCTGGTCGAGGAAAAGAGCGATGTGCTGCTGGACCGCCTGCGCGAAGGCAAGCTCGACGCTGCATTGCTGGCGCTGCCGGTGATCGACGACCAGCTGCATGCCGAGTTCCTGTTCGAGGAACCGTTCCTGCTGGCCGTCTCCGGTCGCCACCCGCTGGCTCGTCGCGAACATCTGGACGTGCAGGAACTGGCGACGCAGAAGCTGCTGCTGCTGGAAGACGGGCATTGCCTGCGCGACCAGGCGCTGGAAGTCTGCCGCCTGTTCGGCGCCAACGAGAAGTCCGAATTCCGCGCCACCAGCCTGGAAACGCTGCGGCAGATGGTCGCCGCCGACGTCGGCATCACCCTGCTGCCGAGCCTGTCGGTGCAGCCGCCGGTGCCGCGCTCGAACAACATCCGCCTGCTCGACTTCACCGGCGAGGGCCGTCCCAGCCGCCGCATCGCCATGATCTGGCGCCGCAGCTCGGCCATGAACGACTTCCTGATGGACCTGGCCGACCAGTTCAAGCGTCTGCCGCAGGCGCTGTTCACGCTGGAGGCGCTCGATGCCGGCAGCGATGCACCGGCCCTGCCCGGCCCCGCGCTGAACGGCTGAGCCCCCGCCGTACCGGCCTGGAATCGGCAGGAGTCGATTCCGGCCGCATTTGTCCCCACAATACAGACAGGCGGCGCCAGCAGGTGCCGCCTTTTGCATGGCTTTCAACCAAGGAGCGTCACCATGAACACCGCCAGCGGCCTGCCGCCGTCGATCACCGTTTCTACCTTCGACATGGACCGCCTGGACGCCATGCTCGAATCTCCCGCGCTGAGCCAGACGCCTGCCGCGCTCGCGCTTGCTGAAGAACTCAACCGGGCCACCGTGCTGGCACCGGACCAGATTCCCGAAGGCATCGTCATGATGCATTCGCGCGTGGAGTGCGAAGATGAAGTGTCGGGCGAAAAGCACGTCCTGACCCTGGTCTTCCCCCGCGAAGCCAACGTCGATGAAGGCAGGGTTTCCGTGCTGGCCCCGGTCGGCAGTGCCCTGCTCGGCCTTTCGATCGGCCAGAGCATCGACTGGACCGCGCCCGGCGGCCGCAAGCTGCGCCTGCGCGTGACCGCGGTCCACAACGACCGCCCCTGATTACCGCTGCGCACCGCGCGCGATTCGATCCCCCTGTCCCAGGAGCCGTAATGAGTACCCCGTCCAAACTGTCCCAGCTGCGCGAACTGTCCGTGGTTGTTGCCGATACCGGTGACTACGAGGCGATCAAGCGCCTGCAGCCGGTAGACTGCACCACCAACCCGACCCTGGTGAAGAAGGCGCTGGACCTGCCGGTCTACGGCGAGCTGATCGAACGCGAACTGGCCTGGGGCCGCCAGCAGACGGGCGACCGCGAAGCCGTGGTGCACGCCGTGGCCGACCGCCTGACCATCGGCGTCGGCGCGCTGCTGAGCACGCTGGTGCCGGGCCGGGTGTCCACCGAGGTGGATGCCGACCTGGCTCACGACACCGCTGCCACCGTGGCCAAGGCCCGCCAGTTCATCCAGATGTACGCCGATGCCGGCGTGCCGCGCGAGAAGATCCTGATCAAGATCGCCGCGACCTGGGAAGGCGTGGAAGCCGCGCGCATCCTGCAGGCCGAGGGTATCGACTGCAACCTGACGCTGATCTTCAACCCGACCCAGGCGCTGGCCTGCAGCGAAGCCGGGGCGTTCCTGATCTCGCCGTTCGTCGGCCGGATCCTGGACTGGTACGTGGCCAACGGCCAGGCCCCGGCCACCATCGATGAAGACCCGGGCGTGAAGTTCGTGCGCGGCGTGTATGCCGAATTCAAGCGTCGCGGTTCGCCGACGGTGGTGATGGGCGCCTCGTTCCGTTCGACCGCGCAGATCGAAGCACTGGCCGGCTGCGACCGCCTGACGATTTCGCCGGACCTGCTGGAGAAGCTGGACGCCGACCACGGCGAGCTGCCGCGCAAGCTGGTGGCCGGTGCCGCCGATGGCGCGGCGGTGACGCCGATCGATGCGGCCAAGTTCGCGGCGGACCTGGCGGCCGATCCGATGGCCACCGAGAAGCTGGCAACCGGTATCGAGGCGTTTGCCAAGGATCTGGAAGCGCTGCGCGAGCGGATCCGCGCGGCACTGTGAGGATTCCGGCCAACGGCTGAGCCCCTCGTGGCGGGGGGCTCAGAGCAAAAGCCGTGCTGGGTCGGGCGGGTTGGGTTCGCGGGAGACGCCGTGAATCCATCCCTGGAGGCTTGGCCGCCGCATCCATGCGGCGGACACTCCCGCGAACCCAACCCGCCCGCCCTCTGACAGTTTCCTGCGGCCGCCCGCCACGGAAGAAAGAAAGAAGAGCAACAGCGGGTCGCGCGCTTCGCTTGCTTGGAGCGGAGCATGGCTCCGCTCTACAGAAAGCACTGCAGGATCAAACAAAAAGGACGCGGCAAACGCCGCGTCCTTTTTGTTTTTCTTCAGTTCGTCAGTAACCCACGCTCTCGCCCACCGTCACCGGGAAATGATCGGAGGCGGGACGGGTACAGATGGCGGGACCGTCCACGGCATGGATGCCGTGGCCGAGCCCCCAGGGTGAAGTGACCCCCGAGACTTGGACGGGGTCAGGCGGCCGATTGAGCCTGCTCCCGGTACTTTACCGGGCTCAGGCCTTTCAGTTTCAGTTTGATGCGCTCTTCGTTGTAGTACTGGATGTATTCCACC
>NZ_JCAFSH010000021.1:0-46479 GCF_059369035.1 Stenotrophomonas sp. YJH_SMC_130
GCTGAAGTCGGAGTTCTTCTACCTGAACAGCTTTGACAGCATCGAAAGCCTGGAGGCCGGGCTGGTGGAGTACATCAAGTACTACAACCAAGAGCGAATCAGATTGAAATTGAAGGGGCTAAGCCCGGTAAAGTACCGGGAGCAGGCCCAAGCAGCCGCCTGACCCCACCGTCCAAGTCTCGGGGGTCACTTCACTCTGCGGGGCTTGCTGTTTCTGGCGTCCGCGCACGCCCAGCCCCACGCAGACATCGCTACGCAGCAAAGGACTTCCGCATGATCGCCGCCGCACCTCCCGCCCCCGCCGCAACGCCCTGGTTCCACTCGCTCAACTGGGAGCGCCTGCTGGAAACCTACGGTGTGCCGTTACTGGCCGCCATCGTGGTGCTGCTGGTGGGCCTGTGGGTGGCGCGTCGCCTGTCCAATGCGATGCCGCGCGCCACAGCGCGCATGGGCGTGGACCCGATGCTGGGCAGCTTCCTGCGCAACGTGGTGTACGCCGCGTCGCTGGTGATCGTGGTGGTGCTGGCCATCGGCACGCTGGGCGTGCAGATCACGCCGCTGCTGGCCGTGCTCGGCACCGCCGGCCTGGCCGTTGGCCTTGCCCTGAAGGATTCGCTGTCCAACATCGCCTCGGGCGTGATGCTGGTGACACTGCGGCCGTTCCGCGTCGGCGACGTGGTCACCGTTGCCGGACAGACCGGCACGGTGCGCGAAGTGCGCATTTTCCAGACCGTCATCACCGGTGCCGACAACCAGCACACCACCATTCCAAACACGCTGATCACCGCCGCACCGATCATCAACCTGACCGCCGAGCCGACCCGCCGCGTCGAACTGGTGATCGGCATCGGCTACGAGGACAACATCCAGCTGGCACGCGACACCGCGCTGGCGCTGATGAAGGCGGACCCGCGCGTGCTGCAGACGCCGGCACCGGACGTGGTGGTGTACGAGTTGGGTGCGCACGCGATCAACCTCGGCATCCGCTGCTACGTGAAGTCGGCCGACTGGTTCGGCACCAAGGTCACGCTGCTGGAGCAGCTCAAGCTGGGCTTCGACAAGGCCGGCATCAACATCCCGTACCCGCAGCAGGACATGCACCTGTACCTGCATGGAAAGGATGGCGGTGTGGTCGAGGCGGACGCGCTGGTGCGCGACAAGCCCTGATCCATGCCGGCAGTGCCGACCAACGGTCGGCACCCACCCATCGGCGATACGACATTGAAATGCCGGCCAGCGGCCGGCAGCCTTCAGGATCAGGCCGCGACGCTCTCTTCCAGCGTCGGGTAATCGGTGAAGCCGACCGCGCCACCGCCAAAGAATGTCGCACGATCCGGCGGATTCAGTTCCGCCCCCAGGCGCAGGCGCTCAGGCAGATCCGGGTTGGCGATGAACGGGCGACCGAAGCCGATCAGGTCGGCCCAGCCTTCGGCCAGTGCCTGCTCGGCACGCTCGGCGGTGTACTTGCCGGCATAGATCAGCGTACCCGGGTAGACCATGCGCAGCGCCTGCTTGAACGCCACCGGCATCAGCGGTGCGTCGTCCCAGTCGGCCTCGGCGATGTGCAGGTAACCGACGCCGAGCTCGCCCAGCAGATGCGAGGCGGCCAGATAGGTCGCCTGCGGCGTATCGTCGACCGCGCCCTGCAAGGTGGTCAGTGGCGCCAGGCGCACGCCGACGCGGTCACCACCGACCACCGCAACCACCGCCTGCACCACCTCGCGCAGGAACCGCAGGCGGTTCTGCAACGCGCCGCCATAGCCGTCGGTGCGCTGGTTGGCCTGCGAGTCGATGAACTGGTTGATCAGGTAGCCATTGGCACCGTGCAACTCCACGCCATCGAAGCCTGCGTCCAGCGCGTTGCGTGCCGCCTGGGCGTAGTCGGCGACGATGCCCGGAATCTCGTCTTCGCGCAGCGCGCGCGGCATCGAATGCTGGATCATTTCGCCTACCCCGGCTTCGGGGCCTGCCCCGGTCGGGTCGACGAACACCTTCACGCCTTCCGCCAACAACGCCGACGACGACACCGGCGCGGCGCCACCCGGCTGCAGCGCCACGTGCGAGACCCGGCCGACATGCCACAGCTGGGCGTAGATGCGACCGCCGGCAGCGTGCACGGCATCGGTCACCCGGCGCCAGCCCTTCACCTGGTCCGGGCTATGGATGCCCGGGGTCCAGGCATAGCCCTGGCCCTGAGGGCTGATCTGGGTGCCTTCGCTGACGATCAGGCCGGCGCTGGCGCGCTGCGCGTAATACGTGGCCATTTCGGCAGTGGGCACGTTGCCGGCCGACGAGCGCGAGCGGGTCATCGGCGGCATCACGATGCGGTTGGGCAGCGTCAGTGCGCCCAGATGATGAGGAGTGAACAACATGGCGGCGATCTCTTGCGGGAGGAGTGCCACCAAGAATGGGGATGGCCCCCGCCAGGCAACAGGCACGCACTGGCAAAACAGTTGTTCCCCCACGGCAAGGATCACCCGGTACGAGGGCTCATCCACGCATGGCGTGGATCTACTCCACCCTTGGCTCGATCTTTACAGCACCGTGTGCCACGCGGTCATAGCAGGTGCGCACCACATCTTCCCCGTACTTCAACTCCAGCCGGCGCACGATGAAGTGACCACGCGCCATGTCCTGGTAGTAGTCGGTGAACATGGTGTTCAGCGCTGCACCCGCGGCGGCACCAACGACCGGCACCGCCTGCGCGGCGAACTTCTCGGTAACGACCACGCCAAAGCGCGCCGCCACCTTCTCCACCATCTTCGCCAGCAGCTTGCCGGCTTCCTTCGGCGCCACGCCCAGCGTCAGGTCGCGGCCGGTCACCACCCGCCCGGCCAGCTCGGCCGACAGGTGGCGCATCACATCGGTGGTGAAGCCGCGGGCCAGGTAATAGCCCGTCTCGCTGGCGTCATCACGCGGCGAGTTGCCGCCCAGCGCGAACACCTCCAGGCACGCCTGGCGGGTGCTGAACTCGGACAGGTCAAACCCCTCGCTGCGGGCGACGTCGGCCACAGCACGCATCATGATCGTGGTCGACACCGGCAACTCGATGAGCAAGGCGGCAAAGCCGAAGGCGCCGCCGACCGCACCGGAGGTGGCTGCCGCCAGTTTGTGCCAGCGGGTCGACGCTCCCTTGCCGGGCGAGTTGTCCATGCTCCACAGGGCTGCCCGCGCCGACTTGGACAGTGCCGCCTGCACCGCACCGTGGATGCGGTTGGAGACCGAGCTGGGCAGCGCCTTCACCGCGAACTCCAGCGGCGTACCGACCAGGTTGGCCATGCGCGCGGTCAGGGTCGGCGCTTCCAGCAGGGCCACCGCGCGCTGCAGGTCGGACCAGTCGCGTGCGTCATGGGCGATGTCGCGGGGGAGCAAGATGGGCTCGTTCATGGCGCCGATCTTAGCGCCCGGAAGTTGAACGCTTCGTCGCGGGGCACCACAGACGGGCCCGATCCGGCGCCTTGCCGGTCAGCGGCCGGCACTACCCGTTGGCGTGTCACCCGGTAGCGCCGGGCCATGCCCGGCGGCGTCGTTCAGGCAGCCGGCAGGCCCGACAGCGCGCCCATGAACTGGCGGTAGTGGCGCAGCTCGGCGATTGAATCGTGTACATCGCTCAGCGCGGTATGGTTGCTGTTCTTGCCGACGCCGGCGGCCACGCTCGGCGCCCAGCGCTTGGCCAGTTCCTTCACCGTGGACACGTCCAGGTTGCGGTAGTGGAAGTACTTCTCCAGCCTCGGCATCTGGCGGTGCAGGAAGCGGCGATCCTGGCAGATCGAGTTGCCGCACATCGGCGAAAGGCCGGCCGGAATCCACTGCGCCAGGAAGTTCACCGTCTGCGCCTCGGCCTGGCCCAGGGTGGTGGTGCTGTCCACCACGCGCTGCCACAGGCCCGAGCGGCGGTGCTGGTTGCGGTTCCACTCATCCATCGCTTCCAGCGTTTCCAGCGGATGGTGGATGGCGAATTCCGGCCCTTCGGCCAGCACGTTCAGCTGGGCATCAGTGACCACGGTGGCGATCTCGATGATCGAATCGTTGTCGGTATCCAACCCGGTCATTTCCAGGTCGATCCAGATCAGCCGCTCGTTGGCCGCGCCGTTGTCCGCCATGTGTCGCCTCGTTGCTGGGCAGGCGCGCGGCCCACCGGTGAAGGAAAGGGGCGCCCATCATACCCGTTCGCCCCTCAGCCCTCGCCGGCGTGGTCTTCCAGCAGCAGCGGCGGTTTGCCGCGCTTGGCGCGGAAATAATTGGTCAGGCGCATGCTGGCCTCCTTGGCCAGCACTCCACCGTGGATCTCCACCCGGTGGTTGTGGCGGGCATCGCCCAGCAGGTCGAACACGCTGCCGCAGGCACCGGTCTTGGGGTCGCTGGCGCCGTAGACCAAGCGGGCGACGCGTGCATGCACGATGGCCATCGCGCACATCGCGCAGGGTTCGAGGGTCACGTACAGGGTGCTGCCGAGCAGCCGATGATTGGCCAGCCGCGTGCCGCCGGCGCGCATGGCCACGATCTCGGCATGCGCACTGGGATCGTGCGAGGCGATGTTGAGGTTCCAGCCCTCGCCCAGCAGCTGGCCATCGGCGCCCACCAGTACCGCACCAACGGGGATCTCGTCGTACTCGCGCTGCGCACGCTCGGCCAGCGCCAGCGCATGGCGCATCCAGTGTTCATCGGCGTCGTGCACCGGTACACCCAGGGCATCGGTCATGGCGGTTCTCGCGTGTGTGCAGGGCCAGGATGGCCGCCGGGGCCGCATTGTACGCCCGCGGCCGTGCAGGCGGCGCTAGCGTGCGTCGAAGCGCTCGCGGGCGGCGTCCAGTGCCGGGAAGTTGTGCTCGGCCCAACGGTCCAGAGCGGACAGCGTGTCAACCAGGCCACGCGCGACTTCGGTCAGCCGGTACTCCACATGCAGTGGCTTTTTGCCCAGCTCACACCGCTCGACCAGGCCATTGCGCTCCAGCTGCCGCAGGGTCTGGGTCAACACCTTCTGCGAGATGCCTTCGATCTTCCGCAGCAGCGCGCCATTGCGCAGCGGCCCCTGCGCCAGTGCCGGCAACAGCAGCATCACCCACTTGCCGGAGATCAGCGCCAGCGCATCACGTGCCGAACAATCGGCGGCATAGACATCGCCCGGACAGGCCATGGTTACCTCAAGGTGCGTAATTGCCGGGGCACTCCGGCATCGCGAGGATGGTCGCACACTCCACCAACACCTCGCCCCATGCGCGCCCTGATCCTGCTTGCCCATCCCGAACCCCGCTCGTTCAACGCCTACCTGGCCGCGCAGGCCGCCGAACAGCTGCGCCATGACGCCCTGCAGGTGGACGTGGTCGACCTGTATGCGGAAGGCTTCGATCCACTGGAAGCGGCCCATCATCATTCAAGGCGCCTGCAGCCCGAGCGCTTCGATGCCCAGCGCGAACAACGCCACAGCGCCGAACTGGAGCAGTTACCCGCCGATGTGCGACGTCACCTGCACCTGCTGCGGGTCGCAGACCTGGTGATCCTGCAGTTCCCGCTGTGGTGGTTCGCGGCGCCAGCCATCCTCAAGGGCTGGCTGGACCGCGTGCTGGTATATGGGCCGATGTACAACAGCCGTCAGCGCCACGAACATGGCGTGATGCAGGGCAAGCGTGCATTGCTGAGCGTCACCACCGGTTCATCGGCACGGGCATGCGCGGTGGACGGCCGCGAAGGCGACACCCGATTGCTGCTGTGGCCGTTGATGTACAGCCTGCGCTACGTCGGCTTCGAGGTGATGGAGCCATGCGTGGTGCATGGCGTGCGTTCCGGGCTTGCAGCGGAACGCGTGCAGGCCCACGACGAAGCACTGGTTGCAGCCACCCTCTCCTACCGCGAGCGACTGACGTACTGGCGGCAGTGGCCAATCGTGCCCTTCAACGACAGCGATGACTTCGAGGATGGGGTGGTGCTGCGCGCGGACGCGATCGCGCACAGCCCCTTCATCCGCCACCGCGACGCGGGATGAATCTTCGCCTGCATGCGCTACCGGAAAGCCTCATACTTCGCACTCTTCCGAAGCACCTTGGTGAACCCATGAGCACCCTGCGCCCCTCTCGCGCCGACGACGGCGCCGCCCTTGTCGACCTCTGGCGTCGCGCCGTCGACGCCACCCACGACTTCCTCAGTGCCGAAGACCGCCAGGCCATCGATGCCGAAGTGGCCGGTTTCCTGCCGCAGGCGCCGATGACCGTTGCTGTCGATGCACAGGATCGGCCGCTGGGCTTCATGCTGATCGACGGCACGCACATGGAAGCGCTGTTCATCGATCCCGAGGTACGTGGCACCGGGATCGGCCGGCAACTGCTGCAACATGCACTTGCCCAGCATCCGCAGCTGAGCACTGACGTCAACGAACAGAACGCACAGGCCGTCGGCTTCTACCTGCGCATGGGCTTCGTCGAAACCGGACGTTCACCGCTGGATTCGCAGGGCCGCCCGTATCCGCTGATCCATCTCCGGTACAACGGCTGACATTCGACGGATGTTCGAGGCCCGCCCCCGATCATCCGACCGTCGCTTCGAATGCCGGTGAGTACTGGACCTCTCCCTGCGCCATCGGCGGCCTCAGGCACAGCGCCTGGAAGTACTCTGGCGGCACACCCGGCAGCACCAGGCCGGGCTCGGCGCGGAATCCGAATCGACCGTAGTACGCGGGTTCTCCCAGCAATACGCAGCCCTGCTTCCCCTGCTCACGCAGTGCATCAAGCGCCGCATGCATCAGCGCCGCGCCGACACCCTGCCCCTGCCATCCGGGCAGCACCGAAATTGGCCCCAGGCCAAACCAGCCGGTGCTGCCATCGCTGATCGTCACCGGCGACAAGGCAACATGCCCGACGACCTGCCCGTCCTTCTCGGCGACCAGCGAGAGACTCAGCTCTCCACGCGAACGCAGTGCATCCACAATGAACTGCTCGGTATGGCTGCTGTGCGGGGCTTCGCGGAAGGCTGCCTCGGTGAGTGCGTGGATGACAGCACGGTCTTCGCGGTTTTCAGGGCGGATCATGCAGTTCAAGGAAAGCGCCTTCTATAAAGTGATGGACATGTGAATGATTGATTTCAGTCACGGATTCAGCCGCAGAGATGCCCCCGGCAGCAATGCCACCGTGACGATCGCGAGCCTTGTGCGGCAAGCGATCCGCCCGGGCAATGCCTCCCCGGCGCGTCAAAAATCCGTCTCCAAGGGTGGCACAGCGCTCCCGGCACGTTCCATAATCGAGAAACCTGCCACCCAGGAAGGATAGATGGACATGGACGCACGATGCAGGCTCGCGCCATGGGTGTAGCTCGCCCCGAACCCAGGGGGCGGCCGCTGCTGGCATTGCTCGCCCTCGTCCCGCTGGCGGCATGTTCGCCCTACGCGGACGCAGAGCGTGACGTTGCCGCAGGTGGACGCGGCCTGGCCAAGCTCAACCCGTCACCGCAGCAGGGCTACGAGCTGGTACTGACACTGAAGGATGCCCCTGGTCCCTTCGCGGTCGTCGAGGGCGTTGCCCAGTACGACGTCAGCAACCACAAGGACTGCGGCCGGGTCCTGAGGGCGACCGGTACCGCCAGCCGTATTACCAGCCAAGAGCCCGTCACCCTGCACAAGGTCAGCGAGAACGAGTACCGCGGTACGTTCTACCTGGACCGCATGCTGGATGAGGACTACTACGGGCGCGGCGCCTGCGTTTGGACGCTGTCGGGCGTCGGTGCGATGTTGCGCGCCACGACCAGCAAGGCGGATACGCGATTCCTGACGTTCGTCGACAAGAAGCGCATGGAGAACGACTCGCCTCTGACGCTTTATTACCCGAACCTTGTCTATCCGCGCGCCGACACTGTCGCCAATTTTGGTGCCAGTGGCGAGGAAGCTCCGTCGGGGTACAGCGAAGATCTGCGCGACGCGCTGTTCTCAACCACCACCACTGTGCAGAAGCTCACGCCATGAGCTGCCAGTGCCTCATTCACCCCTATCCCCAAGGAGGCCGACATTGCGCCACAAGATGATTCCGTGCCTTGCTCTGCTTCTGTTGACCGCCTGCCATCCGGAGACCGCCATGAACCAGGAACGTGCCGCTGCTGAAGCCGATGTCGCCCAGGGTGGGCGCGGCCTCGCCAAGCTCAACCCCAGCCCGCGCAAGGCCTATGAACTGGTGCTGCGCCTGAAGGACGCCCCCGGTGATTTCGCGGTGGTCGAAGCCGTCGCGCAGTACGACGTCACCAACGAAGACCAGTGCGGCCACATCGAGCCGGCCACAGGCACGGCTGCACGCATCACCAGCCAGGAACCAGTGGAGCTGCGCAAGGTCGCTGATGGCGAATACCGCGGCACCGTATACATCGATCGCATGCTGGACGAGGACTACTACGGTCGCGGTGTCTGCAAGTGGGAGTTCACCGGTGCCGGCGCGATGCTGAAAGCGACGGGTGCCGAAGGCGAGACGCGCTTCCTTTCATTCATTGAAGCAGCGCCCTTCGTCAAAGGCGAGACCGAAACTCGCCACTATCCTCGTTCGGACTATCCGCGCGTGAACGAGATTCCTGACTACGGCGCAAGCGGCCAGGAAGACCCCACCAAGTTCCGCCCTGAACTGCAGAATGCGCTGTTCTCGGCTTCACTTGAAGCCAATGAGGTCCGCCAATGAGCCTCAGCAGCCAAGACTACGCGGGCATTTCCGACGACGTGTACAAGGACCGTGCGGTCGGTCGACGCGCTCCCGGCAAAGAAGAGCTCGTAGCGATCAACGGGCATGAGTACAAGATCCTCGAGCACGTCGACAATCGACTGAACGGTTATCAGGGAACGATCTACCAGCGAGTCGATACCAACGAGATTGTCGTCGCACATCGCGGCACCGAACAGATCGCCCGCGATGCGATCCTGACCGATGGTGGCATGGTTGTCGCCCGCACCAACGTGCAGGCACCGGATGCCATCGCGCTGACCCAACGCGCCCTCGCCTACGCCAAGAAGGAGGGGCAGGATCTCGGACAGCGCCCCCCCGAAGTCACCGTCACCGGCCACTCTCTCGGCGGCGCTCTGGCCCAGATCACCTCGCACCATTTCAACGTCAAGGGCGAAACCTTCAACGCCTATGGCGCGGTCAGCCTCAGCTACCGCATCCCGGAAGGCGGCAACACCATGATCAACCATGTCATGGCCTCCGATCCGGTCAGCGCAGCGTCGCCGCACTTCGGCCAGGTGCGCATCTACGCCAGGCCGAATGAAATCAGCACGCTCGCCGCGAACGGTTTCAGCAATCACTCGTTGCGCGCCCTTATCCCCGACCGACCGATCATCGCCGCAGGCAGCTCGTTCGGCGCGCACAAGCTGGGCAACTTCCTCGGTGACGGCTCGGTGCTGCAGCACCCGGAAACGCAGAAGCTGGCAAAAGACAACGCCAGGATGATCGAGGAGTACCGCGACGACGTTGAATCACTGCGCCGTGGTGTCACCCGCGCGGCGCGGGGCATTCCAGGCGGCGCCGTCGACCTGTACGACCACATCCGCGGCCCGCTGCAGCCCGGTGAGCCGGCACGCCGCGAAGCGGAGAAGAACGGCCATCACACCAACATGCTGCGCATGGACGATGCCAACCATGTGGGCAACCCACTGTTCAACGACGCGATCCGTGGCGTGCACGCGCAGGATGTCCGCGTCGGCCGGGTACCAGACGTGATGAGCACGCAGCTGGCAGGCAGTCTGGCCGCCGAAATGCACGCAGCAGGCGGCAAGCGCATCGACGAAGTGGTCATGAATGCCGATGCCTCGCGCAGCTTCGCCGTGCAGGGCCAGGGCGGCGACCCCGCCCACCTTCGTGTGTCGGTGGATACGGCAGTGGCGATGAACACCCCGCTGGAACAGAGCAGCCAGCGCATCGACCAGCAGGCCGCCGACCAGCGCGTTGCGCTGGAGCGCGACCAGCAGCTGGAACAGCAGCGGAACCAGACCCGCAGCCTGCAGGCCTGATGCAGCGCGGGAGCCGGTCAGCCCGGCTCCCGCATCACTTCGAGACTCCGGCTCAGGGGCTGGACGCTGCCATTGGCACGGATGCTGCGGCCGTCACGAACAGATCGGGCCCGGAATCCGGGAATCCGCCACAGGCGCGATCGCCGGGTGCCACCGGGTCACAGGGCCACTGCGCGCGCGCGACCTTCTCGCGCAGCTCGAAGCGATCACCGGTCCAGACCACAAACGCGATGTGCTCACGGTTCCAGTCACTGTAGGCGCGCGGACCACCCTTCTGCGCCGACTCCGGGTATTGCACGAACCAACGCATGGCCGGGCCGTACTGCAGCTTGCTGTGGTCCAGGCTGATCCGGCCCTCACGCGACAGCTGGCGCGCACGATCGGCCTCCGTGACCGGGGGCATCGTCGGCATGGCATCGGCGGTCACATCCCGCGGCGCCGCATCCCCGCGGACCTGGTACACACGCTGGGCCACATAAGCCTCGCGGCAATCACCTGCGGGTACGCGGACCGGCTCCGCGCCGTACTCATCCCGGTTGGCAACCTGGTCGCTGCAGGTGAACGGCGCCGACACCAGATAGAACGTGCTGTCGGCGTCGCGCCCTTCCAGCGAACGCACCCAGATGTCGCCCATCCGCACGATGAAGTCCGGGCGCTGGCCGTAGCCCGGCACAGCCTTGAACCAGGCCTTCTGCCGCACCTCACGCTCGCGCCAGCTGCGCGGCAGGTGGATGTCCTGCACGGGCAGCGCGACCAGCAACGCGGCCAGATGCGCCGGCATCGTGCCCTGGCAGGCGCCAATCAGCAGGTCGCCCTGGGTCGCCAGTCGCCCGGCCAGATCCACCGGGCAGCGAGCACCGAGCGCCCGCTCGGTCGCCTGCTCGGGCGGCAACGGCACGATGGCCAATGCGGGCGGAGCGGGCGCTACCGCGGGAACGGTTGGCTCGACGGAGGCGGGCGGTGCAGCCACAGGTGCCGGCGCTGCGGGCGCAACGGGCGCCGGCGCCGGATCCGCAGTCGTCGCCGGCTGCGCGTCCACCACAGGGGCCGCAGGGGGTATCACGGCAGCCGACACCTCGGGCGTCGGCGCCGCGACAACGGCGTCGGCCGCCACGGGCGCTGCAACGGGCGCCGCCTCCGCAGGCGCCTCAACGGTAGCCTGGGCAGCGGGGGCCGTCTCCACCACAGGTCCCGCTGCCTCCTGAACCTGTGCCGCCCCCGCGACAAGTCCAAGTGACAACAGCCAGACCGGCGGCAGGCGGCGCACGGACGCAGTGCAGCGGGCAGCGGCGTGCCGGGTATTCGAGGGAACGATTCGCATGTGGTGTCCTTACGAGTGGGTTTCCATGTCGGCGCCACAGGGCGCCACGCGTCGTACGTAAAGCGCCTGCGGGCACTCTGCCCGCCGGCATCAGGTGCTACAGGGATCGAGAGCGCTGCTCCTGCTCGCGGGCGAGCGCGGCCGCGGGGTCCTGCTGGGCGACACTGGCGGCCAACTGCTGGCTGCTCTGCGCCAGCGGCTGCTGCGCCGCCTGTTCGCGCTCGACCGAAGCGCGCAGCATGGCCGGGTCACCCAGCGCGCCCTGCACGGCAAACAACGTGCGGCCGTCGTTGCCAGCCAGGAGATGATCGATGCGCGACATCCCCGCCTTCTGCGCGCTCAGCGCCAGTGCGCCGGCAGCATTGTCCAGTTCCTGCACGCTGCGCAGACCGCTTTGTGGTCCCATCTGCTGCAGATGGTGGCGGGCGCCCTGGAACAGGGCATGTCCCGGCGCGCCAGGCTGCGACATGTCGCGCACGGTGGCCTGCTGGGCCGGCGCCCCGACTTCGCCCCGCTCCAGCCGCGCCATCACATCAGGCGTCAGCTTCTGCTGCCACACCTCGAATCGCTGCTGGCGGGCCTCGATGCCGTTCAGGCCACCATTGATCGCGCGCGTCGCTTCGCGCACGTCCTCGCGCGCCGCTTCCGGCACCCGCGTCTGCCACTGCCACACGGCAATGCGGCCTGCGTGCTCGGGCTGCGCGGCCAGTTCCGGGTGATTCACCAGGTCCAGATCCAGCGCCTTGCCGGCACGCTCGTAATTCTCTTTGCCGACCAGAGGCAGATAGCCACGGCCGTGATACTTCAGCGCGTCGCCAGGCGCGTCATTGCCCATACGCCCGCCATACATCAGTTCGGCCAGGTTCTCCGGCCGCCCACGCAGCGCCTCCTGGCGCGCGCTCTCAAGCGCACCATTGCCATTGCGCCACGCCGCTTCCACCGGGATCTGCGAGATACCCCGGGTGAAGTTGAAACTTTCATTGAGCCGGCTCAGGCCACGGGACTCGTGCCCGGCCTGCGCCATGAAGTTGGCCAGTTCCCGGGACGAGGTCATGCCGGCCTCCGTGGCCTGCCGCAACAGCTGCGACTCCCTATCCTGCGACACGGTGAAACTCCTGCTCGATCATCGTTGGGTACTCCCGCCTCCTCACCGGCATGGCACTCAGGGCAAGCTGACGTCGGCGACGACGGACGGATCGAAATCCTCGAACCGCACCCGGCCAAGTTCGGCGGCCGAGAAGTCACGCGTATGGGTGGCTTCGGTCTCGGTGTCGACCACCCTGCGCTGCACGCCATGCACCCAGCACGCCTGCTCGGCAGGTGCATACCGGAACGTGTAGACGCTGCTCCAGCGTTCGCGACTGCCGCCGTTGGTGATCACACTGAACGCACCATCCTCGATGGTCACGTACGCGAAGGGATCGCCGGCAATGCCTCCCCGGGTGGAACACGGCACCAGCTTGTCGTTGCGCGCCGCCAACTGCCATCGGCCCGTGGCGTCGCCCAGCAGCAGCAACAGCACCCGGTTGGGCCCGTGCTCGCCGGGCAGCAAGCCCTCCGGAGGAGGTTGGTCGATCACCAGCAGCTGGTCCTGGAAACCATTGCCCGTCAGATCACCGCGCACGGCTTCCAGCAGGTTCGCGCCGGACGGAACGAACGCCAGGGCATTGTCCATGTGTACGCCACTCCCCTTCTCCATCCCCTGCAACTCCTTCAATCCCGTCTTGCCAGTTCCCGAGCGGAGGCCGGAAACGGGGCGATGCCTCGCACGTGTCCTGCGGCCGCCATGGCGGATGATAGCCCCGAGCCCACGGCAACCGCGATGGTGGCAAGCGTCACCCGCATCGCGGGGGGACACAGTCCTCATGGACGGAAAAGCTCCTGCGTTCGATGGCACCGGCGCGCCGGGATTTTGACGCGCACGCAGCTTACTTCGAGGAGGCAGCGCTCGTCGAAGGGGGCTCGGGATGAAAAGCGCACTTGATCACATAAAAAGCGCGGTTAACGTGAATGGTGGCTTATCGGGTAAACAGATTCGCGGCGGATGGCACCGCGGGGATGCGCTGCGACCCCACACAAGACCTGATTCGGCTAAGGCGATGTTGCACGGAAAGCCTGCGCCGCCCGTGCGGCTAGCCGCGACACGCCGCCCATGCTTTGCTGCCTCGCGTCGTAGCCAGCAATCACAATCAGCGCAACTGCTGCGCGCATGTAGCCCCCTGTGTGGCGTAGTCACGGACGTAGCCGTCCATCGTCAGCACCGTGATATCGCATCGATGGTTGACGTCACTGACGACATGCCCATAAGCATTCAATCCCTGCATACGCTCGCCACGATGCAGGTACAAGGTGCGCGAACCATCGGCCCCAATCTCCACACGATCCGGTGGGCCCCACGTCCGCACGAATTCCTGCTCTGTCTTGCCGATCCACAGCTCCATGAGATTGTTGCGACCCACCCGGTTCGCTGCGCGACGCGACTCATCCAGAGCTCTGCTGGTTTCATTCTGGCCGCGCGCCACAGTCGCTTCCAGGCTACGCACAGTACGATCCATTTCAGCGTCGGTCGGCCGATAGGTGAATGCTGGGCGCTTGCCGTCCTTCCACAGGCTGCCCCAGATGAAATCCACAGGCGATTGCCCGACGTCACCGATGGAAAGGAAGCCACGCTTCATCATTTCCGCCGGCACCTTGGCCTTGGGATCAGGCCCCACGAGACAGGCAAAACGCACCAGTTGCACCTGCCAAGGAGCAATCGCCTCGGTTCGCGGTTCGAACTTATCCGGAGGGTCGTTCTCCATTGGCCGATCGCGCCACTGGATCAGACTCGTCCTGATGGCCACGGTGTTCCGTGAGCAGTTCACCCAGTACTTTCTGACCAATCGATTCGGTTTGGTCGCGTTCTCGTAGACGGTATCGACCTGGATCTCGTACACGGCTCCGGCCCAGCAACGGGCTCACCGGGCTTTGGCCGCTTCCTGCGGCGCAATTGCTTCAGGTACGCGTTCTGCTCTGCCGGCATGGCACGCTGAAGAAAACCGCCCAGATCCGAGCGGTCGGCGAGCGTTTGCGCATCGACCACCCATGCCTCGCGGTTCGGCGTTTCGCCACCGGTGAAGATGACCCAGCTATCAGTGGCTTGTGCCAGCGAAGCGAACAGCAGTCCGCCAATCAGCAAGGCAACACGGCCTGGATTCTGCATGATTCGTTCCTTCGAATGGCGCGAAGACTCACGGTAGCGCGGATGGCGCCCTATGGCACGGCCAGGTGCGTCGCCTCGCGGGACGCCCCCCCTTTGGCGCAGAGTCGGCACCTTAAGCGTGAACGAAAGTGACCCACCCCCAGAAAACTGGTGCAGGCTAAAGTAGAGACGTCGGCAGCATTGGGCCCCGTGACAAACGAGGATTCAGGCATGAAGAAGTCGCGTTTCACCGAGGAGCAGATTGCCTACGCGCTGAAGCAGGCGGAGCTGGGAACGGCAGCTGGCGAGATCTGCAGGAAAATGGGTATTGCCGAGGCAACCTTCAACGTATGGCGAAATAAGTACGGTGGACTTGGCCATTCGGAATTGAAACGTTTAAGGCTGCTGGAAGAGGAAAACCGAAAGCTCAAGCAATTGGTTGCTGATCTCAGCCTGGACAAAGCCATGTTGCAGGAGGTGGTCACAAAAAAGTTCTGAGGCCTGCCCAGCGACGCACCCGGGTCGGCCGGTCCATCGTATTTGCAAGGAGGAAGGCCTTTCTTTAAGGCATTGCCTGCCTCGGCGCAGTAGAAGTGCACGCCAGCGTCAGCCGATAAAGGTAGCCGTTGCTCCCAATGCACTTTGGGGAATGGACTTCGTCAGCGACGCACTGTTTGACGGTCGCCGTTTCCGGATGCTGACCGTGGTTGATTACTTCACGCGTGAGTGTCTTGCCATCGTCGTGGACCAGTCGCTACGCGGGGAGCATGTGGCGGAGGCAATGACAAGGTTGGCAGCCCAGCGAGGATCGCCGGGCGCAGTCAATGTGGACAACGGCAGCGAGCAGGACAAGTTCACAGTTGAGTCAGAACTTCTCAAACAAGGGCTCACTGCAGTCGGTGTACTTAACCACGCAAGCCCTCCCCCCGTTATCTAAACAACTCTTCATCGCTGCCTTTGTAGCGACATCTTTAGAAGGCCCTCCAGCCATTGATATCCTCCCACCAGACCCAGATTCAGGAGCCACGAGAGCAGCACACTGATTCTTGTAGGTGAGCCCAACAGCGCAGTCCACCGCCCCATACGATGCGCATCGCGACTGCGCCTCAGCTATTGCTTCCGCCTTGGCACGCTTTCCGACAGAAGCGCCCACGTCACCCGTTGTAATCGAACGAGAGATGGCCCCCCAGGTCTTTATCCAACGCCCGGTCGCTCGAGGGCTCGGAACCTCCCCCCCACCAGTTCCACCAGGGATCGGAGCGCAGCCGCCTACTCCTTGGCCGCCAATCGGGTACTGTCCGGGCGGACAACGACCCTCCGCATATGCACATACAGAGAACGCGAGCAACAGAACTAACAGCATCACTTTCTCAATTTTCATAAGCTCTATTCAACGACCAAGACAATTCGGTGAAACGGCCATCATGGAGGACGGCGGACCTAACGATTTGCTCCCCGAAGACCCGTCTCCTGTGCTCCCAACGTCGAACTCTGCGGCAACGTCATGCGTGATACTCCAGCGGTCGCGTCCTGGGTGTTGGTGGACACATTAGCGTTGTTGGATGGCTTATCCGGCGTGTAGTAACTACCCGGCGGCTGTCCGCTCGGCCCAGGCGCCTGCGCCACCGGGCTACCGCCTATCTGCGAATATGCCATGAAGCTACCCAAGGTGCCCTGGAAGAACATGGCCGCCATTGGGGGCGCAGTCAGAATCAAGGTAGTCAGGATCAATCCCATGCCGCCCTGCTGCATCGCCTGACTGGTCATACCGTCACTGGATGCGCCCATGAGCGGGAACTTGTTCACAAGCGCCGTCATCCAGAACGAGGCCGACACGCGGATCACCATGTCCAGCGCGATCGAGACCATCGCCGCCAGTACCGCCATGGAGAACATGGTTCCAATACCGTAGAACAGCCATCGCTGGAACAGCTGCTTGGTCTGGTCGAACAGAAGGCACAGAATGAACAGTGGTCCCAAGCCGATGAACAGGGCCATGGCGACCTCATACAGCAGCAACATGGAACCTGCCCCCACCGCAGGGCCACCCGTGCCCAGGCCGATGAACCACATCGCGCGGGTCTTGTCAGCCTGCAGCTCGGGATCATTGAGAATCTTGATCCCATCGATGCTGGACAACGCCACCTGCATCCAGGCAAGGCTCTTGTCGATCTGCGCCTCGGGCTTTTCGTCCTTGCCGGTCACAACGTGCGTGATCAGCCCCTTCACGTCTTCCGTCAGAAATTCATGGAGGTCGCGACCGAACATGCCCATGCTCGTCGCCACCCCCACGATCAGGGCGGCGCGCGCCATGTTGGTCACCAGGATCATCATCGAATCCCGGCTGCGGCCGGTGACGATCCGATAGCTCTGCACCACTTTCCCAGCGCAGTAGAAGAACACTTGCCCACTAAACAAGGTGCACGAGTCGCAATGCAACCTTGATGAAGTCGTTCTCGCTCAACTTCTCGCCGAGCGGCTTCTTCAGCCGCGCGTTCTACCCCAGGCTCTTGAGCAGCTTGGCTCAGGTACGCTCATACCATCAAAGATGTCACGGCAGTCATGAGACTAGAACGACTCAAAGATCGGCTCAGAACAATCTGTATAAAGAACTTTGCACTGGCCGCCACCGATGTCCGCGCAATGGGACAAGACTCGATTTGCAGCCTCCTCCTTGGAGCCTGCAACCGAATAGGAGACACGGCCCTTACCCCCCCTCTCGGGATCAGCATATGCAACACACTGGTTCTTGTAGGTAGTTCCGACTTTGCAATCTCTAGCGCCATGGCTTGCGCAACGGGAAAGCGCCTCGGACGAAGCTTCCTGCTTTGAACGCCTTCCAACCGAAGCCCCCATATCACCTGTGCTTACTGCGGTTGCAATAGCTCCCCAGGTTTTGATCCAGCGGCCAGTCGCGACCGGACCACTCGACCCTGCATCGCCTCCATTAGAGCCCGGCATTGGCGCACATCCACCAACCCCCTGTCCGCCAATCGGATATTGTCCGGGCGGGCAGCGCCCCTCCGCTTGGGCATCTTCTGTCACAAGCAAGAACAAAGCAGAGCAAATCCAAAAGAGGGAGATCACAATGCGCTTCACGTTAACTCTCCAAATACGCCTGAATCACTATCTACCAGAATGAGCAGCTCGCTGGCCAGTTTCCGCAATCTTTGTCGCATCCGACTGCGGCAATGTCATGCGGTTTGTTGACTGACTACTGTAGTCACCGGAGTCGACAGTTCGTCCCTTCTCTGGCGTCGCTGGCGTGTAGTAACTACCCGGCGGCTGCCCGCTGGGCCCCGGCGCCTGCGCCACCGGGCTGCCACCTATCTGCGAATATGCCATGAAGCTGCCCAAGGTTCCTTGGAAGAACATCGCTGCCATTGGGGGAGCGGTCAGGATCAGGGTTGTGAGAATCAGGCCCATGCCGCCCTGCTGCATCGCCTGGCTGGTCATGCCGTCGCTGGAGGCGCCTTCGAGCAGGAACTTGTTGACCAGGGCGGTGGACCAGAACGCGGTCGAGACACGGATCACCATGTCCAGCGCGATCGATACCATCGCTGCCAGTACCGCCATCAAGAACATCGTGCCGATGCCGTAGAACAGCCATCGCTGGAACAGCTGCTTGGTCTGGTCGAACAGCAGACACAGAATGAACAAGGGACCCAAGCCGATGAACAGCGCCAGCGCGACCTCGTAGAGCAGCAACATCGCACCAGCGGTGACCGCCGGGCCGCCAGTGCCCAGGCCGATGAACCACAGCGCCCGGGTCTTGTCCGCCTGCAACCCTGGATCATTCAGGATCTTGATGCCATCAATGCTCGACAGCGCCACTTGCATCCAGGCCAAGCTCTTGTCGATCTGCTCATCCGGCGCATTGTCTTTTCCGGCTAATCAGGCATTTCTACGTTTTCAGCCAGAAACTCAATAAGCGCAACCTCAGAAGTTCTCAAACTCAGGCTCGGTGCATCCAGAATAAATCACTTTACAGCCATCGCTCCCCTGCTTTAAGCACGCATCCACAGCCATCTTACTCGCAGCATCAACAGATGCCGCACGCGCAAACGTGGAGCCACCAAATCTTGCATCACTGGGGGATACGAATGCTGCACACTGATTATTGAACTCCAATACCACCCTGCAATCCGTAGCCCCCCGCTGTGCGCAATTAGCAAGGGACTCCGAAGCCGCATCCCTCTTCCTTCGCTTACCGAGAGCCACGCCGACATCGCCCCCCTTCGCTAAAGCGATGGCCCCCCAAGTCTTGATCCAACGCCCTGTCGCAACAGGCGACGCTTGGCCTGCTCCAGTGGTACCACCTGGGATGGGAGCACAGCCGCCGACTCCCTGACCACCAATTGGATACTGACCAGGAGGACACCTACCTTCTGCGTTGGCCGTCTGTGGCAATTGGCAGGCAATGATTCCCAGACCCAGCAGGATTATTGCACCTGAATAGACACGAATTGACTTCATCTCCGGCCTCTAGTTCGAAGCTAAGCCTTTACGGCCAGTATCAGAATTGCCTGACCCAGCTGTGGAGTTGCTGCCAGTGACTACGACATTGCTCCCAACTGAAGTCGATCCACCCGATTGACTGCCACCGCTCGTTGAAGGTTTATCCGGCGTGTAATAGCTACCCGGCGGCTGTCCATTAGGTCCCGGCGCAGCAGCAACCGGGCTGCCATCTATCTGCGAATATGCCATGAAGCTACCCAGCGTGCCCTGGAAGAACATGGCCGCCATTGGGGGCGCAGTCAGAATCAAGGTCGTCAGGATCAATCCCATGCCGCCCTGCGGCATCGCCTGGCTGGTCATGCCGTCGCTGGAGGCACCGTCGAGCAGGAACTTGTGACCGACGCAGTCGATCAGAGCGCTGCCGAGACACTATGTACAGCTAGATTGAGATCATCGCTGCAAGTCAGGAAGAAGATCGCCATTATGGGCGCTGCAGCTAGCGCCACCATCGGGATGCCAGCTATCGATGCGTTAAAACGTTTCGAATTTTGGCTCTGTGCAGGCTGAGTAAACAACATCACAGCCACGTCCGCCGCGGGAATCGCACAATTTAGTAGCTACGCCTTTGGCAAGCTCTTCCGTAGCTGCACTGCCAAAGCTAGTCCCAGGGGTTCCAGAGCTAGGAACAGCCGCCGCAGCGCACTGATTCTTATAGGTGAACGAAACTCGGCAATCACGCGCCCCTGAGCTAGCACATTCAGAAACTGCATTCTTCGCGGCGTCTGATTTCTTAACCTCACCAGTGACTGTTCCCGAGGCGCCGGTAGAAGAAGTTGCAATCGCTCCCCATGTCTTTATCCAACGGCCGGTGGCACGCGGCCCTTCCGCAGCTCCGCCACCACCAGCAGGGATTGGAGCGCAGCCTGGAGCGCGGCTGTCCCCTATTGGATACTGGCCAGGAGGACATCTGCCCTCGGCAAAAGTCAAGAATGGCACTAGGCACAACAACAAAATAAAAATAGCCCTCATGAAATTCTCTTCTCAAGCTTGAAGGCAGATCGCATCCGATCAAGATGCCGAGAATCCCCCTTCAACGCGCCTACTGTCGCGGTGCGGCTGCAAAAAAATTATCTAGAAAGCCTCGAACTTTGGTTCTGTGCATGCCGAATACACGACACCACAACCCCGTCCCCCTCGGGACTGACAGAGTTCAGTAGCGACCTTCTTGGCAACATCAACAGTCTCTCCGCTCCCAAAGTTCGTACCTTGAGTGCCCGAGCTCGCAGTCGCGGCCGCCGCACACTGGTGCTTGTACGTAAAGGCGATGTCGCAATCACGTGCGCCGGTCGCTTCGCACTCAACCATTGCTGCCTTTTCAGCCTCCCTCTTCTTTACCTTCCCGACCGAAACACCTGATGCCCCAGAATTGGACATTGCGATGGCGCCCCAAGTCTTGATCCACCGGCCCGTCGCTCTGGGTCCAGCGTCTCCGCTGCTACCCGCAGGAATTGGCGCACATCCCGGTGCCCGACTGTCACCTATCGGGTACTGGCCAGGCGGGCATCGCCCTTCTGCCACAGAGGATTCAGCAACAAGAAAAAGTGCCGAAAGAACGAGTAATTTGGAAATCAACTTTCCAACTGATTTTTTTGGCATGGCTACGCACCTTCAACGGATGTCACTAATAGCACTAATCATTAGATCTGGCAGCACCTATCGTACTCGGGGCAGTTCTTGCTTCGCCGGTCGAGCTCGGAGGCATCGAGTTCCTCACCATACTTCCTGAATGAACCTCGGTCTGCCGCACGTCATTATTCGAAGGCGCTGCCGGCGTATACGAACCCGGCGGCTGGCCCTGTGGACCCGGCTGGCCCGCTGCCGATCCACCGATCTGGGAGTATGGCGCGAAACCACCCAAGGTCCCCTGGAAGAACATGGCCGCCATTGGGGGCGCAGTCAGAATCAGGGTCGTGAGGATCAGGCCCATGCCGCCCTGCTGCATCGCCTGGCTGGTCATGCCGTCGCTGGAGGCGCCTTCGAGTAGGAACTTGTTGACCAAGGCGGTGGACCAGAACGCGGTCGAGACACGGATCACCATGTCCAGCGCGATCGATACCATCGCTGCCAGTACCGCCATCGAGAACATCGTGCCGATGCCGTAGAACAGCCATCGCTGGAACAGCTGCTTGGTCTGGTCGAACAGCAGACACAGAATGAACAAGGGACCCAGGCCGATGAACAGCGCCAGCGCGACCTCGTAGAGCAGTAACATCGCACCAGCGGTGACCGCCGGGCCGCCCGTGCCCAGGCCGATGAACCACAGCGCCCGGGTCTTGTCCGCCTGCAACCCTGGATCATTCAGGATCTTGATGCCATCAATGCTCGACAGCGCCACCTGCATCCAGGCCAAGCTCTTGTCGATCTGGTCTTCCGGCTGCTGGTCCTTGCCGGTCACCACGTGGGTGATCAGGCCTTTGACGTCCTCGTTGAGGAATTTCTGCAGGTTGCTGCCGAACATCGCCATGCTGGTGGCAACGCTCACAATCAACGCCGCGCGCGCCATATTGGTCACCAGCACCATCATGGAGTCGCGGCTGCGGCCGGTGACGATCCGGAAGCCCTGGATCAGTACCCACAGCGTCATCAGCACCAGGGCAATGCCACCGACCCAGGACATCATGCGCCCCATCAGGTCGATGCCGTAGTCACTGATCCTGTCGCGCAGGTAATCCATGATCAGCTTGAAGAAGACGAAATCGCCGATCGACTGGACACGCACAGCGTAGCCCAGCAGATCCTGCAATCCGCCTGAGAAATCAAAGTTGGCCAGCCACCTGATCGTCATTTCCACAATCCCTTGGTAATTCCGTTACTGCATGAAATGCCGCATTGCTTTGCAGCCCCTGTCTACGTACTAGCGGCCTGCAATCAATTGACGCTGAGCGCGGCCTTCAGTGCGGTGGTCTTGACCATGTCGCTGATCAGCTGCTTGGTCGGGTCCCCCTTCAATGCGGCCTGCGCCACCACCTTCTGGTTGGCCTCCATGACCTCGATATAGGCATCATAGGATTTCATCCGTGCTTCCCAGCTCTGGGCAAGTGCGGCAATGTCATTGGCGGTGCGGAGCGATTCGCTGTCGGCACCCTGCACGGTGCCCTGATCGTTGTTGGTCAGGCGGATCTTGAGGATGCGGGTCAAGGAGTTGTTGATGCGCGGAACGGTCTGGGTCAGGAAATCGATCGCGTCGTTGTACTTGCGGTTCTGCATCATCCGGATGTTGACGCAGATCTGCATCTGCTGCTCCTTCACATCCGCCTGCGGATTGAACACGAACACCTTGAAGGCGGACTCCAGGCTGAAGTCCAGCGCCTTGCCGCAGGTTTCGGCAACCAAATAGTTCGGTGCCACCGGCACCAGCGGCGCGCTGTCGGGCATGCCGAAGCTGTTCACCGCCGCCTGCACCTGGATCAGCGCCTGGCGATACTGCTCCAGCGTGCGGATCCAGCGGGTGTTCTGCTCGACGTACTCGGCCGCGTCCTGCGCTTTGGCCGCGTAGACGGTCGCCTCGGTCTTGTAGGTGTTGATCTGATTGAGCAGGTGCTGGATGAGGCTGGTACCGGTCTCCTGCACGGGAATCCAGGCGCTGACATTGCCGGTGCCGAGCGCCATCATGGCTGCCACGGTCATCGCTGCAAGACGGGGCGCGCGGCGGCGGGGCGAGGAAGCTTGCTTGGTATTGTTCATATCAGTCTCCATTGATCGGAACTCGTAGTCTTCGGGCAGGCCGTCTCGCGGATCAGGTAACAGTGTCGCGCGCTGCGACAGCCGCCTTGCCCGAGCCCTTTCGATTCTTGTAGAAATCTTCAAGCCACTGTTCCGGCGTCAGCTCATCCACGGTGATCCGGTTGCGGACTGCAGCGGTCTGCAACACCCGATGCATGATGTCGATGTTATCGGTCGAGGCCGAGATCACCGAGAGGATGTCGTCCATGCCACGCAGGTTGAGCTGGCACACGCTGGAGGCATGACCCTGCTTGACCAGGAAGCAGCGCGAGCGCTCGTCCAGGGCAGTGACCACCTTGAACTCGGCCTCGGTCAGCTTCAGGCCGTCCATGTAGTCGCTCTTGCTGGCGTTCGGGTTCGGCAGCAGGATCAACGTGGCAGTCTGCTCGATCAGCGCTGCCGAGATGTCGCTCTTCAGCGCGTCCTCCGGGCTCTGCGTCGCGAAGATGCCCAGGCCATTCTGCTTACGAATGGTCTTCTGCTTGTTCTTCGCGAACTCCTTCAGGCCACCTTCGCCATCCAGGATCTTCCAGAATTCGTCCATCACGTAGATCAGCGGACGACCATCGATCAGCGACTCCAGGCGGTGCAGCAGGTAGTTGATGACCGGCACGCGCACTTCGGGGTTGTCGATGATGTCGGTGTAGTCGAAGCCGATGATGTTGGCCTTGCTCAGATCAACGGTGTCGACCGGATTGTCGAAGACCCAGCCCAGCGAATTGCCCGAGGTCCAGCGCCGCATGCGCGCGTAGAGGCCATCGTCACCCATGTTGGGCAGGCTCTTCTGGAAATTGGTCATGCTGCGCAGATGCATCGGCGTATCGAGCATGCTTTCCACCGCGCGATAGATGTCTTCTTCCTCGCGGGCGCTGTACTCACGCTTGCCGGCCAGCACCTTGATCAGGTCGGCCAGGAACTGCACGTTGGCTTCGTTGTTCTCGCACTGGAACGGGTTGAAGCCGGTCGGCGCGCCGTTCTCCAGGGCCAGGTAGTTGCCTCCACAGGCCCGCACGAAGATTTCCGCACCACGGTCCTTGTCGAAGAAGAAGATGGTCGGCGACGGCTCATACTTCTGCACCTGGCTGAGCAGGAAGTTGATCAGCGCGGTCTTACCGGTACCGGACTTGCCGATCACCATGCTGTTGGCGATCGCCTTCTCCCCCAGCGAGTTTTCCGACGGATGGGTCGCGTGGAAATTGAAGTAGTACGGCTGGCCGTTGGTGGTCTGCAGCGTGGTGACGCAGTCGCCCCACGGGTTGTTGTGCTGCTTGCCAGTGGCGAAGTTGTGCAGCGGCGAGAGGCCCAGGAAGTTCAGCGAGCTGACATTGGCCAAGCGTGTGCGATAGCGCCAGTTGCCCGGCAGCTGCGAATAGAAGGACGAGGTAACCGCCAGGTCTTCCTTGGTCGACACGAAGCCGGCGTTGGATAGCTCTGCGCGGGTCGAAGCGACGTTCTGCGACAGCTTGGCCTGGGTGTCGCCGTAGACCGCCATGATGAAGTGGTATTCACCCAGCACGAAGTTGCCCGACGACAGCTGATCCATCGCCTGGTCCAGCTCGACGATCTGGCTCACCGCCTTGTCGCCTGAGGAGATCATCATGCCCTTGGTGCGGTCGAGCACCTTGAGCGCATCCTGGCGTCCCATCGGGCTGAACGAATGGGTGATGACGTACTCGTAGTCCAGGTACTTCAGGCCGTTGAGGATGCCCGGGTACGTTCCCTCGGCATACTCCTTGATGTTCAGGATAGCGCCGAAGTGGTTGGCACCATTGGGGGTATTGATGACGAAGTCACCGGTCTTGGCCGAGAACATATGACGGCTGACCGGCAGGTAATCCTTGATTGGCGCCGACAGCACCGGCACCGGTTCGTCGATGCGATTGATCAGGTAACCGAAAAGCTCCAGCGTTTCCGAGAACACCACGCCATTCTTGGCCTCATACATGCCCAGGCGGTACGGCGCGTAGTCGCGGATCACGGCCTCGACGTTGCCCGCCAGTTCCATCAGCTTTTCGACTGCCTGCTCCTGCTCCGCGCGCAGCTTGTCCACGTTCGCCGACTTCTCGACGAACCGCTTACCCGCCACCACGGGGCGATAGATCATGGTCAGGTACAGCTCGTTCTGCATGATGCGCTGCGAGGACAGCATGCCCATGTACTGGTCGGACACGTCCTGGTTGAAGCGCTGCTTGTAGTTGCTCTTTCCCTTCAGCGTGCGGCGACGACGGATGTCATGCACCCAGAACGCCACGTTCACGAAGTCGGGAGCACGCAGCGTCTGCAGCAGGCGGTTGAACGTGTTGTGGCGATGCTCCAGCTCCCACTCCTCACGGCCGACGAACGGCAGCCCTTCCAGATGCCAGGTCAGCAGGTAGTCGCCGCCCGTGGTCTTGACCACGTTCGGGGCGACGTGCGACGACAATGGAATGAACTCGCTGATGGAGGTGTCTGGGCTGAACATACGACTGCTTCCAAAGAGGTGCTGCCAAGAAGTTTCAACAGACCCGACGGGCGCTGGCGCCCGCCGGGCCGGATCCGGACCTCAATCCATTCGGGCCGGCTTGTCGCGGTAATGGTTGGGGTTGAACACCCACATGCCATCGTGTTCCTGCACGTTGCGGACTTTCAGCTTGAACATCAGGCGCAGGCCCAACAGGCGGAAGATCATTTCATCACGCTTGGCCATCTGCCGCATGATGAAGACCGCCACCGGAATGGTGAGCAGGAACCAGAAGTTCGTATACATGCTGAGCAGCAGCAAACCACCTGCCACCATGAAGAATGGCAGGTAAGGCACGCCCAGGAACATGGCCGGGCGCGTGCAGCCGCGGAACACGACGTTCTTATGCACTGTAGTACTGGATCGCGTTGTTGATCAGGTAATAGGTGGTGCCGGTGCCGCCACCGCACTTGCCATCACTGCCTTCGCCCAGCAGCATGCGCGCGATCTGTCCGGCGGCACCGATCAGCACGCCACCGATCAGGATCGGCGCGACGTCACCGATGCGCTTGTGCGCGAAGGCGATCTGGTAGCCGGCGAAGATCACCGCGATGGTCACCACGGCGATCGAGGCCATGTTCAGCAGGCCGTTGATGTTGGAGAAGAAACCGCAGACCTTCTTGTCGGTACCACCGAAGTCGGGACTGGTGGCGAACACCTGGGGGGCGAACAGTGCGCCAACGAAGATCGTGGCCATCAGCAGGGTCTTCAGCGTGCGCTGGGCCTGGACGAGGTCGAGATTGGATCGCTTCATGGATTGATTTCCTTGTTGATGGACTAACACAACTGAATCGGCCAGCCGGGGGACTGGCCGCACCACGACTTCGTCAGAACACGAAGGCCGCATCCCCTGCGGGAATCTGCTGCACCGGTGCGGCCTGCACCGGCGCGTTGAATGAATTGTCGGCACCGGCCACAGGCTGGTTACGCTCGCTCCAGGGCCGCAGCATCACGGGCCCCTCATTGCTGGCACCGGCGGCGCCCGGCAACTGCTGCGGCATGGCCATCGCCTGCGCAGCACGCTGCTGAGGCAACTGCTGCGGCATACCACTGGACTGTTGCTGCGGATAGGCGGCCCCTTGGCTGGGTTGCGCCTGAGGCTGCATCATCCTGTCCACCGAACCCAGCACCACCTTGGACAGCGCCTGGTCGGCGAGATTCAGCAAACTACCCCGCGCCATCGCCCCGGTGGACGGGTACACGACATAGGCGCGTGCGGGATCTTCCGACGGCACGTACACCGGGCCATTGGATTGAGCAACGATGCGCGCCTGCGCCGGAGAGGCCAGCTGCGGATGATGTTCGACCTTCACGCTGCGGCGCTCGCCGCGGCTCACCACGTCGATCGGCGCAACACCATTGCTGGCAACCTGCTGGCCGCGGCGGATCGAGTCGTAGATCTTCTGCACGTAGCCGTGACGGAAGCCGGTCTCGAAGTTGCCCGAGTAGTAACAGCTGAACGACTTGCCCCAATCACCACCAGAGCGCTTGTAGCACTCGGCGAGAATGCGCGAACCGGCCTGCAGGTTCGGGCACTGCTGGAAGGCCTTCTCGTAGGAATCCAGCCCGTATTTGCCCAGGTTGTAGCGATTGACCTGGGCCAGCCCGATGGAGAAGTTGTAGCCCTTCTCTTCCAGCATACGCACCGTCGCCAGTGCTTCGTCCAGCGCCTTGGGCTGGCGCACCAGTGCACCGCCCACCACACCGATGGCGTAGGGATTGCGCGATGACTCGACGTTGATGACGTGCTGCATCACCTCCATCGATACGGCCATCTCCGGGCACGCCATCATTTCCAATCCTGGCAGCATCCTTCAGCCCTCCTGCCCCTGGGCACGCCCAGGATTGAAGTCAATGCCGGTGATGTAGCGCGAACCGGCATGCGCCTTGATATGCACGACGATGTCGATGGTCATCATCAACAGCCGCTTGATCACGTTGAACTCCAGGCCCGAACCCTCGGCCGAAGCCTTCACCATCAGCGCCAGCTGGTCCCAGGTCTGCTCCGGGCTGCCGGCATGGCAGCTGGTGATCGAGCCCGGGTGGCCGGACGCGCAGTTGCGGATGAAGTAGAACGCTTCGTCACCGCGCAGCTCGGCCAGGATGATGCGCTCGGGCTTCATGCGCAGGCAGGCTTCCATGCAGCTCTTGGCCGTCACATTGCTGGTGCTCTGCCCGCCCTTGGAATACAACAGGTGCACCACGTTGGGCTGGGTCAGGAACAGCTCGCGCGCGTCCTCGATCGTGACCAGGCGCTCGTTGTCCGGGATATGGTTGACCAGCGCCTTCATGAAGGTGGTCTTGCCGCTACCGGTCGCACCGGATACCACGATGTTCTTGCGGTACATCACCGCACGCCGGAAGAACTCGGCGTACTCTCGCGAATGACGCAGCTCCAGCAGCTCGCGATCCTGCTCGCTGATGCTGCCATCGCTTTCCAGGATCTGATTGAAGAAGCCGTCTTCGTGATACTGCGTGAGCGACTTGGTGTGCTTGGACGGCAGACGGATGGTGATCGACACCTTGCCAGCGTCACACGCGGGCGGAATGACGAACTGTGCACGCTGGCCGGTGGGGAACGTGAGCGACACGACCGGATCGGCATCGGTGATGCGCTGGCCGGTGTTGCTTTCGTTCACCACCGCCGTGCAGAACTGCCGGGCCCGCTCGAAGGTCAGGCTCGGCACGTCCACCCGCTGCCACCCCGCCCGGGTTTCCAGGTACAGCTCACCGGGACGGTTGATGCAGATTTCCGTCACTTCCGGAGAGGTCATGTACTCGGCGATGCCCAGCACTTCGTACTGATAGCGCAGGAAATCGCTGGAGACGAGGGCGAGGGGTGACACTTCGGCGTCCATGATCGTTCGTTGGGTTACCGGCGGGGATGCAGCACGTTGGTGAAGTCGACGTCCTTGGCGACGTAGACGTTCACGATCGTGCCCTGGTTGATGGTGACGGTCGGCGGACGACGGTTGCTGCTGAGTGCCTCGTTGGCCAGGCGCTCCATCGTGCGTGCGGTAGCACTCTCATAGGGCGACTGCACCGTCATGCCATTGTTGGCGATGGTCGTCGTCTCCGGACCGTGCTCGGCGGCCGCATACTTGAAGGCATCGGAAATCAGGCTGATCATCAGCGCCGAAGCGATACGGCTGCCCCAGTGCGCGCTGTACTGGCCCGGATGACCGGCGCCACCCAGCTGATCCACACCCGGGCTGGACATCGCAACGTCGATGCCATTCGGAGTGGTGATGCGATCCCAGATCACTTCCACGCGCTTGCCCATCGGACCGCCGCCGTAGGCGCCATAGATCTTGGAGCCCTTCGGCAGCAGCAGGTTGCGACCGTTGATCGAGTACACCGGCTCGGTCAGCAGGCACGAGGTATAGCCGGCGAGATCGGTGATGATTCGGGTTTCCAACACGCAACGCAGGTAGGTGCCACGCACCAGCAGCGCGTCGGGGCTCTGGATGTAGGTGGCGCTGGAGACATCCTCGACGTCCGGGCCGCGGCGAACCTTTGCCGGCGCCGCCTGATTGTTGGGCAGCTGGGCCAGCATGGCACGGGTGTACTCATCCATGCCGCGGCCGCCATTGCCCCCGTTGCCATCCTGTCCATCACCACCACCCACCCCGCTCCCGGAGCCGATGCGGCGGTCCAGCAAAGTCGGGCCACGGTCCATCTCGCGCGCCGAATCGGACTGGGGAACGAACAGCGGGGTGGAATCCAGCGGCGGCGGCGGTAGCGGCGGCGTCATCGGAATCGGATCAACCGGTTGCATGGCCTGGGAGGGCACCGGACTCGTCTGCACGGCGTCCGGCAGAGTCGGCGTAGACACGCGCGCAACGTCCGGCACCTTCTGCACAGCGTCCTTGTCATCCTGGCCCTTGCGGAACAGCAGGAAACCCATGGCCACCAGCAGCACCACGATGCCGCCCAGGAACAGCAGCGCCTTTCGGTTCAGCCGCTGCTCTTCGGCCGAGCGCAGCTGCGGCGCGGCCGCATCCAGATCCGGCGCAGGCTCGGCCTGGGTCGTGCCGAAGTACGGGTTCGACTGCGCGTCCGAAGCACCCTGTGCGCCGTACGGGCTCTGGCTCTCGTCGCGTCCGTTGTTCGGGTCGTTTCCGGGAGTGTTCTGCTGGCTCATTTCTTCACGTTCCTTCGCAGGCCGACGACGAAGTCGCCGTGGCGGATGACCAGGTACGGGTGCGTCCCGTGCACGATCAGCGTATTGCCTTCAACCGTGGTGTTGACCACGAAGTCTTCACCGTATTCCGTTTCACGACCGAACACCGCCGGGAAGATGCCGGTCTTGTACTCCGGCGAATTCGGCAGTTTCAGGTAGGTGAAACGACCATCGTCATAGGCGTTGACCGGGATCAGCCACCCCATCTTCTTCGCCTTGCTGGTCGAATAGGAGTAGTTGAAGTTGTACTGGCGGTCCTTGGCCAGTTCCGAGCTCAGCAACGGCTTGGCCTCTTCTTCGACCGCTTCCTGGGCGACGCCGAACACGGTGTCGTTCGGATAGACGAAGGCGATCTTGTACTGCACGCCTGCACGGCGTGCCTGCTCCAGCTGGCGCCAGTCGGTGGCTACTACCTTCAGTTCGAAGATGTAGGAATGGGTCTCGGTGCGCACCATCATGTTGGTGTCGACGTCGACGTTCTTCGGCTTGAGGTAGAACACGTTCTCGCGACGGGTCAGTTCCCAGCCGCTGCTGAAGCCGGTGCTGTAGTCGAGGATCTTCTCGTTCGGGCTCAACTCGATCTGGGTGGTCAGGCCCAGGCCGGTGCGAACCGGATAGATACGGTCCTTCTCGTACTCGTAGTGGTCAACCGCCTGCGCCATCGCCGCTGCTGAGAACAGCAACGACAACATCGACAGCAGCGCCAGCGCGCTTCCCCTGATATTTCGACTACTCATCGGTTGCTTGCTCCATCAGCAGTTCCGGTGGAATTGTTCTGCACCGGCCTCATGGCCGGCTGTCCGGGCATGGCCTGCCCCGGCATTGCTTGCCCCTGCACCGGCTGACCCGGCATCGGTTGGCCCTGTACAGGCTGTCCCGGCATTGCCTGGCCCGGTACCTGACCGTTGGCTGGCACCGCGACCGGCTGGCCGGTGGCCGGATCGATCATGGTGGCCGCAGCCGGATTGTTGGGATCGTAGACACCCTGTGCCTGCTGCGCCGCCTGTGCGGCCTGCTGCGCCTGCGCCTGCATGGCGCCGTCATCCGGTACCGGCACACCACGCGAGTAGTCGTTGTCGACGCGGTACTCGGTGACCTGGAACGCCAGCGGGTTGAGGATGCGATCCTGCTCGGACAACGCCAGGTTCTGGTTGTACTCGAAGCGCATCGTCACCAGCTGGTTGTCCAGGTAGGTAGAGACGCCGGTGCGCTTGTCCAGCAGGCTGCGCTGGATGCGCACCGAAGCGCCGCGGAAGCTGCCGTTCGGCTCGGCCCCCAGTGGCGTGATGCTGAGGATCTTGACCCGGATGGCGCGCTCGCGACCGTACATCACGAACGGGTTCTGCGGATTGTTGCCGGCATAGCGGACACGCATGGACTGCGCCACCGGATCGGTGGACATCACGAACACCAGTTCCCAGTCACGCAGGCCCATCACCGCCGAGTCATACGATTCGCGCGCGAGCACGTACTGGGCGACGTTGCTGCGATTGATCGCTTCGTTGGTGGTGATCGTCTCGCCCTGGAAGGTGCCACTCAGGCGCGCGACGGTCGCGGTACCCGTGTAGGCATCGGCCATCACCAGGAACGGCACCTTCTCCTTCAGCGGCAGCATGTAGTAGTAGCCGCCCGCCAGTGCGAGCGACATCAGCAACGAGCCTGTGGCGACCCACCATGCGCGCCGCTCGCTGCGGCGTGCCATGTCGGCCACGGTGATCTCGTAGCTGACCGCCTTGGCGACCGACTGCTCGACCTTGGGACTATTGCCGGGATCCTTCTTGCGGAACATGGATTCTTCCGTACTGCTGAAACATCAATGGGCGTGGCACCCCTGCGACAGGCGCGGGGAGCGGCACGTTCGATGATTTCGAGGTGGACTCAGGTGCCGCTGTTGGAATCAGCGCCCTGCGCCGACGCGGTCGGCGTCGAGCCAGCGCTCTGCACAACGATCTGGTTGCCGACAATGGAGACGGAGATGCCCTGCGCCGCATAGGCTGCGGTCAGATCGATCACGGCCTGCTGTGCGTTGGTGGTGTCGATGTTCGAGACCGCGCCATACAGGGTGAAATCCGAGCTGAGGCGGTAGTCCAGCGTGCGCCCGGAATCCTTGGCCCAACGCTCGAGCATGGCTTTGAGCGTGCCATCCATCGGCGAGGCCTGGTAGACGTAGCTGGAGTACAGCGGAATTTCGGTCGTCGTCGCAGCAAAGCGGTTGACTGGCTTCCAGCGGCCTCCGAAATCCGGAGCGGACTTGGTGGCGCAACCGGCCACCATCAGCGCCGCCACTGCGGCGATGGACATTTTCGCGATAAACGCCTGATTCATACGGGCTTCACTTTGACGTACGAAAAAGCAGTCCCGAGCATTGGCCCCCTGGTCGTCCGGCGCTGCATCGCGCACGCCGGAATCGGAGGGACACGCTGTGTGCAGCGCACCCACTCCGGCTCCCCTGCAGCCCAAAGGCTGCCAACCAGGTCGCGGGGCCATCGGCGCAGCCGACAACACATCCGCATACCTCACCAACGTCGAAACCATCCTTGTTTCCATGGCACAAACTCCTGGCCACCCTGCTGCTACATCTTCGACATCCAGCACACACTTCTGGACGACAGACACAGAGTCGCACAACCACGCGTCAATTCCATGTCAGACAAGTCTGAAAATCCATGAACAAATGCCAAATTCTTGACCAAAATCACGAATTCACATTCTTAACTTCGAATCAAATTCACAAATTAAGCGTCGTGAATTAGACGTTCAGCATCGGAACATCCACCTTCGGCAGCAGCCTCGAGGTGAAGTAGCGGTCCTTGTAGTAGCGGATCTTGTCGCACTTCACCGGATGCGGTATGCCCTCATACAGGAACACCTCCATGTCCGGCCCCATTGCCTTCAGCTCCTGCGGCAGCATCAGCGCGCGCCGTTCCTCGGTGAAGTTGTGGGTCTTCTCGCGGGCATGGGTGACGTTCTTCTTGCGCACCGTGGTGTAGCCCAGCATGTCCGAATAGTCATTGGCATCCTGCTGCTCACGCGGCGCGTACAGGATCTGCAGGGCATGGTTGGTGATGATGGTGCGTGACACTTCCCGGCCGTAGGTGGCGTCGAGCTGGGACATGCTCTGGATGATCGGCAGCAGGCGGATGTTGTAGCCAGCCATGTAGGACACCGCCGAGGCGATGATCTCGACCTTGCCGATCGAGGTGAATTCGTCCATCAGCAGCAGGCACTGGTACTTCAGGTCCGGGTTGGACTTGGGCAGTTCCTTGGTGTTGAGGTTGATCAGCTGGCTGAAGAACAGGTTGATGATCAGCCGGCTCTCGGCCAGCTTGTTCGGCTGGATGCCGATATAGATGGTCATCTTCTTCTTGCGGACATCGGTCAGCAGGAAGTCGTTGCAGCTGGTGGCCTTGTCCAGCACCGGATTGATCCAGGGATTGAGCGGTTCCTTGAAGGTGCCCAGGATCGAGGCGAAGGTCTCATCGGCCTGCGACAGCATGTTGGCGAATGCCGAACGGGCGTTGGTGCTGAGGAACGGCCGCTCCGACAGGGTCTTGAGGTACTTCTTCAGGTCGGTGCCGTCGCCGGAGGACAGACGGTACACCGCACCGAGCGTGGGAGTGCCGGCGCCGCCCGGGAAACCGCTGCTGCGCTCATCGTCCCAGTTCTCGAACAGGTACAGGGTGAAGGCCATGAACGCGTTGCGCGCCTGGCTGACCCAGAATTTCTGGTCCTCGGCCCCGTCCGGATACAGCATCGCGGCGATGCTCATCAGGTCCGAGACGCGGAAGGCCGGATCATCGGAGACGTAGCTGAGCGGGTTCCAGCGGTGCGTGCGCCGGTCCTCGGCGAAGGGATTGAACAGATAGATTTCCTGGCCCTGGCTGGCGCGCCAGCCACTGGTCAGGTCGAAGTTCTCCTGCTTGATGTCCAGCACCACCAGCGACTCGCCGTACTCCAGCAGGTTCGGGATGACCACGCCCACGCCCTTGCCCGAGCGGGTCGGCGCGGCCAGGATCACGAACTGCTGGCCATCCAGGCGCACCAGCTTGCCGCCATGGCTGCCGACCACGATGCTCTGCCCGGTCTTCTTGAACATGCCGTGCTTGGCCAGGTCAGCGCCGGTGGCGAAGCGCGCATCGCCGTGCAGCGAGCGCTTGTCCTTCTTCAGCAGCAGCACCAGGCCGGCCACCAGCAGCACCAGCAGGGGCAGGCCGAAGCCCACGTAGCCAGCCCATTTGATCTTGCCCACGAAGGGCGCGACCTGCGGTTGGCCGATGGCGTGGACGTACTGGTAGTAGGTGTTCCAGGTGAACAGCTGGGTGTCCAGCCCCAGGAACAGCAGGGTCAGATAGCCGGAAAACACGAAACCGAGCAGCAGGGTCGCCAGCGTGATGATGGCGATGAGCAGATACTTCTTACTGGGCAACACCCGAATCCTCCATGATGCGCACGCGGCGCGACGGCCTAGCGGTGGCGCCAGCGCGACGCCTTCTTCCGCAGGTGGTTCTCGTTTTCCAGCCCGGGCTCCTCGCCCTCTTCACGCACCAGTTGGAGCAAGCGTTGGCGCGCTTCGGCCAGTGATATCAGGTCGGTCAGACGATCCCCATCGTCGGCGACGACCGCATGGCCGACCACATCGCCGGGAGCGTACACCGGCTCGTAGGACACCGCTACCAGCTGATAGCGTCCACGGGTTTCCAGCACATGCCTGAATTCCTGCATCTCACTCCTCCTTGTCGGGGCAACACTGCGTCCCCTGCCTCGCCATCATGCCCGTGGCAGCGTCATGGGCGCATCCACAACCGCTGCGGCTTTCGCGCGAAACTGTGCGCGGATATCCAAGGAGACTGCAATGGACTGGGTAGCACTTGCCCGTACGCTGGCCACCGAGGCCCACGCGGGGCAGATCGACAAGGCCGGCCAGCCTTATATCGGCCATGTGGCGCGGGTGGCGGCCGCCGTGCGCGGCGACGATGCCGCCGAAGTGGTGGCCTGGCTGCATGACGTGGCCGAGGACTGCCCGGCGTTTGCCGCGCGGATCGAGGTATTTCCGGCGCCGCTGCGCGAGGCGGTGCAACTGCTCAACCGCGATGCAGCTCCTGACGCGGACAGCTACTACGCGCGCATTGCCGCCCACCCGCTGGCATTGAAAGTGAAGCGCGCCGATCTGGATGACAACGCCGATCCACAGCGGCTGGCGATGCTGGACGGGACCACGGCAGGGCGCCTTCGCGACAAATACGCTCATGCCCGGGCGGCGCTGGGCATCTGAGCCGGCCGCGAGGCGGCGCGGAGGGCCGGCGTGTCACCGATCAAACGCTGATTTACCCTGAGTGCTGCTGCTCCTGTTGCAGTGCAGCAGTACAATGGACGGCTCCCCCGCCCCATCGCGCCCCCGCATGAGCCCCAACTCTTCCCTGGCTGCGCGGCTGACGCCCCGCCAGCGCACCCTGATCATCCTCGCCCTGTCGCTGGGTGGATTTGCCATCGGCACCAGCGAATTCGCCAGCATGGGGCTGATGCTGGAGATCAGCCGCGGCCTGTCGATTTCCGAAACCCAGGTCGGGCACCTGATCAGCGCCTACGCCATCGGCGTGGTGGTCGGTGCCCCGATCCTCGCCTTCGTGGGTGCCAGCTTCCCGCGCCGCAAGCTGCTGTTGGCGCTGATGGGCTTCTACGCGATCGGCAACCTGGCCAGCGCGCTGGCACCGAATTACGGCACGATGCTGGTGGCACGCTTCGTCGCCGGCCTGCCGCATGGCGCCTACTTCGGCGTTGCGATGCTGGTGGCCGCTGCGATCAGCCCTGCCGGCCAGCGCGGCCAGGCGATGTCGCGGGTGCTGCTGGGCCTGTCGATCGCGATCCTGGTCGGCAATCCGTTGACCACCTGGCTGGGCCAGCAGTTGAGCTGGCGCACCGCCTTTGCCCTGGTCAGCGTGCTGGCCATTGCCACGGTGGCGATGATCGCGCGCTTCCTGCTGCCGGACCCGGACGAAGTGCGTACCTCGCCGATGCGCGAACTGCGCGCCTTCAACACATCCCAGGTGTGGCTGGCGCTGGCGATCGGTGCGGTCGGCTTCGCCGGCATGTTCTGCGTGTTCACCTACCTCGCGCCCACCCTCGTGCAGGTCACCGGCGTGGCCGAATCGTGGATGCCGCTGGCAGTGGGCGTGTTCGGCATCGGCGCGATCATCGGCAACATCGCCGGTGGCTGGCTGGTGGACAAGTTCCATTTCAAGGCCGCCGCCGTGGTGCTGCTGTGGTCGATCGTGATGCTGCTGCTGTATCCGCTGGCCGCACAGTCGGTGTGGACCATCGGCCCGATGATCATCACGGTCGGCACCATGGGCGCGCTGGCAGCGGTACTGCAGACGCGCCTGATGGATGTGGCCGGCGAAGCGCAGACGCTGGCGGCCGCCTCCAATCATGCCGCCTTCAATACCGCCAACGCACTCGGCCCGTGGCTGGGCGGCATGGCGATCAGCGCCGGCTTCAGCCCGGCCAGTACCGGCTATGTCGGTGCGGCCACCGCGATCGGCGGCCTGCTGCTGTGGTGCGCGGCGGTGATGCTGGACAGGAAGCGCAAGACCGTCGCCGCCGGCAACCACTGAAGAACGGGCGTCCAACCACCGGATTCACAGGTCGACCAGTCGACTGCGCGGGCTTCGTCGCGCATCTGGCGCGCGATGAACACATTTCGTGGATGTGCATTTCGGCACAGTGCAGCCGACGCCGCATTCTCGGCCTGCACCGGACCCGCAATGCACCACCACCGCGCACCTGCCCGCCACGATGCCATCGCCTTGCAGGCCGGCATGCTGGGCAGCGTGTTGGGGGTGGCGTTGTCCAAGGCCATTGCCTTGTCTGCGATGGCAGTCGATTCGATGATGGGGATCGGGCTGTGGGTGATGGCCTGCGCGCTGCTGGCAGCGTGGGCGCTCGCAGCCTATCTGGCCTGCCTGGCACTGAGCCGTCGTGTGTTCGTGCTGATGGTGGCGCTGTGCATGGTGCTGATGATCTGCATCGCCTGACCCAGCAGGGGCCGGACTATTGCGCATTTGTTACAGAATAACAAGTGCAATGGGTCCGATTGTGCATGCCCGGCGTCACGGATTTGAATTCCATGGCCATCCTGGCATTACCCGAGGCCATCTCATGACTCTGCAGTCTTCATTCCGCGCCACCCTCACTGCCATCGCCCTGGCGTCGCTCAGCGCCTGCGCCACCTATGACGACAGCGCCATGCATCCGGCCTGCCAGGAGTCACCCCATCTGAAGGATCTGCCGCGCGAGGTCGCTGCCCGCGAGAGCCGTTGCAACAAGGGTGTGGAAGTGTGGTCGAGCGAGCGCGGCGGCAGTGACAAGCCGCTGGACCTGAGCGGAAAGAAAAAGGATCTCTGAAAAGGAGCGCTGCCGGTTGCCGCGGCTGTCTTGATCATGCCCATGCACCTGGCTGACTGGCCCATCACAACCGGCGCGCGACGATGAGGTCTCCCCACCCTGTCGAGATTCAGATGCCGGACACTGCCCACCCTGTCATTCGCGCGTTCGAGGCCGTGTTCGATCTGTCAGGGGGCGTGCAGCGCATCACCGCGCTCACGGTCACCTGCCGGCATTGCACATCGACCAGCTCGGCCAGTGAGGACAATCTGGTGCACTTGCCAGGTGGAGCATTGTTCCGCTGCGACGGGTGCGGCTGCCATCAGCCGGTCAGCCATGCCCGGCTGTCGGACTGGCAACCGGCGTCGTTGCTGGGTATTTGAGGACCGCGACGTGGCAATGACTGCGGAACAGCGGAAAATACTCCAGGCCATCGCCGCTGCAGAACCGGTGCGCGGTGATGCCGCCACGTGGGCGGTGACCGCCGGGTGGGCGGTACAGGCAGAGGACGGGGATATCGATCTCACCGAGGCTGGCCGGGATGCGCTCACCGCGCAGGCAGGTCGTGAGGGCTAGACCCGCCGCTCAGGCCAGCGTCGCCTCCCTTCGCGCTGCGCCGCGATAGCGGCAACCTGCGGAACAATGGGTGCATCCCTGCCACGTCGACGGCGAAGTGGCGAGGCCTTTCATGTCGGCGGTGTGCAGAGCGTCATGACATGCGCTCGGCTATGCTGCGCCACCTTCCTGCGCCAATGGCGGCCATGCATCCTTTTCCCCTGCCAGTCTCTGCACCTGATCAGCTCGCCTACCGACTGCTGCAGGACAGTGACTGGGCCCGCTCGGCCACTGCCGCAAGCGCACCCGCCGAACTTCGCACGTTGCTGGCGATGATCCTGGATTCGCCAGAACCGCTGTGGCTTGCCTGGGGCAAGGAAGACAAGGCGTTCTTCTTCAATGATGCCTACCTGCCCATGCTGGGTGAAAAACTGCACGGCGCGATGGGCAATCGCCTGGAGGATGTCTGGGCGGACGTATGGCCAGACGTGGTGCAGGCCGTCAACGATGCCTTCGCCGGCACCAGCCGCAGCTTCAAGAATCTCCCGTTGATGATGGATCGCGACGGCACGCTGCGTGAAACATTCTGGACGTTCTCCTATTCGCCGCTGCGCGTCGGCTGCGGCAGTGTGGCCGGCATCCTGTGCGTGGTCAGCGAACAGACCGAACGGGTGATCGAGCGCGACCTGCACAGCCGCCAGGTCGCGGCGATCACCGAGCAGGCGCGGGAGGCCCATCTGGAACTGGTGCGCGCCCGCGAGCAGCTGCGGCAATCGCAGAAGCTGGAGGCGATCGGCCAGCTCACCGGCGGGGTGGCCCACGACTTCAACAACCTGCTGCAGGTCATCACGGGTTCGGTAGACATGCTCCTGCACACGTGGCCCGCAGACGACACCCGGCGCCGCTACATCCAGGCCATTGCAACAGCGTCGGACCGCGCCACCAAGCTGACCGCGCAACTGCTTGCATTCTCGCGTCGCCAGAGTCTGTCGCCGGAGGTCTTCGACCTCTGCGAAAGCGTGCACGCGCTCTCGGATATCATCACCACGGTACTCGGCGCGCGCATCCAGGTGTCGTTGGCATTGCCCGATACACCGATGCCGGTACTGCTGGACCGGACCCAGCTGGACACTGCATTGATCAACATCGCGGTCAATGCCCGCGATGCAATCAACGGACACGGCCGGGTGACCATCGAAGTGGAACGGGTCACCGCGGTGCCTTCGGTGCGCTTCGCCGCGCCGATGAAGGGCGACTTTGCCGCAATCAGTGTGACCGACACCGGAGCGGGCATCGACCCTGCGGTGGTTGACCGCATTTTCGAGCCCTTCTTCACCACCAAGAGCGTGGGCGCCGGGACCGGGCTCGGTCTCAGCCAGGTATTCGGCTTCGTCAAGCAGTCAGAAGGCGAGGTGGATGTGCAGAGCCAGGCCGGCGCCGGTACCCGCTTTACGCTGTATCTGCCGCTGGCGCAGGCAGGAGAAACGACTGAACGGCCGGCGGCGCAATCGGGGCTGCAGCATGGTCATGGCGTCTGCGTGCTGGTGGTGGAAGACAACGTCGACGTGGCCGAATTTGCGGTGGGCGCCCTGCGCGAACTCGACTACAGCGTGGTCCTTGCACGCAATGCGGACGAGGCCCTGGCCGAGCTGGAACGGGATGCCTCGCGCTTCCATCTGGTGTTCAGCGACGTGGTAATGCCGGGCATGAACGGCCTGGATCTGGCCCGTGCCATCCGCGCCCGCTTTCCGGAGCTTCCGGTGATCCTCACCAGCGGCTACAGCGAATTGCTGGCGCGGGATCCTGGCCATGGCTTCACCCTGCTGCGCAAGCCGTACTCATTGAAGCAGCTGGCCTCGGTGATGACCGAGACCGCGCGCCGCGCGCTGGCTGTGATGGCATCGCCCTAGCCGGTCGCTCACCACGGCAAACCGAACCAGCGTTCCAGCGAAGACTCCAGCCCCGACGCATCGCCGCCGACATCGCAGGCCCAAGCGACGATACCGTCAGGGCGGACCAGCACCGCGCCCAGTCCCATCGCATCGCGCGCCGTGGATATCACGCAGGGAACCGAGCGTTGCCAGCGCGCAAAGATCGGGCCGAGTGAAACGCCGGTATCGAGCCCCAGCAGCACGCCCTTCCCTGCGCGCAGCAGCTCCCCCATGCGATCGCCATTGGCCAGCTGGACGTCAGGCACGCTTTGGCCAACCCACGGATGCTCGCCGTCGAACACCGCTGGTTGTGCCACGCCCCACAGCCGCTCAGCGAGATAGGTGGCACCGTCGCGGGTCGCGGCCAGGTCGGCGAAGACCGCCGCCAGCGCGCGCTGCCCTGGGCCTGGTCGCATCAACGCCACCTGCGCACGCGACCAGTCGAGCACCCGGGCGCCGATCGGATGACGCTCAGCCTGATAGCTGTCCAGCAGCGTCTCGGCGGCGTCGCCTCGCGCCACGGCGGCCAGCTTCCACCCCAGGTTCATCGCATCGCCGATGCCGAGATTCAGGCCCTGACCTCCCAGCGGCGAATGCATGTGCGCCGCATCACCAGCCAACAGCACGCGGCCGCTGCGATAGGCCGTGGCCTGGCGCGCGGCATCGGTCCATGTGGTGGCCAAATGCAACGCGGTGATCGTTGCCTGCCGCCCGGACATGCTGGTGGCTCTGGCCGGCACCCCGTATACCGACCCGGGCCCGCGTCCATAGTGCATCCGGGGGATAGGTCCCGAAGCACTGCAAATGCTAATCTTTCTCATTTGCAGCCAAGCCTCGTCCCTCATGCCCCTTCCGACCCCGCTCAAGCACGCCCTCTGCCTGGCGCTGCCCCTTGCTCTGGCTACACCTGCACTGGCTTCCGAGGCCTCCACTGACGCCCCGCGGGACCTGGACAAAGTGGAAGTCCGCGGCCGCGCGCAGACCCTGTACCGCGCCAACGATGCAGCCGTCGGCACCCGCACCGATACTCCGCTGGAGCGCGTACCGCAGTCGATCCAGGTCGTGCCACGCGAGCTGATCGACGACCAGGCGGCGCGCCAGGTCACCGATCTGTACCGCAGCATCAGCGGCATCAGCTTCTTCAGCTATGCCGGCGTCACCCTGCGCGGGTTCCGCCAGGAGAACGTGCTCTACGACGGCCTGCGCGGTGATCCCTATGCAGGCTTCTCGGTGCCGCAGCTGTTCAACATCGAACGCGTGGAAGTGCTGAAGGGCCCGGCCGGTGCGCTGTACGGCGGTGGTGATGCGGGCGGCATCATCAACTATGTAACGCGCAAGCCCAAGGCGCGCGCCGAACGCCGCATCGAGCTGCAGGCAGGTGACAAGGACTTCCGCGCCGGATCGATCGAAGGCACCGGCCCGCTGAATGCCAGCGGCAGCATCCGCTATCGCGCCGGCCTGTATGCCGACAGCGAGCAGGGCGTGCGCTGGAACGCCGACAGCGAAAGCGTGATCGGCGATGCATCGCTGGCCTTCGACGTTGGCCAGACCGGCGAACTGGTGCTGCAGTTCACCGACATCGCCCAGAACCTGGGCGGCAACCGGCTGCGCGGTGTGCCAGTGAACGATGCCGGCAGCTTCCTGATCGACAGGCGATGGAACCACAACGAGGCCAGCGACTTCCTCGACATGCGCGCCAGGGTCGCACTGGCGCAGTACCGCTTCGCACCGCTCGATACGCTGGACGTGGACATTGCTGCGCGCTGGTTCAGCAACAACGAGCACCAGATGTACCACGAGCCGATGGGGCTGATTGATCGTGACCGCGACGGGGTGGCCGAATGGATGACGCGCCAGCTGCGCAACCAGATCCGCGACAACGAGGCCTTCACCGCCAGCGGCAATGCCGTCTGGCGGATCAACACCGGCCGTATCGAACACAAGGTGCTGTTCGGCGCCGACGTGTATCAGCTCGACGCCGACTTCACGGCGCAGACCGCCAACAGTGCCGACCTGGCACGCGGCGCCGGCCCGGTGCGCGGCATCGACCTGTTCAACCCGGTCTATGGCGCGAGCACCTGGCATGACTACAACCTGGCCGCCCTGCCCTGGCGCAGCACCGCCACCCGCAGCAAGCGCTACGGCGGCTATCTTCAGGACGAGCTGGCGCTGGGCACGCGCTGGCACGTGCTGGCCGGACTGCGCTGGGATGGCTTCAAGGATGAGGACCGCATGGGCGGCAGCAGCGTGGATGGCAACGCGCTCAGCTGGCGTCTGGGCAGTACCTTTACCGTCCGGGACGGCGTGAACCTGTACGCCAACATCGCCAGCGGCTTCGTGCCGCAGAGTGCCACCAACCAGAACCCGGCGGCCGGCGGACCGTTCGACGCGGAGCGCAGCAGGCAATGGGAAGTCGGCCTGAAGTCCCTGCTGGCCGACCGTGTGACCCTGAACATGGCGGCCTACCGCATCGACCGCAGCAACATCGTGCAGGCCACCGGCGAGGTGGTCGGCGGGGTAAACCAACTCGCTGCACTGGGCCTGGTACGCAGCACGGGCATGGAACTGGACCTGCTGGCCGACGTGACCGAGCGCTGGGTGGTGAACCTGACCTACGCCTACAACGACGCACGGGTAAAGGACGCCGGACCGAACGGCATCACCAATGCCTCCGGCGACCGCTTCGCGAATGCGCCACGCAACAAGCTCGGCCTGTGGACGCGCTACGACCTGCCTTCGATCAACTCGGCCATCGGCTTCGGCGCCGACCACGTGGGCGAGCGTGTCAGCCTGGATGGGCAGACGGTCAAGGCTTACACGGTATTCGACATGAGCTGGAAGACCACGTGGAAGCAGTGGCAGTTCCAGGCCAACGTCAAGAATCTGTTCGACAAGGTGTACGCAGCCAGTGGCTTCATCGAACGCAACGGGCATTTCCCGGGCGAGCCGCGGCGGGTGTATGTGCAGGCGGCATACAGCTTCTGACGCAGGGCTGCGAACCATGATGACAGGGGGAGGTGGCTGCCTACCTCCACCGCACTTTCGTATCGCGAGCGTGACAGTGACGGAGATCGCCAAGGAACGATAGCCTGTGACGGAGCGCATCTTGCAGCACCGAGGGTCTCGTACGCTTGAGTGATTCAGCCACTACTGCTGACACAGCAGGTTCTGGATCTCCTAACGGATCCGGCCAGGCGCCCGTGCCAGACGCATGATCCCGTCCGGTGGAATGACGGTGCCATCGTCCATCACGATAAGCATGTCAGAGACTTCGCCCTCGTGCCCTTGCTTCGCAGTGGTCACCAGGATGTTCAATGGATCCGTCCGGATATCGTAGCCGCCACCGATGTGCTTCAAGGTTCCGATCTGGTACCAGTCAATTTCCATGGCCAGCTCTTGGATTCAGGCCTTTCATGGTGCCATGCGCCTGGCGCTTGGGCGAGCTGAGATAGACGGCATCTGGATGCGCCCTGCCCGCGCAGGAAAGACCCCATGCAACGTCAAGGCCCCTTATCATGCGGGCTTAGGGGCTCTACATGCCCGATTGACGTTTGCAAGGCAGTACCTGGATGTCTATGGAATGGCGCCCCTCGGGCTGGGGCCAACGTGTGACACGCTCGCCACACTGGCGGTTGCGGCTGGATGGCGAATGCATCGAGCTGAACACCGCAGGCCAACAGTACCGGCAGCGCGTGGATGACGATCACAGCGTGCAGGTCATTCCAGGGTTTTTCTGGGCCAGCGTTTCATTGCAGACCGACAGCGGTTCCGTGTCCGTGGGCGGCCTGCCCAACGGGCAAGCGTCCCAGCTTGCAGGGGCTGTGCGGGGCCTGCTCTTCGCGCGCAGCACGCGCGGGCGCAAGGATCTGTTCGAGAAGATCCTCGAACAGATCCAAGCCTGGTTGAGCGCGGCGGACGCACTGACTGATCGAGGTCACGCCAGCCGACGCTGGATCACCCATGAGCAGCAGCAGGCGTTGCTGGCTGATCGGCCTGCCCTGCCGCTCTCCCCGGATGAGCTGGAGAGTCTGTTCCTCGATGCGAGCGTGCACGGCGACCTGCGCTCCAGCCGCCATCTGGCCGCGCTTGAGGCACTGAATGACTGGCACCTGGATTGGCCCGCCATCTGGGCCGACGCCAACGCGACCATGGCAACGCGTGAGCAGGTGCTGGCCAAGGACTTCCTCGACCGGGTCGAGAGCAAGCCCCTGACCGAGGAACAGGCCCGCGCCGTCTTCTGCTTCGACAACCGCGTGCAGGTCGTGGCCGCGGCCGGCTCCGGCAAGACCTCCACGATGGTCGCCAAGGCGGCCTATGCCATCGACCGCGGCTTCGTCGAACCCGAGCGGATCGTGATGCTCGCCTTCAACAAGGACGCTGCCAACGAGCTGGAGGAACGCGCGCGACGATGCTTCGACCGGCTCGGCATGGGCGACATCGTGGTCGAGGCGCGGACCTTCCACGCCCTGGGCCTGGCCATCATCGCCAAGGCCACGGGACGCAAGCCTGATATCCCGGAATGGGCGATCGACGCCACGCTGGGCTTCAACAAGCTGGCCGAACTGGTGGACGACCTGAAGGACCGTTCGACCCACTTCCGCACCCAGTGGGACATGTTCCGCCTTGTGTTCGGACGCGATCTGCCGCCGTTGGGTGCCGACATGATGGCCGATGGTTACGACCGCGATGGCACGCCCTACATCCGCACCCTGCAGGGTGAGCGGGTGAAGAGCCAGGAAGAGTGCGTGATCGCTGACTGGCTGTTCTACAACGGCGTGACCTACGACTACGAACGGCGCTACGAATTCGATACGGCGACCGACACCTATCGCCAGTATCGCCCTGATTTCTATTATCCGGACGCCGGGCTGTATCACGAGCACTTTGCGTTGGATGCCGGTGGCCAGCCGCCGAAGCATTTCGCCAACTACGCAGAAGGCATGCACTGGAAGCGCGAGCAGCATGCGGCGCGTGGCACGGCTCTTGTCGAGACCACCTCGTATGGCCTGCGCAGCGGAGACGCCCTGCGCCATCTGGCCGAGAGGCTGGACGACTACAACGTCGAGCTCGACCCGAACCCGGACCGCGAACTGCCCGACCAGGGCGCCAAACCAATGCCGGATGCAGACCTGATCGGCCTGATGCGCACCTTCATTGCGCATGCCAAGAGCAACTGCCTGACGCTGGATGACATGGCCGCACGCCTGCGGCAGATGCCCGAAGACCAGTTCAAGGAACGCTACCGGCGCTTCCTGGAAATCGCCGGGCCGGTTTTCCAGGCCTGGGACAACGCACTGGCGGACGAACGTGGCATCGACTTCGAGGACATGCTCAACATGGCCGCCGGGCTGCTGGAACAGGGCCACTATGAATCACCCTACGATCTGGTGATGGCCGACGAATTCCAGGATGCCTCGCGCGCCCGTGCGCGCCTCTGCCGTGCGCTGGTCAGCCAACCGGGCCGCTATCTGTTTGCGGTGGGCGATGACTGGCAGTCGATCAACCGCTTCGCTGGCGCCGACGTTTCGGTGATGACCGGATTCCGCGAATGGATGGGGCATGGCCAGGTGCTGAAACTGGAGCAGACGTTCCGCTGCCCGCAAGCACTGTGTGATGTTTCCAGCCGCTTCATCAGCCGCAATCCGGTGCAGATCACCAAGGAAGTTCGCTCTGCTGCGCCGGCAATGGGACCTGTGCTGCAGGCGTTCCAGATGAACCGGCGTGAGGAGGTGCAGGATGGTGTTCGCCAATACCTTGCGACGCTGCACCAGCAACTGCTGTCAGGTGCAGTGCCGCAGGGCCGCAACGGGCGCGTGACTGTATTCATTCTGGGGCGGTATCGCGCGGACCGCAGCGCGATGCCTTTGGATTGGAAGACGGCCTTTGGCAGCACGATGGAGGTCGAGTTCCTGACCACCCATCGATCGAAGGGGCGCGAGGCGGACTACGTGATCCTGCCGGGCATGATCAACCGCAGCTTCCCGAGCCTGCGCGCGGATGACCCGGTGCTTTCGCTGGCGATGCCGGATGGGGATGCCTATCCGCTGAGCGAAGAACGGCGCCTGTTCTATGTCGCGCAGACGCGTGCGCGACGTTCGGTTGCGATGTTCACCCTGCAGGGCAAGCACTCGCCATTCCTGGATGAGCTGGTGAAGGACGGCGCCGTGGAAGTGACCGCGATTTCAGGCGCGGCCATCCACGAAGAGCGCTGCCCGGTGTGCAAGGTGGGCGTGTTCGTGGACCGCAATGGGCCACATGGGCCTTTCCGGTCGTGCTCGAGTTATCCGTTGTGCCATAACAAGCCGAAGGGCGGGCGTCGTGGGTGAGCGTATTCTCTGCGCTTTCCTGGCGATGTGCGCACTGCCCTCACCGTCACCGTGAGCTTCGCCCAGGCGGAGATCGACTACTCACTCCGGCTGCTAGACTTTGCCGACATTCAAATGGACGACCCCATGGAACGGTGGTATCTGGCAACACTGCTGGCGTTGGTCCTGCACCAGATTGATGCAGCGTTCTGGCACGAGTGGGCCCTGTTCGGCGTTCCTGGCGGCATCCAGGGGTTTCTGGCTTTCAACCTGATCGCTGTGGGCGCCCTGCTGCATGGCTATCGCCAGGTTGTGCTGGCCAAGCCCTCCGCGCGGGCGTATGCCAGCCTGTGCGGGACAGTTGGCGCCGGCACCGCCATGATTCATGTGGGCTTCGCCGCGGCCGGTCGTGACGAGTTCCTGCTTCCGCTCTCCATCGCAACGCTGGCGGCCTGCCTCGTGGCCGGCGTCGGGCTCCTCATGCAAGGCCGCCGTGCTACCCCGGCTCGCGTGCAGATCGATGGCGTGGACTGACGAGACGAAAAAGCCCCTGAATCCAGGGGCTCTTTGAATCAACTGGCGGAGAGAGTGGGATTCGAACCCACGGAAGGTTTGACCCTTCGCCGGTTTTCAAGACCGGTGCCTTAAACCGCTCGGCCATCTCTCCAATCGGGTCCCGGTCGCCCGGGCAGCGGCGTATTCTCGCACGTGAAGGGCGTTTGCCCAAGACCACCTTGCCCCTGCCCTCCGCATCCGGCACGGTGGGGACCTTTGATCTGGCCCCCCGTCAGCGGACGCCAAGAAGCGATACTTTGATCGCACTTGGAGGTCCCTTATGTCCCGTATCACCCGTCGTAGCTACACCGATGAGTTCAAGCACCAAGCCGTGGAGTTGGCCGAGTCGCTCGGACC
>NZ_JCAFSH010000022.1:0-45995 GCF_059369035.1 Stenotrophomonas sp. YJH_SMC_130
AGGCATGCCTCGGGCGGGTTGGGCAGGACGCCCAACCCCGGTCTTGCCGCGTGCGCAGGATTGCGCACACGAGCAAGCGGCGACCGAGCTTACATGGGTGAGGGCGCTTTGCTTGCGAAGCACTGCTTCGCAAGCGCCCGAACGCACAGCCGCCAGCGGCTGGGCCGGGCCCCGGAGGGGGACTTGCAGCGCCCCCCGCAAACGGACCCGCCCCGCCATCCCACGGAATCCCGCCGTTGCCGTTGCCTCTGCGGGTGCAGGGCGCAACCCTGCAACGCCCCCCTTCCCCATACTCCGCCGAATGGGTATACAGTCGACCCATGCCGGCACCGTGCCGGAATGAACCCTGGGAGGGGACCATGCGCAAGACCTTCAAGACCCTGCTGCTGGCATTGCCGCTGTGCCTGGCCGCACTTTCGGCGCAGGCCGCCGACGGCGCCGCCGGCCGCTGGAAGACCATCGACGACAAGACCGGGAAGGTGAAGTCGATCGTCGAGATCACCCAGGCCCCCAACGGCACGCTGACCGGCAAGGTGGTCGACATCCTGCACTCGGACAAGGGCCCGAACCCGGTCTGTGACGGCTGTGAAGGCGCCAACAGGAACAAGCCGGTGAAGGGCATGACCATCCTCTGGAACCTGAAGGCCGACGGCGCCAACAAGTGGTCCGGCGGCACCATCCTCGACCCGGCCAACGGCAAGACCTACAAGTCGAAGATGGAACTGCAGCCTGGCGGCACCCGGCTGGACGTATCCGGCTGCATCGCCTTCATCTGCCGCGCGCAGACCTGGCAGCGCGAATAAGCGCTCCGCACCTGCTTCAACCCCGTGACCCGGCCCCGGCCGGGTCACGTCGTTGCGGGCATGCGATACTCTGCGGTTCCCCTCGGCTTCACCCCGCGACCATGACCCGTACCGCGCTCGTCACCACCGCCCTGCCCTACGCCAACGGCCCGCTGCACCTGGGCCATCTGGTCGGCTACATCCAGGCTGACATCTGGGTACGTGCGCGGCGAATGAGCGGCGGCAGGACCTGGTTCGTCTGCGCCGATGACACCCACGGCACGCCGATCATGCTGGCCGCGGAAAAGGCCGGGGTCACCCCGGAAACCTTCATCGCCAACATCCAGGCCAGCCACGAACGTGACTTCGCCGCCTTCGGCGTGGCCTTCGACCACTACGACTCGACCAATTCGGCGGCCAACAAGGCGTTGACCGAGCAGTTCTACCTGAAGCTGGAAGCGGCCGGCCACATCAGCCGCCGTTCGGTCGCGCAGTTCTACGACCCGGCCAAGGGCATGTTCCTGCCCGACCGCTACGTCAAGGGCATCTGCCCGAACTGTGGCAGTGCCGACCAGTACGGCGACAACTGCGAAGTCTGCGGCGCGACCTATGCACCGACCGACCTGAAGGAGCCGCGTTCGGTCATCTCCGGCGCCACGCCGGAAATGCGCGATTCGGAGCACTTCTTCTTCGAGGTGGGCCACTTCGATGCGTTCCTGCGCGAGTGGCTGGCCGGCGATGTCGCCCTGCCGGGCGTGAAGGCCAAGCTGGGCGAGTGGCTCAATGCCGAAGGCGGCCTGCGCGCGTGGGACATCTCGCGCGATGCGCCGTACTTCGGTTTCCAGATTCCCGGCCAGCCGGGCAAGTACTTCTATGTCTGGCTGGACGCGCCGATCGGCTACCTGTCCAGCTTCCAGACCCTGTGCGGCAGGAACGGTGAGGACTTCGAAGCGCACCTGCGTGCCGGCACCGCCACCGAACTGCACCACTTCATCGGCAAGGACATCGTCAACTTCCACGGGCTGTTCTGGCCGGCGGTGCTGCACGGAACCGGCCACCGCGCGCCGACCCGCCTGCACGTCAACGGCTACCTGACCGTGGACGGCGCCAAGATGAGCAAGTCTCGCGGCACCTTCGTGATGGCCCGTACCTTCCTCGATGCCGGCCTGGAGCCGGAAGCGCTGCGCTACTACTACGCCGCCAAGTCCGGCGGTGGCGTCGACGATCTCGACCTGAACCTGGGTGACTTCATCGCCCGCGTCAACGCCGACCTGGTCGGCAAGTTCGTCAACCTGGCCAGCCGCTGCGCCGGCTTCATCAGCAAGCGCTTCGACGGCCAGCTGGCCGCGCAGCTCCCCGATGCGGCGCAGTACCAGCGCTTCGTCGATGGCCTGGCGCCGATCCGTGAAGCCTACGAGCGCAACGACCCGGCCGCGGCGATCCGCCTGACCATGACCCTGGCCGACGAAGCCAACCGCTACATCGACGACGTCAAGCCGTGGGTCATCGCCAAGCAGGAAGGCGCCGATGCGCAGCTGCAGGCCGTGTGCAGCCAGGGCCTGAACCTGTTCCGCGTGCTGGTCACCGCCCTGAAGCCGGTGCTGCCGGCCACCGCCGCGCAGGCCGAGGCCTTCCTCGCCGCGCCGGTGAATGACTGGACCGAGCTGGCGCAACCGCTGCTGGGACACCGCATCACCGAGTACACCCCGCTGTTCACCCGTATTGACCCGAAGAAGATTGACGCCATGATCGACGCCTCCAAGGACACCCTGCAGCCGGCGGCTGCCGCTGCCCCCGCCGCCAAGCCGGCCGCCCCGGCTCCGGCCCCGGCCAAGGACGAAGCAAAGAGCGCCGACGCCCCGGCCTACATCGGCATTGACGATTTCGCCAAGCTCGACCTGCGCATCGGCAAGGTGCTGGTCTGCGAGTTCGTGGAAGGTTCGGACAAGCTGCTGCGCTTCGAACTGGACGCCGGCGAGCTGGGCAAGCGCCAGATCTTCTCCGGCATCCGTGGCAGCTACGGCGAACCGGAGAAGCTGGTGGGCCGCAGCGTGGTGTTCATCGCCAACCTGGCCCCGCGCAAGATGCGCTTCGGCCTGAGCGAAGGCATGATCCTGTCGGCCGGCTTCGACGGTGGCGCACTGGCGCTGCTGGACGCCGACAGCGGCGCGCAGCCGGGCATGCCGGTCCGCTGATGCCTGCAGCGGGCGTGGTTGCGGCCACGCCCGCCGGCAGCTCCGGCCCCGGGAGGCAACGCGATGGGAAGCAACGCAATGGAACTGGCGCTGTTCGACTTCGACCACACCGTGACCACCTGCGATACCTATGGCCGCTTCCTGCGCCGCGTGGCCACCGCCGAACAGCTGGCACAGGCATGGTGGAAAGTCGGGCCGTGGCTGGCCGCGTACAGGCTGAAGCTGATCTCGGCCGAACGCATCCGTGCACGCGTCACCCGCCTGACCTTCAGTGACCGCCACAGCGATGACATCGCCACGCTGGCCGCAGGCTTCTCGCGCGAGTTCCTGCCCGACGTGGTGCGCCCGGAAATGCTGGAGCAGATTCGCTGGCACAAGGAACAGCGGCACACCGTCGTGATCGTGTCCGGCTCGCTGGACCTGTACCTGCGGCCGTGGTGCGAGCAGCTGGGCCTGCAGCTGATCTGCAACCGGCTGGAAAGCCAGGACGGCCGCCTGACCGGCCGTTACGCCGGTGGCGACTGCGGTCCGCGCAAGGCCGAGCACATCCGCCGCCAGTTCGATCTGTCGCGCTACGTGCGCATCCATGCCTACGGTGACAGTTCCGAAGACAAGCCGATGCTGGCGCTGGCCCACGAGCGCTGGTTCCGCGGCAAGCCCCTGAAATAACCCAACGCGCAGCCTTCGCCACGCATGAGCCTGATCCCGCCCCTGACCGAACGCCTCGACCGCCTGCTGCCGCAGACCCAATGCGGGCAATGCGGCTATGACGGCTGCCGCCCGTACGCGCAGGCAATGGCACGTGGCGAGGCGGGTGTGGACCGCTGCCCGCCGGGTGGCGACGCCGGTGCACGGGCGTTGGCGCAGGTGCTGGGCGTACCGGCGATTCCGTTCGATCGTTCGCGCGGCGAGCACAAGGCGGCCCAGGTCGCGTTGATCGTCGAAGCCGACTGCATCGGCTGCACCAAGTGCATCCAGGCCTGCCCGGTGGACGCCATCGTCGGCGGCGCCAAGTACATGCACACGGTCATTGCCGACCTGTGCACCGGCTGCGAGCTGTGCATCCCGCCGTGCCCGGTGGACTGCATCGAGCTGCTGCCGCTGTAACAGGGGTCAGATGCCTTTCCGCAGGAAAGGGACCTGACCCCATCCCGCAGTTACGGCACCGCTGCCGTCACCACGATCTCGACCTTCCACTCGGCGTGGGCGAGCTTGGCTTCGAAGGTTGCGCGGGCCGGGGTCGCGCCCTCGACCACCCACTCGTCCCACGCCTTGTTCATGCCGTCGAAGTCGGCGATGTCGGCCAGGAACACTTCCGCACGCAGCACGTGCTGGCGATCGCTGGCGACCAGCGCCAGCAGCTTGTCGATCTCCGCCAGCACCTGCCGGGTCTGGCCGGTGATGTCCTGGCTGGTGTCTTCCGGAATCTGGCCGGAGAGGTAGGCGACCTTGTTGTACACGGTCATTTCGGACATGCGCGGTCCGACGTCGTAACGCTCCATCATGGGCGTGGCTCCTGCGGGTGATCAGGCCCGCATTGTCCTCCAATCCGGTCAACGGTGGGTGCACGGGTCCCCGCGCGACACGTCACTACCGGGCTCCGACACATCCGCTGGTCAAATGGCGGCGACAGGCGCACGATGCGCCACGCCCCGCGTTGACACCGCACTCGCCCCTCCTGACGCACCCTTGCGCCGATGACCGCAGCCACCAACCCCGCCGCCGCTTCCTCCACCCCGGCATGGAAGCGGGTTATCACCATTGTCGTTCCCCTGCTGATCCTGTCGCTGGCCCTGCATGGCCTGGCCAGTGAATTCGATGAGCACGGCTACCGCGCCATCCGCCAGGCATTCCGCCAGCTCAGTGGCCTGCAGATCACGCTCACCGTGATGCTCGGCCTGGCCAGCTACGCCTGCCTGATCGGCTTCGATGCCATCGGCCTGCGCCGCAGCGGCATCCGCGTGCATCCGGCACGCATCGGCATCACCGCCTTCCTTGCGCATACGCTGGGCCAGACGGTGGGCTTTGCCGCGTTGACCGGTGGCGCAGTGCGCCTGCGTGGCTACCGCAGCGCCGGCCTGGACCTGGCGCAGATCGGCCAGGTGGTGCTGATGAGCACGCTCGGTTTCGTATTCGGTGCGTGGCTGTTGATCAGCGTGGCGCTCTGCATGGAACCGGCGGCAGCGGCGTTGGCATTGCCACTGAATCCCGATGCCGTGCGCATCGTCGGCATCGTCGCCCTGCTCGCCTATCTGGGTACCGTGCTGCTGGTCGGTCGCGATGGACGGCAGTTCAGCGTGTTCGGACATGCGTTGTGGCTACCCGACCGCCGCACCATGCTCGGCGTCACCGTGCTCAGCGTGATCGAACTGGTACTGGCCAGCGCCGCGTTCTATGTGCTGCTGCCGGACTCGACGCCCACCGGCCTGCCCGGCTTCGTCGGCCTGTACCTCGTCGCGGTACTGGCCGGCCTGGTCTCGACCGTGCCGGCCGGCCTGGGCGTGTTCGAATGGAGCCTGTTGAAGCTGTTGCCCCAGGTGGCACCGGCGGCGGTGCTGGCGGCCGCGTTGATCTACCGCGTGACCTATTACGTACTACCGCTGGTGCTGGCCACGTTGCTCGCCCTTGCGCCCGCGCTGCGCCAGCCGCTGCAGGCCAGTGCCGGGGCAACCCGCGCCGGCTGGAACGCACTGCGCCCATGGTTGCCGCAGATCATCGCGCTGGCGGTGTTCAGCATCGGCGCCGCGCTGGTCATCGATGGCACCCTGCCCACGCCACGCCGGCACCTGGTGAATGCCTCGCTGCCGATCCTGGAAACCTCGCACCTGATCGGCAGCCTCAGCGGTGTTGCGCTGCTGCTGATCGGGCAGGGCCTGGCCCGTCGCAGCCACGCGGCGTGGATGCTGGCGATGGCGGTGTGCGTGGTCACCCCGCTGCCGCTGTGGCTGCGCGGTGGCCAACCGTTGATCGCCGTCTCGGCGGTGCTGGTGGCGATGGCGCTGTGGGCCGCGCGCCGCGAGTTCTACCGCCAGGGTGCGCTGCTGGATGAAGCCTGGTCCTGGCCGTGGCTGCGCAACCTGGGCCTGGTGCTGGTGGCAGTGACCTGGCTGCTGTTCTTCACCTACAGCCATGTCGAATACCAGAACGAGCTGTGGTGGCAGTTCGCGGTCTCCGGCAACGCACCGCGCGCGTTGCGTGCGTTGCTGGTGGTGGCCATCGCGCTGGTGATGTTCGGCCTGGCGCGGCTGCTGCACAGCACACGCAGCCCGCTGCCCGCCGCCGATGAAGCGACGCTGCAATCGCTGGCGCCGGTCCTGGCCGGTGCCACCGACACCCAGGCCTGCCTGGTGCTGACTGCTGACAAGGCAGTGCTGCGCGATGAAGCGAAACTGGGCTTCGTGATGATGCAGCGCTATGGGGGTTCGCTGATCGCGATGGGCGACCCGGTCGGCCCGCCGGACGTCGCCCGCGCATTGATCTGGCGCTTCCGCGAGGAAGCCGACCGCCTCGGCCTGCGCCCTGTCTTCTACCAGGTCGGCGAGTCCTACTGGCAGACCTATCTTGACCTCGGCCTGGGGCTGGTCAAGCTGGGCGAAGAAGCGATGGTGCCGCTGCATGATTTCGGCCTGGAAGGGCGCGAGCGCGCCGACCTGCGCCAGGCCTGGAACCGGGGCAAGCGGGGTGGCCTGTCCTTCCGCGTGGCGCCCGTGGAGGAAATTCCCAGCCTGCTGCCGCGCCTGCACGCGATCTCCAACGCATGGCTGGAAGACAAGGCCGGCGACGAAAAGGGCTTCTCGCTCGGCAGCTACGACCCGGATTACCTGGTGCGCTTCCCGGTGGCGCTGGTCGAGGCCGAAGGCCAGATCGTGGCCTTCGCCAACCTGTGGCAGGCACCGGCCGGCGCCGAGCTGTCGGTGGACCTGATGCGCCACGTCAGCGAAGCACCGAAGGGCACGATGGACTTCCTCTTCATCGAGCTGTTCCTGTGGGGCCGCGCACAGGGCTATGCACGTTTCTCGCTGGGCATGGCGCCGCTTTCCGGGCTGGCACAGCATCGTCTGGCTGGCCGCTGGAACCGCCTGGCCGGCCTGCTGGCGCGGCATGGCGAACGTTTCTACGGGTTCAGTGGCCTACGCCGCTTCAAGTCGAAGTTCGATCCGCAGTGGCGGCCGCGCTATCTCGCCGCGCCTGGCGGCATGCACCTGCCGGCGGCGCTGCTGGACGCCACGCGCCTGATCTCTCTGGACCCGCGGCGCAACTGACGACCCGCACCACCCGGCAGGTGTCGACCTTGGTCGACACGCCAGCGCCAACACGCTGACGGGCGTGGCCCGGCGTTACCGCGGCTCGTTCTGGTGGGTGCGAACCGTTGGTTCGCACGCTCTCCGCTTCACGCCCCGCCCTTGAGGATCACCTCGGCCAGCCGATCATAGTCACCGCCGAAATGGTGGTCGCCCGGCAGCTTCACCCGCTTCACGCCGTCATTGGCCGGCAGGTCCGGGCACAGTGCGTCCTCGTCCTTGTCGCCGTACACGCACAACGTTTTTTCCGCCGGCAGCCTGGCCACTTCCGGCGCGATCGGCAGGCCGTCGCCGCCACCGCCCAGCCAGTTGCTGACATGGAATTCGAAGTCGGCCTTCCTGCCCACCGACAGCAGCACGATGCGCTCCAGCGCCTCGCGGGTACCGGCGTCGAGCTGGTTGATCGTGGCCGGCAGCACGTCGGCGCCCTGCGAGAAACCGATCAGCATCACCTTGTCGCGGTGCCACTGCTGGCGGTAGTGATCGATGATCTTCTGCAGGTCGCCCGCAAAGCCCTTCGGCGTGCGCTCACTCCAGAAGTAGCGCAGCGAGTCGATGCCGACCACGGCCACGCCGTGCTCGTTGAGCGACGACGCCACGTCCTTGTCCAGGCCGGCCCAGCCACCATCGCCGGAAACGAATACCGCCAGCGTATCGCCGCTACCGGTCGCCGGTACTTCCACCACCGGCAGGCCTTTCAGCGCGGCCGGCGGCGGTGCCAGACTGACCCCGGCCTGCGCGCCGATCACCCGCGCCGCGGCGACCAGGCCCGGCGACGCATCACCGCGCGCGGTGCGCTTGAATTCGCGCGCCATCGCCACCTGCTGCACGAACTGGCTGGCCTCGCCCACCTTGCAGCCGTGATCGCCAGCGGCACTCAACCACGGAAAATTCAGTTCGGCGGGCTGCAGCGTGTTGTGCTTCACACCATCGCCGCAGACCATGCGCTGGTGGTTGTGGTCCGGGCAGAAGCCGGTGGTGAGCAGGCCGGCAAACACCTGGGTGTCAGCCTGCGCCGCGAGCGAATAGGCCATCTCGGCACCCTCGCCGTCACCGCCGACCAGCGGCAGGTGGTAGCCGGGCAGATGCAGGGACGCCTGCAGCCAGCGCGAGAAGTTCTCGACGTCACCGGCGCCGAACGAACAGGTCGGATCACCCTCGCGCTTGAGCACGCCGCGCAGGTGCGCGATGTCCACAGCGGCAACCATGGCACCGTCGGCACGCAGGGCTTCGATCGGCAGGCGGCTGGTGTCACCACCCGGGGTGGGCTCGTGGAACCAGATCACCACCCGCTGCGGCGTGCCGGCCGGCATGTGCACCGGAATCTGCTCGAACCGCCCATGGCTGAACTGCTGCGGGGTCCCCGCCGCCGTCGCCGGCAGCGCGGCCAGCGCCAGTACCACACCCATTGCCCTGCCCAGCCCTGCACGCTTCATATCGCATCCCCGATGGAATGCGCACACGATACGCCGCCACCGCGTGCACGGCACGTACCGGTGCAGGCCGTTGGCGATTCAGTCGGCCGTGGTACGCCGACTGCGCCGGTACAGTGCCAACGCCAGGTACAGCAGCCAGCCTACGATCACCACGATCACGACCTTCTGGCCCAGCCCGCGCGGCGGACCGGCGCGCCACAACACATGCAGCCACAACAGTACGAACGCCAGCCAGGCCCAGCCCCAGAGCAGGCCCGCGGCGGACTGCCAACCCGGTTCGCGGCGCAGGTACCAGGCCTGCAGCAGCATGCCGACGCTGGCACACAGGAACGCGGTGTTGGCCGCCAGCCCATGGATGAACGGTGCCAGCAGCGGCGTCGCTTCCGGCAGCCAGCTGTCACCGATGGCGACCGTGGCCAGGCCCAGTGCCGAGACAGTGAACAGCAGCGGCGCCGCCGCGCTGCGCCGCGGGCCGATGCTGCCCCGGTAGAGGCTGATGCCGAGCAGGGCGATCGCCAATGCCAGCAGGCAGTAGGCCGCGCGCAATGCCAGCCCCCACGGCCCGTGCAGATAGAGGCTGAGCGTGGCCCGCACCCAGTCCAGATCGGTGCGTGCGAACTGGGTCCACAGCGCGGTGGCCACGAACAGCAGCAGCGCCGCCAACGCCAGCAGTGCCGCTGGGCGCGCGCGGCTCATGCGGACGCCTCCGGGTGCCGCGCCAGCCATTCGGCCAACGCCTTGCGATAGCGCTGCAGCTCGTCGGCATACAGGTCCAGCACGCACAGCGGGCAACCGCTGCCGCAGCATTCGTTCGGACCGGGTTCTTCCGGCGGCAACGGGCGGGGATCGGGATCAGGGACGGACACGGTTGGAAGCGGCAATCGGTGGAAACAGGCCCCAGTGTACCGGGCTGGTTCAGCGGCCCAGCTGCCGGCGCAGGTTGTCGCGCGCGGCCGCATCGAGTCGCTGGTGGAAGAATTCGCTGAGGAAGATGCGCGGTGCACGCAGCAGGCCCTGCAGGAAACGGCGGCGGCCGGCGCGATACAGGAAGCCCGGCACCACGCCCTTGTACTCTTCGGCCACGCCGCGGTCATAGGCGCTGAACACCGGTTCCGGCGCGGCCAGGATCGCCATGTCGCAGTCCAGGAACAACGCGGCCTCGGCATCGACATCGTCCGGGCCAAGCTCGCCATGGCGGGCAGTCAGCAGGATCAGCTGCTCGACCCGGGCCGCGTCGACCGTGGCAAGTTCCGGCGCCTGCGCGATCACTTGCAGGGCCAGCTGCGCCGAACGCGCCTCGTTGTCCTTTCGCCCCGCCACATAGATCGCATCGTGGTAGAGCGCGGCCAGGTAGACCTCGGCCGGCTGCTGCCAGCCTGGACCGTCGGCAACCTCCTGGCAGTGCTGCAGCACCGCACGTACGTGGCCGAAGTGATGGTAGGCACGTGGTGGCGTCGCATAGCTGTCCTGCAGCGCCTGCCACTGCGCCGGAGCGAGCGTCAGCGGGGAGAAGTCCATGACCGGATCATCCCGCCTGCGCCGGCAGCGGGCAAGCTGGCCATTTTTTCACCACACCCTCACAACGCCCTTCGCACGGGGCCCCAACGCGGTTGTCCACAGCTTTGTCGAGCGCTGGTCCACACCGGCTGTGGATGAACGCGCGGACCGACCAGCGGTCACTGCAGGGGGGCGCGCACAGGTCTACACTCGCCTCAGGCGGGAGCGCCCGCCGCTGCCGGGAGCCGTCATGTACCGTCCTGCCGCCCGATCCGTTCTGCTCGCACTGGCCGCATTGGCGGCACCCTCCGCGATCGCCCTGAACCCTGGCGCGAACGAAGTCCCTGCGCTCACTGCCAGCACCGCCGCGCCGACGATTCCGACGCCGCAGCAGGTGTTCGCGATTCCACCGGCCATGCTCGATATGCTGCACACCCAGGTGACCCGTCGCAGCTATTCGCGCGAGCAGCGCCTGCAGGCGCTGGTGGAGATGATCTTCGACCGCCATGGCATGGACCTGCAGTACGACGCCGACGCGACCCTTACCGTCAGCGAGATCTGGCAGCAGCGACGCGCCAACTGCCTGGCCTTTACCCTGATGTTCGTCGCGCTGGCACGCGAAGCCGGCATCCAGGCGCGCGTGCAGGAGGTCGGCCAGGTGGTGTCGTGGTACCAGGACCAGGCCCAGGGCCTGGTCTACAGCGTAGGCCACGTCAATGCCGGGGTCGGCTTCGCCGGCCGCTTCGCCACCGTCGATCTGGATCGCAATGTGCTGTACGACCGCCGCGGGCCGCTGCCGATCAGCCAGGCGCGGGCGTTGGCGCACTTCTACAACAATCGCGGTGCCGAACGCATGGCCAGCGGCGACATGGCGGGCGCACGTACCTTCTTCGATACCGCGCTGGCGCAGGACGGCAGCTTCGCTGCCACCTGGAACAACCTGGGTGTGCTGGAAAACCGCACGGGCGATACCGCCGCCGCGCGACGGGCACTGGAAAGGGCGCTGCGACTGGACGGCCGCCAGGATGCTGCACTGACCAACGCCAGCGCCCTCTACCGCAAGCTCGGCATGATTGCGCAGGCCCAGGCACTGGAGCAGCGGTTGCAATCGGTGCAGCGCGAAGACCCGTTCGCGCAGTACCTGCTCGGAGCCGAGGCCGAACGCGCCGGGCAACTGCAGCAGGCGATCCGCTATTACCGGAAGGCCGTGCGCCTGTACGACACCGCGCACCAGTTCCACTTCGGGCTGGCGCGGGTCTATTTCCTGGCGGGCCAGCTCAAGCACGCTGATCGTGAGCTGCTGCGTGCACGGGAACTGGGCGGGGCGCCGCAGCAGGCGCGCTACCAGGCCAAGCTGGACAGCCTGGCCCGCTGGCGCGCACGGCAGCAGGCCAGGCGCTGAAGGCCGGTCAGGCCTTCTTGAGGAAGCAGGTCTTCAGGACCAGGCCCTTAATCTTGTCCGAATTGCCTTCGATGTGCTCGGCATCGTCCTCGACCAGGCGGATGTTGCGGATCACGGTGCCCTGCTTGAGCGGGATCGAGGAGCCCTTCACCTTCAGGTCCTTGATCACGGTGACGGTGTCACCGGCCTGCAGGGTATTGCCGTTGCTGTCACGCACGACCAGGGTCGAACCGGCACTTTCCTCGGCGGTCCATTCGAAGCCGCAGTCGGCGCAGATCCACAGCGCGCCATCGGCGTAGGTGTTTTCCAGGGTGCACTGCGGGCAGGCAGGGGCAGAAGACATCAGCAAGTACCTCAAAGTGAATCAACAGCCGCCATTGTAACCGCCCGGCTCCCCTGGCCTTTTCCGGGCAGTACGCCGCGACCTCCTTGACCCGGCCCGGAACAGGAAACTGCGGGACCTTGCAGTCGGCGGCGAACTGCAGCAGAGTGCGCGGCCCCTGATCGCCCCCGGAACTCCCCATGCGCCTCGGCATCGACTTCGGTACCAGCAACTCCGCCGCCGCCATCGTGCATGAAGGGAAGCTGCTGCCGATCCGCTTCGGCGACGCCGAGCAGTTCCGGACCAGCGTGTACTTCCCCGGCGTGGTGCCCGACCCGGATGACTTCCAGCTCGATGACGGCCAGGAGCACCAGCTGCAGCAGATGATCAACAGCGCTGCGCGTGCGGCGCGCGCCGCCGGCCAGGAACGCACGCCGCAGGCGCTGCGCCGCGAAGCCCTGCGCGCGCTGCGCCGGGAATGGATGGAGGCCCGTGCCGGCAAGGAACGCAGTGCCAGCGACCTGCTGCAGAATGCGGTCTACGGTGACGAAGCGCTGGAAGCCTATTTCGAGGAACACGAAGGCAACCTGGTGCAGAGCCCGAAATCGATGCTCGGCTACAACCTGCACCCGCGCGCCAAGCAGACCATCACCGGCATCGCCGCGCACATCCTCGAACACATCCGCCTGACCGCCAGCGCCCAGCTTGGCCAGCCGCTGCGAGCGGCCCTGCTCGGGCGTCCGGTGCAGTTCCGCAGCTCGATCGGTGCGGCCGGCAATGACCAGGCGCTGGACATCCTGCGCGAAGCCGCCCGCCAAGCCGGATTCGACCAGATCGATTTCCTCGAGGAACCAGCCGCGGCGGCCATGCACTATCACGCCGAAAGCCGCGAACGGCACCAGGCCGTGATCGTCGACATCGGCGGCGGTACCACCGATATCGCCCACGCCGAAGTCGGCGGCGACGACGCCCCGCGCATCCACCGCGCCTGGGGCATCGCCCGCGGCGGTACCGACATCGACCTGGCGCTGAGCCTGTCCAGCTACATGCCGCTGTTCGGCCGCGGCATCACCCGCGTGCCCGCCCACCACTACGTGGAAGCGGCCACCGTGCAGGACATGACCCGCCAGCGCGACTTCCGCCAGCACAAGTATGACCATGTCGACAATCCGTGGGGCGCGCGCCTGCAGGCCCTGCAGGACACCGGCAATACCGCCCGCCTGTACCGCGACGTCGAGCGCGCCAAGATCGCCCTCAGCGCCGCCAGCGAACATCGCAGCACGCTGGACTACATCGCCCGCGACCTGCATGCCGACAGCAGCGCCGACGGCCTGGCCGCAGCCGCCCATGGTTATCTGGAGCAGCTCCGGGAGCTGCTGGCCCAGGTCCGCAGCGACATCGGCGGCGACCCGGACGCGGTGTTCCTGACCGGCGGCATGTCCCGCGCCGGGTATCTGCGCCAGGCCGTTGCGGAGGCCTTCCCGGGCGCCCGCATGGTCCACGGCGAGCCCTCGCTGGGCGTGGTCCAGGGCCTTGCGCTGGCGGCAGCCAGCCAGGATTAACAAAACGTTACGCGATCCAAGTTACTCTTGGTCGGCTAGAACCCTGCTGCACCTTCCACCGGCCACGCCGGTGTGTGTCCACGGTGCAGCCTGGCCCGCCCTGCGGGCCTAGCGGCCATGCCTTCCTGGCTCGTTCATGGTCCGCGTACCACCGGAGCCGCCATCGAGACCCGCTTTGGGCACCCGCCAGGCCCCTGAGGCCTTACAACCTGACGCAGCACATGCACCCATCGACTGCCGCCGTTGTGACGCGGTCTGTTGCCGGCTGCCCGTGTTGCTGCAGTCCGGCGACCACGTGCCCGGCCAGTTCCTGTCACGCGACACCCACGGCCGTGCCGTGATGGCGCGCAACGAGGAAGGCTGGTGTGCGGCGATCGATCCCTATCACCTGCGCTGCACGATCTATTCGCAGCGCCCGGCGATCTGCCGCCAGTTCTCGATGGGCGGCAGTGACTGCCGCCGCGAGCGGCAGGACTACCTGCGCCAGGCTGATGCCTGGGCGCTTTCCTCCCCTTCCACCTGACAGGAGCAACCATGCCCCGCAAGGCAAAGACCCCCGCGAAGGCCAGCAACAGCATCCGCAGCGAACGCAAGGGCGCGGCCGCCAGCACCGTGGTCAGCAGCGATTCGATCGCTTCGGACCTGGCAGCGTTCCGCAAGGCCGGTGGCAAGATCGAAGTCCTCGGCACCACCTGGGCGCTGAAGAAAGCCAGCTGACCCAGTAGCGACCGCGGCGGCGCTGCCGCCGCGGCCTGCCGGATCGCGCTCAGCGATCCAGGCTTACCCGAACACTGCCCGAATGCGACTGGATGCGGATATCACCGTCGCCGCTGCCCAGCCGCGTGTCAAGATGGCTGCCGGGGCCGTAGCGCGGCCGCTCCACCTGGCCAGCATCGCTGTTGATCGACCCGCTGAAGCTGTTCACCGACAGCTGCGCCGAGACGGCGCGCGGCAGGCGCAGGTTGACCGACGCACTCACCGATTCGACATTGATACGGCCTCCCGGCGCCAGCCCGGCCGCCGACAGGTCAATACTGCCCGATACGGTTTCCACCGCCAGCCGCTGCACCCGCCCGGCATCGACCTCGACCCGGCCGGATACCGTCTGTGCACCGATGTCGCCGGACACGCCGCTCCCGGCCACGATCCGGCCACTGACCGTATTTACGTCCAGCTTCGGCGTCTGCAGGCGCGCGCTGACACCGCCACTGACCGTATTGAGCTTGCTGTCACCGCTGCGACCGGAGGCGCTGAGGCTGCCGCTGACGGTGTCGGCCTGCAGGCGGCGCACGTCGATGCCACTGATGTCCTGGCTGGCACTGACCGTGCTCAGCAGCAGCTCCACCGAGCGCGGCACGTTCAGCACCAGCGTTGCGCCGCCGTTGTTGCTGCGACGCGGATACTCGATCTCCCAGCGGACGCGGTTGGCACTCTTTTCCTGGCGCAGCTGCAGGCCATCACTGAGCGTACCGGTGAGCTGCACGTCGTTGCGGTCCCAGCCACGCACGGTCACCTTGCCGGCCACGTTGCTCAGTTCGATGCGGCCGCCGGCGGCTAGATTGTGGCGTTCGTCGATCCGGGTGTCAGCCAGGGCCACCGCGGGCAGCAGCAACAGCGCGGCGCAGCAGGTCATCAGGGTTCGTGTCATCGGGGGTCTCCTCAGGTCGTCAGGCCGGACTCGGCGGCATAGGCCGCCTGCCGGGTCAGTTCCAGCCGCAGCGCATAGGTGCGCTTGAGCTGGCCAAGCAGGTGAGGCGCACGTGGGTCCTGCGCCAGCGCGGCCTGGATCTGTGCCGCGCTTTCATCCAGTTCGTGCAGCGCCGGCTGCCATTCCGGTGCCCGGCCTGCGGGCAGCGCGGCCACCGCCTGCCGGTACTGCTCGGTCATCGCCGCAGCCTGCAACTGCAGCGTGGACGGCACCGGTATATCCGGCTGCGCATGCCGCCAAGGGGCCACGGCGTAGATCGCCAGGCTGGCAGCCAGGACAGCGCCGGCCGGCAACCACCAGCGGCGCCGCGAACGCGTTGCCAGGGCCACCACCTTGCCGGTTGGCGCAGGTGCTGCCTCTGGTTCACGCGGCGGCAGCCGGGCAGACAGGCGTGCCCAGCCATCGGCCGGTACATCGCGCTCATTCGGCAGCGCGCGCAGCCGGGCTAGCAGATCGTGATCGCAATCGTGTTCGTGTGTACTCATGTCATGTCTCCCAGCCGTGCGCGCAGCAGGCCGCGCGCACGATGCAGCTGTGCCTTTGAACTGCCGACGGCCATCTGCAGCTGCTCGGCGATTTCCTGGTGTTTCCAGCCTTCGATGTCGTGCAGTACCAGTACCGCACGCGCCCTCGGAGGCAGCGTCGCGAGTGCGCGCTCCAGGTCGCGCTCGGTACCGGCACAACGGTCGTGCACCGCCAGCTCCTGCAGGCCGCCGTCGACCTCCTCCAGACTGTCGTGGTCCTGCCCGGCGGCGCGCCCGCGCAGTTCCATCAGTGCGGCGTTGACGCCCAGCCGGTGCAACCAGGTCGACAGGCTGCTTTCGAACCGGAACCCCGGCAGCGCCTTCCATGCCTGCAGGAACGCTTCCTGCAGGGCATCCTCGGCACGCGCCTGCTGGCCCCCGCACAGGCGCCACAGTACGGCGAACACGCGCGGCGCATGGCGCCGGTACAGCAGTTCGTAGGCCGCAGTGTCACCGGCGGCGGCCGCCCGCACCAGGGCGGGTTCGTCGACAGGGGCGTGGGCGGCAGGCGGCGCTGGCATGGTGGTGTCGAGCATATCGTTTGGATGCGGCGACCCGGAAAAAGGTTTAGAGCCGATTGCCATCGCCGATCAAGGCCATGCAACCTTTTCGACGATGGCTGCATCCATGCAAGGTCATTCGAGAAAACACCTCCAGGGAGTTCCGCCATGTCCAGCCCATCCTGCGCCGCCCTGCTGGTAATCGTCGCTTGCGTCGTGCTGCAGGCATCGGGCCTGTCCTTGCGGTTGTGGCCCGACAACGGCCGCGCCTGCCTGCAGCAGGATCGCCAGGAGCTGGTCTGCCTGGCGTGGTCACCGATGGTCGAAACCCCGGCACGCGCCGGGTAACATCGAGGCCGTTCCCGCCACCTGTTTTCGCCCCCATGATGTTGTCGCTGAAGGATCACCTGCCGGCCTGGAGCCACCCATGGCTGAACTACGCGGGCGTGGCCCTGCAGATCGTGCTGGTGCTGCTGGTCGCCTGGCTGCTGCGGGTACTCGCCCGTCGCCTGATCCGGCGCTTTGCCGAGCACTACACGCTGCCGCCCGAAATGGCGATGGGTGCACGCCGGATCACCAGTTTCGTGGTCTATTTCAGTGCCCTGCTGTACATCCTCAGCCTGCTCGGCGCGAAGCCGTCGGTGCTGTGGACCGCGTTTACCGGCTTCGCCGCCGTGGGCGCGGTGGCCTTCTTCGCGGCCTGGAGCGTGCTCTCCAACATCTTCTGCACGTTGCTGATCTTCACCACTCGCCCGTTCCGCCTGCATGACTACATCGAAGTGCTGGAGAACGGCGAGAAGCCGGGCCTGAAGGGCCGGGTGATCGACGTGAACCTGATCTACACCACACTGCAGGAAACCGGCGACGGCCACGAAGGCACGGTGCTGCAGCTGCCGAACAACCTGTTCTTCCAGCGCACGGTGCGCCGCTGGCGTGACCCGGCGCAGGCACCCGGCGGCATCCAGGGCGACGGCTGAGGGTGGGGTTTTCGGCAGGGCTGCGCCCTGCACGCGCCGAAGCCTTCAAGCCAAGGCAACAGCAACAGCAAAAGCTGGCATTCCGTGGGGTGGCGGGGCGGTGTCGGAGTGCGGGGACGCCGCAAGTACGTCCTTGCAGGCTTGGCAGCCGCTTGCTCGTGTGCGCTTTCCTGCGCACACGGCAAGACCGGGGTTGGGCGTCCTGCCCAACCCGCCCGAGGCATGCCTCGGGCCCATGCGGCTGACACCCCGCACTCCGACACCGCCCCACCTCCGACAGATTTCCGCGATCGGGTAGATCCCGCCATGCGTGGATAAATTTCCATCGAAATCGAAAATTTCGATATCGGAATGATTTGAGCCGAGCATGGCTCGGCTCTACAGAAGAACGGACAGATCGCGGAAATCTGTCGAAGGCGGGGTGGGTCCGGTTGAGGGGGCGTGAGCCGCATGGATGCGGCGACCGAGCTTACATGGACGTACTTGCAGCGTCCCCCTCAATCGGACCCGCCCCGCCATCCCTCGGATCGCACGCTTTTGCCGTTGCCGTTGCCGTTGCCGTTGCTCCAAGCAGGTGCAGGGCGCAGCCCTGCCGAACAACCTTTACCTCAACTGGCTGTCCTTGCTGCCACGCCGGTTGTAGCCGGCATGCGCCTGTTCTTCGTCGTCATGCGCCTGCTGGCACGCCACGCACAGCCGGACACCGGGCACGGCCTGGCGCCGCGCCAACGGGATCGGCGCGCCGCATTCCTCACAGTGCTCCAGACCCGGGCCCTCGCGCAGCTGGCGCCGCGCGCGGGCGATCGCATCGTCGACGGTGGCGTCGATCTGGTCCTGGACCGCGCCGTCTCCCGCCCAACCGGTAGCCATGGCCATCCTCCGCAGGTGTGTCGCCTGATATGGAGACAATACACCCCGGCAAAAAGGCACGCCTTAATGTAGAGCCGAGCCACGCTCGGCTGCTCTTCAGGAAGACGAACAGAGCGCGGATGGGTACGATCAAGCCGATTGCGACTTAATCCCCTCCGTCCCCTTTTTGCTTACCAGATCAGGTCGTCCGGCACCTGGAACTGGGCGTAGTAGGCGTCGTCCTCGGCGTTGCCGGTGGAGATCTCGGCGGTCGAGCCCGGCTGGCCGTGGTCGACGATGATCGCCTCCGGGGTCCGCTCGCGTACCTTCTCGGCGGCGGCGCGCGGCAGCAGGGCGTGACCCTCGCCATTGGCGACGATGACCAGCACGCCCACCGACAGCGCCTTGCGCAGCTTGGGGTCGATCAGCAGGGTGCGGATCGCCGCGCCATCGCTGAAGCGATACTCGTCATCGCCCTTGTGGGGCACTGCATGGGCCGCGATGATCTGCTTCGCCTGCGCCTTCTGTTCCGCCTGCCTGGCCTGGGCATTGCGCTCGGCGGCCAGCGCACGGTCGCGCTCGACCTTCTCGGCACGGGCACGTTCAGCCTCACGCTGGACCTCGGCCGAGGCCGATTCGGCCTTGCCCTGCCGGGCCTTGGCCTGCTCCCGCGCGGCGGCGCTGGCCTGCGACTTCTTGGCCAGACCGGCCTTGAGCAATTGTTCCTGCAGCGCGTTGGGCTTTGCCATGGTCGGTACGTACCGCGTGTAATCTTGGATGCTTCCATTCTACCGACGCCCCGCCGCCCCTGCATGGCAGTCCTGAAGTACCTCACCGGCTACCCCGAACCCCTGGTCGCCCAGGTCAGCGAACTGCTGGCGCAGGGCAAGCTCGGCCCCTGGCTGCAGCAGCGCTATCCCGACCCGCACGAGGTGCGCAGCGACCGCCAGCTGTACGACTACACCCAGGAGCTGAAGGACCGCTACCTGCGCAAGTCGGTGCCACTCAACAAGGTCTGCTACGACAACACCCTGGAAGTGATCAAGCACGCGCTGGGTACGCATACCGCCATTTCCCGCGTGCACGGCAGCCGCCTCAAGGCCAGCCGCGAGATCCGCATCGCTACGGTATTCCGCCAGGCGCCAGCGGCGTTCCTGCGCATGATCGTGGTGCATGAGCTGGCCCACCTGAAGGAAGCCGACCACAACAAGGCCTTCTACCAGTTGTGCCAACACATGGAACCGGATTACCTGCAGCTGGAGTTCGATACCCGTCTGTACCTGACCGAGCTGGCCAACCGCAGCCAGCGCTGACCGGCCGCAGCAGCTACACTGCGCGCCCCCTGCCCGACCTGCCCGCCATGGAACCGATCCGTCTCGACAAACGCCTGTCCGCCCTGCTCGGCATCCCCCGCGGCGAAGCGCGGCGCTATATCGAAGGCGGCTGGGTCACGGTCAACGGCGAAGTGGTGGAACAGCCGCAGCGCCCGGTCGATGACAGCGTGCTGATCGTCGTGGCCGAGCAGGCCAGCGATGAAAAGGCCGAGCGGGTCAGCATGCTGCTGCACAAGCCGGCCGGCGTTGCTGCTGAGACCCTGTGTGCGCTGGTCAGCAGTGACAGCCGCAGCGAACTTGATGCCAGCGACATCCGTCCGTTGCAGCGCCATTTCCACGGCCTGCAGCTGGCCGCTGCGCTTCCGGCCAGCGACAGCGGCCTGGTGGTGGTCAGCCAGGATCCGGCCACGCTGGCCCATCTACAGCGCAATCTGGGCCGCACCGAACAGGAATACCTGATCGAAGTGGCCGAAGGCGGCCCCGAGCGAGGACCGTGGCTGCTGGCGCGGCTGCAGCAGGAATCCGGCGGCGCCAAGGTCAGCTGGCAAAGCGAGCAGCGCCTGCGCTTTGCCGGCAAGGGGCTGACCGCCAAGGGCCTGCGCGTGGCGGTGACCGCCGCCGGGCTGCAGGTGCTGGCCGTGCGCCGACTGCGCATCGGCCGCGTGGCATTGGGGCCGCTGCCGCCGGCGCAGTGGCGTTACCTGGGCAGCGACGAGCGGTTCTGAGGCCTGCGGGTCAGGGCCCTTTCCTGCGGAAACGGGTCCGCCCCCATTGTGACGCCCCCGGGGTCGGATCCGTTGCCGAAGGCAAGCGCGCTGATGCCCTATCGATCCTGCAGGCATTCCTTCACGCAGGGCGTGGATCTACCATCGAGGCATGAGCCTGCCCATGCCCCTGTGGCGACGCCTGTTGCGCGTCGCTGCAATCATCCTCGCCGCGCTGTTGCTGCTGGTCCTGTCCGGGCTGCTGCTGGCCGACCATCTCACGCCACAGGCACAGGGCGCGCCCTCGCATGTACTGCCACTGCAGCCGGCGCAGACCCGCATCGACCAGCAGATCGTGCCGCTGCAGGACGCGCATCCCGGGCAATCAGGCGTAGCGTTCCTCAGTGATGGCATGGATGCCTTCGCCGCGCGCGCGATGATCACCGCGCACGCTGGCCGCAGCCTGGACCTGCAGTACTACATCTGGCACGACGACCTGATCGGCCACCTGATGGCCAAGGCGCTGCATGACGCCGCCGAGCGCGGTGTGCGCGTGCGCATCCTGCTCGATGACATGAATGCCAAGGACAAGGACGCGCTGATGATGGCGCTGGACCGGCACCCCAACATTGAAATCCGCCTCTACAACCCGTTCCGCAACCGGACCGGCATCCTGCGCATGGTGGAGATGGTGCAACGCTTCTTCAGCGTGAACCACCGCATGCACAACAAGAGCTGGATCGCCGATGGCCGCGTCGCGATCGTCGGTGGCCGCAACATCGGCGAGGAGTACTTCAGCGCGCGCACCGATGTGAACTTCCAGGATCTGGACCTGCTGGTCGCCGGCCCTGCCGTGGAGCAGGCCAACCGGATCTTCGACGACTACTGGAACAGCGAGGCCGCCATTCCGGTATCCGCGCTTGCCTTCCATACCGATGCGCAGCTGCGCCTGCTGGTGCGCGAATCGGATCATGAGGCGCAGCGGGACGTGGCCCGGCCCTACCTCGCGCGCGTGGCCGAATCACGCCAGCGGCAGCGCCCGAGTCCCGAGCCATTGCACTGGAGCAGTGCAGTGCGCATCGTCTCGGACCCGCCGCTGAAGCATCGCAGGGATGATCGCGCTGCCTGGCTGGTGTCGACCCTGATCAGCGAGCTGCAGGCCGCCCGGCACAAAACGTTGTTGATCTCGCCCTACTTCGTGCCAGGCAACGAAGGCCTGGATGGCTTTTCGGCCATGGCCGGGCGGGGCGTGCAGATCGGCGTGGTGACCAACTCACTGGCTGCCAACGACGTCGCCGCCGTGCACGGCGGCTACATGAGCTACCGCGTGCCGTTGCTCGAAGCGGGCGTCCACCTGTACGAACTGAAGGCGCAGGGTCAGTCCGGCGATGCCGGCATGTTCGGCAGCAGCGGCGCGAGCCTGCACACCAAGGCGTTCGTGGTCGACGACCGCCGCGGCTTCGTCGGCTCGTTCAACCTCGACCCGCGCTCGGCCTACCTCAACACCGAAATGGGCGTACTGTTCGACGACCCGGTGCTGGGGGCGCGGCTGCGCGATGAGTACCTGCGCCTGGCAGGCCCCAGGCACAGCTGGTGGCTGGCGCTGGACGACCGTGGCCGGTTGCGCTGGCTGGAGCGCGAGCCGCCACCGAACTGGGTCGAGGCCGAGCCAGGGGCAACGGCGCGCAAACGCTGGCTGTCGCGGGTGATCAGCTGGCTGCCTGTCGAATCGCAGCTGTAGCACTCAGGCCGCCGGGCCGGCCTGGTCCTGTCCGGCCTCATCCAGCGTTTCCACGCTGCGCCCATGCAGGCGCCGCCAGATCCAGCGCAATGCATGCGGCGGCGCTGAAGGCAGCTGCTCCAGCAGCGCCAGCATGCGGCTCTGGCTGGCATGCCCATGGCGGCACAACAGGCTGGCCGCTGCGGCGGCGCTGGCCAGGCGCAGGCTGTCGGCCAGCGCCCCTTCTGCATCCACCGCCAGGGCCTGGTGAACCGGCTCAGGCAGCTCCCATGCGGCGGCCACCCGCTGCGCCAACGGTAACGACCACTGCTGCAGCAGCTGCAGGGCCAACGCCGGCTCCACGGCCTCGCCGCGGGCCTGCGCTTCCTGCAGCAGCTGGCGCATTACCAGTGACGCGCCCAGTCCCTGCACCAGGCCCAGCCACTGCGCAGCGAAGGCATCACCGAAGGTGACCGTACGTGCGTGATCGGCGGCCACGCGCGAGGCCAGCAGCGCGTGCTCCCAGATGATCGCGCTGAACTGCGGGAACACTTCGCACTGCACCTGCATCACCGGCTGCACCAGTACCGCGCTGATGATCTGCCGCACGCCTTCGGTACCCACCAGTGTCACCGCCCGCTGCAGGCTTTCAACCGGGCGCTCATGCACCTTGTAGGCCGGGCTGTTGGCGATGCGCAGCAGGTTGCCGGTCAGTACCGGGTCCTGGCCGATGATCGCGGCCATCACCCGCGCTGAGGCGGCATCGTCGTTGACGGTCTGGATCAGCTGCGGCAGCAGTTGCGGCCGGCGGGGCAGCTGCCTGGCCGCCCAGTTGCGGTCCTGCAGCGCGCGCGCCACCGCCTCGCCCAGCCCTGCGGCCTGCACCGGCGTGGATTCACCGGCCAGACGCGGGTACAGGGCCAGCGCATGCAGGCCACGTTGCAGATGTGCAGCGATCTCGGCCGGGGGCAGCGCCTCGCCCTGCAGGCTCGCCGCTGCGGCGGCCACCGCCTGGCGGGACGCAGCAACCAGCCGCGACGGTGCCGCCCCGGTCGAACGCGCCAGCCAGCCGCGCAGCGATCGCCACCAGGCCGCTGTCATCGCCGCCTGCCCTGTCGTTGTGGTGCCCTTGCCGTCACTGACCGCCTGCCTCTTCACGCGAATCCGGCCACCCGCCGTCGTCGCAGCATCGGCCGCATTTTCATCTTCTTTAACTGCAAGGCATGCGATGTCGACGGCACCGGCCGGGGGAATGGACTAGAATGGCGCCGCGCGACCCGTCCCCCAGCCATGACGACGTCGCTTTTTTTGTTTTGGGACCCTACCGTTCACTGGCCGTTCGCTGCAGTTCGCCGCTGTTCGCGCCATCGGAGACGCCATGCTATTCGAAACCCTCGCCACCACCGGCCACGAACAAGTGGTGTTCTGCCACAACCACGATGCCGGCCTGCAGGCGATCATCGCCATCCACAACACCACCCTGGGCCCGGCCCTGGGCGGCGTGCGCATGCGTCCGTATGCCAGCACCGACGAGGCGCTGGCCGACGTGCTGCGGCTGAGCCGGACGATGACCTACAAGAATGCGCTGGCCGGCCTCAACGTCGGTGGTGGCAAGGCGGTGATCATCGGCGACCCGAAGGTGGACAAGACTGAAGTACTGTTCCGCGCCTTCGGCCGTTATGTCGACTCGCTGGGAGGGCGCTACATCACCGCCGAGGACGTCGGTACCGACGTCAACGACATGGAGAACATCTACCTGGAGAGCCAGTTCGTGACCGGCGTGCACCAGGTCCATGGCGGCTCCGGCGATCCGGCCCCGTTCACCGCCTACGGTGCGCTGCAGGCGCTGATGGCGGCGATGCGCTTCAAGTTCGGCCATGAGGAAGTGGGCAAGACCAGCATCGCAGTGCAGGGCCTGGGCCACATCGGCATGGAGCTGGTCAAGCTGCTGCGCGATCGCGGCGCCAAACTGTATGTCACCGACCTGGACAGCGCGCTGGTTGATCGCGCGGTCAGCGATTTCGGCGCCGAAGCGGTCAAGCCGGACGAGATCCACGAAGTGAACGCCGATGTGTTCGCACCGTGCGCGCTGGAAGGCGCGATCAACGCCGACACCCTGCCGCGGATCAAGGCGAAGATCATCTGCGGTACCGCCAACAACCAGCTGGCGAGCCTGGAAATCGGCGATGAACTGCATGCGCGCGGCATCCTGTATGCACCTGACTACGCGGTCAACGCGGGCGGCGTGATGAACGTGTCGCTGGAGATCGATGGCTACAACCGCGAACGCGCGATGCGCCTGATCCGCAGCATCTACCACAACCTCACCCGCATCTTCGAACTGTCGCAACGCGAGAACATCGCGCCGCAGCGGGCAGCCGACCGCATCGCCGAAAGCCGTATCCTGTCGATCGGCAAGCTGAAGATGCCGCTGGGCCGCAGCACCCCGCGCCTGGGCAACCTGCGCGGCGGCTGAGCCTGCCGATGTCGCGCCGGGCCTTTCGACCCGGCGCGACCGCCCGTTCAGAAGCCGGTGCTGTAGCGCAACGCCGCCTGGCGCGCGCCTTCGCCTCCGACGCGCTGGTCAAAGCCCAGGCTCAGGCGGCCGTTGCGGCCCCACCACGACTCCAGCGCCACGCCGAACAACGCACTGCCTCGCGGCGCGTTCCAGCCCGCCAGTGGCGCCCATGCATCAACGCCGACGAAACTGGCCTGCCAGTCCGCATCGGCACCATCGAGCCGCTGCTGCCATTCGGCATGCCCGCGCAGGGTCCAGCGCCCCCAGCCACGTTCGCCGCGGATACCGGCCAGCATCTGGCTGCGCTGTACGCGGTTGGCATCGCCACGCAGGCCGAAGCCGAACCCGCCCAGTTCGTTGAAGGCATCGGTATCCACGCGCGTCGTGCTGGCGCCCAGATACGGGGTCAACGACGCACCCGCGTTGCCGAAGCGATAGCCGCCTTCGACACTGGCACTGCTGAAACGTCCGCCGTAACGTGCAGAGACACCGTAGGCGCCGGCGCCCAGCAGCAACTGGCGATCCAGCGCACGGGTGAACTGGCCGCTGCCGACCTGCGCCAGCGCATAGCCCCGGCCCAGGTTCCAGCCGGCGTACAGCTGCGCCTGCGCCTGGCGATCACGCCCACGATCACCGCCGAAGCCACTGCCACCATCGCTGCGGGTTTCGCCGAAGGCCACACCCATCAGCCCATTGCTGCCCAGCGGCAGGTCCTGGCCGGCCATCCAACCACGGCTGTCGGCGGCATTGCCGGCGAAACTGCCCTGCCCGGCTTCGCCGAGCGCGCTCTGCCAGGCCCCGCGCAGGCGCGGCGCCGCCTGCACGCGATCGAAGCGCTCGGCGATCGCGCGGCGTGACATGTCGATGCTGTCGAAGGTGGCCGACTCGGCCCGCGCATGCGCCTGTCCGGACAGGCTCTGCAAACTGGCCTCGAGGCCTTTGCTGCCACCGCCGGTCCACTGCAGCGCACCGGCGGCCGTACCGAAGGCCGAGCCCTGCAGCGTCGTATCGCCATCAAGCGCGCTGAACGCACTGTCCACGCGTTGCGCAGCCGACTGCGCCGAGGCCGTGAGCCCGGTCGCTGCCGCCGTGACGCTGACCTGGGTCAGGTTCAACCAAGCGTTGTTGCTGTCATAGCCATAGCTGCTCTGCAGCAGCGACAGGCCCTGCAGGCCGCTGGAGGTGGCCGGGCTGCTGAAGGTGCCGCTGAGGCCGCCGGCGGCGTGGATCAGGTCCTGGCGGCTGCCGTTCTGCGGCACATAGCCGGAGACGAAGCCGTGCACGCGCACGCCCCCGTTGATCGTGGCCTTGCCGGTGACCTGCAGCGCATTGGCACCCAGTGCGATCATCAGCTGTGCACCGGCCTGCTGGGTGTAGTTGCCCTCGATGGTGCCGGTGGTGCTACCGGTGGTGAGGAACACGCTGCTGCCGTTGACCACATTGCCGATCACGCGCGGCGTACCGCCATTGAACTGCAGGCCGGTCGAATCCGGATCGGGCTGCGCCAGGATCGTCACGTTGGAGCGGATCACGCTGCCGTTCTGCAGTGACAGGATGCCGCGCTCGATGCGGGTGGCGCCGCTGTAGCTGTTGTTGCCACCCAGCACCAGGGTTCCCCCGCCCTGCTTGACCAGGCCACCGCTGCCGACGATGTCGTTGCTCCACAGCGAGCCACTCGATGGCGCATCGACATTGGCCACCACATCGCCCCAGTCGAAGCGCCCCGGCCCCTTGATCGCCCGCGAGATGTCGAGCAGGCCGTAGCCGAACACCGCATCCACGCCGGGCGCACCGATGTCCTTGGCGGTGCCCAGCAGGGTCTGCCGCACCAGGTTGTTGTCGAAGTACGGGTAGCGCTGCCAGACCAGGGCGGCGGCGCCGGAAATCAGCGGGGCGGCAAAGGACGTGCCGTAGTTCCAGTAATAGCTGCCGCCGTTGGCATCGGGATAGACCGCGCTGCCCGGCGCCGCCAGGCAGTAGCGCGCGGCCTGGCCGCAGGCATTGGCGTAGCTGGCCAGCGTGCCCGGTGCATACGGATCCACCGCAGTGGCCACCAGCCAGCCGCGCTCCAGATCGGCCGCTGGCAGCGAGCCGGCAACGCCCAGCTGGCTGGGCAGCGCGGCCAGGCTGCTCGGCTCGGGGCGCGCATCGTTGCCGGCCGCGAACACCACCAGGCCGCCATGATTGATGACGAACGGCCGGTACTCGGCCGCCACCTGCGCGGTGGTCGGCAGGTCGGTCCAGTACAGGCCGCCCCACGAATTGTTCATCACCTTCACGTTGTAGCTGATCAGGTCCTGGTGGACCTGCGCCACGCCCAGTGGGCCGCTGAAGGAATTGCCCTTGCCGCTGCCGTCATCGACGGGCGGCTTGTCGGCGATGATCCGCGCCGAAACGATCTGTGCGCCGGGGGCGATGCCGCCCGGCCAGGACCCCACTGGAGCACCCGCGGCCAGGCTGGCCACCGCCGTGCCGTGACCCACCACGTCGTCCACCTGCAGGTTGTTGCGGGCGGGGTCGATGTAGTTGAGGTTGGCGACCACGCGCCCGTTCAGCGCCACTGCGTTGCGCTGCACGCCCGAATCGACGATGCCGATGCGCACCCCCTGCCCGGTCAGGCCGGCGGCCTGTGCGGCACGCGCATTGGTCACGGACAGGTGCGCGTCGAAGGCCGGCTCCTGCGGCTTGGCCGGAGGCGGGGTGGTCGGCGGGGGCGTGGTCGGGGGCGTCGGGGTGGTCGGGGGTGGATCGATGCGGACATTGCCGCCGCCTCCGCCGCCACCACATGCCGTCAATGCCATCGCCAGCGCCGACGCCAGCGCCGACCTCACCATCATCGTGCGTTCCATCGATTCCTTCCCATGAACGTTGGCCTGCCTACATCCCGGCAGGCGTGCGGTGCCGCCCAGCGGCGGCCCTCCCCGACCCTCTATACTTGGGTCGACCCCCACGCAGTCTGCCGGGAAATCGCGGCGCTTCCAACGTCTTCGGTCTCCTTTCCGAACATTGCTTACGCATCAACGAGATTGCCATGTCCAACATCGTCATCGCCGCCGCCAAGCGCACCGCCATCGGCTCCTTCCTCGGCCAGTTCAACGGCGTGCCGACCCCGACCCTCGGCGCGGCCGCCATCGCGGCCGCCCTGGAACAGTCGGGCGTGCCGGCCAGCGACGTCTCTGAAGTCCTCATGGGCTGCGTGCTGCCGGCCAACCTCGGCCAGGCGCCCGCCCGCCAGGCGGCGATCGCCGCCGGCATTCCGCTGTCGACCGGTGCCACCACCCTCAACAAGGTGTGCGGCTCGGGCATGAAGACCATCATGCTCGGCCATGACCTGATCAAGGCCGGTTCGGCCAGCATCGTGGTTGCCGGCGGCATGGAATCGATGTCCAACGCCCCGCACCTGCTGCCCAACTCGCGTACCGGCAACCGCTTCGGCAACTTCCAGGCGATCGACCACATGGCCCACGACGGCCTGGTCAACGCCTACGACGGCAAGGCCATGGGTGAATTCGCCGAATGCGCCGTGGACAAGTACCAGTTCAGCCGCGAGGAACAGGACGCCTATGCGATCGAATCGGTCAAGCGCGCACAGGCCGCACAGGCCAATGGGGCATTCGCCGACGAGATCGTCGCGGTGAAGGTCGCCACCCGCAAGGGTGAGGTCGAGGTCGCCACCGACGAGCAACCCGGCCGCTCCGACATCGCCAAGATCCCGACCCTGCGCCCGGCCTTCAAGAAGGACGGCAGCGTCACCGCCGCCAGCTCCTCCAGCATCTCCGACGGCGCCGCTGCGGTGGTCCTGCTGACCGAGGAAGACGCCAACGCACGTGGCATTACCCCGCTGGCGCGCATCGTCGGCCACGCCACCCATTCGCAGGAACCGGAGTGGTTCACCACCGCCCCGATCGGCGCGATCCGCACGCTGCTGGCCAAGACCGGATGGTCGCTGGACCAGATCGACCTGTTCGAAATCAATGAGGCCTTCGCCGTGGTGGCGATGGCACCGATGCGTGAACTGGGCATCCCGCACGACAAGCTCAACGTGAATGGCGGGGCCTGCGCACTGGGCCATCCCATCGGTGCCTCCGGTGCACGCCTGGTGGTGACCTTGGTCAACGCCCTGCGCACGCGCGGTGGCAAGCGCGGCATTGCCACCCTGTGCATCGGTGGCGGTGAAGCAACAGCCATCGCCATCGAATTGATTTAAAAAGATTTAACGACGATTTCGCAAAAATGAATGCGGGATCGCTTGACACCCAATCTTGGCTTGTCATCATGTTGTCGGCGCGCAGCATGCGCGTTGCCTAATTCTAACGACGAGGATTTACACAATGAGCATCAACAAGCTGCTGGTCGCGATGTCCCTGGCTCTGGCCCTGGCCGCCTGCTCGAAGCAGGAAGCTGCCCAGGACGCCGCTGCTTCGGCCAACGAAGCCGCCACCGAAGCCCAGGCTGCTGCCGACCAGGCCGCCGCTGCCGGCGCCCAGACCGCCGACGCTGCCCAGCAGGCTGCCAACACCGCCGCCACCGCTGCTGACGCTGCGACCGACGCTGCTGCCAACACCGCTGCTGCCGCGACCGACGCTGCTGCTGGCGAAGCCAAGGACGCTGCCAAGGCTGCCGAAGCTACCGCTGAGCAGGCCAAGGACGCTGCTGAAGAAGCCAAGAAGTAATAACTTCTTTCTTCAGGCTGTTCTGGAAAAGCCGCTGGTTCGCCAGCGGCTTTTTCTTTGGCCTGCTGCCTGCGCGCGCCTCGGATCGCGACCCCGTCTTCACAACGGCATGAATAGGCTGGCGTCCCCATCCATTGCAGTACCGGAGACCGCCATGAAGATTCGCCCGATCACCACCACGCTGCTGGCCGCCTCCCTGCTGCTGGCCCTGGCCGCCTGCAAGGGTCCGGAAGCCGAACAGGCCAAGCAGGACGCGCAGCAGGCCGCCGACAGCGCCGGCGCTGCCGCCCGTGACGCCGTGGACAGGGCCGCCGAAGCCACCCGCAACGCTGCCGACAAGACCGCTGCCGCTTCCGAGCAGGCCGCCGCCGATACCCAGCAGGCATTGGACAAGGCCGCAGACGCCACCGCAAACGCCGCAGACAAGGCCAAGGTTGCGGCAACCGACGCCGCTGCACATGCCAGCGACGCCACTGCGGACGCCGCACAGAAGGTTGCTGACAAGGCCCGTGATGTCGCCAATGACGCCAAGGCCAACGCCGCCAAGGAAGAAGCCAAGCACTAAGGCGTACCGGCAGCCGGGCATCGGCTCGGCGCCCCAGGAAAAGCCGCGGCACTGCCGCGGCTTTTCTGCTTTTCGCTCTCTGCTCTTTCTGTTGATTCCATGCTGGACGCGTACGGAAAGTGTCCAAGGACGCGCGGGTAGGTTGCGCAGGGGCGTAAGCGCCATGGATGGCGCGCCCGCGCCTACAAGGACGTATTCACAGCGCCCGCGCGACCTACCCGCGCGGCCCACCCATCAGTATCAGCGGCCACCACGAGGGGCTTCGCCGTTGGCCGCCCCTAAGGCAGCGCGCGCGCCTGCATTGCCGACAGATCCACACCCGCCGGCAGCGTCCCGAACACCAGCCCATGCTGCCCTTCCAGCCGGCTGCGCACGAACGCTTCAGCCATTGGACTGCCCGCCCGCAACATCAACGCCGCCTGCAGCAGCAGCGCAGTGCGCTCGCAGAAAAGCCTCGCCTGCGACTCATCCGGTGCCGGTGCCGCTGCCCAACGCTGCAATGCCGCTGCGTAGCGCGCATCACGATCGGCCACCGCTGCCAGCTCGGCGCGCAGCGCCGCCAGTGCCTCCGGTTCACGTGCCAGCGCGCGCAGTACGTCCAGGCACTGGATGTTGCCACTGCCTTCCCAGATCGAATTCAACGGCGCCTGCCGGTACAGCCGCGGCAGCATCGATTCCTCCACATAGCCTGCGCCGCCGAGGCATTCCTGCGCTTCGTTGACGAAGGCCGGCGCGCGCTTGCACAGCCAGTACTTGCCCAGCGCCGTTCCCACCCGTGCCAGCGCAGCTTCGTTGGCATCCACGCCTGCGCGATCCACCGCGCGTGCGATGCGCATCGAAAGTACCGTGGCTGCTTCCGATTCCAGCGCCAGGTCGGCCAGCACGTTGGTCATCAACGGGTGCTCGACCAGCAGCTTGCCGAAGGTGCGGCGATGGCGTGCGTGGTGCAACGCCTGCGCCAACGCCATGCGCATTTCCGCCGCTGCGCCCAGCATGCAATCCAGGCGGGTCATCATCACCATGCCGATGATGGTGGCCACGCCACGCCCCTCCTCGCCCACCCGCCATGCCTGCGCGCCGCAGAACTCGACTTCGCTGGAGGCATTGGCCCAATCGCCGAGCTTGTCCTTCAACCGCATCAGGCGGAACGCGTTGCGGTCACCGTCGGCCAGCCGGCGCGGCATCAGCAGGCAGGTCAGTCCTCCCGGCGCCTGCGCCAGCACCAGGAAGCCATCGCACATCGGTGCGGAAAAGAACCACTTGTGGCCGACAAGGCGATAGCGCTCACCATCGATCGGTTCGGCGCGCGTGCTGTTGGCGCGCACATCCGAGCCGCCCTGCTTCTCGGTCATGCCCATGCCCAGGGTGATGCCGGCCTTGTCAGCCACCGGCACGTCGCGCGGGTCATAGACCGGCGCTGCGGCCTTGCGTGCCCACTCGGCCAGATGCGGCTGCGCGTGCAGCACCGCTACTGCTGCATGGGTCATCGTCAAGGGGCAACTGGTGCCGGCCTCGGCCTGGTGGTGCAGGTAGCTCAACACCGCACGCGCGACGTGCGCGCCGGGTTGCGGTTCGTGCCAGGACAAGCCGGCGACACCGTGCGATTTCGCCGTTTCCATCAACTGGTGATAGGCCGGATGGAACTCCACCGTATCGATGCGATGACCCTGCGCATCATGCGTGCGCAGGCGTGGGCGGTCGCGGTTGGCATCAAAGCCGAGCCGGTACAGCTCGTCGCCGGCCAGCGCGCCATAGACCGCCAGGCGTGGCGCGAAGCTGCCAGCGCCTTCGCGCTGCACAGCTTCCATCAGCGCCACGTCGTCAGTCCACAACTGGCGCCCCGCGAACGGTGGCGGCTGGTTCAACACCACATGGGTTTCGTAGGGCGCGTCGCTGCTGAAGCTCGGTCCACTCATCCGGTCCATCCTGGCGGCAAGAGGTATGCGGTCCGATTGTGCCGCATGACTTGCCAAGCCCGTGTTCAGGCCGGTTCTCGCCCTGTGCACGAGCGGCAGGCCACAGTGACCGCATGGCAGCCAACGACGATCTGGTGGTGTTGCGCCCGGAAGGGCTGTACTGCGCCGCCGGCGATTTCCACATTGATCCCTGGCGACCGGTAGCGCGCGCGGTCATCACCCATGGCCACGGCGATCACGCCCGCCCGGGCATGGGCGAGTACCACTGCAGCGAAGGCAGCCTGCCGATCCTGCGCTGGCGCCTGGGCGATGTGCCGGTGCAGGCGCACGTCGAGGGCGTGCCGTTCCGCCTGGGCCGGGTACAGGTATCGCTGCATCCAGCCGGTCACGTCCTGGGATCTTCGCAGGTGCGCATCGACGACGGGCGGCAGGTCTGGGTCGCCTCCGGCGACTACAAGCGGCAGCCTGACCCAACCTGTGCGCCGTTTGAAGTAGTGCCCTGCGATACCTTCATCACCGAAGCCACCTTCGCCCTGCCGATCTACCGCTGGCCGGACACGCCGGCCGTCGCTGCCGAGATCGTGGCGTGGCGCCGCGAATGCGAACAACGCGGCGAGGCTGCGATCCTGCTGTGCTATGCGCTGGGCAAGGCACAGCGGGTGCTGGCCGAGCTGCGGCCACTGGATGATCGGCCGGCCTGGCTGCATGGCGCCATCGCCAATGGCGTGGCGGTGTACCGGCAGGCCGGCGTACCGATGCTGGAGACGCTCACCGTGGCCGAACAGGGCCGCCAGCCCGATGCCGCCGGCCAGTTGATCCTCGCCCCGCCCTCGGCTGCGGGCACGCCCTGGATGCGCCGCTTCGGCCGTCACCAGCTGGGCTTCGCCTCGGGCTGGATGCAACTGCGCGGCAACCGCCGCCGCCGCAACGTTGATCGTGGCTTCGTCATTTCCGACCACGCCGATTGGCCCGCACTGCTGCAGACGATCGAACAGACCGGCGCGCAGCGGGTGATCGCCACCCATGGCAATACCGATGCATTGATTCCGTTCCTGCGCGAACGCGGCGTGGCTGCCGAAGCCTTCCGTACCGATTTCGGGAGCGAGGAATGAAGGCCTTCGCAGCGCTCTACCAACGCCTGGACCGCAGCACTGCCACGCTGGACAAGCGAGCGGCACTGGTCGATTACTTCGGCCAGGCAGGCGCGCACGATGCGGCGTGGGCGCTGTACCTGCTCAGTGGTGGCAAGGTGGGCGGCGCGCGCAGGAAGATCGCCGCCAGTGGCGAACTGCGCGCCTGGATTGCCGAGGAATCAGGGTTGCCACCGTGGCTGGTGGAGGACAGCTATGCGCAGGTGGGTGACCTGGCCGAAACGCTGACCCTGCTGCTGGACGACCCACCGAACCCCTCGCCTGACCGGCCCCTGGCCGAATGGATCGAACAGCACCTGCTGGCGGTGGCCAACCAACCCGAGGCGATGCGCCGTGCGGCAGTCGTGGCCGGCTGGCAGCAGCTGTGCAGCAGCGAACGCCTGGTGTTCAACAAGCTGCTGACCGGCGCCCTGCGCATTGGCGTCTCGCAACGACTGGTGCAGCAGGCGCTGGCCGAATGGTCCGGCCTGGACATCGCACGCATCGCCCAGCGCATGCTGGGCGAGTGGGTGCCCTCGCCCGGGCTGCTGGCCCAGCTGCTGTCGCCGGATGAGCTGCCGCTGGACCGGCAGCAGCCCTACCCGTTCTTCCTCGCCTCGCCACTGGAGGGCAACCCTGCCGAACGACTTGGCGCGATCGATGACTGGCTGCTGGAATGGAAGTGGGATGGCATCCGCCTGCAGCTGCTGCGCCGGCGCGGCGAGGTCGCCTTGTGGTCACGCGGCGAAGAGCGGCTGGATGGCCGCTTCCCCGAGATCGAACAGGCGGCGATGGCGCTTCCCGATGGCTGCGTGCTGGACGGCGAGCTGCTGGCCTGGGACGAAGCCGCGGACCTGCCGCGTGCCTTCACCGCGCTGCAGACGCGTATCCAGCGCCGAAAACCCGGTGCGGCCACCCTGCGCAACACGCCGGTGCGGGTGCTCGCCTATGACCTGCTTGAACTCGATGGCGTGGACCTGCGCGAACGTCCGCTGCAGCAGCGGCGCGCGCGGCTCGCCGAGGTCGTCGGTGCACTGAACGATGCACGGATCCAGCTCTCACCCGGCGTTGACGCCGACGACTGGCTTCAGGCGGCGGCAATGCGCGACGTGGCACGCGAACGCGGCGTGGAAGGACTGATGCTGAAGCGGCATGCCTCGCCCTACCAGGCCGGACGCCGCCGTGGTGACTGGTGGAAATGGAAGGTCGATCCGCTCACCATCGATGCGGTGCTCCTGTACGCGCAGGCCGGCCATGGGCGGCGCAGCACGCTGTACACCGACTACACCTTCGGCGTCTGGGACGGCGACACGCTGGTGCCGGTGGCCAAGGCCTATTCGGGCCTGGATGACAAGGAAATCCTCGCGCTTGATCGCTGGATCCGCGCCAACACCCGCGAGCGCTTCGGCCCGGTGCGCAGCGTTCGCGCCGAACACGTCTTCGAGCTGGGCTTCGAGGCGGTCAACCGCAGCAGCCGGCACAAGTCGGGCATCGCTGTGCGCTTTCCGCGCATCCTGCGCTGGCGCCACGACAAGCCCGCCAGCGAAGCCGATCAGCTGGCCACGCTGCAGGCATTGGCACGATGAACCGCAGCCAGGCACTGCGCCGGCTGGAAGACTGGTTCGCGTCCAGAGGCTGGCGCTCACTGCCGTTCCAGCGCGCGATGTGGCGTCACTATCTCGCCGGCGAATCCGGACTGCTGCACACACCCACAGGCAGCGGCAAGACACTGGCGATGTTCGGAGGGCCGCTGCTGCAGGCCATGATCGACCCGCCGCCCTCCCCCCGCCGCGCCAGCGCGGTACGCCCGCTGCAGGTGCTGTGGGTGACCCCCTTGCGCGCCTTGGCCAGCGACACCGCGCGCGCTGCAGATCGTGGTCGATGGGCTGGGGCTGGGTTGGCGTGTCGGCCTGCGCAGTGGTGACGCCAGCAACCGCGAGCGGCGCCAGGCGCGCGAAGGCCGCATCGACGTACTGGTGACGACGCCGGAATCACTGGCGCTGCTGCTGAGCTATCCAGATACGCTGCCGCGCATGCAGCGGCTGCGCTGCGTGGTGGTGGACGAATGGCACGAACTGCTGGGAAACAAGCGCGGCGTCCTGCTGCAGTTGAACCTGGCGGTGTTGCGCGATACCACGCCGGCATTGCAGCTGTGGGGACTGTCAGCCACCCTGGGCAATCTGCAGGAGGCGCGCGACGTGCTGCTGCCCGGGCGACCGGAAGCACCGATCGTGCAGGGCGTACGACCGCGCCCACTGAGCGTGCGCAGCCTGTTGCCAGACCCCGGCGAGCGCTTCCCATGGGCGGGGCATCTGGGCCTGGCACAGCTGCCACGCGTGCTGGAGGCACTGATGCAGGCACGCAGCAGCCTGCTGTTCACCAACACCCGTGCACAGGCGGAACTGTGGCATCAGGCGCTGGCGGCGGTCTGGCCGGAAGAACCGGACACGCTTGCGCTGCACCACGGCTCGCTGGATCCGGCGCTGCGCCAGCAGGTGGAGGATGGCCTGCGCGCGGGCGCGCTGCGCTGCGTGGTTGCCACCTCCAGCCTCGACCTGGGTGTCGACTTCCCCGAGGTTGAGCAGGTCCTGCAGCTGGGCAGCCCGAAGGGCGTGGCGCGCCTGCGCCAGCGCGCCGGACGCGCACGCCACCGCCCGGGTGCCAGCGGCGCCATCCTGTGCGTGCCCAGCCATGCGCTGGAACTGGCCGAGTACGCTGCGGTGCGCCGTGCCTTGGCTGAAGGTGTGGTCGAAGCGCGCAGGCCGCCGACGCTGTCGCTGGATGTGCTGGCCCAGCACGCGGTCAGCCGCGCACTGGCGGGCGGCTTCGACAGCACTGCGCTGCTGGCACAGGTCCGGCGTACCCATGCCTTCGCGTCGCTCGGCGACGACCAGTGGCAGGCCGTGCTCACGTTCATCGTGCAGGGCGGGCAGGCGTTGGCCCAGTACCCCGATTTCCACAAGGTCGTGCGAGATGCCGATGGGTGGTACCGCATGCACGACCGCCGCCAGGCGCTGCGTCATCGGCTGTCGATCGGCACCATCAGCAGCGATGGCAGCGTGCGCGTGCAGTTCCTGCGCGGCGGCAGCCTGGGCGCCGTGGAGGAGCAGTTCGCCAGCCGCCTGCGCCGTGGCGACCGCTTCCAGTTCGCCGGGCGCCTGCTGGAGCTTGTGCAGCTGCGCGACATGACCGCCTTCGTGCGGTTGGCACGAGGGCGCGGAGACGGTGTCGTGCCACGCTGGCAGGGAGGCCAGTTGCCGCTGTCGATGCCACTCGGACGCGAGCTGGAGTGGGTACTGTCCGGTGCTGACGACAGCGCCGAATCACGCTGGCTGTCGCCCTTGCTGGCACTGCAGCAACAGTTGTCGGCGCTTCCCGGCCCGGACCACCTGCTGGTGGAAGAGGTGCGGCGTCGCGAAGGCCAGTTCCTGTTCGTCTATCCCTTTGCCGGCCGCCACGTGCATGAGGCGCTGGCCGCCCTGCTGGCGCTGCGCTGTACCCGCCGGCAGCGCAACAGCATCGGCTATGCGGTGAACGATCACGGCCTGGTGCTGGCACCGGCACAGGCCATCGATCTGGACGCGGCGCAATGGCGGGCGCTGTTCGCCTCCGATCAGCTGCTGGATGACCTGCGTGCTGCGGTGAACCTGGGCGAGCTGGCGCGTCGCCAGTTCCGCGGCATCGCACGCGTCGCCGGCCTGCTGGTCCCCAGCCTGCCCGGTGGCATGCCACGGGCACTGCGCCAGCTGCAGGCGTCCGCGGGACTGCTCTACGACGTACTGCGCGAGCACGACCCGGATCACCTGCTGCTGGCGCTGGCGGAACAGGAAGTGCTGAATGACAGCCTCGACATGCCGGGGCTGCAACAGGTACTGGCCAGGATTCGGATGCAGACCCTCTCGGTGCAGCGCCCGGCGTCACTGACGCCGTTGGGTTTCCCGCTGTGGGCCGAACGCCTGCGCGGGCAGTTCAGCAACGAAGACTGGCGTACCCGGGTGCAACGCGTGGCCCAGCAGCTGGAGCGTCGGCATGGCCGATGAACTGCCGCTGCTGCGCGCAGGCGAGCCGCTGGTGCTGCTTGGCGCGCGTGCACTGTACTGGCCCGCGCGGCAGGCACTGCTGCTCGCCGATCTGCACCTGGGCAAGGCCGATGTCTTCCGCCGCGCAGGCATCGCGCTGCCCGGCGGCGGTACCGGCAAGGACCTGCAACGCCTGCAGGGGCTGCTGGACGCGCGTGCCTGCCGCGAGGTGTGGATCCTGGGCGACATCCTGCATGGCCCGGCGCATCGTGCTGCGTGGTACCAGCAATGGCTGGGATGGCGCGAACGCAATGCCGCACTGGACGTGCATGTCCTGCGCGGAAATCATGACCGGCAGCTGCCGCATGCCGAGCTGCAGGTGCAGATCCACGACGAAGTACGGTTGCCACCGTTCCTGCTTCGGCATGAGCCGGTGCCCGATGCGGAGCTGCATGTGATCGCCGGGCATCTGCATCCACAGATCGCTTTGCCTCCGTTGCGGCGGCGCTTCCCCGCATTCTGGCTGCGTGACAGGATGACGCTCCTGCCGGCCTTCTCCGCGTTCACCGCCGGAATCGTTCCTGTTCCCGCTGCCGGCGAACAGATGGTCGCCTGCGTGGACAACGGCCTGGTGGCACTGCCCCTGGCTTGAATCAGGCCGGACGGATATCCAGCTGCGGCATCAGCTGGAACTCAGGCGTGTCCTCTTCCCGTCGCCGCGGCAATGCCTGGATCGCCGCCAGCATCTCCTGCGCGCAGGTGCGGATGCGCGTGTGGTGCTCAGGCGACGCATGACTGATCAGGCTGCCGACATGGAACTCGAACACGTCCTCCAGTACGTCGGGCTGGTCCTCGTGCAGCATCTGCAACAGACCGCGCAGCTTGCAGATTTCCGATTCCAGCTCCTCGACCGCGAACAACATGGCATCCTCCTCTTCGACAACAGGCGGCACATCCGGGCCGCAACAGGCCGCGACGGCAGCGCCTCCCGGGCCACGCGCGATGTTGATCACGGAAAGGAAAACGGGCGACGCGCAATCGCGTGCAACCTACTTCTCGCATATGCGCAGTGAGGCAACCGTTAATTCACGTGACGACGCGTTTCACGCAGTGGCTGTGATCGCGTTGATGCGAGGCACCTGCGCCGCAGTGGCCAGCGCGTCGACGAAAGCCGGATCCAGCGCGAGCGAACCGAACCAGCCATGCTGGGTACCGCTGAGCACACGCAGCATGTGACCACGTCCACCCGGCAGGCGCCCCATCGGGCCGAGCAGCACGTCGCGCGCTTTGGCCCAGGCATCGCGATCGGACTGGAACAGCGGCGTCAGCCAACGGCTCCAGCGCTGGTAGACCGCAACGTGTGCCCTGCGCTGCGCCTGGTAGGCCTGCAATGCCGCGGCACCGCCACCATGCGCGCGCAAGGCATCGCGCAGCGCCAGCGCATCGAGCAGCGCCATGTTCACGCCCTGGCCCAGCTGTGGGCTCATCGCATGCGCGGCATCGCCGGCCAGCACCATGCGGCCGTGATGCCAGCGCGTCATCACCGCGTCGCGGTAGACGGCCCGTGCCAGCTGGCCGGCATCACGCAGATGCGCGAAGCGTGCACTGGCCTGCGGCCACAGCGCATGCAGTTCGTCCAGCCAGGGCGTCATGCCGTCGGCCTGCCAACGTTCGAAATCGGCGCGTGGCAGGCTCCAGAAAAAGCTCAGGCGCGGCGTGTCATCACCGGGCCGCGTACCGACCGGCAACAGCCCGATCATCTTGCGCGCGGCCACGTAGCGCTGCCGCAGCTCCTGCAGGTGTGGCCAGTCTTCGGCCGGCAACAGGCACCACAGCGCACCCCACGGATACACGCGATCCAGTCCGTTACCGTCTTTGATCGTGCCGCGCAGCGTCGAGGCCGCACCATCGGCGGCCACCACCAGGTCGAACGCACCGTGCAGGCGCCCTTCGCTGTCACGCAGGCGGCCGTGCTCGGCATCCACTGCGGCAATGCTGACGCCGGCATGCAGCTGGCCCGCACCTGCACGCGCATCATCCAGCAACGAGAACAGGGCGCCGCGCTGCATGCCAAGGCCGTGCAGGCGCGCGTCCAGGCCGGCGTAGCGCATGTCCATCACTGCGCGTTCGCACGGCGTATCGCCGTACAGGCGATGCACCGGCGCGGCATGCGCGCGCACGGCGTCAAGCAGGCCCATCTGCCACAGCACCTGCAGGCCGCTGGGCTGCAGCAGGAAACCGGCGCCAACCGGTCCCGGCGTGGGCACACGTTCGAAGATCTCCACCTCGTGGCCATCACGGGAGAGCAGGATGGACAATGCCTGTCCAGCGGTGCCGTAGCCGATCACGGCGATGCGCAGTCGTTCCTTCATGGGCGCATTGTGCCCGAGCGCAAATCCGGATGCCCAGCGGGGCCTCCGCCCACGGCAGCGCAATTCTTGTCGCAGCGCAAAAAAAAAAACCCCGCCGGAGCGGGGTTTTCAACGCACTGTCGAGTGGATCACTCGGCCGGCGTGATGTTCGAAGCCTGGGCGCCCTTCGGGCCCTGGGTCACGTCATAGGTGACACGCTGGCCTTCCTGCAGGCTGCGGAAGCCCTTGGAGTTGATGGCGGAGAAGTGCGCGAACACGTCGGCGCTGCCATCCTCCGGCGAGATGAAGCCAAATCCCTTGGCGTCGTTGAACCACTTGACGGTACCGTTCGGCATGGTGATGCGAGACCTTATGCAATGAATGGGTGGTGTACGCTGAACCCGCGCACAAGCTGAGTATGCAAAGCTTGCTCGGGGAAGACAATCACCCCCGCGCCAATTCGCCCACCAGTTCCGGAAGTCCGTTGCTGGCCGCCTGCACATTGGCCAGCACTTCGGCCATCGTAATCTCCTCGCCATCACCGCAGCCGGCGGCCCAGTTGGCGATGATCGCCAGGCAGGCATAATCCAGCCCCAGCTCCCGCGCCAGTGCGGCTTCCGGCATGCCGGTCATGCCCACCAGATCGCAACCGTCGCGGCGCATGCGGGCGATTTCGGCGATCGTTTCCAGGCGCGGGCCCTGCGTTGCGCCATAGCAGCCACCGTCATGGACCGTGACACCGGTCACTTTGGCTGCCGCCAGGATCTTGCTGCGCAGCATCGGCGTGTACGGATGGCCGAAATCGACGTGGACCACGTCGGAGCCTTCTTCTTCACAGATCGTGCTGATGCGGCCCCAGGTGTAGTCGATGATCTGGTCCGGGCAGGCGAGCACGCGCGGACCGAAGTTCTCGGTGATGCCACCCACCGTGTTCAATGCCAGCACCCGCTGCGCGCCCAGCTGCTGCAGCGCAGCCAGGTTGGCGCGGTAGTTGATCTTGTGCGGCGGCAGCGAATGCCCCTCCCCATGCCGCGCCAGGAACGCCACGCGATGGCCGAGCAGCGTGCCCACGCGCACCGGGCCCGATGGGCGGCCGAAGCGGGTGTCGACCTCGTGGGTCTGCACGTCGTCAAGCTTGGCCAGGTTGTAGACACCGGTACCGCCGATCACGGCCAGGGCGATCTGTTGCATTCGAAGCACTCCATGAAAAGACGAACGCCGGCACCCGAGGATGCCGGCGATGGAAAAGACGCGCCGCGGGCGGCCGCGCCGTTATTCCTTCATTGCGTAGATGGCCGGCACGCAGCGCAGGGTCTCGTTGACGTCCATGCCGAAGCCGAACACGTAGCGGTCCGGCAGCTCGATGCCCGCGTAATCGGCGGTCACGTCAGGCAGCGCACGGTCGTGCTTCTTCACGGTCATCGCAGCGATGCGCACATCGGTCGCGCCCTGCTCCAGGCACCAGGTGCGAACGCCCTGCAGGGTGTAGCCCTCGTCGAGGATGTCGTCGACCAGCAGCACGCGGCGGCCGAACAGCGAGGTGGCCGGCTTGTGCTTCCAGACCAGGTCACCGCCGGTGGTTTCGCCGCGGTAGCGGGTGGCGTGCAGGTAATCGAACTGCACGTCCTGGCCGCGCGCGCCCAGTTCCAGCGCCAGCTGGCCGGCGAACGGCAGCGCACCATGCATGATCGACAGGAACAACGGCACCTCGCCCTTGTAATCGCGCGCGATGGCGTCGGCGATAGCAGCGATGGCCTTGTCGATGGTGGGGCGGTCGACCAGCAGGTCAGCCTGGGCCAGGGCCTGGGAAATGGTGAGGTTGGGCATCAGACGGTTCTTCCAAGGGTTTCAAGCAGACGGGATTGGGTGTCGCCATGGCGGGCATCGGCCAGCAGGCCGTCCCAGCCGAGTGCGCCGCGGCCGAGCAGGCCCAGCAGCGCAGCAGTATTGAGGGAGCGTCCCTGCACCGCATGCAGGGCTTCATCGACCAGTTCCGGATGGCAGACCAGCACCACGTCGCAGCCGGCGTCCAGGTGCGCGTGCACGCGTGCCGGCACGCCGCCGGCGCTGTGCGAGGCGGCCATGCCGATGTCATCGGAGAACACCACGCCGCGGAAGCCGAGTTCGCCGCGCAGGATGTCCTGGATCCAGCGTGGGGAATAGCCGGCGGGCTCCGGTGCCACCTGCGGATAGATCACGTGCGCCATCATCACCGCATCGGCACCGGCGGCGATGCCGGCCTGGAACGGCACCAGGTCCTGCGCGCGCAGTTCGTCCAGCGCGCGTGGATCGATCGCGGTATCCACGTGGGTGTCTTCCAGCACGGTGCCGTGGCCAGGGAAATGCTTGAGCGTGGCGGCCATGCCGACCGCGTGCATGCCGCGCACATAGGCTGCGGTGAACGCGGCCACGACCTGCGGGTCTTCACTGAAGGCGCGGTTGCCGATGGCGCGGTTGCCGCGGCCAAGGTCAACCACCGGGGCGAAGCTGAGATCCAGGCCGCTGGCGCGGACTTCACTGGCCATCAGCCAGGCGTGCTGCTCGGCCAGCGCCAGGGCCTGCTGCGGGTCGGTGGCGTACAGGGCACCAATGTCCTGCAGCGGCGGAAGATCGCTGTAGCCCTCGCGGAAGCGCTGTACGCGGCCGCCCTCCTGGTCCACGCAGATCAGCTGCGGGCGCGGGGCAGCGGCACGGATGGCCGCGCTCAGATCGGTCACCTGCTGGCGCGAGGCGAAGTTGCGCTTGAACAGCACCACTCCGGCCACGGCGTCGTGCTGCAGCCAGTCACGTTCCTGGGCGGTCAGTTCGGTGCCGGCAACGCCGATCAGCAGCATGGTCGATCTCCACAACGCGCGCCCGCATGGCGCAGTGCCGCATTGTCGCAGAACCGGCCGACAGGCGCAGTGGTCAGAAAAAGGGGACGGAGGGGATTAAGGCGCAATCGGCCCCAAGGGGCTGGATACGTCTTAATCCCCTCCGTCCCCTTTTGAGGAGCCGGTCAGACCTTGCAGCCGTCCGGGCCGCAGGCCTCGTCGCCGTCAGCCGGGGTGGCCGGGGCGCCCTGTTCGGCCGCGATCTGCTGCAGGGCCTGGGCGAACGCTTCTGGCGGCTGGGCCCCGGAAATCGCCCACTTCCCATCGATGACGAAGGTCGGCACCGAAGAAATGCCCAGTGCATGGGCCTGCGCCAGCTTGGCTTCGACCTCGGCCAGCCCCCGGTCGGAGGCCAGCATCTGCGCGATTTCACCACCGTCCAGGCCGCCCGCCACGCCGGCCTTCACCAGCACTGCGGTATCGGCCAGGTTCTGGCCATGCTCGAAGTGGGCGCGGAACAGCGTTTCACCCACCGCATCCTGCACGCCATGCTGGCCGGCCAGCCACAACACCCGATGCGCCGGCAGTGTGGTCACCCGCACCTGGCCCTGGTTGAAATCCATCGGCAGCCCCTCCGCGCGCGCGGTGGTCTGGGTCTGGCCGAGGATCTGCTCGGTGCGCTCGACGCCCCCGAACTTGCGCGCATAGGCCTCGCGCAGCGGCACCGGGGTGTCGTCCGCATCCGGGTCCAGCTGGAACGGCTGCCAGTGGATATCGAGGTCAGGCGCATTGGCGCCCAGCAACTGCACGCCCTGCTGGAAACGATGCTTGCCAATCCAGCACCAGGGGCAGACCACGTCGGAGTAGATGTCGATTCTCATCCCCACGACATGGGGACCGCCTTCCTCGATAAAAGGGGACGGAGGGGATTAAGTCGCTTTCCGCACAGGCGGGGTAAAGACGACTTAATCCCCTCCGTCCCCTTTTTGGGGGTTCACCACTCTGAATACGGGCGGCTGGCCAGGGCAACGTTGTAGTAGCGGGCGTCATCGGTCACTTCGGCGCCGACCCAGTCCGGCAGGTCGATGGCCTGGTCCGCGCTTTCCAGCTCGACTTCGGCCACCACCAGGCCGGCGTTGTCACCGAGGAACTCGTCCACTTCCCAGGTCAGGCCGGCGTGTTCGACCAGATGGCGGCGCTTGTCGATCAGGCCGCCGACACACAACGCCAGCAGTGCGCGCGCGTCCTCCACGGGGATCGGGTAGTCGAACTCCTGCCGGGTGTGGCCGAGGGTGCGCGACTTCAGGTTCAGCGCGGCGTGGTCGCCTTCGATGCGCACGCGCACCGAGGCGTTCTGGGTGCCGCGGTCGAGCGCGCCCATGTCGTTGATGTAGCCCTGCGCCATCGGGATCACCCGATGCGCGGCGGTGCGCCAGCCATCGCTGCTGACCAGGAATTTGCGTTCGATTTCGATGCCCATGGCGCAATTATGCGCCACGGGTGATGACAGCTGCTCAGCGCTTTTCGAATACCGCGATGCTTTCCACGTGCGCGGTGTGCGGGAACATGTCCATGGCACCGGCGCTGACCAGGGTAAAGCCCTGTTCGTTGACCAGATAGCCGGCATCGCGCGCCAGCGAGCCCGGGTGGCAGCTGACGTAGACGATGCGCTTGAACTGCTTCAGCGGCAGCTGCTGCAGCACTTCGATCGCGCCCGAGCGCGGCGGATCCAGCAGCAGCTTGTCGAAGCCCTGGCGCATCCACGCCGTGCTGCGCTGGTCCTGGGTCAGGTCGGCGCTGAAGAACTGCGCGTTGGCCAGGCCGTTGCGCTCCGCGTTCTCACGTGCACGCGCGACGAGGCCGGCATCGCCTTCCACACCCACCACTTCACGCACACGGCGGGCCAGCGGCAGGGTGAAGTTGCCCAGGCCGCAGAACAGGTCCAGCACGCGCTCGTCCTTACCCGGCTGCAGCAGGTCCAGGGCGTGGGCGATCATCTTCTCGTTGAGCTTGGCGTTGACCTGGATGAAATCCAACGGGCGGAACGCCAGCTCGACATCCCACGGCGCCAGCCGGAACGACAGCGGCACGCCCTGCCCGTCCAGCGGCTGCACGGTGTCCACGCCGCCGGACTGCAGGTAGATCACGAACCCATGCTGCTGGCCGAAGGCAGCCCAGGCCGCGCGGTCCGCATCGCTGAGCGGTTGCAGGTGGCGCACGGTCAGCACCACCGCCTGGTCACCGGCGATGAACTCGATCTGCGGGATGTCGCGCTTGCCATCGAGCGTTTCAATGAAGGTGGACAGCGCCTCGACCTTGGTGCCGATTTCCGGAATCACCGTCAGGCATTGGCTGAGGTCGGCGACGAAACGCGGATCCTGTTCACGGAAGCCGACCAGGGTCTTGTCCTTCTTCTCGACCCGGCGCACCGAGAAGCGGCCCTTGCGGCGGTAACCCCAGCTCTCGCCGACCAGCGGCGGCAGCACGGTGCCCGGCTTCACATGGCCGATCCGCTCCAGGTTGTCCATCAGCACGCGCTGCTTGGCGACGATCTGCTGGGCCTCGTCCAGGTGCTGCAGTACGCAGCCGGCACAGGTGCCGAAATGGGGGCACTTGGGGGTCACCCGCTGCGGCGAGGCCTGCAGCACCTCCAGCGTGCGCGCCTCGTCGAAATGGCGGCTGCGGGCCGTCTGTTCAGCCATCACCACCTCACCGGGCAGGGCGCCGCTGACGAAGGTGACCTTGCCGCCCTCGCCTTCACGGCGGGCGACACCGCGACCATCATGGCTGAGGTCGAGGATCTCGGTCTGGAACGGGGTACGGTCGGTGCGGGAGCGGGATCGGGCCACGTGGCAACAGGCTGCGGGCAAAAATGGGGGCGTATTGTCGCAGATCCTGACCGATGGGGCCCGGACCCGCTTGCGCCCGTGGCCGCCGTGCTTGATGATTGGGACAGCTGACATGGAGGCAGCCCTGATGCAGATGACCCCGCGGGCCACACGGCCCCGCTTCCTGCTTGTCGAGGACGACATCATCAGCCGCGGTTTTTTCAAGGCGGCGTTGGAAACGTTACCGGCGGATGTGGATACCGCAGATTCGCTGGCCAGTGCCCTGGCCAGTGCCGAGCCCGGCTCGCATGACCTGTGGCTGATCGACGTCAACCTGCCGGACGGCAATGGCGCGCAGCTGTTGCGTGAGTTGCGCCGTTCACATCCCGACACGCCGGCACTGGCACATACCGCCGACGGCGATGCCTCCATTCACGCCCGCCTGCGCGAAGCTGGTTTCAGCGACACCCTGGTCAAGCCACTGGGCCGCGACCAGCTGCTGAAGGCCGTGCGCCGAGCGCTGGTCAACAGCCCGGCGGGGATCTTCGTGGCACAGGCCCCGGCCGCGGTCGAACTGGCCGTACAGGACTGGGACGAGACCGCAGCCCTGGCAGCGCTCAATGGCCAGCGCAACCACCTGATCGCACTGCGCGAACTGTTCCTGGCCGAGTTGCCGGGCGTGCGCGACGCGGTCGAGCAGGCGGTCGACCAGCACGACGAGCGCCAGTTGCGCAGCCAGCTGCACCGGTTGCAGGCCAGTTGTGGCTTCGTCGGCGCGGCACGGCTGGGGCGCGCGGTGCGGCAACTGCATCACGCGCCCGAGTCCGGGCAGGCCCAGGCGGGGTTCCGCGACGCGGTGGCGGCCCTGCTGCATTGAGGGTTGCTCGGCAGGGCTGCGCCCTGCACCCGCAGAGGCTTCAAGCCAAGGCAACAGCAAAAGCTGGCATTCCGTGGGCTGGCGGGGCGGTGTCGGAGTGCGGGGACGCCGCAAGTACGTCCCTGTAGGCTTGGCAGCCGCATCCATGCGGCTGACACCCCGCCCTCCGATACCGCCCCACCTCTGACAGTTTTCCGCGATCGGGTAGATCCACGCCATGCGTGGATGAATCTCTGTCAGATATCGAAATCAATCTGGGTTCGGATCCGTTTTCCTGTGGAAAACGGATCCGATCCCATGCCATTCCGACAGCTCGCAAGAATCTGTCGAAGGCGGGGTGGGTCCGGTTGAGGGGGCGTGTGATCTGGCCCCCCGTCAGCGGACGCCAAGAAGCGATACTTTGATCGCACTTGGAGGTCCCTTATGTCCCGTATCACCCGTCGTAGCTACACCGATGAGTTCAAGCACCAAGCCGTGGAGTTGGCCGAGTCG
>NZ_JCAFSH010000023.1:0-42818 GCF_059369035.1 Stenotrophomonas sp. YJH_SMC_130
ACTACAACCAAGAGCGAATCAGATTGAAATTGAAGGGGCTAAGCCCGGTAAAGTACCGGGAACAGGCCCAAGCAGCCGCCTGACCCCACCGTCCAAGTCTCGGGGGTCACTTCATGGATGGGTTTACGGCGTGTCCTGCCCAGCCGCACCCTCCGCCTCCCAACGTATCAGGAAGGCGCTGCTTTGGCTTTGGCTGTGGCTTTGAGCTTCGAAAAGCGGACCGGCGGGCCGCAGGCCCGCCAGCGACACCCTCACCCGGCAACGATGTACTGCTGCAGTTGATCCAGCTCCCGCCGCTGCGCATCGATCACCGACTTCACCAGGTCGCCGATGGAGATCACCCCCAGCACCTGCGCGCCCTCCACGACCGGCAGATGGCGGATGCGATAATCGGTCACCAACTGCAGGCAATGCTCCACCTGCTCGCCCGGCGACACCGTCACCACCTGCGACGTCATGATCTCTGCCACCGCCGTATCGCGCGAAGAGCGATCACGCAACACGATCTTGCGCGCGTAATCACGCTCGGACAGGATTCCCACCAGCCGCGGGCCGTCCATCACCAGCACCGCACCGATGCCCTTTTCCGCCATCAACCGGATCGCATCGATCACCGCCGCATCCGGCGCGACCGCATGTACTTCAGGAGACTTGCCGTCCAACAGTTGCCGTACCGTGGTCATCTGCCTGCCCTCCCAGGGTGGGTTGCGGGACCGAGTCTGCCACGGACGATGCTAGCCAGGCGTCAACCAGGTACAACGGCCGCTGCTTGGACTCCTCGTACAGCCGCCCCAGGTACTCGCCGATCAGGCCAAGCGCGATCAGCTGCACGCCGCCCAGGAACAGGATCACCGCCATCATCGTCGGCCAGCCCGCCACCCGGTCGCCATACAGCGCCGCCTTCACGATCACCCACAGGCCGAACACGAAAGCGACGGCCGCGGTTGCCAGCCCGAGGTAGGTCGCCGCCCGCAACGGCACGGTCGAGAACCCGGTGATGCCTTCGAGGGCGAAATTCCACAGCCGCCACAGGCTGAACTTGCTGCTGCCGGCCACACGTGCGTGGCGGTGGTAGGGCACGGCGATCCGCTTGAATCCCACCCAGCTGAAAAGTCCCTTCATGAAGCGGTGGCGCTCGCGCATCCCGCGCAGGGCGTTCAGCGCGCGCGGTGACAGCAGGCGGAAGTCCCCGGTATCGGCCGGAATCGGTGTCCGCGACAGGCGGCCCATCACCCGATAGAACATCGCTGCCGTGGCCCGCTTGATCCAGGCCTCGCCATCGCGGGCCATGCGCGTGCCGTAGACGTTGTCATGCCCTTCGCGCCAGCGCGCGACGAACTGCGGCACCAGCTCCGGCGGGTCCTGGCCGTCGGCATCGAGGATCATCGCCGCACCCTCGTGCACCAGATCCAGGCCGGCGGTCAGCGCCGCTTCCTTGCCGAAGTTGCGCGACAGCTTCAGCGCCGATACGCGTGCATCGGCCTGGGCCAGCCCGGCGATCACGTCCCAGGTGCGGTCATGGCTGCCGTCGTCCACATAGAGGATGTGACCGTCGATGTCGGGCATGCCGTCGAGCACCGCGCACAGCCGTGGATGCAGCAGCGGCAGTGCCAGGGCCTCGTTGTAGGCGGCGATGACGAAGGTAAGCCGTTCGCGGGTCATGGCCGGATTGTACGTTGCCGGCAGGCGCCCGGCCCGTCGCCTGCCAATTGCAGCGCCGGGCTCAGTCCTCCGACAGATAGGACGCACCACCCAGCTGACGCGCCTGGCGTTGGATCCACGCGGCCCGCCGCTGCACATACGGCCCAGGCTTTGCCGCGTTGTAGCGACGCGGTGCCGGCAACACCGCGGCCAGGCGCGCGCTCTCGGCCGGACTCAGCCGGGCCGCGTCCTTGCCCCAGAATTTCTGCGCTGCCGCTTGCGCGCCATACACACCATCACCGAATTCGGCAATGTTGGCGTACATCTCCAGGATCCGCTCCTTTGGCCACAGCGCCTCGATCAGCACCGTGTACCAGACTTCCAGGCCCTTGCGGATCCAGCTGCGGCCCTGCCACAGGAACAGGTTCTTGGCCACCTGCTGGCTGATCGTGCTGGCGCCGCGCAGGCGCCCGCCCCTGGCGTTGTGGTCGCGCGCCTTTTCGATGGCCTGCAGGTCGAAGCCGTTGTGGTCGGGGAAGCGCTGGTCCTCGGCCGCCACCAGCGAGATCGGCAGGCTCGGTGCCATCTGGTCGAGGTCGCGCCACTGGTGATGCAGCCGATAGGACCAGTCGGCCTCGCCCAGCGCCTCGCCATAGCGCCACAGCATCACCATGGACACCGGCGGGTCGATGAACCGCAGCACCAGCACCTGCAGACAGCTGAAGGCGGCCAGCAGCACCGGCAGCCACAGCAGCCGCTTCCAGCGCCAGCGTCGCCGGCGCGGCGCGGCGACCACGGCCTCTACCTTGTGCTGCTCTCCCGCTGCCCCCATTACTGGTGCATCCTTCTTCTGTCTGGTTGTCGGCGCATTATCCGGCAACCGCCCCCGTTTACGCGCGATGTGAGCCGATGACCGCCAACCCCGATTCCCTGATCCGTTTCCTGCTCCCCGACGCCGGCGTGCGTGGCGTGCATGTGCACCTGCAGGCCACCTGGCAGGAAATCCTGTCCCATGCCGCCTACCCGGACGCCGCTGCCGAACTGCTTGGCGAGGCCTGCGCCGCCTCGGCGCTGTTCACCGGCCACACCAAGATCGACGGGCGCCTGTCGGTGCAGCTGCGCAGCAGCACCGCGCTGCGCACCCTGTTCGCCGAATGCACCGCCGCCGGCACCCTGCGCGGTATCGCCCAGCTCAGCGAGGGTGGCGACGCACCGCGTGACCTGTCCCGCCTCGGTGATGACGCAATCCTCGCCATCACCATCGAGAACCCCGGCCTGGACCCGCGCGAGCCGCAGCGCTACCAGAGCCTGGTCGCGCTGACTGCGCCGGAACTGGACGAGGCCTTCGAGGACTACTTCCGCCAGTCGGAGCAGCTGCCGACCCGCCTGCTGCTGGCGGCCGACCGCAACGGTGCCGCCGGCCTGCTGCTGCAGAAGCTGCCGGGCGACGAAGGCGACGAGGATGGCTGGGCCCGCGCCAGCGCCCTGTTCGAAACCCTGGGCAAGGCCGAACTGCTGGCGACCCCGGCCGAGCAGCTGCTGCACCGCCTGTTCCACGAGGAGCGGCCGGAACTGCTGGGCGACAAGCCGCTGTCCTTCGCCTGCTCCTGCTCGCGCGAGCGGGTGGCTGGCATGCTGCAGTCATTGGGCGAGGACGAAGCCCGCGCGGCCGCCGAGGCCACCGGCGCCGTCGAGGTGCGTTGCGAATTCTGCGGGCGTGAGTATCACTTTCCATTGACGGAGTTCGGCATACTGTTCCACGGCGCCCAGGGGGCTGTAGCGGCGCCTGAACGACTTCAGTAAACGGCAGTCTTGTACCTGGGGAGGATCAAGGCTTGTTAAGAATTCATAAACACCCTAGGATCGAGTTCCCGTCCCCACGGGAACTTCCGTTGTCCGTCCCTGTCTGAACTGGTCCGATGCGTACCTTCCTGCGTCTACCGCTGGCCCTGCTGATCGCCCTTGGCGCGATCACGGGCGTGCATGCGCAGAGCAAGGACACCCGCACCGTGTTGCCGGTATGGAACAAGGGCAGCGGCAAGGTCGAGGCGCTGCTGTACCTGGAGCCGACCGGCGAACAGGCAGCCGGCGCCCGCTGGCATTTCGGCCGCAATTCGCTGGACGCAGCCTTTGGCCTGTCCTCCGGCGATTCGCTGGGCCTGCTCTGCAACAGCAGCAGCGGCACCAGCATCAGCGGCCTGGCCAGCCATTGCATGCTGGCCAGCCTGGGCGACGAGGATGATCTGAACAGCCGTCGTTTCAGTGGTACCGCCGCGTTGAACCGGGGCAACAGCCGCTTGGGCATCACTGCCGGCACCGGCCGTGAAACCCTGCCCGCCTGGTTGTCGGGCCCGAACAAGACGCCCTCGCTGCGCGCCGAGCAGAACGATCTGACCGTGTTCGCGCAGAAGAACATTGGCCGCGAAGGCTTCGTCTCCATCGCCGGTACCTACGCCAAGGCACGCCTGGTACCGTTGGCCGACGCTTCGCCGGCCATCGTCGATCGCTGGGACAGCAAGAGCCTGAGCATCGGTGCCGGTTACGGCAACTTCACCGGCAGCATCATCGGCCGCGTGGTCGACGTGCCGGGCAAGCCCGGCAAGTTCGAAGGCCTGGGCATCGGCCTGACCTGGCGTACCCCGTGGTCCGGCCAGCTGACCGTCGGCGCCGAGAACGTGATCAGCCGCGGCAAGAATCCGTTCTCCCCGCGCAACGAAAGCAACGACGACGGCACCGTGCCGTACGTGCGTTACGAACAGGATCTCTGATCCCCTCAGTCAGGTTCAGCAACGACATTCCCGAAGGCGCCGAAAGGCGCCTTTTTGCATCTGCGTGCCAGCCTCGCACTCGCATGAGCGGTATCGACCGCAGAGCGTATCGACATATTGGGATACATATCAGTCGAAACTTTTTTCATCATTCTGCGTTAACAAACGAGGCAGATCAGCATGACCATACCAGCAACCCGTTGATTGGGCTGGAAAAAGCGCTTTTTTACCAAAATCACAGACTTCATTAACACAGCTTTAATTCTTGGCGAACGCCCGTTACTATCGGGTCAGCCTCGCGATTTGGGAGCGCTTTTTCGCTCCCCCGCCGGGCATTAACCCCAGCCAAGATTTCTTGGAGAGAGAGAGCCAATGAAACTCAAGTCCAGCCAGCTGCGTGACGCAGTTGTGATCGCGCTTGTCGCCGGTGCCACCACCGCGACGGCCCACGCCCAGGAAGCCACCAACCTCGACCGCATCGAGGTCACCGGTTCGCGCATCCGTCAGGTCGATACCGAAACCGCCCAGCCGGTGTTGAGCCTGAGCCGCGCCACCATCGAAAAGAGCGGCTTCAAGACGGTTGCTGACGTGCTGCAGAACATTTCTGCCGCCGGCAGCCCGGCCATCAGCCGTTCCGAACCGCTGTCCTCCGGTGAAATGGTCGGCGGCTACTACATCGACCTGCGCAACCTGGGTGCACAGCGCACCCTGATCCTGGTCGACGGCAAGCGCCTCGGCGCCAGCGTCAGCGGTTATCAGGACGTGTCGCAGATCCCGTCGGCGATCGTCGAGCGCATCGACGTGCTGAAGGACGGTGCTTCCTCGGTGTACGGTTCCGATGCCATGGCCGGCGTGATCAACATCATCACCCGCAAGAATTTCGAAGGCCTGGAAGTCAACGCCTACACCGGGCAGTACAGTGAAGGCGACGGCCAGAAGCAGAGCGCCGATTTCGTTGCCGGCTTCACCGGCGATCGCGGCTCGATCACCATCGGTGCCGAGTACTCCAACGAAAAGGCGGTGTGGGCAAAGGACCGCTGGTTCTCCGAATCGTCGCGCACCAATCGCCATCCGACCGCCGGCTGGACCTCGGTCAGCCAGTGGGGCTCGGTGTTCGACCCGACCGATCCGGACGCACCGTCGCTCACCCTCAACCGCGGCGGCAATCCTTACAACGCGGCGGACTTCCACGAAACCGACCTGACCCCGATCACCGGTGACGTAAGCAACTCCAACCAGCAGATGCAGCTGCTGACCCCGACAAAGCGTCGCAGCGTATTCGCCAACCTGCAGTACGACCTTACCGACAATGTCCGTTTCAGCGGTGACCTGCTGTACACCCGCCGCGAATCGGAAGCGCAGGTGGCCGGTTACCCGCTGCAGTCCGAAGCCTACGCCAACCTCGGTTCCATCTGGTCGGCCGACAGCTACTACAACCCGTTCGGCCAGGATATGGCGTATGTCCGCCGTGGCTGGGAAGTGCCGCGCGTTTCCAACAACAAGCTGACGACGTTCCGCTTCAGCGGCGCGCTGCAGGGCTCGTTCCAGTTCAATGACAAGTACTTCGACTGGGAAGCCGGCTACCTCTACCAGAACTCCGAAAACAACCAGAGCCAGACCGGCAACTACAACGTCCTGGCTGCCAACGCCGCCACCGGGGCCTCGTTCTACAACCCGGCAACCGGCCGCGTGGAGTGCGGAACCGCAGCGGGCCTGGCTGCGGGCACCAACCCGGCCTACGGCCCCGGCGCCGGCGGCTGCATCCCGTGGAACCCGGCCATTCCGTTCGGCCGCACCGGTGATGGCGGCTTGACCGGCAATCCGGACCTGCAGCAGTTCCTGTTCCCGACGACGCACAACGTCGGCGAAACCACGATGACGTCCTACTACGCCAACATTGCGGGCAGCATCCTGACCCTGCCGGCAGGCGACCTGGGCTTCGCACTGGGTTACGAGTACCGCGAGGAGAAGGGCAACTTCAATCCGGACGCGCTGTCGCAGTCGGGTTACTCCACCGACCTGGCGGCTGGCCCGACCGGCGGCAAGTACGACGTCAATGAAGTGTACCTGGAGCTGAACGTACCGATCCTGGCCGACCTGCCCGGTGCCAAGGAACTGAGCCTGAGCGCAGCCACCCGCTTCTCCGACTTCAGCACCTTCGGCAACACGACCAACAGCAAGTTCGGCCTGAAGTGGCGCCCGATCGATCAGCTGCTGGTTCGTGCGACCTACTCCGAGGGCTTCCGCGCGCCGACCATCGCCGACCTGTACGGCGGCAGCTCGCAGTCCTTCGAGTACTTCACCGATCCGTGCGATACCTCGTTCGGTCTGGCCGCAACCGACGCCGCCACGGCCCAGCGATGCGCTGCCGCCCTGGGTGCCCTGGCCCCGAACTTCCGCCAGCTGAAGCAGGGTTACGTCCCGGCTGAAGGCCCGGATGAGCAGAGCCCGGTGCCGTTCACCTCCGGCTCCAATCCGAACCTGACTCCGGAAACGTCCAAGTCCAAGACCGTTGGCCTGGTCTGGAGCCCGACCTTCGCCCCGGGCCTGAACCTGAGCCTGGACTGGTTCAACATCAAGATCGAGAACACGATCGTTTCCGATACCCCGACGGATCAGCTGAACGACTGCTACGTTCTGGGCATTGCTGAGCGCTGCAGCACCTTCACCCGTGACGCCACGCTCGGCTACGTCAACAACCTGACCTACGGCAGCCGCAATGCCGGCTTCATCGAAACCGAAGGCTTCGACTTCGATGCAAGCTACCGCTATGCGACCGACACCTGGGGCAGCTTCAACTTCAACCTGCAGAACACCTACGTCACCAAGAACGTTCTGAAGACGGCCAATGATGACTCCCCGGTGCAGATCTACAATGGCTTCGGCAGCAACTTCCGCCTGCGTTCGAACCTGACCGTTGGCTGGGAATTCGGCGACTTCGGCATCACCTGGGGCACCCGCTACTTCTCCAGCGTGAAGGAGCGTTGCTACTACGCCACCGAGTGCTCGCTGCCTGACTACGGCTCGCCGGATCCGGCTCGCAACCAGGCGCAGAACAAGCGCGGCGCCACCACCTTCCACGACGTCCAGTTCTCCTGGAACGCGCCGTGGAATGCGACCATCGCGGTCGGTGCACGCAATGTGTTCGACCACTACGGCCCGCAGATGTACTCGGCGCCGAACTCGCAGTACTCCTACTACGGCGGCTACGACATCGGTCGCCTGATCTACATGCAGTACAAGCAGAAGTTCTGATCGGGAACCCGATCAGCTGATGCAGCAACGGCCCCGAAAGGGGCCGTTGTTCTTTGCGCGCCATGGACGGGCGCTGGCCAGCGCACAACAAAAAAGGCCGCAGCATCGCTGCGGCCTTCCTTCGAGATCATTTCCGGGCGCTCATCCGTTCGGGATCAGCGTCTCGATCAGGTGCTCGACGTAGGCCTCGAAATCCTCGCGCGCCTGCTTGGGCTGCTGCAGCTGCAGCGACAACTGCAGGAAGCCGACATACGCGGCGTACGCAAGGCGTGCGCGATGACGCGCATCGGTCGAGCTGAGGCCGGCCTGGCGGAACGAGGCGACCAGATAGTCGAGGCGACGCTGCGAGACCCGGTCGATCACCGGCCGCACCATCGGATGATCCAGGGCCTTCAGCAGCTCGCTGTAGATGATGTGCGGCTGCACTTCATGCGCCACCATCTGGAACAGCTGGCGCAGGCGCACGCGCGGATCCGGTACGTCTTCCAGGCTGCCGAACACCTGTTCCTGTTCGAACAGTTCCCAGCGTTCCAGCGCCGCCTGCAGCAATGCATCGCGTGAAGGGAAATGCCAGTAGAAACTGCCCTTGGTAACGCCGAGCCGCCGTGCCAGCGGCTCTACCGCGACGGCGCCGACACCTTGTTCAGCAATCAGATCGAGGGCCGCCTGGGCCCAGTCTTCGGCACTCAGGCGGCTGTTGCGGCCGGCGCGCGGTTCGCCGGCGGAAGCGTCAGGTTGATTCATGGACTGATTTAACCATACGCCGGGGTTCGTTGCAGTACGCGGTTGCGGTCGAAACCGTCGCAGGCCCGTCGGAAGGGTCCCTCCACGCGCGTTCTGCAACGCACCATACCATGCAGTATTGACTTCCCCTCGAAGCTCTCCATACTAGCAAGTATGGTTATGTCCCCCACTCCCGCTGCGTTCCATGACCTGCGCCTGGACGCCGCCCATGGCGCCCGCCTGGCGGCGACCGTCAGCGACCATGGCCGGCGCGGCCGGGTCCTGTTTGCCCATGGCTTCGGCCAGACCCGCCACGCCTGGAATGCCACTGCCCGCGCACTGAACGCGGCCGGCCTGCAGACGCTGGCCTACGACGCCCGCGGCCATGGCGATTCCGACTGGAATGGCGCCGATCTGCCCTATCACGGCGAACAGTTCGCCGACGACCTGATCGTGTTGGCCGGCGAACAGCCGCGCCCGCCGGTACTGGTTGCCGCTTCGATGGGTGGCCTGTTCGGCCTGCTGGCCGAGTCGCGCTGGCCGGGCCTGTTCTCGGCCATGGTGCTGGTCGACATCACCCCGCGCTGGGATACCGCGGGTGTCGAGCGCATCCTCGCCTTCATGACCGCCCATCCCGACGGCTTCGCCTCGCTGACCCAGGCCGCCGACGTGATCTCGGCCTACATGCCGCACCGGCCGCGCAAATCCGAGCAGTCGCTGCGTGCGCTGCTGCGCGAGGATGGCCACGGGCGCTGGCGCTGGCATTGGGACCCGCGCCTGGTGGCCGAGCTGGCGCGCGACAGCGAGCAGCACCAGGATGCACTGGCCGAGGCCGCGCGGCAGGTGAAGTGCCCGCTGCTGCTGGTCAGCGGCGGCCGCAGCGACCTGGTCACGCCGCAGACCGTGGCCGAATTCCTGGCGTTGGCGCCGCACGCGCGCCATGTACAGCTGCCGCAGGCCACGCACATGGTCGCCGGCGATGACAACGACGCCTTTACCGCTACTGTGTTGGACTATCTGGACGTGTTGCCCGCAGCGGACGCTGCGGCTTCGTCCGCCACAAACGAGCACGTCACCGGAGCACGCTCATGAGCATCGTTCTTCCCTTCCTCGCCCTGCTGCTGGCAGGCGCGTTCGTCGCCTACCACCGCATGCGGCTGGTTACCTGGACGCTGATCAGCGTGGCCCTGCTGGCCGCCTGCTGGTTCATTCCCTACGTCAACCAGACCGCCACCATCGTCGCTGCGGCGGTGCTGGCGGTGATCGCCGTGCCGCTGCTGCTGCCGTTCATCCGCAAGCCGCTGCTGACCGGCCCGATGATGAAGGTGTTCCGCAAGGTGCTGCCGCCGTTGTCGCAGACCGAGCGCATTGCGCTGGAAACCGGCTCGGTCGGTTTCGAGGGCGAGCTGTTCACCGGTGACCCGGACTGGAACATCCTGCTCAACTATCCCAAGCCGCAGCTGACCGCTGAAGAACAGGCCTTCCTCGATGGCCCGGTGGAAGAGCTGTGCACGATGGTCAACGACTGGGAAATCACCCACGTCCACGCCGACCTGCCGCCGGAGCTGTGGGCCTTCATCAAGAAGAACAAGTTCTTCGGCATGATCATCCCGAAGGAATATGGCGGCCTGGGCTTCTCCGCGCTGGCCCACCACAAGGTGATCCAGAAGCTGGCGTCGGTGTCTTCGGTGGTCAGCTCCACCGTCGGCGTGCCCAACTCGCTGGGCCCGGGTGAACTGCTGGTGCACTACGGCACCCAGGAACAGAAGGACCAGTACCTGCCGCGCCTGGCCGATGGCCGCGAAGTGCCCTGCTTCGGCCTGACCGGTCCGTTCGCCGGCTCCGACGCCACTTCGATCCCGGACTACGGCATCGTCTGCAAGGGCGAGTGGAACGGCGAGCAGGTGCTCGGCGTCAAGCTGACCTTCGACAAGCGCTACATCACCCTGGCTCCGGTCGCTTCGCTGATCGGCCTGGCCTTCCGCATGTACGACCCGGATGGTCTGATGGGCGACACCCGCGACATCGGCATCACCCTGGGCCTGCTGCCGCGCGACACCGCCGGCGTCGAGATCGGCCGTCGCCATTTCCCGTTGAACTCGACGTTCCAGAACGGCCCGATCCGCGGCAAGGACGTGTTCATTCCGCTGACCCAGCTGATCGGCGGCGCAGCCATGGCCGGCAAGGGCTGGAACATGCTCAACGAGTGCCTGGCCGTGGGCCGCTCGATCACCCTGCCGTCCACCGCCAGCGGCGGTGCCAAGGCCGGTGCCGCCGTGACCGGCGCCTATGCGCGCATCCGCAAGCAGTTCGGCCTGTCGGTCGGCCGCTTCGAAGGCGTGGAAGAGGCGCTGGCCCGCATCGGCGGCAAGGCCTACAAGATCAGCGCGCTGTCGCAGGCCACCGCCGCGGCGGTCGATCGTGGTGACGTGCCGTCGGTGCCGTCGGCGATCGCCAAGTACCACTGCACCACCATGAGCCGCGAAGTGATCTCGGACATGATGGACGTGATCGGCGGCAAGGGCATCATCCTGGGGCCGCGCAACTTCGCCGGCCGCAGCTGGCAGGCCGCGCCGATCGCGATCACCGTGGAAGGCGCCAACATCATGACCCGCAGCCTGCTGATCTTCGGCCAGGGTGCGATCCTCTGCCACCCGTGGGTGCTCAAGGAAATGAAGGCCGCGCAGGATCCGGATACCCGTGCAGGCCTGCAGGAGTTCGACCGCAGCCTGTTCGGCCACATCCGCTTCGGCATCTCCAATGCCGTGCGTTCGTTCTGGTTCGGCCTGACCGGTGCGCGCTTCGGCGCCGCCCCGGGCGATGCCTACACCCGCCGCTACTTCCGCAAGCTGGACCGTTACTCGGCCAACCTGGCGCTGATGGCCGACATCTCGATGATGACCCTGGGCGGCAAGCTGAAGTTCAAGGAATCGCTGTCCGGCCGCCTGGGCGACGTGCTGAGCCATGTCTACATGACCAGCGCCATGCTCAAGCGCTACCACGACGAAGGTGCACCGCAGGCCGACCAGCCGCTGCTGGCCTGGGCCTTCCATGACAGCGTGCACAAGATCGAAGAGTCGCTGTCGGCCGCGCTGCGCAACTTCCCGATCCGTCCGATCGGCTGGCTGATGTGGGCGCTCATCTTCCCGTTGGGCCGTCGTGCCGAGGCTCCGGGTGATCGCCTGAGCCGCCGCGTCGCCGCCCTGCTGATGGCGCCGAATGAAGCCCGCGACCGTCTCGCCAATGGCGTGTTCCTGACCCCGTGCGAGAACAACCCGGGTGGCCGCATCAACAGTTACCTGAGCAAGGCGATCATGGCCGAGCCGGTGGAGCGCAAGTTCCTGAAGGCACTGAAGAGCAAGGGCATCGAGGCGCTGGACTTCAAGAGCCAGCTGGATGAGGCCGTGGCCGAAGGCGTGATCACCCAGGACGAGCGCAGCCTGCTGGAAGAGCTGCGTACGCTGACTCTGGACACGATCACCGTGGACGACTTCGACACCCACGAACTGCGCGCGGCCAGCTACTACGACCGCCAGCACAAGGACCCGCATTCGCAGGCGGCCTGATCGCCCGCGACACGCGTTGCCTTCGACGGCGGGCCTCGGCCCGCCGTCGCTTTATCCGCCGACCGGAATCCTCCTCATGTCCACGCCCCTGCTCTCGCTCTACAACCGCCTGCAGCGCTGGCCTGCCGGCAACTGGCTGTTCTCGCGCGCGGTGTGTTTCAAGGCGCCTTACTTCGCCAGCATCGCGCCGCGCATCACCCGCCTGGAACACGGCCGCTGCGAAGGTACGCTGGCCGACCGCCGCAGAGTACGCAACCACATCGGCACGGTGCACGCGATCGCGATGTGCAACCTGGCCGAACTGACCGCCGGGTTGATGGTCGACGCATCGCTGCCGAAGGGCATGCGCTGGATCCCGAAGGGGATGCAGGTGCAGTACCTGGCCAAGGCGCGTGGCACGCTGGAGGCGGTGGCGCTGCCGGCACAGCCGATTGTGGTCGCGGCCGAGGGCTATGCGCTACCGGTGACGGTGAGCGTGCGCGACCGCGCGGGCACGGAGGTGTTCAGCGCGGTAATCGACATGTGGTTGTCGCCGGCAAAGTAGTGTTCCGGCGAACGGCGCAGCCCCTCGTGGGTAGACGAAGCATGCGGTTTATCGGTTGGGCCGGAGGGGTGGGGCCGGGCGGGGACGCCGCAAGTACGTCCGTGTAGGCTTAGCCGCGCCATCCATGGCGCGGATACCCCGCCCGACCCCACCCCTCCGGCCTCGGACGGATCTCTGCGGCGTCTACCCACGCAAGAGAAAAAAGAAGAGCAGAAGCAGAAGCAAGAGCGGCCCACCGGCCGCTTTTTGCTGTTGCTCTTGATCTTCTCTTTCTTCTCCGTGGGCTGGCCGCACACGGAACCTGTCAGGGGTGTGGCGGGTGGGCCGTGCAGGGGCGTTGGCGCCATGGATGGCGCCATCGAGCTTACATGGACGTACTTGCAGCGTCCCCTGCACGGCCCATCCGCCACACCCAACACATGACCCGCTCTACGCGACCAACCCACGAGGGGCTGCGCCGTTGGCTGGAAACTACGCCAGCGCGCGAAACACCAGCGCCAGGATCGCAGGCACCGCCTGGATCATGAAAATGCGGCGGCTCACGCTGTAGGCGCCATAGCACCCGGCCACCACCACGCAGGCCAGCGAGAACGTCACCAGCACCGGCTGATCGATCACCAGCCCCACCACGATGCCCGCCGCCAGGAAGCCGTTGTACAGGCCCTGGTTGGCCGCCAGCACGCGCGTGATCTCTGCCTTCTCCGGCGTGTTGCGGAAGGTCTTCAGGCCCAGCGGGCGGGTCCACAGGAACATCTCAAGTGCCAGGAAATAGACGTGCAGCAGGGCCACGAGCAACGTCAGGATGAGTGCGATCCAGTACATGGGCGGTTCCTTGGACAGGGATGGGGGGTCGGAGCCCGGGAAATCATCGGTCGCGCGGCAGCTTCTTTTCTTCGCGCAGTACACCGAACGCGGCTGCGGTCATGCACGCGGCCACCAGCATGCCGCCGATGAACACTACGTGCGAGCCGAACAATGACAGGCCCTTGTGCACCCAGGCAAAGCTCAGGTCCGCACCGCGGTAGACCACGGTGTCGATCGCTGCGCCGGCCTTGTAGCGCCACTGCCGGTCCACGCGCGTGTAGATTGTCTCGCGCGCCGGCTTGGCCAGTGCGAATTCGCTGGCCCGGGTCATCACCTGCACTACCGCGACCATCAGCGGCATCGGCGAGGCCGCCAGCACCGAGAAGCCGATCAGGATCGCGAAACCGGGAATCAGCAGCGCCGGGGCGATTCCGTGCCGGGACAGCAACCAGCGGGTCAGGCCCAGCTGCATCAACAGCGCCAGCGCATTCACTGCCAAATCGATGCGCGAGAAAAACGCGGTGCTGGCTGCGGGGTCAGTGAACGCCGCACGCACGATCGCAGCCTGCTGGTTGTAGAGCAGCGTCCCCACGCCCACCCCGAACACCACCATGATCGCCAGCCAGCGCAGCAGCGGCTCGCGCACGATCAACTTCAGGCCGTCCAGCACACTGCCGCCCATCGGCTGCTCGCCGGACACCAGCTGCTGCTCGCGTTCGCGCAGCACCGCCCAGTGCCGCAGCCGCCAGATGCACAACAGGCACACGACCAGGAAAGCTGCGGAGACCAGCATCAGGTTGGCGATGCCCACGCTCTGCACCAGCGCACTGGTGATGATCGGACCAAGGAAGGCACCGACGGTGCCCGCCGCGCCAATGTATCCATAGAAGGCCCGGGCCTGCACATTGGAGAACACATCGGCCATGAAGCTCCAGAACACCGCCACCGCGAACAGGTTGAAGACGGTGATCCAGAAGAAGAAGGCCATGCCGCGGCCAGGCACGCCGCTGTCGAACATCATGTAGAAGCCCAGCAGGGTCACGATGAAGAACCCATACACCGCCGGCAGGAACACCCGTCGCGGGAAGCGGCTGACCAGCCAGCCGTACACCGGCTGCAGCACCAGCATGATCACGAACACGCAGGAGAACAGGAACTGCAGGACGAAGTCCTTCAACGCAATGCCGTGGCTGGCGAACCAGGCGATCAGCACGGGTGGGAACACCGTTTCCAGGTCTGCCGAGGCGGCCATGGCCTCACGCACCGGGCGCAGCACGTAGTAGCCGCTGAGCAGGCAGAAGAAGTACAGGAACGACCACCACAGCGCCGGCGACTCGCGCAGTGCCGACGCCAGGCCCTGCAGCGGCCCCTTCTTCCGTACCGCACTCACGCGGTGTCCCTCGCCTGAAGACGGCGGTTGGACAGCGGCATGGCAGGCTCCGGGGCGATGAAACGCGTACGTTAGCCAATGCACCGCAACATCGCCAGCGCGACGCGCCTTCCTGCGGGCGGATCGGCTCCGCTGATCGGCCCCGGATGACACGTTCCGATACATGCTTTCAGTACCTCAAATTCCAAATTTTTCAACGAGATGCGCATTCATCTTCGCTTTGTTTGTGCACAAGGGAAAAGCGGCGCTAGAATCGCCATCAGCAGTCGCGCACGGGTCCAACCGATGAAAAAGAACAGCCTGCGTCGCCCGATCCGTTCGGCGGCCACCGGTTTGCTGGGCATGCTGATGCCCGTTGCCTTGTCCACCACCGCGCAGACACCGCCGGCATTGCCGCCGATGCCGACCAACATCGAATCCGCTGCCGGTCCCACTGTCGCCCACACCCAGCCGGCGGCCTACCGCACCGGCCTGGTGCCGCGCGTGCAGGCCCCGGCGCCCGGCTTCAACGTCGCCAACATCGAATCGATGGCGCAGCAGCTCACCTATGGCGAACGCGTGCCGGGCATGGCCGTGGCGATCGTGCAGGGCGGCCGCATCCTCAGCGCGCGCGGCTATGGCGTCACCGACGTCAACAATCCGCTGCCGGTCGATGCGCACACCGTGTTCCGCCTGGCCTCGCTGTCCAAGGCCTTCGCCGGCACCATGGCCGGCCTGCTGGTCAACGACGGCACGCTGCGCTGGGACAGCAAGGTCACCGACTACGTGCCGGGCTTCCGCCTGAACTCGCCGGAAGCCACTGATCGCCTGACCGTAGCCGACGTGCTCAGCCATCGCGTCGGCCTGCCGTACAACGCCTACGACCGCGACATCGAGGGCAACGCCGAGTACTACGCGCTGACCCAGAAACTGGCCAACACCAGCCTGAAGTGCCTGCCGGGCGACTGCTATGCCTACCAGAACGTGGCCTTCAGCCTGATCGGCGATGTCGTCTACGCGGCCTCCGGCAGTTTCTACGAGCAGTCGGTCGAGCGCCGCATCTTCAAGCCGCTGGGCATGAACGATGCCAGCCTCGGCCTGGCCGGCATCCAGGCCAGCTCGCGCTGGGCGCGTCCTCACGTGCGCAGCCGCAACGGCTGGGTCTCGCTGACGCCGAAGCCGACCTACTACCGGGTGGCCCCGGCGGCCGGCGTCAATGCCAGCGCCAGCGACATGGCGCAGTGGCTGCTCGCCCACACCGGCCACCGCCCTGACGTGCTGCCGGCACCGCTGCTGGCCACCCTGCATTCGAGCCTGATCAGCACCCCCGGCGAGATGCGTTCGGGCTGGCGCCGCGAGCGCCTGCACTCGGCCGGCTACGCCCTGGGCTGGCGCACCTTCGACTACGCCGGCCACGACGTGGTGTTCCATGCCGGTGCCGTGCAGGGCTATCGCGGCCTGGTCGCGCTGGTGCCGGAACGCGATCTGGGCATCGCCATCATGTGGAATGGCGAAAGCAGCCTGCCCAGCGGCCTGCTGCCGACCGTGCTCGACTCCGCGCTCGGCCTGCCGGCGCAGCGCTGGCTGGACGTGGACACCGACTTCGGCAGCGACAACCTGATGGCCGAGGGCGCCAGCCCGGCGCAGCAGGACAAGCGCAAGGGCAAGGGCGCCTCGGGCAATCGTGCGGTGGCGTCGCCGCACTGATCAGGCGGGCTCGATCGTGTGTGCGAAGGGCGGCCTGCGGGCCGCCCTTTTTGTCGTTGTGTAGAGCCGAGCCGTGCTCGGCTGAGCGGAATTCTGGCGCAAGGCGGCCGAGCATGGGCTCGGCTCTACAGCTCCGCAGCATTAGTGCGCGAAGTAGTGCATGCCGCCGTCCACCGGAATCACCGCGCCTGTGATGTAGCCGGCCAGCGGCGAGGACAGGAACGCCACCAGTGGCGCCACCTCCTCGGGTTCACCGAAGCGTCCGATCGGGATGTTGCTGGCGATGAACGCACGCCGGCTTTCCTCGGTGGGATGCAGGCGTTCCAGGATCTGCGCGCTGTTGATGCGCCCCGGTGCAATCGCATTCACCGTAATGCCCTGCCCGGCCACCTCCGACGACAGCCCCTTGCTCCACAGATGCAGCGCCGCCTTCGCCGCAGTGGCCGCGTTCACCGCTCGCGGTTCCATCGAACCGCTGAAGTTGATCACCCGCCCCCATGCCTGCGCCTGCATGCCAGGCAACAGCGCCTGGGTCATCCGCCGCGCGGCGGAAAAGTTCAGGGCGATCGCTTCCTCCCAGACATCATCATCGGCATCGACGGTGGTCGGCCGGGAGCCCCCTGCGGCGTTGACCAGGATGTCGACGCGTTGCAATGCCTCCCGGGATGCCTGCGCGATGCACCGGACGTCACCGGCCACGGTGACATCGCCGGCCACGATGACCGGTGCCACGCCGCCTTCGGCTTCGATCCGCGCCGCCAGCGCCTGCAGGGGTGCCCGCTGCCGTGACGTGATGGCAACGCGCACGCCCTGGGCCGCCAGCTGCCTGGCGACGGCGGCACCGATGCCGCTGGCCGCGCCCGTCACCAAAGCGGTACGGCCTGCAAGATTCAAGTCCATGGTGTTCTCCTGTCCGCATGGCCGGCCAATCCAGCCCTTGCACGACATGCTGTTTGATCACCCCTGATTGATAAACTCCGCGCAGGTTTCAGCATTCAACACCCGGGGTGTCAGATGAACCTGCTGGAAAGCATGCGGGTCTACGTGCTGATCGTGGACAAGGGCAGCCTCAGTGCGGCAGCTGCGGCGATGAACATCTCCGCGACGATGGCCGGCAAGCATCTGCGTGCATTGGAAGCACGGCTGGGCATGCAGCTGTTGAGCCGAACCACCCGGCGCCAGCACACGACCCCGTTCGGCCAGGATTACTACACGCGCTGCCGGGAAATCCTGCGCCTGGTGGACGAAACCGATGCGCAGGCGCAGCACCAGCACCTGGCACCGGCGGGCACGCTGCGCATCAGTGCACCCGTGATCTTCGGTACGCATGCACTGGTACCGGCGCTGGCCGAGTACATGGCGCGCCATCCGGATGTCCGGGTCGAAGCGACGCTGACCGATCGCGTGGTCGACCTTGCCGAAGAGGGCTTCGAAGCGGCGCTGCGGATCGGCACGCTGGCCGACAGCAGCGTGCTGGTGGCACGAGCCCTGGCCCCTTATCGCCTGATGATGTGCGCCTCGCCGGCGTATCTGGCCAGGCATGGCACGCCACACAGCGTGCATGCACTTGCCGGCCATCAATGCCTGTCATTCGAACCGAGTGCACTTGCGCAGTGGCTGCAGGAGGACGCTGGCGAGCTCGACCACGTGCCCGACGGTCGACTGCAGATCAACAATGGCGAAGCGCTGCGTTCGGCGGCGCTGCATGGCCTGGGCATCGTCCTGCAGTCGACGCTGCTGCTGGCAGCCGATGTCGAGGCTGGACGACTTGTGCAGCTGCTCCCGGAGCACGGCCAGGCCGGTCGGCCGATGCACGTGGTCTATGCGCACGACCGTTACCACTCCACCCGCCTGCGCAGCTTCCTCGACTTCCTGGTGGAACGATTCCCGCCGGTAGTCACCCCACCAGGCGATCGAAGCCGCCCATAAAAAAACCCCCTCCCCGCTGGGCAGCCAGGGAAGGGGGTTTCAGGATGCGGCTATCGGGAAGTACTTAGATCAGCGGCGCCGGGGTTGCCGGCAGAGCGACCGGAGCGGCCTTCTTCTTGCGGGCGGCCGGCTTGCGCTTGGCAACCTTCTTCGCTGCCTTCTTCGGGGCGGCCTTCTTGGTAGCCTTCTTCGCGGTCTTCTTTACTGCCTTCTTGGCGGTCTTCTTGACGGCCTTCTTGGCAGTCGCCTTCTTTGCGACCTTCTTGGCCGGCTTGCGGGCCGTAGCCTTCTTGGCAGTCTTCTTGGTGGCCTTCTTGGCCGCCTTCTTCGCGGTCTTCTTGACGGCCTTCTTGGCAGTGGACTTCTTGGCGACCTTCTTCGCCGCCTTCTTCACTGCCTTCTTCGCCGTGGTCTTCTTGGCGACCTTCTTCGCCGCCTTCTTCACTGCCTTCTTGGCAGTCGCCTTCTTCGCGACCTTCTTCACTGCCTTCTTGGCAGCGGCCTTCTTCGCGACCTTCTTCACCGCTTTCTTGGCGGCGGGCTTCTTCTTCGCAGCTTTCTTGGTTGCCATGGGATGGCTCCTCGTCAGTGATAGGGAGTTGAAACGCCCAGTTGGATCAAACCCGCGGATGCTGCGTGCGGGGACCGCCGGCGCGTCAGGCGCGCCGTTACGGATGCGGCGATGCCCGCCTCGATCGGCGGAGCGGACATCGGAACGGGAGGTGCCTTGCATTTCTCCGGGGGAAGCGGGGCCGTGTCCACCGTCATCAGGGTCGCGGTGGTCTTGAAGGGGCTGCTTCGCATCGGACGATTGATTCTGCGCACTCGGTTGGGCAGGCAAGGTCTGCTGAGGCGAAACCTAATCACGGTTTTTTTTACTGTCAACAACCCCCGCGAAAAATTTTCACATCCGCGCCTTTCCGAGCGCCGTCGGCGCCACTGCTCTACGCGGCCCGCGATGGCGGTTGAAGCGTCGCGCAAGCGTGCTGCATGCACCGGCATCGATGCATACGTTGAACAAAAAACACTTGAAATAAGCACTCCGCGCATTTAGACACAGACTCGCAACGGCATCGCGCGTGCGACGTCGACGGTCACCGGCGCCGCCACCAACGCCAGCACAGCGGCGCCGCAACAGGGGGCGAAAAGTTTTCACATCCGAGTGCGTCGGCGCGGGGCTGAAACGCGGATTTGCGCAAAACTGCGCACGCCCATCGGCACCGTTCGCCTGTCGGCTGATGCCACGCCGAGGGTGCGCAGCGAACCCCGCGTCATGAGTCCGGTGCAGTCGCCAAAACAAAAACGGCCACCCGAAGGTGGCCGTTCCAGAATCCGGAAACGACGACTCAGTGGTCTTCGTTCTCCAGGGCTTCGGCGTACGCGTCCGGGTCCAGCAGCTCGTTGACCTCATCGGCGTTGGTCAGTTCGACCACGAACATCCAGCCTTCGCCGTAGGCATCTTCGTTGATGGTTTCCGGCTTGTCGGACAGGGCCGAGTTGACCTCGACGACCTTGCCGCTGATCGGGCTGTAGACGTCCGAGGCGGCCTTCACCGACTCGACGACGGCGATCTGCTCGCCGGCCTTGGCGTCGGCGCCGACTTCCGGCAGTTCGACGTAGACCAGGTCACCCAGCAGGCCCTGGGCGTGGTCGGAAATACCGACGGTGACGCGGCCATTGCCTTCGACACGGGCCCACTCATGGGACTTGAGGAACTTGAGGTCGCCGGGGATCTCGCTCATGGGACTGCTCCAGAGATATGCAGGGGTGGAAAAAACGGGGCTAGTGTAACCAACCGGCCACCACTGCTGTCAGTGACGACCGGCACGTACGGATCAGGCGTCGGCGAGCACGCCGGGCTGCGCCTGGCCTTCCCGAACGAACGGGAACTTGACCACCCGCACCGGCACCTGACGGCCGCGGATGTCGACGGTGACCTCGCCGAGTTCACCAGCCGGCACGCGGGCGAAGGCGATGCCCTTGGCCAGCGTCGGCGAGAAGGTGCCGGACAGGATCTCGCCCTGACCGCTGGCCGTGGTGACCGTCTGGCCATGGCGCAGCACGCCCTTCTCGTCCATCACCAGGCCGATCATCTGGCGCGCGGTGCCGGCGCTCTTCTGCGCCTCCAGCACGTCGCGGCCGATGAAGTCGCGGCCTTCGTCCAGCGACACGGTCCAGGCCAGCGCCGCTTCGTAGGGGCTGATCTCTTCGTCCATGTCCTGGCCGTACAGGTTCATGCCAGCTTCCAGGCGCAGGGTGTCGCGCGCGCCAAGGCCGGCCGGCTTCACACCCGCCGCCAGCAGGCGGTTCCAGAAGGCGACCACGGCGTCCTGCGGAAGCAGGATCTCGAAACCATCTTCACCGGTGTAGCCGGTGCGGGCGACGAACAGCTCGACGCCGTCATCGGACTGCACCTGCAGGGCGGCGAAGCGGCCCAGCTTGGTCAACGCTGCGCGGTCGGCTTCGCGGGCCAGGCCGATCACGATGTCGCGCGCCTGCGGGCCCTGCACGGCGAGGATGGCCAGGTCCGGGCGCTGCTCGACGGCGACGCCGAACGGCGCAGCCTGCTCGCGCAGCCAGGCCAGGTCCTTCTCGCGGGTGGAGGCATTGACCACCATGCGGAAGAAATCGTCGCCCAGGTAGTAGACGATCAGGTCGTCGATGACGCCGCCGCGCGGGTTCAGCATGCACGAGTACAGCGCCTTGCCGGTCACCTTCAGCTTGTCGATCGAGTTGGCCAGCAGGCGGCGCAGGAACGGCTTGACCTGCTCACCGCGCAGGTCGACCACCGTCATGTGGCTGACGTCGAACACACCGGACTCGCGACGCACCAGGTGGTGCTCGTCCAGCTGCGAGCCGTAGTGGATGGGCATGTCCCAACCCCCGAAATCGACCATCTTGGCGCCAAGGGCGCGGTGGGTATCGTTGAGCAGCGTCTTCTGGGTCATGACCGGGTCCGGCAGCAGAGGAAACAAGAATCCCCATTATCCCAGATCGGTCGCCCGCAGGCGTGCCGCAGCGCAGCGCCGGAGCTGTAGAGCCGAGCCCATGCCCGGCTGCTCTCCGTGTGGGAGCCGAGCGTGGGCTCGGCTCTACATGGGGCGGCCTGCGTCCTCGACCACCAGCACCGTGCCCTGCACGCTGCGCACCCGCACCCACGTACCCGCAGGCAGCTCCGGACCGCTCACCTGCCAGGACGCATCGTCAATGCTGACCCGTCCCTGGCCACCGACGATGCCCTGCTGCAGTACCACCTCGCGGCCGACCAGCTGCTCGGCGCGGCGGTTGAGCAACGGCGCATCGCTGGGCCGTGCCCGCGGCCGCCCCCAGCGCCGGTAGCACTGGATCGAGACCACACTCAGCAGAACGAAAGCGATCACCTGCCACAACAGCGGAATGTCACTGAACACCGCAACCAGTACGAACACCGCCGCCGCGCCAATGCCGATCCACAGCATGAACGCACCCGGCGCCAGCGCTTCGGCCGCGAACAGCAGCAGCGCCAACGCGCCCCAACCGACGACTTCCCAGCGCATGTCACCCTCCGAGCGGCGGCGGCCGCTTGCCGGCGACCTTGTTGTCCTGGCTGGCCAGCGCCTGCTTCGCCAGTTCGGCCACGCCCGCGATCGAACCGATCACGCCACTGGCCTCCATCGGCATCAGCACCAGCTTCTGGTTCGGCGAACTGGCCAGTTCCTTGAACGCTTCCACGTACTTCTGCGCAACAAAGTAGTTGATCGCCTGCACGTCACCCTCGGCAATCGCCGCCGACACCACCTTGGTCGCCATCGCTTCGGCCTCGGCCAGGCGCTCGCGTGCCTCGGCATCACGGAACGCAGCTTCGCGACGGCCTTCGGCCTCCAGCACGGTGGCCTGCTTTTCGCCATCAGCGCGCAGGATCTCCGACTGGCGTGAACCCTCTGCCTCGAGGATCTGCGCGCGCTTTTCGCGCTCGGCCTTCATCTGCCGCGCCATCGCGTCCAGCAGATCCCGCGGCGGCTGGATGTCGCGGATCTCGATGCGGTTGACCTTCACGCCCCAAGGATTGGTGGCATGGTCGACCACGCTCAGCAGCTGGGCATTGATCACCTCGCGCTGGCTGAGCGATTCGTCCAGGTCCATCGAACCGATCACGGTACGGATGTTGGTCTGCACCAGGGCGATCATCGCCACTTCCAGGTTGGCCACCTCATAGGCGGCCTTGGCAGCATCCAGTACCTGGAAGAACACCACGCCGTCCACGCGCACGGCGGCGTTGTCCTTGGTGATCACTTCCTGGCTGGGCACATCCAGCACCTGCTCCATCATGTTCACCTTGCGCCCCACCCCGTACACGATCGGGATCAGGAAATGCAGGCCGGGGGTCATGGTGTGCGTGTAGCGCCCGAAGCGCTCGACGGTCCACTCGTAGCCCTGGGGCACCATCCGTACGGCCTTGAACAGGATCACCACGGCCACGAAGGCCAGTACCACGGTAAAGAACATGGTCGGGAACATCTTGCTTTCCTTATCGATGACGTCCAGGCCCCAGCATAGCGCGTGAAGGCCGCATTCACAGCGGAGCTACCAGGGCACGCGCCCGCGCAGGATGTCGGCGAACATCACCCAGTCGCCCATGAACGAGTACAGCGGGTGCTGGAAGGTGGCCGGGCGGTTCTTCTCGAAGAAAAAATGGCCGACCCAGGCGAACCCGTAGCCGCAGAACAGGGCGCCGAGCAGGAACAGCGGCTGGCCGCGCAGCAAGGCAGTGGCGACCAGCAGCAGGACCCCGCAACTGCCGATGAAGTGCAGCCGCCGCGATACCGGGTGGCGGTGTTCGCTGAGATAGAACGGATAGAACTCGCGGAAGCTAGCGAAGCGGGACATGAGCAGGCTCGGGGAACCAGGGTCGCCCACATCATGCGCCATCGCTGACCTTGTAGAGCCGAGCCATGCTCGGCTTGCGCGCGCCAGCGCGGTCGGAAGGAGAGCAGCCGAGCATGGCTCGGCTCTACACCGATGAGGTGCGCGGCCCGAACATGATCACCGCCATGCCGGCCAGGCACAGCGCTGCGCCCAGCAGGTCCCAGCGGCTGGGACGAATGCCATCGACCAGCCACAGCCAGAACAGCGCGGTGCCGATGTAGACGCCACCGTAGGCGGCATAGACCCGTCCACTGGCAGTCGGGTGCAGGGTCAGCAGCCAGGCGAACAGGGCCAGGCTGGCCGCCGCCGGCAGCAGCAGCCAGACGCTGCCTCCCTTGCGCAGCCACAACCATGGCAGGTAGCAGCCAACGATCTCGGCCAGCGCGGTCAGCAGGAACAGGCCAAGCGTTTTCACGCCTTCTCTGCTGCCTTGGCCTGCTGCCACAGTGCTTCCTGCGCATCCAGGTCCAGTTCGGCCAACGCCTCACCCTGTGCGTCGGCCTGCGCTTCCATCGCGCGGAAGCGACGCTCGAACTTGTGGTTGGCACCGCGCAGTGCAGCGCCCAGATCGATATCGGCATGGCGCGCCAGGTTGGCGCAGACGAACAGCAGGTCGCCCAGTTCTTCCTGCACGCGCGCCTTGTTGCCCGCGACATCGCCGCGTTCGAACTCCTCGCGCAGCTCCTGCAGCTCCTCGGCGGCCTTGTCCAGCACCGGCAGCGGACCCAGCCAGTCGAAACCGACCTTGGCGGCGCGCGACTGCAGCTTCACCGCCCGCTGCCATTCCGGCAGGCCGCGCGAGATACCGGCCAGTGCGGAGGTGTCCTGCTCGCCCTTGGCGGCGCGCTCGGCCCGCTTGATCGCCTCCCAGTTACGCATCACCCCGTCGGCATCGTCGACGCTGGCCTCGGCGAACACGTGCGGGTGGCGGCGCTGCATCTTGTCGCTGATCGCGCGGGCCACGTCTGCGAAGGCAAACGCCCCCTGCTCCTCGGCCATGCGTGCGTGGAACACCACCTGCAGCAGCAGGTCGCCCAGCTCGTCGCAGAGATCGTCCAGGTCGCCGCGGTCGATCGCATCGGCGACCTCGTAGGCTTCTTCGATGGTGTAGGGGGCGATGGTCGCGAAGTTCTGCTCCAGATCCCACGGGCAGCCGCCCTGCGGGTCGCGCAGCCGCGCCATGATCGCCAGCAGGCGCTCCAGTTCGTTGCTTGCGGCGCTGCCGGTGGTGGGGGTGTCGTGCGCGCTCATGCGGCCTCCAGGATCAGTCGGACAACCAGTCGCGCCATGGCAGGCTGGTATCACCAAGGGCAATGAAATCGCCGTTCAACAGGGTCTCGCGGCGGTTGTAGCGGAACGGCTTGCCGGTCGCCGCCGACAGCACCGCGCCGCCGGCGGCATGCAGCACGCACTGGCCGGCGGCCGTATCCCATTCAGAGGTCGGGCCCAGCCGCGGATAGACATCCAGGCCGCCTTCGGCGATCCGGCAGAATTTCAGCGACGAGCCTTGCGCGATGGTCTCGATGCGGCCCATGCGCGCCAGCAGCGCCTCGGTTTCCGGCGAACGGTGCGAGCGGCTGGCGGCAACGCGCAGCGGAGCCGTGGCCGGCGTGCGGGTGCGCAGCACGGTGTCATGCAGGCCCTGCCGCCGATAGGCCAGTTCGCCGCGCATGGCATGCCAGACAATGCCGGTGACCGGCGCCAGCACCACGCCGAATGCCGGCGCGCCCTGGTAGATCAAGGCGATGTTGACGCTGAATTCGCCGTTGCGCTTGACGAACTCGCGGGTACCGTCGAGCGGATCCACCAGCCAGTAAGCGCCCCAATGGCGGCGCTGCTCCCAGCCCACCTGCGCCGATTCCTCGGACAGGATCGGCAGGTCCGGTGTCAGCTGCCGCAGGCCCAGCTCAATGACCTGGTTGGCCGCCAGGTCGGCCGCGGTGACCGGGCTGTTGTCGTCCTTGATCTGGACCTCGAAGCCATCGGCATACACCTGCATGATGGCTTGGCCGGCCTGCTGGGCGATGGCGATGGCGGTCTCGCGCAGGTCCGTCGTCAGCTTGATCATCGCGTTCCCTGCAGCCACTGGCGGGCAATGAACAGCGCCGCCAGCGAGCGTCCCTCGGAGAAGTCCTCGCGCAACATCAGCTGGTCCAGTTCGGCCAGCTTCCACGGCACCACTTCCAGTTCTTCCGGCTCGTCGCCGGCCAGTTTTTCCGGGTACAGGTCGCGCGCCACCACCAGCCACGACTGGTGGCTCATGTAGGTCGGGGCCAGTGTCATCGCGCGCAGCACGTCGACCCGGCGCGCACCATAACCAGCCTCTTCCTTCAGTTCGCGGTCGGCAGCCTGCTCGGGGGTCTCGCCGGCGTCGATCCTGCCCTTCACCAGCCCCAGTTCGTAACGATGCATGCCGGCGGCGTATTCACGCACCAGCAGCACGGTTTCATCGTCGAGCATCGGCACCACCACCACCGCACCGTGACCACGGCTGACCAGGCGCTCGAAACGGCGACGTTCACCGTTGGAGAACTCCAGGTCCAGATGCTGGCGCTGGAAGGGGCCGTTCTCCTCATCGGTGATCCGATGGATGATCGGCAAGCGACGGCCGGCACGGTCATCGTTCATGCGGAATCTCCGCGGCGACCGGCGGCTGCGCCGGGGCCGATAGAATGTGCAGGCAGCAACATGTTCATGAGCCCGAAATGCTAGCAGACCCGACCCCCTCCCCGCTGGCCCGCCACTGGCGGCAGCGCGACCTGCAGGTGCTGTGGCACCCGTGCACGCAGATGCGTGAGCATCCGGACACCCTGCCGCTGGTGCCGATCGCCCGTGGCGAAGGCGCGTGGCTGATCGACCACGACGGCCACCGCTATCTGGACGCCGTCAGCAGCTGGTGGACCAACCTGTTCGGTCATGCCGAACCGCGCATCGGCGGTGCCATTGCCACCCAGGCCACGCAGCTGGAACAGGTGATGCTGGCCGGCTTCAGCCATGAGCCGGCCATCACCCTGGCCGAACGCCTGCTGGCATTGGCACCACGCCAGCCCGGCCGCGAGCCGCTGGCCAAGGTGTTCTACGCCGACAACGGCTCGGCCGGCGTGGAAGTGGCGCTGAAGATGGCCTTCCAGTATTTCCAGAACCGTGGGGAGCCGCGGCGCACGCGTTTCATTGCACTGGAAAACGGCTACCACGGCGAGACCCTGGGTGCGCTGGCGCTGGGTGACATCCCGCTGTATCGCCGCGTCTATGCGCCGCTGCTGGCCGAAGCGCTGTTCGCGCCGTCGCCCGATGCCTACCTGGCCGAACCCGGCCAGAGCGCGGCCGACCGCGCGCGGCAGGCTGCCGACGGCCTGGCCACGCTGTTCGACCAGCATCCGGGCGAGATCTGCGCGGTGATCCTGGAACCGCGCCTGCAGTGTGCCGGCGGCATGCGCATGCATGACCCGGTCTATCTGCAGCGCGTGCGCGAACTGTGCGATGCCCATGGCGCGTTCATGATCGCCGACGAGATCGCCACCGGCTTCGGCCGCACCGGCACCCTGTTCGCCTGCGAGCAGGCAGGGGTGATGCCGGACCTGATGTGCCTTTCCAAGGGTCTGACCGGCGGCTTCCTGCCGCTGGCCGCCGTGCTGGCCACGCAGGCGCTGTACGACGCCTTCCTCGACGACTCGCGCGAGCGCGCCTTCCTGCATTCGCACAGCTACACCGGCAATCCGCTGGCCTGCGCGGCGGCACTGGCGACGCTGGACATCTTCCGCGACGACGATGTGATCGCCCGCAACCGGGGCATCGCGTCGGTGATGGGCACGCTGGCGGCACCGTTTGCCGACCATCCGCACGTGGCCGACGTGCGCCAGGCCGGCATGGTGGTGGCGTTCGAGCTGTCGCGCGACGGCAACAGGCGCACGCCGTTCGACCCGGGCCTGCGGCTGGGCCTGCACGCTTACAAGGCCGCCCTCAAGCGCGGCGTGGTGCTGCGCCCGCTGGGCGACGTGCTGTACTGGATGCCACCCTATTGCGTGGATGACGAACAACTGGAGCTGCTGGCACACACCACGCTGGCGGCCATCGACGAGGCGATTGCATGCGCGTGACCCGCTGCCCCATCGACCTGGCGCTGCACAGCGGCCAGACCGTGACCCTGCCGGAAGAGACGGCCAACCACCTGGTGCGGGTGATGCGCCTGCGCGAGGGAGACACCTGCGTGCTGTTCAACGGCGACGGCCATGACTACAGCGCCACGCTGACCGTGGCCGGCAAGCGCGAGGTACAGGTGCGCATCGATGCTGTGCAGGCCATCGATAATGAATCACCGCTGGCGATCACCCTGCTGCAGGGCATCGCCCGTGGCGAGAAGATGGACCTGATCCTGCAGAAGGCCACCGAACTGGGCGTGGCGGCGATCATTCCGGTCAACGCCGAGCGCACCGAGGTGAAGCTCGATGCTGCGCGCGCCGAGAAGCGCGTGGCGCACTGGAACAACGTGGTGACGTCGGCCTGCGGCCAGTCCGGGCGTGCGCGCATTCCGCGGGTGGGGCCTCCGCTGTCGCTGGCGCAGGCCGCGGCGGCGCTGCCGGCCGATACGCTGCGGCTGACCCTGGATCCGCGGGGCGCACATCGCCTGTCGACGCTGACGGCCGCTCCGGCAGGGGGCGTCGTGCTCGCGATCGGCCCGGAAGGGGGCTGGTCGCCGCGCGACCGCGACCAGCTGGCAGCGGCAGGGTTCCAGGGACTGCAGCTGGGCCCGCGGATCCTGCGCACGGAAACGGCCGGGCTGGCCGCGGTCGCGGCGTTGCAGGCGCGGTTGGGCGACCTGGGATAAGACAGGTTCGTGGTAGTGCCGGCCGCTGGCCGGCATCCACGGGATCAGGAGGTTGCCGGCCAACGGCCGGCACTACCGCGACCAACGCGTCCAGGGCAGCAGCCGAGCGCAGGCTCGGCTCTACAGGGCCCGCGCCAGATTGCAGTTTCCTTGTAGAGCCGAGCCATGCTCGGCTCGGTGCCGGTCGGCAGCCGGCACTACCGTTTGGTAGATCAGGCCGCCAGTGAATCCAGGGCGGCTTCCAGTGCGTCCAGGTTCGGCAACAGCGCGCTCTGCTCACCCAGCAGCACGCGCATGTGCACGGTCTGCGGCAGGGTTTCTTCGGAGGCGTCGGCCAGCAGGCCGTCGCGCGGCACCGAGATCAGCTGCGGGAAGTTCTGCGTCAGCAGCTCGTAGTACGGGCGCTGCGCGTTGCCGCTGAGGGACTTCAGCACCACCACCTTGTTGTGGCCGGCCACCGTCTCTTCGCCCAGCCCCGAAAGGCGTGCGAACGACACCAGCGGCACCTGCCAGCCGTGCCAGCCGATCTCGCCAACCAGCCAGCGCGGCGCATCGGAGACCGGCTGCACCGGCACGCGCGACATCATTTCGGCCACGGTGGCATTGGGCAGCAGCACGCGCTCGTTGCCGGCCTGGATCAGGACGCCGCGGATTTCGTCATTGCTGGCGTAGCTCATGGTGCGTCTCCGTTGTCGTCCTGCTCACCCCAGCGCGCGGCAATTGCCTGCGCCAGTTCCTGCGGTTCACCGGCCACCATGCCGGCAGCCACCACGGCGGTGGCCGCCGCCGGGTCATAGCAGCCCTCGCCCACCTGCCCGGCCACCCACGCACCGGCGGCAGCCAGGTCCAGCGCCGGGCCTACGTGGGCCAGGTCGGCACCGCTGAGCAGCACCAGCGCGGTGTGTTCGGCCGGCAGCGAAGCGAGCGAAATACCATTGGCATCGCTCTGGAAATGCAGGCCATCGCTGGCCGCGCGCACGCCGATATCATCGGCCAGCACGTGCACCTCGCCCGGCACCGCGTGCTGGCCGGCCTCGGCCAGCTGCACCGGCAACGGCGAAACGCGGGACATCTGCTTGACCAGGTTGCCGTAGCGGCCACCATCCAGACGCATGTGCACCAGGACCGGCACGCTCAACGACGCGGGCAGTGCGCCGAGCAGGCGACGCAACGCATCCGGGCCACCGATGCCGGCCAGCACCAGCAGCGATGCGGCACGCGCACCGGCCGGGGCGGCGGCATCCAGATCGACCAGGCTCAAATGATCGGTATCGAACGAGGGCTGCGGCGCGACGACCGGCGCCACGGCTTCTGCCGATACGGGTGCTTCGATCGATTCCTCGACCAGCGACCAGGCGGTGTGATCGAAGGAGACCGGCGGTGTCGCGGGCGCCGCCGGTTCGGCCAGTGCGTGCGGCGCCGAAGGCGGATCCAGAGGCTCGAGCACGACCGGCTGCAGCGCCGCCAGGGCCTGCTCCAGCGCGATCGGTTCGTGCAGGTCTGCCGGTGGCGAATACAGGCCGTCGGCCGGAACGTCATCGGCCCAGCTCAGCGCCTGTTCCAGGTGTGGCCGCAGGGCTTCTTCCTGCGGCGCCGGCGCGGGCGCCGGATGACCAGGCTCCAGCTGCAGGCTGGGCTCTTCTTCGGCGCCCGGCGGCAACACCTGCTGGTGGCCGTGCAGCTTGGCGGCCAGGTGGCGCCCCCAACGTTGCGCCTCCCAGCCGTCGCGGCGGGCGGCCAGCTCAGCCTCATCGAACACCAGGGTCAGCCCCGGTGCCGAGAGCGCGGATTCCAACCGTTCCAGTGCGTCCTCGATGGCAGCTTCCAGCGCGATCACCACGAACTGCGGATCCGCGGCCTGCAGGACCTGCGGCTCGAGGCCGTTCGGATCATCTTCCAGGACCAGCTGTACATCGGCATGCGCCAGCGCCTCGCGCAGGCGTTCACGCGCCGCACCGGGGCGGGCCAGCAGGGCGACGGCCGGGGCCGGATGGGTTTCACTCACGGACACGGGCGATCCCCAGCAGGTCGTACACGTTACGCATCAGGTCCAGTTCCTGGTACGGCTTGCCCAGATAACGCTGGACACCGATCTCGAAGGCACGCTGGCGGTGCTTGTCGCCGCTGCGCGAGGTGATCATCACGATCGGCACATCCCTGTATCGCGGATCGGCACGCATCACAGTGGCCAACTCGTAGCCGTCCATGCGCGGCATCTCGATGTCCAGCAACATCAGGTCCGGCACGCGCTCTTCCAACCGCTCCAGTGCTTCCACGCCATCGCGGGCGACACTGACTTCGAAGTTGTGGCGTTCGAGGATGCGGCCGGTCACCTTGCGCATGGTCAGAGAGTCATCGACCACCATCACCAGCGGCACCTGGCGTTCGTCGCGCGGCGCATTGGCCAGCACCGGTGCCGTCGGATTGGCCAGGAAGCGGCGCACCAGCGGCGCGACGTCCAGGATCACCACCACGCGGCCATCGCCGGTGATGGTGGCACCGTAGATGCCCGGTACCGATGCGATCTGCAGGCCGACCGGCTTGACCACGATTTCGCGGTTGCCCAGCACCTGGTCGATCGCCACGGCTGCACGCAGGTCACCGGCACGGACCAGCAACAGCGGCACCTGGTCCTGGCCATCGGCACGCGCCGGGGCCTGCCCGACCAGGCTGCCGAGGTCATACAACGGATAGTCTTCGCCGCTGTAGCGGTAGCTGCTGTCGGCGGCCTCGAAACGTTCGCGCGACAGGCGGCCGATACCGCTGACCGAGGCCACCGGCACGGCGAAGGTGGTCTCGCCGATCTGCACGAACACCGCCTGGGTGACGGCCAGCGTCTGCGGCAGGCGCAGGGTGAAGCGCACGCCCTGGCCGCGCACCGACTGGATGTCGACCGAGCCGCCCAGCTGGCGCACTTCGTTGCGCACCACGTCCATGCCCACGCCACGACCGGCCAGCTGGCTGACCTGGTCGGCGGTGGAGAAACCGGAGGCGAAAATCAGGTTGTCCAGTTCCTGATCGTTCGGCTGCGCGTCGGCGGCCAACAGGCCACGGTCGATGGCGCGGCGGCGGATCGCTTCGCGATCGAGGCCGGCACCGTCATCGGCCACTTCCAGCACGATTTCCGAGCCTTCACGGTGCAGGCGGATGGCAACTTCGCCCTCTTCCGGCTTGCCGGCGGCGCGGCGCTGTTCCGGCGCTTCCAGGCCATGGGCCACCGAGTTGCGCAACATGTGTTCGAGCGGCGCGACCATGCGATCGAGAACATTGCGGTCCAGTTCGCCGTGGGTGCCTTCCAGGGTCAGGTGCACCTGCTTGCCGGTATCCATGCCGGACTGCCGGACCACGCGGCGCAGGCGCGGCACCAGGCCATCGAACGGCACCATGCGCGCGCGCATCAGGCCGTCCTGCAGCTCGGAGCTGACGCGCGACTGCTGTTGCAGCAGCGAATCGTACTGGCGCGACAGATCGTCCAGCACCCCTTGCAGGCCGCCAAGGTCGGCCGCCGATTCGTTCAGCGCACGGCTGAGCTGTTGCAGCGTGGAGAAGCGGTCCAGCTCCAGCGGATCGAACTTCTGGTCTGCCTGGTCCTGCTCACGCTGGTAGCGGGCGACGATCTGCGCTTCGGTTTCCAGGTCGAGCCGGCGCAGCTGGTCGCGCAGTCGCGCGTTGGTGCGCTCCAGCTCGCCCATCGCACCACGGAACGCGCCGAGCTGCTGCTCAAGGCGCGAGCGGTAGATCGCCACTTCACCGGCATGGTTGACCAGGCGGTCGAGCAGATCCGCGCGCACGCGCACCTGTTCCTGCTGCGGGCGTGCCAGCGGATCTTCATCGACCACGCCTTCGGCCGGCAGCGGTGCCGACAGCGGCGCGTCGAGCAGTGCCGGCGCCGGACTGGCGACCGCTGCCGAAACAGTTTCCGCGACGCTCGCCACGTTGGCTACAGCTACGGCAGCCGCCGCTGCCGCAGCGAGATCGGTGGTCGTACGCACTTCGAACGCGTCGACCAGGTCCTGTGCCGGTTCCACCACGCGATGGTCGCCGGTGTGGGTGAGCAGCTGGTGCAGGCGATCGAATCCGCGCTCCAGCAACTGCACATCGCGGCGTTCGATCTCGGTGCGACCAGCGGCGACGGCTTCCAGCAACGATTCGATGCTGTGGCCAAGATCGCCGATGGCGTTGATGCCGGCCATGCGTGCGCCACCCTTCAGGGTATGCAGGTCACGCTGCAGGCCGGCCAGCACCTCGCGGTCCTGCGGCGCATCGCGCAGCTCGCTGATCAGGCCATCGCAGTGGTCGAGCAGGTCCTTGCCTTCCTCGACGAAGATGTCGACCAGCTCGCGATCGTAGACGCTGAAGTCGAGCGTATCGGCGCTGTCTTCCGGCACCGGGATGTCAAGGACGTCGGGTGCCACGGTTTCAGCCACGTCGGCGTCAGGCGCGCCAACGGCCGGGGCATCCGACACGGCATCGGCAGCTTCGGCGTGGACTTCCACCTGGCCCGGCGCGTCTTCCAGTTCGAAGAACCGGACCGGTTCGGCGGTGGCCGGCGCCGCGGCCTCCGCGATCTCCTCATTCACCGTCGCCGGGGACGGCTGATCGGCGCTCTCTCCTTCACCGATCGCCGCCTCCCCGCCGACGTCCGCATCCTCGGCAAAGGCTTCCGCCTCGCCCGGCGCGAGTTCGCTGGCCTGCAGGCCGAGCACGGACCATTGCCCGTCGTCGGCCAGGGGCTGCTCTTCGTCGATCACGTGCAGGCCGGCCTCGAGCGCGGCGTCCAGCGAGACCGGTTCTGCAAACCCCGGCGCAGCCATTTCATCCTGCAGGCTCGACAGCTCGCTGTCGAGTGGCAGTGCAGCAGGCGTCTCGAATGCCTCAGGGTCAGCGACGTGCACGTGATCGAACGAGGACGCATTCAGGTCAGATGCGACGGCTTCGACAGCATCCGGAATCTCTTCGGCATCGCGGTCGTCGACCGGCAGCGCACTGGCATCCAGGTACGGCGACAGATCGTCCACGACGGTCAAACCGGCATCGTCGGCCAACAGCGGCGCGCTTTCGGCCTCCGTCTCGACACCGTCTACCTCAACGCCCGGAACATCGTCGGCCACCTGGATCGATTCGACCACCGGTAGCGACGCCGCTCCCTCACCCGGTACCGACGGCCATCCGGCATCGAAGTAGCGCGAAAGATCGTCGCTGGCGGTCAGCTCACCAACCTCCAGCCCGCCCTCGCCCTCAATCGCCGCATCCTCGACCGGGGCTTCGGCGACATCGGCAACTGCCTGTGGTTCCTGCTCCGGCGCGACGGACGAAGGCGGTACCGCATCGGTTTCAGGCGCGATGGCTGCCGAGGCGTCCGCATCCCATTCCGCCGTCGGTTCGTCATCCAGCGCCAGCTCGGCTTCGTCGTCCTCCAGGCCCACCATCGGCCAGCGCGCTTCCGGCAACTCGCTGGCCAGCGCCTGCAGGCGCTGTGCCAGTACCTGTTGCGGTGCGATGCGCGGCTGTTCGGCCTGCAGCGCTTCCATGGTGGCGGTGATCGCCTGCGCGGTCGCATCCAGCGCGGCCACGCCTTCATAATTCGGCACCACCTCGGCGGCCAGTGCACGCTTGATGTAGGACTCGGCACCGCCGGTTACAGCCGTGATCTCGGGCACTTCGGTCATCGCGAAGGCGCCGTTCATGGTGTGCACTGCGCGCAGGAGTGCGTCGCTGACCGGCTGCGGTGCCTGCTGCGCCGAACGCAGCCAGTCCTGCAGGGTGGCCTGGTGGACTTCCACCTCGGCCTCGAGAATCTCGCGCAGCACGCTGTCGATGTTGGCCGGCGTGCCGGTGGTTTCGGCCTCCTCGGCGGTATCGGCCAGCGCCGAAGCGGCAATCTCCGCGTCGAGAATGCGGCTGATCTCGTCTTCGCCCACGGCTTCGGCCAGCGGTGCGACCGGTGCAGTGGCCCCAGGCAGGGGGACGTAGTAGGTTTCCTCGCCTGCACCGACACGATCGGCGATGGCCTGCATGGCCTGCAGGTCGACGCTGATGCGCTGGCCATGGCGCAGCGCCGCGTTCAGCTGGGGCAGCGCCGCATGCGCGTTGTCGACCATCGCCAGCACGGCGGGGGATGCAGCGCGGCTGCCATCCAGCACGCGGTTGAGCATGCCTTCGATCTTCCACGCGAACTCACCCAGGGTGCGTGCGCCGACCAGGCGGCCACTGCCCTTGAGAGTATGGAAGATGCGGCGGATCGGGCGCAGCCGGTCCATGTTGTCCGGCTGCATCCGCCATGCCGGCAGCAGCGTGCCGAGATTGGCCAGCTCATCGTCGAACTCTTCCAGGAACACCTCGCGGATGTCCTCGTCGATGTTCTCGGCATCGTCATCGAAACCGGCGTCGAAGCCCGCATTGGTGTCAGCATCGGTCCCGGCAACGGCCGAATCCACCGCCTCCGGCGCTGCCGCAGCGGCCATCGCCTGTGGATTGAAGCCGGCAGCGGCCGCACTCAACTCGGCGAAGAACTGGGCGTCGGCCTCGCTGAAATCGATCGGCGCGATGGTGTCGATATCGATCACCGACACGGCCGGCGCCGAGGTTTCCGCTGCCGGGATGGGCGCTTCGATCGACGGCGGCGTGATCAACGTTGCCGGCAGGTCATCCGGGGCCTCATCCACCTCGGCCAGCACTGCGGGCGATACATCGGCCAGCGGCGGGACGACGGCATCGACGATCTCCAGCGAAGGATGCAACGCGGCGTCATCGTCCAGCGACAGCGTTTCCATCGCATGCAGCGACAGCACGTCGTCAGCGTTGTCCAGCGCGTCGGCATCGAAGCGGAACACCACGTCGTCGGCCACGGCAGCCGCATCCTGTTCGGCCGCCACCGGGTCGAATACCGGTGCAGCATCGAAAGCGGTCGCGGAGGAATCCACCGCGTCCGTCATCTCATCGATCACAGGCGCTGCGGTGTCCTCAAGCATCTGCGGCGCCTCGGACAGCGACCACTGCGGTGCACCGGGGTGGCCGCTGTCAGCCAGTTCGAAGCTGACCGGATCGAAACTGGCGAAGGTCGGGCTGCGCTCGTCATCGGCAGGCACGATGGCGTCGGCCTCCGGATGGAACGGCGCCAGCTCCCACTGCGGGACATCCGGCGCAGGTGCGCTGGACGCCGCGAAGACCAACGATGCCTCCGCATCGTCGTGCGTCGGCGACGGCGAAGCATCGATATCAGCCTTGCTGGCGGCCACGGTGCCCAGTGCGCCGAACATCAAGCGGTTGTCGGACACCATCGGCGCCGGCGAGGCCGGCGGCGGATCGAAGGTGAAGTCCGGCAGTGGCACCGGCACGTCGCCGGCAGCGGGCGCCGCAGGCTGCACCGGAACCTCGATGCGCTCCGGCTGCAGCGGCTCGGCCTGCAACGCAACCGGCTCACGTTCGACCGGCAGCAGTGCCGGCGCTTCCGGCGCGACGGCATTGTGCTCCGGCAGCGGCCAGTAGCGCAGAGCCTCGAGGCTGCTGCGGGTGATTTCGAGGATGTCCTCGCGGCCCGGGCGGCGGTCGCGCAGGGCTTCCAGGTAGTACTCCAGGCTGGCCATGGCATCGGCCAGGGTGTCCAGCTGGCGGCCACTGGGCACGCGCTGGCGGCCGATCAGTTCGGCCTCGATGTACTGCTGCACGCCGCGCAGGTAATCGGCGGCGGTACCCAGGTCGAGCATGCGCAGCGCGCCGGACACATCGCCCAGCAGGCGTGGTACATCCTGCAGCTCGGCATGGTTCCAGCTGGTTTCGATGAAGGCGACGAAATGCTCGCGGGCAGCGGCGAAGTTGGCGATGGCTTCATGCGCCAGCACCTCCACCGTGCGCCGGTTCTCGACCGCGCTCGGATCGTCCTCGCCACTGCCGCCGGCGCCCAGATGGGCAACCTGGTCGTCCAGCGAGGCATCGACGTACAGCAGTGCACCGGCAATATCCAGCAGCAGGTTCTCGTCAATCTGCTGGCGACCTTCAACCACGCCGCGCAGCGCATCGCGCTGCTGCACGACCACGCCGCGGGCCACGCCCAGGCCCATCATGCCCAGCGTGTCGGCCACGGCGCCAAGCTCGTTGGCCTGGGTCTGCAGCTGTTCCGGCGCACCACCGGTGCGCAGGTGCAGGTCAAGCGCATCCTTGATGCGCAGCAGTTCTTCCTTCACCGCACTGCCGACCGTGTCGAGCAGCTCGCGGTTGCGTCCGCTCAGGCTGCCACGGGCATGGTCCAGCTCGGCCTCGGTGGCGGTGACGCTCTCCGGCGCAAAGGCCAGCAGCACACTGTCAGTGACGCCTTCTTCGCCGCGCGACGCACGGATCTCGTTGAGCAGCGGCATCAGCACGATCGGAATGTCGCGATGGCCGTTCTGCAGGCGTTCCAGATAGTCGGGCAGCAGCACGCTGCCACGCATCAGGGTTGCGCAGGCTTCATCACGGTCGGCCACGCGACCAGCGCCGATGGCATTGGCCAGCTGCTCCAGTTCTTCGGCCACCATCGCCGGGGCATACAGCTCGACCATGCGCAGGGTGCCCTGCACCTGGTGCAGGTAGCCGGCGCAGATGCGCATGCGGCTGGCATCGGTCGGGTCTTCGGCGTAGTACTCGACCTCGTTGCGCACCTGGCGCAGGGTCTCGTCCAGCTCGGGCTTGACCCAGCCCAGCGCTGCGTGGCTCATCGCATCGCGCAGACTGCTCATGGACGCGCTCCGTTCGCCGCCGCGCGGTGGCCGCGCGAGTTCTGGCGTGGGGAATGGAAATGCTTCATCGACTGGTTCCTTGCTCGCCGCCCTGCCCGCGTCACGCCGGCAGCTTGAAGTCGGCGACCGAACGGCGCAGGTCCGCCGCCAGCTGCGCGAGGTGGCCGATCGACTCGGCGGTCTGTCCGGCACCCTGCGAGGTCTGCCCGGTGATCTGCCGGATCACGCCCATGGTGCGGGTGATGTCCGAGGCGGCGGCCGACTGCTGCTGGGCGGCGATGGAGATGTTCTTGATGAGGGTGTTCAGCGCGTTTGACACGCGTTCGATCTCGGTCAGCGCGGTACCGGCGTCCTCGGCCAGGCGCGCACCAGACACCACTTCGGCCGTGGTCTGCTCCATCGAGGTGACCGCTTCATTGGTGTCGGCCTGAATGGCCTGGACCAGGTTTTCGATGCGTCGGGTCGCACCCGAGGTGCGTTCTGCCAGGCGCTGCACTTCGTCGGCCACGACCGCGAAACCGCGGCCCGCTTCACCGGCCGACGCGGCCTGCACCGCCGCGTTCAACGCCAGGATGTTGGTCTGCTCGGAGATGTCGTTGATCAGTTCCACGATCGAGCCGATTTCCTGCGACGACTCGCCCAGGCGCTTGATGCGCTTGGAGGTTTCCTGGATCTGGTCACGGATCTGGTCCATGCCCTGGATGGTCTCGCGCACCACGCCGGCACCTTCGGCAGCGATCACCACCGAGCGCTGTGCCACGTCGGCCGACTCGGCCGAGTTGCGCGACACCTGCTCGATGCTCGCCGCGATCTCCCCGATGCGGTCCGAAGCCGAGGTGATCTGGTTGGCCTGGTGCCCCGCGGCCTCTGCCAGCTGCATGGCGGTGGCCTGGGTTTCCTGGGTGGACATCGCGACCTTGGCCGAGGTGTCGTTGATGGTGGTCACCAGGTGGCGCAGCTCATCAACCGCGTAGTTGATCGCGTCGGCGATCGCGCCGGTCATGTCCTCGGTCACCGAGGCCTTCACCGTCAGGTCGCCCTCGCCGAGCGAGGAGATTTCGTCCAGCAGCCGCATGATCGCCTGCTGGTTGCGGCTGTTGAATTCCACCTGGGTCTGGTAGCGCAGTTCCTGCTCGCGCGAGCGGCTGCGCACGTTGGTGGAGACGAAGCCGATGATCGCGATCAGCGACAGCGCACCGGAGACCACGCCAATCCAGAAGTTCGGGAACAGGCGGGTGTCGGATACCGAGCCGAACGAGGAGAACGCGTCGAACAACTTGCGGCTGTCATCCAGCATGTGGGCCGAACCCTGGCCCAGCGCGGTGGCAGCGGACTGCGCCGCGAACAGCTGGCGCGAGCTGGCCAGGATCGCGTCGGCGTCCTGCTTCATCGCTTCCCACTTCTGCTGTGACTGTTCCAGCGCGGCCACGGCGGCGGCACCGCGCACGGCGGTGATGCCCAGTTCCTCGTTGCCGTTGCGCAGGCCGTCGAGCACCTGCGAGAACACGGTGATGTCACGTGCCAGCGCATCGCCGGAGGTCGCCGCGGCGCTGCCACCGGCACGCATTTCGGTCACGCGGCGGGCCATCGAACCGGCCACCACAACCTGCTGCAGCGCGCTGTACACCTGCGACGACGGCGCGCCGGAAGCGGACATCGCACGCACCAGCTCGTTCAGCTGGGCCTGCAGGCCCGGCACTGCGCCGGTGAAGTTGTTCGCGTTGCCGGCCAGCGCCAGCACGGCCGGTTCGCTGGCCACCAGCTGCCCGGCCTGCTTGCCCAGCGGCGCCCAGGTCTCGCCGAGGGTGGCGATGGCACCGGCTACGCCCGGCTCCTTGCCGTAGCGTCCCTGCAGGGTCGACACGTTCTGCTCGATCGCGTTGCGGGTGGCCTTGAAGGCGGTGAAGGCCTGGGCGTTGCCGCCGACCGCGTCACGTCCCTGGTTGGCCAACTGCTGCGACAGCACCTGCAGGTCGGCGGCCTTGGAGCCGGCGTCGGCAAGGCGGCTGCCCTGCCAGGTGGCGACGCCGGTGTTGACGCCGAACAGGATCATCGATGCCAGCAGCAGGAACAGCCAGAGGTTGCTGCCGCCCAGCCGCAGCTTGCCGGTCTTGGTGGCGTCCGAAGCAGTACTCATCGTTCAACCTCGATCTTCAATGCAGGGGGCGATGCCTGGCCTCAGGCCGCGGCTTGCCGGAATTCAGGGGTGCGCGACAGCAGCGAGAGCGAGAACACGCCCCAGTCATGGCCGTCGGCATGGAAAGCACGATCGACGAAATGCCCGTAGCGGCCTTCTGCCAACGTGCCCGCTTCGATCTGCTGGTCCAGCTCGAAGCTGCGCTGGCCGAACAGTTCATCGATGGTCAGTGCGACGTCGCCGCCGGCCTGGCGCATGATCAGCACGCGCTGGCCTTCCTGCTGCACGGTGCGCGTGCCTTCCAGGAAGTACTTCAGGTCGACCACCGGGAACAGGTTGCCGCGCAGGTTGCCCACGCCCAGCAGCCAGGGCTGCGCACAGGGTACCGGGGTCACCGGCGGCATCGGTACGATTTCCACCACTTCGCGGAAATCGGACACCAGCCGGCGCTGACCGACGCGGAAACCCACGCCACGCCACAGGTCCTGGGCAAACTGCTTTCCGGGCAGCTGCACCGCATGGGCCAGGCTGCGCCGTTCATAGGCTTCAAGGATGTCGAAGGGCGAGCGCATCAGGCCACCAGTTCGTTGATCCGCGCGATCAGTTCATCCTCGCGCGGCGGCTTGACGATGTAATCGGCGGCGCCCTGGCGCAGGCCCCAGGCCTTGTCGGTTTCCATCGCCTTGGTGCTGACGATGATCACCGGGATGTGCTTGATCGCCGCATCACGGGCCATCGCACGGGTCGCCTGGAAGCCGCTCATGCCGGGCAGGACCACGTCCATCAGCACCAGCTGCGGCACCTGGTCGCGGACCAGCTGCAGGCCATCCTCGGCGTTGTCCGCTTCCAGCACTTCGTGGCCGGCACGGCGCAGCCACTGGGTGAACACCGCGCGGTCGGTCGGTGAATCCTCGATCAGGACGATACGAGCCATTGTGCCTTTCCCCCCTGGTCAGGCGTTGACGTATGTGCGGATGGCACCCAGCAGTTCTTCACGCGTGAAAGGCTTGGTCAGGTACTGCTCCGAGCCGACGATGCGTCCCCGCGCCTTGTCGAACAGGCCATCCTTGGACGACAGCATGATGACCGGGGTCGCCTTGAACAGCTGGTTGCCCTTGATCAGCGCGCAGGTCTGATACCCGTCCAGGCGCGGCATCATGATGTCGACGAAGATGATCTGCGGTTGCTGGTCTGCGATCTTGGCAAGCGCTTCGAAGCCGTCGGTGGCGGTGACCACCTCGCAGCCTTCGCGCTTGAGCAGCGTTTCCGCAGTCCTGCGGATGGTCTTCGAATCATCGATGACCATTACCCGGAGTCCTGCGAGTTCCCCGCCCGCAGTCGTGTTTTCAGTCATTGCCTATCCCCAAGCGCACGGCCCGATCTCTGGCGGGGGCCGCTGCGAAAGCGTATCTATATCGCACTTTCCGCGCCCGCTTCAAGGCCGCCCCACGGCGCGGGGCATGGCCCCCTCCTGAACGTGACGGGTTTCGCAATGAGTGCGCGACCGCCGGGCGGACGCTGCGTTGCAGTATGGCAGGGAGGCGCGCGACCGGCGTTGCCGCTACCATCAACGCCTTGCCTGACAGGTGCGACCATGCCGTTGAACGTCATCGTGGTGATGGACCCCATCGCCCACATCAAGATCGCCAAGGACACCACCTTCGCCATGCTGCTGGAAGCCCAGCGCCGCGGCCATGCCCTGCACTACGTGCGGCCGGGCGGACTGGCCCTGGAAGGTGGCGTGGCGGTGGCCCAGACCGCGCCGCTGCAGGTGCGCGACGACCCGGCCGGCTGGTATGAGCTGGGTGAGTTCAGCCGTACCGAGTTCGGGCCCGGCCAGATCGTGCTGATGCGCAAGGACCCGCCGGTCGACGCCGAGTACATCTACGACACCCAGGTGCTGGACGTGGCCGCCGCTGCCGGTGCCTGCGTGGTCAACAACCCGCAGGGCCTGCGCGACTACAACGAGAAGCTGGCCGCCCTGCTGTTCCCGCAGTGCTGCCCGCCGACCCTGGTCAGCCGCGATGCCAAGGCGCTGAAGGCCTTCGCCCTCGAACACGGCCAGGCCGTGCTGAAGCCGCTGGACGGCATGGGCGGCCGCTCGATTTTCCGCAGCGGCCAGGGCGATCCGAACCTGAACGTGATCCTGGAGACACTGACCGACGGCGGCCGCAAGCTGGCGCTGGCCCAGAAGTTCATTCCCGACATCACCGCCGGCGACAAGCGCATCCTGCTGGTCGACGGCGAACCGGTCGATTACTGCCTGGCACGCATTCCCCAGGGTGACGAGTTCCGCGGCAACCTGGCGGCCGGCGGCCGTGGCGAAGGGCGCCCGCTGAGCGAGCGTGACCGCTGGATCGCCGGCCAGGTTGGCCCGGAGATGAAGCGTCGTGGCATGCGCTTCGTCGGCCTGGACGTGATCGGCGATTACCTGACCGAGGTCAACGTGACCAGCCCGACCTGCGTGCGCGAGCTCGACGCGCAGTACGGCTTGAACATTGCCGGCACCCTGTTCGACGCGCTCGAGGCCGGCCTGCGCTGATGCCGTCCGCACCCGCCGTTCTGCCCCCGCCGCCACGCGAAGCGCAACGGCTGGGGGCCACCATCGCACTGTCGGTGCTGGTCCACGCCCTGCTGATCCTGGGCGTGGGCTTCGCCGTGAAAGGCGATGCTCCGCTGGTGCCGACGCTGGAAGTGATCTTCAGCCAGACGCGCACCGCACTGACGCCAAAGCAGGCTGATTTCCTTGCCGCCGCCAACCAGGAAGGCGGTGGCGAGCACGACCGCGCACAGCGTCCGCGCGACAACCAGGCCGGCATCGTGCCGCAGGCGCAATCCGGACTCAGCCCGGTTCCCCAGCAACAGCAATCGGCCGCGCCGGTTCCGCCGCCGCAGGCACGGGTGGTCAGCAGCCGCAACGGACAGGACTCGGTGGCACAGGCGCAGGCCCAGCCAACCCCGGAACGCCCCGAGCCGGACGCGCCGTTGAGTGCACGCGAGCAGCGCGATGTGGAGATGGCGCGACTGGCTGCCGAAGTGCATCTGCGCTCGGCGCAGTATGCCAAGCGCCCGAATCGCAAGTTCGTGTCGGCCAGCACGCGTGAATATGCCTATGCCAATTACCTGCGTGCTTGGGTCGACCGTGCCGAGCGCGTCGGCAACCTGAATTATCCGGACGAGGCCCGGCAGCGACGGCTCGGCGGCCAGGTGGTGATCAGCGTGGGCGTGCGGCGCGATGGCAGCGTGGAGAGCAGCCGCATCCTGCGTTCAAGCGGGACGCCGCTGCTGGATGAAGCGGCGCTGCGGGTGGTGACGCTGGCGCAGCCGTTCCCGCCGTTGCCAAAGACCGAGGACGAGATCGACATCCTGCAGGTCACCCGTACCTGGGTGTTCCTGCCGGGCGGCACGCTGCACGACGACCGGTAAGGTTTTGGTGCCCGGGCCTGCGGCCCGGGACCCGCTGAAGGGCTAGAGCAACAGCAACAGCAGCGGTTGGTGTCCTGAAGCTTGGCGGGGCGGTGTCGGGCGGCGGGGACGCCGCAAGTACGTCCGTGTAGGCTTAGCCGCGGCATCCATGCCGCGGATACCCCGCCGCCCGACACCGCCCCGCCTCTGACAGATCGCGGCGCACCATTGCTGTTGGTAGGTGTCGACCTTGGTCGACACACATCCACGCCACGCGTGGATACGAGCGAAGCGACCCGCTTTTGATTTTGATTTTCTTTTGATTTTCCGTGGCGGACGCACACGGAAACTGTCAGAGGCCGGACGGGGTGGGTTCGCGGGGGTATCTGATCTGGCCCCCTGAAAACGGACGCCATGAAGCCGTTTCAGGCGGCAGCCCGGAGCTGCCGGGCGTAGTTGTTAGGCGAGTGGTAGCCCAGCGCCGAGTGTAGCCGGGCTGGATTGTAGAAGCCGTGGATGTAAGCAG
>NZ_JCAFSH010000024.1:0-32674 GCF_059369035.1 Stenotrophomonas sp. YJH_SMC_130
GTCGATCACGGCGATGCCCGAGGAATCGTAGCCACGGTATTCAAGGCGCTTCAGACCCTCGATCAGTACCGGTACTACGTCGCGATCGGCGATCGCACCCACGATTCCACACATGTCACGCGTTTCCTTGAAGACGATTGCTGCATTCTAGCCTGCGTGTCCGGCTTCCCCCTCCTGTCCGCTTAATGAAAGTGTCCGGAAAGGTGTCTGCAGGGGGAAACTAGTCTAGTTCGTCCTGGAGGCCCTGTCCCCAGCTGGTCTATCCACCAAGCGTTTGACCTCATTCATCACAATGGTCAGCCCCTCATGCCAATCCGGGAGAGGAATGCCCAAATCCTGCTGCAGCTTGCGATTGTCAAGTACCGACCAGGCCGGACGCTTGGCCGGGGTCGGATACTCGGAGCTGGGAATCGCCTCGACCGTCGGCACCTTGGCCAACACGCCGGTGGCCAACGCTTCGGCGAAGATCGCTTCGGCGAACCCATGCCAGCTGGTCTGGCCGCTGGCGGTCAGGTGCCAGGTACCCGACAACTGCCCCGGATGCTGCAGCGCCTGCAAGGTGACATCAGCGATCAGCGCGGCCGGCGTCGGCGTGCCGACCTGGTCGGCCACCACCCGCAACGCATCGCGCTCGGCGCCCACGCGCAGCATGGTGCGCAGGAAGTTCGCGCCGTGCGAGGCATACACCCACGCCGTGCGGAAAATCAGATGGCGGCCACCGGCCGCACGCACCGCGTCCTCGCCATCGCGCTTGCTGGTGCCATACACGCCCAGCGGTGCGGTCGGCTCGTCCTCGCGGTAGGGCGCACTGCCCTGACCATCGAACACGTAGTCGGTCGAATAGTGTACGAACGGCACGCCGTGGGCCGCGCACCAGCGCGCGATTACGCCCGGCGCCTGCGCGTTAGCGGCGAAGGCGGCATCAACGTCCTGTTCTGCGCGGTCAACGGCGGTGTAAGCGGCCGCATTAACCACCAGCGACGGCTGCACGCGGTCCAGCAATGCAGGCAGGCCGTCGGGCTGGCCGAAATCGGCCGTTTCACAGGCACTGCCGTCCGGCAGCTTGCCGCTGCGGGTGGTCGCGACCACCTTGCCCAGCGGTGCCAGCGCGCGCAGCAGCTCCTGGCCAACCTGGCCGTTGCCACCAAACACCAGCACGGTCATGGCACGTAGACCGGCAGGCGGTCTTCAGCGATGTCCTTCAGGAACGGCGCGTTCTCGTCCTTGGCCGACAACGTCGGGACACTGACCGGCCAGTCCACGGCGATGTCCGCATCGTTCCAGCGCACGCCGGCATCGAATTCCTTGAGGTACACCTCCGTGCACAGATAGCTGAACACCGCTCGCTCGGACAGCACGGCGAAACCGTGGGCGAAGCCCTCTGGAATCCAGAACTGCTTCTTGTTCTCCGCGCTCAGCACCACCGCTTCCCACTGGCCGAAGGTCGGCGAGCCGCGACGGATGTCCACGGCCACGTCATAGACCTCGCCTTCCAGCACGCTGACCAGCTTGCCCTGCGGTCGCGGCCACTGGTAATGCAGGCCGCGCAGCACGCCCTGCGCAGAGGTGGAGACGTTGCTCTGCACGAAACGGTCCGGCAGGCCCAGCGCGGCGAAGCGCTCGGCGTTCCAGGTTTCGAAGAAATAACCGCGGGCATCGCCGAACACCGCCGGCTCGATCACCACGCAGCCGGGCAACCGGGTTTCAATCACTTTCATGGAACGACTCCACGCACGGCGAGCTTATGCAGGTATTCACCGTAGCTGTTCTTGATCAACGGCGCGGCCAGCGCTTCCAATTGTCCAGCGTTGATCCAACCCTTGCCGAACGCGATTTCCTCGGGGCAGCAGACCTGCAGGCCCTGACGGGTCTGGATCGTCTCGATGAAGTTGGATGCTTCCAGCAGCGACTGATGCGTACCGGTATCCAGCCACGCATAGCCACGGCCGAGCGCCTCCAGGTGCAGGTCGCCTTCGGCCAGGTAACGCTTGTTGAGATCGGTGATCTCCAGTTCGCCACGCGGTGACGGCTTCAATTCGGCCGCGTAATCGCAGGCCTTGCCGTCATAGAAGTACAGGCCGGTCACCGCATAGTTGGAGCGCGGCTTTTCCGGCTTCTCCACCAGATCGATCACCTTGCCGCTCTGGTCGAACTCGGCCACGCCATAGCGCTCCGGGTCATTGACCCAGTAACCGAACACCGTGGAGCCTTCCACGCGCTCATCGGCGCGCTTGAGCACGTCGCGCAGGCCGTGGCCGTGGAAGATGTTGTCGCCCAGCACCAGGCAGCTCGGCTTGCCGGCCACGAAGTCGCGGCCGATCAGGTAGGCCTGGGCCAGGCCATCCGGACTCGGCTGCACCGCGTACTGGATGTCCATGCCCCACTGCGAGCCGTCGCCCAGCAGCTGTTGGAACAGCGCCTGCTCGTGTGGGGTGTTGATGATCAGCACCTCGCGGATGCCCGCCAGCATCAGCACGCTGAGCGGGTAGTAGATCATCGGCTTGTCGTACACCGGCAGCAGCTGCTTGCTGACGCCCTTGGTGATCGGATACAGCCGGGTGCCGGAGCCACCGGCGAGGATGATGCCTTTACGCTGCGTCATGTCGTCTCCAGGGTTCAGGCCGCAGTGCCGATGCGCTGCAGACGGTAGCTGCCGTCCAGCACGCCGTTGACCCAGTCCTGGTTGTCCAGATACCAGTCGACGGTAAAGGCGATGCCCTGCTCGAAGGTGTAGGCCGGTTCCCAGCCCAGATCGTTCTTCAGCTTGGACGCATCGATCGCATAGCGACGGTCATGGCCGGGGCGGTCAGTGACATAGGTGATCTGGCTGCTGCGCGGCTGGCCATCCGCACGCGGGCGGCGCTGGTCCAGCAGGGCGCAGATCGCCTGCACCACTTCGATGTTCTGCTTTTCCGAATTGCCGCCGACGTTGTAGGTCTCGCCGACCTGGCCCTTGGCCAGCACTGTGCGGATCGCTTCGCAGTGGTCGGACACGAACAGCCAGTCGCGCACCTGCTTGCCATCGCCGTACACCGGCAGCGGCTCGCCGGCCAGCGCCTTGGCGATCACCAGCGGAATGAGCTTCTCCGGGAAGTGATACGGGCCGTAGTTGTTGGAACAGTTGGTGGTCAGCACCGGCAGCCCGTAGGTGTGGTGGAAGGCGCGGACCAGATGGTCCGAAGCGGCCTTCGACGCCGAATAAGGGGAATTCGGGGCATACGGCGTGGTTTCGCTGAACTTGCCGGTCTCGCCCAAGGTGCCGTACACCTCGTCGGTCGACACATGCAGGAAGCGGAAGGCCGCGCCCTGCTCGGCCGGCAGCGCCTTCCAGTAATCACGCACGGCTTCCAGCAGGCCCAGGGTGCCCACCACATTGGTCTGGATGAACGCCCCCGGGCCATCGATGGAACGGTCGACGTGGCTCTCAGCAGCGAAGTTGAGCACCGCGTCCGGCTGGTGTTCGGCCAGCAGGCGGGTCACCAGGGCACTGTCGCCGATGTCGCCCTGCACGAACACGTGGTTCGGGTTGCCGTCCAAGCTGGACAGGGTCTTCAGGTTGCCGGCATAGGTCAGAGCATCGAGATTGACGACCTTGATGCCACGGGCGACCGCTTCGAGAACGAAGTTGCCGCCGATGAATCCGGCACCGCCGGTGACAAGCCATGTGGACACTACCTGATCTCCTGTTGATCAATCATGTGGGTCGCAGCAGCAACCTGATTCAGCTCGACAGGATACATCGGGGCCACTTTCACGACTGCCTTCACACTGTGAACGAAGCACAGCACTCCGAAAGTTCTTGCGGCACTGCAACACAACCATACGCATTCGCATGGTCCCCTCAAGCCAGCTAGAATCAGGATCCCACCCCCGAACCGGTTGCTGTTGCAGGACCGGACGTTCTCTCCGTTATTGAAGGACCCCGTACCAGATGAAAATCCTCGTCGCGTACAAGCGCGTGGTGGACTACAACGTCCGCATTCAGGTCAAGCCGGACGGTTCCGGCGTGGTCACCGACGGCGTCAAGCTGTCCCCCAACCCCTTCGACGAAATCGCTCTGGAAGAAGCCCTGCGCCTGCGCGACAAGGGCATCGCCAGCGAAGTGGTGGTCGCCACCATCGCCCCGGCAGATGCCCAGGCGCATCTGCGCAATGGCCTGGCCATGGGCGCCAACCGCGCGGTCCATGTGGTCACCGACCAGGCCATCCAGCCGCTGACCGCCGCCCGCACCCTGCTCAAGCTGATCGAGAAGGAACAGCCGGACCTGGTGATCCTGGGCAAGCAGGCCATCGACGACGACGCCAACCAGACCGGCCAGATGCTGGCCACGCTGTGGGGCCGTCCGCAGGCGACCTTCGCCAGCAAGCTGGACATTGCCGACGGCAAGGCCACCGTGATCCGCGAAGTCGACGCCGGCCTGGAAACCCTGGAAGTGGACCTGCCGGCGGTGGTCACCACCGACCTGCGCCTGAACGAGCCGCGCTTCATCAAGCTGCCGGACATCATGAAGGCCAAGGCCAAGCCGCTGGAGACCCTGCAGCTGGCCGACCTCGGCGTTGAAGCCGCCGACACCTTCAAGACCACCCAGTACGCCGCACCGTCCAAGCGCAGCAAGGGTGTGATGGTCAAGGACGCGGCCGAACTGGTGGCCGCACTCAAGCAGAAGGGGCTGCTGTAATGAGCAAGATTCTCGTCATCGCCGAACACCACGACGGCAAGCTCAACGCCGCCACCGCCAAGACTGTCAGCGCCGCCGCCGCCATCAGCGGTGCCAGCATCGATGTCGTGGTGCTGGCCGCCGATCCGGCCGCCGTCGCCGCCGAGGCCGCGAAGATCACCGGCGTCGCCAAGGTCCTGACCGTGGCCAACGCTGCCAACGCGCAGCCCATCGCGCAGGTGCTGGCGCCGCAGATCGCGCAGCTGGCCAAGGGCTACACCCACGTGTTCGGCCCATCGACCACCTTCGGCAAGGACCTGATGCCGTGCGTGGCCGCCCTGCTCGGCGTCAACCAGGTCTCCGACCTGATGACCGTCGAAGGCAGCCACACCTTCAAGCGCCCGATCTATGCCGGCAACGCGATCATCACCGTGGAAGCCCCGGCCGACCAGATCGTGGTCGCCACCGTGCGTGCCGCCTCGTGGCCGGAAGCGGCCCAGGGCGGCAGCGCCGCCATCGAAGCAGCCAGCGTCGATGCTGTCCTGCCGACCCACACCCGCTTCGTCGGCCTCGCCGCTGGTGCCAGCGACCGCCCGGACCTGCAGAGCGCCAAGCGCGTGGTCTCCGGTGGCCGCGGCGTCGGTTCGGAAGAGAACTTCAAGGTCATCTTCCAGCTGGCCGACAAGCTCGGTGCCGCCGTCGGTGCCTCGCGCGCCGCGGTCGATGCCGGCTACGTCCCCAGCGACCTGCAGGTCGGCCAGACCGGCAAGATCATCGCGCCGGAACTGTACGTGGCGGTCGGCATCAGTGGTGCCATCCAGCACCTGACCGGCATCAAGGATGCCGGCACGATCGTGGCGATCAACAAGGACGGCGATGCGCCGATCTTCGAGATTGCCGATATCGGCCTGGTGGGGGATCTGTTTACGATCCTGCCGGAGCTGGAAAAGGCGTTGTAAGGCGCTCTGGACCGGAGCGGGTCCAGATCTACCCGAGGGGGCGTCCAAACAGACGCCCCCCCCCTTCATTTCTGGATCCGGTGACCCTCGCCAATGAGCGGACGCTTCTTTAGATTCCTGATTTCCGGCGGCACCGCGGCCGCCGTGGAGTACCTCGTCTTCCTTTTGATCCAACTGTCTCTGGGGGAGCGTTGGCTCATCCTGAGCCAGACCCTGAGCTTTGGCTGCGGCTTTGTCGCAAGCTTCCTGCTCAACCGCAGCTGGGTCTTTCGCAGCAGCGGCGCAATGAAGGCAGAACTGCTAAAGTATGGCGCAATCGCCGCATTCAACCTCGTGGCGGGCAATGCGGCGATGCTGCTGCTGACCGGCCCTGCCGATCTGGATCAGTACATCTCAAAGTTGCTGGTGATGGGGTGTATCGCCGGCTGGAACTATCTGATTTTCTCGAAGCTGATTTTCAAGCAGCAGACCGGCAAGGCGTGATCACATGTCACTCGAATATTCCAATGTCGCTGTAGTGATCCCTGCCTACAATGAAGGAAGCGCGATCAAGGACACCATTCACGCGATTCCTGGTAACTTCCCCAAGATAATCGTGATCGATGATGGGAGCCGGGACGATACGCATGAGCGTGTCCGCGAAACCCGAGCGACCCTGATCCGCCACCCGATCAACCTCGGGCAGGGTGCTGGTCTGCAGACCGGCATCGACGCGGCGTTGCTGGATCCTGCGATCGAATACATCGTCACTTTCGATGCCGATGGCCAGCACCGGATCGAGGATGTTGAAAGAATGCTGGCCTATGCGGCACAGCACAAGGTGCAGATCGTGATGGGTTCCCGCTTCCTGGGCAAGGCCGTCAACATGCCGCGGATGAAGCGCGTCATCCTGAAGGCCGCTGTCTGGTTTTCCAATGTAACGTCAGGCGTACACCTCACCGATACGCACAATGGCCTCCGCGTCATCCATCGCTCGGCGGCGGAACGGCTAAAGCTGGAACTTCCTGACTTCTCGCACGCTTCAGAGATCGTCGAGCGGATTGGGCAACAGCACTTCAGCTATGCGGAAGTGCCGGTCACGATCATCTACAGCGAGTACTCCCGCAGCAAGGGCCAGTCGATGATCAATGCAATCAACATTGCCTTTGATGCAATCCTGAGAAAGGTGATCAAGTAACCATGCTCATTCGATTTCTGCTGATCGCCTCAACGCTGACCATCGCCTGGTATTTCCTTACCTCGCGCGGCACTAGCCGGTCCAACGCATTCAAGAAAGTACTGTTGGTGGGCTTTGTCGCCGCGGCAATCGTTGCCATTCTGATACCTGAAGCGCTTACGCAACTGGCGAATTTTGTGGGTGTCGGACGCGGCACCGATCTTCTGGTCTATGTACTGGTCCAGGTCGTCGCGTTCCAGATGTTCAATACCTACGCAAAAGACAAGCAGAACCAGCGACAGATCGTTCATCTGGCGCGCCGCATTGCAATTCTGGAATCCATGACTGCGACGGCGCCCGCGGCAATCAGTGGCGGTGCCACTCCGGCTGATGGCGAACAGAAGCACTGACGGAGCTGCAGCCAGATCGATCCGGCGGCCTTATCCACTGAAAGGAATTGGAGGACAACGTTGAGAAGCAGGATTCTGGTGACCGGAGGGGCAGGCTACATCGGCTCCCATACGGCAATCGCGCTGCTGGCTGCAGGCTACGAAGTTGTCATCCTCGACAACTTCAGCAACAGTGAGCGCTGGATACCTACACGAATCGCAGAGCTGTCCGGCTCCAGCTTTGAATCGGTGGAGCTGGACCTGTGCGACAAGGCCGCTACGCTGGAGTGCCTGCAGCGAATCAAGCCCGATGGCGTCATTCACTTCGCAGCGCTGAAATCCGTTGGCGAGAGTTTTATTCGGCCACTCCACTATTATCAGAACAATCTCTCAGGCACCCTGAATCTGCTGGATGCCATGTTGCAGGTGGGCTGCAAGAACCTGGTGTTCAGCTCGTCAGCTACTGTCTATGGCTATCCTGAGCATTGCCCGATCGGGGAAGATGCTCCACTTTCTGCCATCAATCCCTACGGGCGAACCAAGCTGATGATGGAGCAGGCCATCCAGGACATCAGCGCGGCGAATCCGGAATTCAATACCGCCCTGCTCCGCTATTTCAACCCGGCAGGTGCGCACCCCAGTGGTCTCCTCGGCGAGTTGCCGCGGGGCACACCCAACAACCTGGTTCCATTCGTGGCTCAGGTCGCTGCTGGGCTGCGTGAACGGGTGCAGGTGTTCGGTGGAAATTATCCCACTGTCGATGGAACCGGAGTACGCGACTACATCCATGTCATGGATCTGGCTGACGCACATGTGCACGCGCTGGCCTACCTTTTGCAGCGCAAGCAGGATCTGCTAGTGAACCTGGGCACCGGGCGCGGATACTCGGTACTGGAGATCATCGCTGCATTCGCGCGCGCGAGCGGAAAGCCGATTCCGTACGACATCGTGGATCAACGCCCCGGAGATGCCGCTGAATGCTATGCCGATCCATCCCTTGCTACGGAATTGCTGGGTTGGCATGCCTCTCGCGATCTTGACCTGATCTGCGTGGATACCTGGCGCTGGCAGCAGCATCTCGAACAACACTGAATCTTCCGGCAGCGCCCCTAATCCGGACTTCCAATATGCATGTCACCATGCCTGCCCGTGTAATCGGGCTGCCGCAGGCTTCCGTCGTCGCAGGACTACTAGCCGCTGCCGCGGCAGTATCCATCATCTCCCGCGTGCCCGGGTCCGAGCTTCTGGGCTTCTGGCAGACGTTGAGTGTGGCGGGCCTTTGCGCGGCGGGTCTCTGGTACGTTCTTGTGCCTGTGGCACGCCGGCTGGTTGTCTGGCAGACAAGCCTCGGGCGACGTGGGCGCTGGCTGTCCATCGTGCTGGCTCTTCTGTCTGGAATGATCTGGCTGTATGCCTTACCAGTCGGACCGGCGCCTGCCGGCGTGGCCGATGTGACGGTGAGTGTGCTTGATGGTAGCAATGAGCATGCACAGGGCCGGGAAGTCTGGCTGCGCCTAGAGCGCGATGGCGTCGATGTGCCTTCGGCGGATCTGAAGCAGACCGGCGACTGGCTCGACAAGGCGCCGTTCCTAGTCGCCGCCAATCCACCGGGCCAAGCCTCCGTACACTGGCATGGATCCTATACCAACAGACTTCGCCTGGTGTTCATTTCGCATGCCTGGTCTGGGCGTGCCCGAGTTGCGTGGAATGGCAACCACAAGGACTTGGACCTGTATAGCGCGGAAGGCAGCAGTGCCACCGTCGATCTGGCAGGCATGGTCACCACCAACGGCTATCTTGCCTTCCCTGAACGCAATGGCCGCCAGTGGTTCACTGCGGCGTGCGATGCGCTTGTACTGGGTGCGCTGACCCTATTCGTCTTTGGATGGCTTGCAATGCGACACTGCATGGAAGCCGAGGCTGCGTCACATGGCGCGCTGGCGAGCCTGCAACGCCAGACGATGATGCTTGCCATGCCCATAGTGCTGACGAGCCTCTTTGCGCTTTTCATCTTCTATCCGGGTCTGATGACCTCAGACTCACTGGATCAATGGCGCCAGGCAGGCCATTTCGCATTCAATGATGCCCACCCGCTACTGTATGGCCTGTTCATGGTGGCCATGCGCTTCGTCTGGGATAGTCCCGCTTCTGTAGCGCTTGTGCAGCTGCTTCTCTTCTCCGCAAGTTGCGGCTGGTTACTGGCCAGCCTGCAGCGCCTGACAGGCACCTCGAACCGAGTTGTCTGGGCATCGGCGTGGCTTGTTGCTCTGTATCCACTGCTGCCGATTACTGCGGTGACGCTGTGGAAGGATGTGCCATACGCCACCGCTGTGATTGCACTGACCGCCTTCCTCATGACTTCGCTGTCCCACCGTAATGCGCAGCGAATCAGCGCAGGCGGTGCCGCTGGCCTCTGCCTGATCATGTTCTGCGCGATGACCCTACGCCACAACGGCCCGCCGGTTGCCTTCGCCGCCGCGCTGGCGCTGTTCTTCCTCGCCAAGAAATCCCGCTTTCGCGTGGTGCTGGCACTGGTCGGCGCCATCGTATTGATGGCTCTACTGAAGGGACCGGTATCGAGCGTAGTCGGCATTGATCGCAAACCGGTGAGCTACATTCTGTATTCGCACCACATTGCTGCGCATCTGGCTGCCCATCACCTGCCCGAAGATCCTCAGGAAAGAGCACTGCTGCGACAGCTCAACCACAAGCAGCCCGACTGGGCGTACAACTGCGCAACGGTCAATCCTGTGATCTTCAACCCGGATTTCGATGCACATCAGGCCATGCAGCACAATGATGACCTGCTCCGGATCTGGTTGGCGCTTGCGACGAAACGGCCCGACATCGAGTATGCCCACGGTCTATGCTCGAGTGGACTGATCTGGCGCGTGATCGATTCGGACATCGACCCCCTGTATCTTGCAAGCCTTGGGCTATGGGCACCGCACGGTAAAGTGACGTGGATTACCGGCGAGGCAGGCGCCCCCTCAGCGGAATCCAAATCGCCACAACTGGCCGAGTTCATAGGCCAGATGGTGTTGATGCCGGGCATGCAGGCTGTGTTTCGGCCGGCACTCTTCATGTATGCGCTCATCTTCGCCTGTGGCGTAGCGATGTACCGCCTCAATGACCGATCGATGGCTCTGTTGTTGTTCCTGCCCGCAGTGCATACCGCCTTCTTGTCCATTTCGATCGTGGCACAGGATGCACGGTACCAGCTGCCCTTGTACGCGATCACCCTGGCTGCGGTTCCGTTACTTCTTTTCGCCCGCAGGGCGACTACCCAGCAGCCCGCCGATGCAAACCCGCGTTCCCGCCCGGCATGAGTTGGTATAAGACAGCCAATGCCAGCGGTCTGGCAGCAGGTGTGGTTCTGTCGGCCGCGTGGCTGCCGGCATCGGCGCGCTTCCTGAGCCTGGCTACAGCGCCTGCAGTGATGGTGTTCATACTTGCCAGCGTGCTGTCTGGCTGGTTGATGGCCGCCGTCCTGCGGCGTACGCACCCGATATGGAGCCGTGTAAGAATCGGCGCGCGGATAGGCTGGATCACCAGCTGCATCTTTGCCGGCTGGCTGCTGACCTGGATGATTCCATTCGACCCGGCACCAGCAACAACGCTGCAGGTGGAGATCGAGTCCCTCGGTAAGGGCACCCCCGAATCCAAGGGATCGGAAGTCTGGGTCCGCCTCATAGCTGATGGCCGTGATGCCCGGCTGCGCGACGTCGAGGCGGGCCCAAGCTGGACTGCGGCTAATGGCTACCTTATCTCTCCGATCAACAGCCCACCGGACAAGATCCACTGGAACGGCCATTATTCCAGCGACGTCTACGTGGAGTTCTTCACCCACCCCTGGTCTGGGCAGGCAACCCTGCGCTGGGCCGGCAAAGAGCAGCACTACAACCTCTACAGCCCCACTGGTGGCGAAATCCGGGTTCGCCTGGCCGGAGCTGTCCCCAATCCACACTTCCTGACGCTTCCCACGCGGACGCCCTTGCAGTATCTGGTGCAGGCCTGCCAGTCCGTGACTCTCGGCCTGCTGCTGTTGGCCGGCTTCGGGCTGGCATCGCGTTGGCCATCGCCCTGGCAATCAGCACGGAACGACGAAGCGCAACCGTCATTGGGCCGGGAAGTCTTGATCGCAGCACTGCCATTGCTGCTTGTCGGCAGCATCCTGCTGGTATTGTTCCTCCCCGCCATCCTGACCACCGACTCATTGAACCAGTGGGCGCAGGCGGCAAGCGGGAGTTTCGATGACGCCCATCCGGTTCTGTATGCGTTCTACCTATGGTTCATCCAGCAGATCCTGCCCAGCCCCACCCTTGCAGCCTGGCTGCAGCTGGCCGTTCTGGCGCTGGCATCCGGATGGTTGGCGACTGTTGTCCGCCGCGCCTGCAACGCGCCGCGCTGGACATCGACGGCCGGCGGCCTGCTGCTGGCTGCGTATCCAGTGACGGCGTTGTCATCCATAACACTGTGGAAAGACGTTCCGTATGCAACCAGCGTGGTCGCGCTGACCGCCTTTGTCATTGGCAATACCTTCCTCGACCGACCAAGCCTGCGCAAGTGGTACAACTGCCTGGCGTTGGTGCTGCTCGCTGCCTGCTGCATGGCGCTGCGGCACAACGGGCCTCCCGTAGCGGTCGCGGCCTTCTTGATCCTCCTGCTGCGGCCCGGTACCCGCATGCGTGTGCTGGCCTGCTTGCTGCTGGCTGCCAGCCTCATGTGGGGCATCAAGGGCCCGTTGGCCGACAGCCTGGGCACGCATCGCAGCAGTGCGGCTTACATGGCATACACCCACCACCTGTCCGCGCATCTGGCAGCAGGGCAGAATCCGGAGTCTGCCGAGGACAACGCGATACTTGAAGCCGTCGACAGCGGAGCCAGCGACTGGCGATATCGCTGCTCGATGGTGAATACGACCATCTTCAATGATCATTATGATATTCCGACGGCCGTGAAGCATCAGGATGACCTGTTCCGGATCTGGCTCGGCATGGCCCTGAAACGGCCGGATATCGAACTTGACCACGTGCTTTGTGCCAGCGGAATGGTCTGGCGCTACCGGACCTCGGGGCCACTGTATCTCTATGTCTTCGGCTTCGAGATCGGCGAAGAGCAGAATCTGCAATGGGTGCAGCCGGGGCTGAGCGGACCGCCGCAAGCATCCGTGCTGCCGAACGCGACCAACTGGATGGGCAAGACCCTGTTGAAGCCGCAGCTGGGACGCCTTTGGCGCCCCGCTCCTTTCCTGATCGCGCTGTGCCTGCTGACCGTAGTTGCGTGGAGGCGCACCGGTGATCGGCGCATACTGCTTGTGCCGATGCTGGTGCTGGTTCATAGCGCGATCCTGATGGTGGCGATCATTGCCCAGGACGCGCGCTATCAGCTTCCCCTCTACATGGTGTGCCTGATCGTCGCGCCAGCGCTCGCGCTGGCACGGCGGCAACCGCATCACATTCCGTTGGCCGCCGGGCGCGCCGCCGGATAGCGCAGCAGGAGGCGATGCAATGCATGACGCGGCATCGCCGCCGTATCATGCGAAAGGAAGGCCAGCAACAGCTGTACCCCAAGAACCAATGGCAACGCTGCCAGCATGATGGTGCCGAGCGGGGTAATGAGGCCACCTTCCACTGAACCGATCCAGTGATACAGGCCGAACGCCACGCCAAAAACGATCATCGGCACGGCAACCAGAAGCTCGAACGAGGCAATGTTCATGTCTCGCAGAAAGTAGCCGTAGATGATTCGCTTGCTGGTATTGCGTACGTGCTTGGCGAGGAACTCGCCAACGATCTTCGATACCTTCAAGCCGCTTATTTCGTCGCCGTAGCGGGCGTCCATCGGCACGTCGAGCACCTTTGCCCTCATCACATTGAGCCGGAACAGGATGTCGCTCTCGAAGAAGTATCGCGAGCTGATCGAGTCGTAAGGCAAGCGACGCGCAACTTCAGCATGGATGGCGGTATAGCCGTTGGTGGGATCGAACAGGTCCCAGTACCCGGTCGATGCCTTTGCCATGAACGACAATCCAAGGTTGCCAATCCGCCGCAGCAGGGGCATCGACTTGATCTCGCGCAGATCGAAGAACCGATTGCCCTTGGTGTAATCAGCATCAGCCCCGAGGATCGGCGACACAAATGCTTCGATCAATGCCGGGTCCATCTGGCCATCGCCGTCGAGCTTGACGATGACCGTCGCGCCGTCTGCCACAGCGCGGCGGTAGCCATGCATGACGGCACCGCCTACTCCGGTATTCACGCGGTTACGCAGCACGACCACACGAGGATCGCTGCAGCTCCGTTCGATCAGATCGCCACTGCCATCAGGGCAGGCATCATCAACACAGTAGATGCGATCGACCTCGGGACCGATTTCAGCCAGCAACACCAGGATCTGGCGGGTCACCTTGTAGCATGGGATCACCACTGCTATGCCTCTATCCCACTCCATCGCCTTTCTCCAGCAACAATGATGCATGTGTTTCTGCCCCGGACGGGGCATCTCAAAGACAACTCAGCGGCGCAGTCACCGCAACAGCGCCGACAATCTGTATCCCAGCCCGACGATGCGACTACGGCGCAATGCCTGCATCTCGTCGAGCGCTTCGACAACGCCACCCAGCAACAGCCCCGATGAGCTCCCGTCGATCCGTGGGGGAGCGGCCAGCGCCCCCAGCAGGTTCGGCGACACCACCGGCCCCTGCCCAATCAACGTCGCCCCGCCCACCATCTCCGCATAAAGCAGGCTGTGGCGAGCGCGCATGGCCGGATCGTGGATCATTGAATCCGGTCGCTGCCGGTAGAAAAAATGTACGTCATTGGTCACAACGAAACGACTGCCTTGTTGCAGCGCGCGACGGTAAAGCTGCCAGTCTTCATAGGAACGCAGGCTTTCGTCATAACCGAGTGCACGCAGTACCGAAGTTCGCGCCAGGCTGGTCGCCGTTGAGAAGCGATTGCCCAGCGCACCGGAATCAAATGCCGCACCAACCATCGGCAAGCCCTGACCGAGCCGCAACTCGTTCACATCAAGCGCAGATTCGTCACCGAAGAAGTAGGCGCAGCGAGGAACAACGAAGTCGTGCGCAGGGTGTCGCTGCAGTGCTCGTACAGCAATCGAAACAAACTCTGGCGACACCAGGTCATCAGCGTCCAGACACAGGGTGAACTCACCCTGCGCTGCGGCAACGCCGGCATTCCTGGCAGCAGACAACCCCTGGTTGAACTCAAGACGGACCACGCGCAGGCCAGCGGTGGGGCTTGCTTCCAGCTCTTCGATGAGCTGCACGGTGCCGGGATCCGTCGATCCATCGTCAACAACGATGACCTCCAGATCGCTCCATGAAAACTGCTGTATGTTGCACAAGGTCTGCGGCAGCCAACGGCCCATGTTGTAGCAGGGCACGACCACGGAGACCTTGGCTGGGCCCGGCGTACCAACGTCAAGCTTGGGCAGCGGCGGGGAAGGCCCCATCCGCAGGTGACGAGTGGGCACCCACTGCTGCGAAGCCCGCAGCGCTTCGAACAGCCCACGGGCATCCGTGTAGCCAAGATGGGTCCGCCCCTGTTCCCACCCCTGTGCGGCAGCCAGCGCCGGGTTGGCGACATCCACAATCAGGCTATGGCCATGAGCAAGCAGCTCCCGCGCCAGAGCCGAGCCTGCAGACCAGCGATCAGGCATGACCACACGCATGGGCGAAGCGCGCAGGCAATCTGCAGGCGCTTCCTGGAAACGATGGCGCAGGGCAGCAGGCACCACATGCAGCACTTCGGATAGAAGCGCAGGCTGGCAAACGACCGAGACCTGCAGCAGACCATCATTGCTCTGCTGCAGGTAACCGGAAATCGCCCGCAGGCACTGCCTGAGAGCAGGCGCTTCGGTTGCGACGCAAGCCAGTGCTGAACCCACTGCATGGTGCTCCGACACGAGCCCGGCTGACTCCAGCAGCGTCGCCTGCAGGTGAAGCGGCCTCTGGCTGCCTGGTAGGAAGCGCTGCAAGGATTCCGCGATCGCCTGACTATCGACCAGAACCTGGTCGCATTGCTCCAGGCACATCCGCTCCATGTCCATCAACATCAGCGCAGCCATCTCGACATTGCGTCCCTGCCTCAGGACTTCGATGGCCTGGATGCCGTCAAACCGCAACATCACGCGCGTAGTGTCAAACACCTCTGACAGAGCTCGCTCCTGGAGAAGTGCATAGGCCAGCGCACCACACGATGGAATCTCCACACAGTCCAGGTGCACATCCTGCTGCAGCGCCCGAAGCGCCGCCATCACCGCCAATGACCAACCGAGCTGCTCCGCGTCACCACTGCGGCGGACATCAGGCAACCGTCGGCCCTGCATCGCATGCAAAGGCGAATTCACGCACAGCGTGCGTCTCTCTGCACACTCCTCGAGCAGGTCGGCGGGCGGCGCTCCCTCGCCAACGATCAGCACCGAAGCAGCGGGCATCGCGCGCAGGCGGGCACGCGCCAATGCAGCCCGCTCTCCGCCAACACGCCAACACGCCAGCTGGATGACGATCACATGCATCGATGCTGCCCCGGAACGCTCACCGCAATCGGCGATAGATCGGCGCCAGTCGCTGCACCGACCATTTACCCAAGCGCAGTACCCATGGCGCCCGCTTCTGCAGAAGCCTGGCAAGTGCCAGGGTGTAGCGCACGGACTCGCTTTCCATCAGTGCCTGCAGCCGATAGGCCATTTCCGCGTTGGAGGCATCCCCCATGAACCCGCTCGGCGATACATGCGCACCAAAGATGAAGTACGCAGGCACCTCCAGTGAGCCGACACGCACGCGCTTGCGCTGCAGGCGCCGGCGCATCGCGATCTGGATCTGCTCCAAGTGCCGTTCATCTGGTTGCCCCTGATGCCGTGCAAGCACGTTCACGGCGGAAGTCACCATGAAGCGCGCACCCGACTGGCAGGCGCGCAGCATCATTTCCCATACTTCAAGTGCAGGGATGACGGGATCGAATGCGAAGCGCCTGGCAACCTCGGTCCGGATCACGTAGCTTTCCGGCGCCAGGCAGTTCTCGTAGAGTCCTGCGAGGCGTCCTTCACCATAGAAAACGCGGAATCCATCCGGGGCGACATTGCCGGCGATTACATCATCGGGATCCACGGTCACGCCCACCTGCCCCACGACCACATCAAAATCCGGGTGCGACGCCAATGCGCTCACCGCGACCTTGAGGAAGCCCGGCAGCAACTGGTCACCACCACGCACGAATCCAGCAAACGGCGTCTCAACCAGCGCAAGGCCCATGTTGCGCGCTACAGCGTCACCAACGGGCACCGCAAGCCGATGCACGGACAAACGCGGATCATTGCTACCCAGCTGGTCCAGCGCAGCGATATCGCGTGGGTCCCGCGAGGCATCGTCAATCACGATCAGCTTGTCAAGCGTCAGATTGGACGCGAGGATGCTATCCAGCGTATTCAATACGCGCCCCGCACTATCGCGGTTGACGACGACTACGGTCAATTGCCTGTCCAGGGGAACCGCAGCAGGTATTGCCACCGGATCAAGCCCCTTCCAGGGAAGCGGGTCCTTCGGCACCTCGACCGGCGACAGTCGGCCGGGGGTGCTTTCAAACAGGCCGCAAAGCGCGCGTGCCAGATCTTCGGCGCTCCCATCAAACGTGCTGCAGTTGTATCCATCCCGCCACGGACTGCCCGGCCCGAAAGCCGGATTCTGCGCGTTGAGCACGCAAGCTGCGCCTGACAGCGATGCCTCGTACGCAGCAAGGCAGAAAGACTCCCATGGCGATGGGAATACGCATACCGCGCCAGAAATGCTCTTCTCGCGCGCCGCACCGGTTACGCCACGGGCAAACACCACCCGGCTGCGCAGTTCCTCCGGCACCAGCGAGATGACATACTCCTGATAGCTCACATCAAAAGAATGCGCCAGGAAAACAATGTTGCCCTGATAACGCGGCCTGTCCCGCAGGAACTGGATGCAGCCACGGATGAAAGTATCCGGGCGCTTGATATCCTGCAGTTTCGAAGTGAACAACAGCGGCGTTGAATCATTGATCACGGTGGTCTGTGTGACCGGCTGCATCGTATCCAGCAACACCGGCGGAGCATGCAGGCGCAGGCGTGGAGTCCACTCCTCCTCGCTGAAGCCGTAGAACACGCGGAACGCCTCGGCAACCGGCGCGATCTGACCGACGATAATGTCGCAATCGGCCAGTGCCTTTCGCTCTAGGTCAAAGAGATTCAACCCGTGCACACTCTGCACGCGCGGCTCAAAATCGGCCAGGATGCTGTCTGTAGTGTGCAGGCGCACGGCCAGCGTGGCCGTCGTCAATGCGCTGCCAAGCAGCTTTTCCTGGGTTGCGGCGAACGCAGGTGCCCCCCAGTCCACGAACTCGACATACTCAAGCGGGCCTTTCAGGCGTTCCAGCTCGAGCAGCCCCTGCAGCACATGCACCGATTCCCAATGCAGCATGCTGTGGGTGAACGCCGACATTGGCGGGAAAATCTCCCCACGCTCGTCTACTTGTTGAAAGCGCGAATGCGGCCACGCGAGGAAGGTCACGCCCGGGTGGGCGACCGCGAACGCGTCCGCCTCGACGTTGTCGCCGACGTAAAGTACTGCCATCTCCGCGCGATCTTCTTCCGGCGCGGTCATCAGCATGTTCGCGATCACGCGTCCAATGCCACCGGCGGTAAAGGGGAAAAGTTCGCGGGTAACGAAAACCCTCAAGCCCATTTTTAGATTTCCATAAATTCTGAATATCGCTCGAAGGACAACGCCACCATCTGGCGCGAGTAGGACGACATCATGTCATCCATCTCCACTGCGGGAGCCGCCAATATCCGGCGCAGCGTCTGGCGCACATCGGCAACGCTGAGTGGATCGGCCACCTGGGTAATCTCGACATAGGGATGGTCTTCCAGCGCATCCATCCCCAGACGTCCCCGCAGCGCGGGAGTACCGGCAGCAAGTGCCTCCAACTCCACCATCGGATGGCAGTCGACGATGGAGGCATTCATCACTGCATCGGCTTGCGACATCGCCTCCATCATCTGCAACTGGCTGAGTTTTGGAAGACGCTTAACATTCTTGTCCACCCGGTACGGTAACGCGAAATCATCCGCCATCAGCCAAATGTTTGCCACTTCCGCGGTCGCAGCCGCGGCTGCGGCATTCGTGAAGATGTTCTTGTGAATCAGGTTCCAGGACGGAATGAATACGGTGGCTCCGGTCGCCCGCCGTGGAATGCGCTTGCCGGTATAGGCTGGCGGCATGTTATAGACCTGCCTCTGCCAGCCCGCTACATCTGCAAGCGCCGCATGGGAACCTGCGCGCATGACACTGACCCTGCGGATCAGACCAGTGCGGACCGCCTTGTAGGCCAACGCGAACAGGCGCCGTTCTTCAACATGGATCCACATCGAGGGCGCGCCATGCCAGACCATGTAGATCCGGTCGAATCCGGCTGCAGCGAGGCCTTTCACCCACTGCAACATGCCATCGGAGAATCCATGAATAACCAGCCGATTCACCTTGTTGGCGGCAAGCAGACGGGCCACCTCCTCAACATCGCCGGCGCCGGGCGCTGAGGTACTGGTCACCGCAAGCTTGTGTCCCGGGAGCGAGCCGCAGGCCGCACGGATACCGAACCACTCCTGATGCATGATGTGGCAGACCCGCTCATGCCCAACCACAGCCTGTGCGAATCGCATGTCACGGCGGGCGTTGAATTCGTACACCGGAGGTGCCGGCTGACCGACCGAGGCACTGCCACCCACCGGCGCTTCGAGGTATGGCATGGCGCGCTCTTCCGTTCGGCTGCTCAGGACCTGGCGGACCTGCTCACGGAGGCCCTGTTGCCATTGCAGGTGCTGGTTGGCGCTTTGGGCAGCTTCCAACCGGGCCTGCACCTGCTCAAGCTCTCGCTCCTGCTGCGCCAGCGATTCGACAAGCGTCGCTTCACGCGCATGCAGCGCTTCAATCCGCTCCAAGGACTGGACCTGCTGCACGGAGGTCTCGCCAGCCAGCACGCCGATACGCATCGCCAATGCCGGAAGCGCATCAATGGCTGCGGTAAGATGGCCTATACCATCCAGCAGGCCCACGTCATCGCCTAGATGCTGTCGCGCGATGTCCAGATTCGTTCGCGCGCGTTCTTCGGCCTGACGATAGAGCTCCACCGCATCACGCATCTGCGCGATGTCGCCGCCAAGCGTGGCACTTTCCACTTCCATGCCACGCGCAACAGCCGTGGTAGCTTCCAGCGTCCGCAACAGGTAGTCACCAGCGGTGATCGGTTCAAACCCGCGGGCGCCCGGCACACGAAGCTGGCGTGGGATCCCGGCGGCGGATTCGTGCAGAATGTAGATGGCATGGTCCGAAAGGATTCCGTCTTCGACGTCCACATTCATGTCCGGCGCCAACGTGCCGGCAACATCATGACTCCAGCAACCTGCGTGCCACAGGTTGGCCAGCAGGCTGATCGACACCGGTCGGTTCTCGATGAAGCACAGCCGTCCTTCGGGCGCCAGCAACGCACGCATCTGTGCAAGTACGTCTGCCGCCTGTTCGCGGTCGTTGTGGATCAACACCGAGACGGTGAAGATCACATCAAACTGCTCGCCCTGCATGGCGTCGGCCAACGAAGATCCGACGCGGATGCGATGCCCGATGTCTGCGGCCAGTTCAACAGGCGGTTCACGCAGCAGTGGCTCCACCATAGCAGGGGAGATATCGAAACCGAAGTAGTCCACGAAGGCATGCTGCGGCAGCAACCGCGCAAGACGTCCGAAGCCCACCCCGAAGTCCAGAACCCGAACCGGCCGCCCCAGTTGTTCGGAACGCTCGGCGAGGAATCCCACCAGCCACGCTTCCTGCCGGGCGTAATTGCTGTTGCCCGCCTCACGCCGGATCTTCTGCTGGTCGGCATAGAGATCACCGCTCCTGTTGATCCAGTAGTCCCGGTTACGAGTATTCATCAGGCACGGGCCTCTATCGGCTGATCGCTGGTGATGCGCCCATGCTCAAGATGCATGATGCGATTGCAGTTAGCGGCGATGATGTCCTGATTGTGGCTGGCCAGGACCAGAATGCTGGCCTTCTGTACGATTTCGGCGAGGCGTTGCTGAGCGCGGGCGTTGAAGTCCGCATCGCCGACACCCAACCATTCGTCCATCAGCAGAATCTCGGCATCGAAACTGGTGGCAATCGAGAACGCCAGACGCACCATCATGCCACTGGAGTACACGCGCACCGGCATGTTCACATACGGGCCAAGGCCCGAGAACTCGCAGATCTGCGGGATCTTGCTTTGGATCTCAGCACGGGAAAGCCCATGCAGCAGCCCCTTCAACCGGATGTTCTCGACACCGGTTGCTTCGAAATCCATGCCCATCGTCACGTCCAGCAGATTGGCAACGCGCCCCTGGCTGCGGATGTAGCCAGAAGTTGGCTCATAAACGCCCGCAAGTGTTTTCAGCAACGTGGTCTTGCCTGCTCCGTTATGGCCGACGAGACCCAGCTTGTCACCCTCACGCAGGTTGAAGGTGACGTTCTGGAGAGAATCCACTACGGTCACGTTGCGGCTGGTGGGAGCCACGCGCCCGCCGGTAACGGCGGACATGATGGCTCCCTTCATGGAGCGGTTGTTGGTGCCATAGATCGGCAGCTGGACGCTGCAGTCGACCACTTCAATGAAGGTCATGGTGTTACACCCACAGCGAGATCTTGTGGCGATTTGCCGCCAGGAAGGGAAGCGCGATCACAAACGCCGCGGCGATGAAGGCGAGTACGAAGTAGTACGAGTGCGCTTCTGGAACCTGTCCCATCAGCGGCATGCGCACGATCTGGATGAAGTGGTAGATTGGATTGATATCGGCAACCCAACGATGCGGGCCCAGCATGTCCGCCTTCCAGATGATCGGCGTCATGAAGAAGCCGAGCTGCATGAAGTTTGCGATCGCGGGTTGCAGGTCGCGGAAGCGAGCAGACAGCATGCCGAATATCGCCGTAATGGGAATGGTCGCCAGCACAATCAGGGCAACGCCCGGCAAAGCGAGCAACCAAACCAGCTCCGGCTCGATCTTGAGAAATACAACAAACGGCAGATAGGCGACTGCCCCATGCAGGAACACGATGAAGGTTCGTGTCACCAACCGCATCACATGAAGCGTCATTGGCAGCCGCATCGAACGGATCAGATTCTCCGAAGCAGTGAACGTGGTACATCCCTCCTGCACTGTGGTCGAGATGTAGATCCACACAATATCGCCAAGAGCGATGTAGGGCAGATAGTCCCGAAGGTTCATCCGGAACAACTGGCTGTAGAGCAGGCCAATACCGAGGATCAGCACAAACATGCTGATGGTAATCCAGAAGGGACCCAAGACTGATCGGCGATACTTGTGCTTGATGTCAAGTAGTGCCAACGCCGTCCAAGCACGCCAGGCTCCCATGCCTTCGGCAATGTCACGAACGAACGCCGGGAGAGCCTTCATCTGAGTATCGTGGCTGCTGATTCGGACCGGACGCCGATCAGCTTCCGCCTTCAAAATAGTTTCGGTGTTCAAGCCAATGCTCCTTCCAGATCCACCTGCAGATCCCCCAACTCTTCCACACCCACGCTGAGCCTTACCAGCGCATCACTGATCCCCAGCTGCTCCCGACGCGCCACGGGAATCGAAGCATGCGTCATCACCGCCGGATGGTTCACCAGGCTTTCCACGCCGCCCAGCGACTCGGCCAGGGTGAACAGTTCGGTCTTCTCGCAGAAACGCTTGGCCGCCTCGAAACCGCCCTTGAGCACGATCGAGACGATGCCGCCGTAGCCGGCCATCTGCTTGCTGGCCAGCTCATGCTGCGGGTGCGACGGCAGGCCCGGGTAGATCACCTTTTCCACCGCCGGGTGCTTTTCCAGCCACTGCGCCAGCGCCATCGCATTGGCACAATGCGCCTTCATGCGCAGCGGCAATGTCTTCAGGCCGCGCAGGGCCAGGAAGCTGTCGAACGGGCCCTGCACGCCACCCACCGAGTTCTGCAGGAACGCCATCTGCTCGGCCAGCGGCGCGTTGTCGCCGACCACGACCATGCCACCTACCATGTCCGAGTGACCGTTGAGGTACTTGGTGGCCGAATGCAGGACCAGGTCCGCGCCCAGCTCCAGCGGACGCTGCAGCATCGGCGAGGCGAAGGTGTTGTCGACCACCACGATCAGGCCATGGCGCTTGGCGATGGCAGCGACCGCGGCGATGTCCACGATCTTCAGCATCGGGTTGGTCGGGGTCTCGATCCACACCATCTTCGTCTTCGGCGTGATGGCGGCTTCAAATGCCGCCAGATCGGTCAGGTCGACGAAGCTGAAGTCCAGCCCGGCGGTGCGGCGGCGCACGCGCTCGAACAGGCGGAAGCTACCGCCGTAGATATCGTCCATCGCCACCACGTGGCTGCCGGCGTCCAGCAGCTCGATCACGGTCGAGCTGGCCGCCATGCCCGAAGCGAAGGCAAAGCCGCGGATACCGCCTTCCAGCGAGGCCACGCAGCGCTCATAGGCAAAGCGCGTCGGGTTGTGGGTACGCGAGTACTCGAAGCCCTGATGCTCGCCCGGGCTGGACTGCGCATAGGTCGAGGTGGCGTAGATCGGCGGCATCACCGCGCCGGTGCTGGGATCGGGCGACTGGCCGCCGTGGATGGCCAGCGTGGCCAGGGCCAGCGCGCGATCGGGCGAAGAGGAGTTGGACATGTCGTTTCCTGAATGGCGCCGACGTGCGGCGCCGTCAAAGGATCGGGAGTCTATCAGCGCGGCCTTAACGAGCTTTGACGCGAATAAACCGGAATTCAGCGGTGAACGGCAGCGATCAGCGGCCTACTGCACGCGACGGCGCAGATAGTTCAGCAGGTCGATGCGGGTGATCAGGCCGAGGAAGGCGTCACCGTCCATCACGATCGCCACCTGCCCGCGGTCGAACACCGGCAGCAGGGCCTCGATCGGCGACTTCACGTCCAGCCGGTCCAGCTTGCTGACCATCGCGGTGGCCACGGTGTCGCGGAAGCGCGCTTCGTCGCCGTAGACATGCAGCAGCACGTCGCTTTCATCGACGATGCCGACCAGCTGGTCACCGTCCATCACCGGCAGCTGCGACACGTCATACAGCTTCATGCGCTGGTAGGCGGTGGTCAACAGGTCGTTCGGGCCGATCACCACCGTGTCGCGCTGGCCGTACGGGCGCAGGATCAGGTCGCGCAGGTCGCCGTGCTGCGGGCGCTGCAGGAAGCCGTTGTCCAGCATCCAGTAGTCGTTGTACATCTTCGACAGGTACTTGTTGCCGGTATCGCAGACCAGCACCAGCACCTTCTTCGGCGTGGTCTGCTCCTTGCAGTACTTCAGCGCCGCCGCCAGCAGGGTGCCGGTGGACGAACCGCCCAGGATGCCTTCCTTGCCCAGCAGCTCGCGCGCGGTGTGGAAACTCTCGGCATCGCTGATGGCATAAGCCTTCTTGACACGGCTGAAGTCGGAGATCGAGGGCAGGAAGTCCTCGCCGATGCCTTCCACCAGCCAGCTGCCCGACTTGTCGTTGAGCACGCCGTCGTTGATGTACTCGGCCAGGATCGAGCCGACCGGATCGGCCAGCACCAGCTCGGTCTTCGGCGAGAGCCTGGCGAACGCACGCGACAGGCCGGTCATGGTGCCGGAGCTGCCGCAGCCGAACACGATGGCGTCGAGGTCACCGCCCATCTGCTCGAGGATCTCCGGGCCGGTGCCGAACTCATGCGCGGCCGGGTTGTCCGGGTTGCCAAACTGGTTGATGAAATAGGCGCCCGGGGTCTGCTCGGCGATGGTCTTGGCCAGGTCCTGATAGTACTCGGGATGGCCCTTGGCGACGTCCGAACGGGTCAGGCGCACTTCGGCGCCCATCGCCTTCAGGTTGAAGATCTTTTCGCGGCTCATCTTGTCGGGAACGACGAGGATCAGCTTGTAGCCCTTCTGCTGGGCCACCAGTGCCAGGCCCAGGCCGGTGTTGCCGGCGGTACCTTCGACCAGGGTTGCGCCCGGCTTCAGGTCACCCCGCTGCTCCGCCGCCTCGATCATCGACAGGCCGATGCGATCCTTGATCGAACCGCCCGGGTTGGCGCTCTCGAGCTTCAGGTAAAGCTCGCAAACGCCGGTGTCCAGGCGCTGGGCCTTGACGATCGGGGTCTGGCCGATGAGTTCGAGGACGGAAGAATGGATGGGCATTCGGAGGACTTTCGATTCGCGCCACGCAGGGCCGGACCGATGATTATCCGACGGATGGCGCTGAATGTCAGGTCGGCGCGGAGATGCCGCCCGCCGGCCCCGTAAAGGGATGCGGGCGGCCCCGGATCGACGAGGAGACCGGTACCGCTCGCATCGGTGAGTGGTGCCTGCAGGCCAAGGCACCACCGCCTGTGGTGCCTTGGCGCGGTCGCCTCATCGGCGGTGCCGCGATGCCGGGGCAGAAGCGCCCGGCGGGGCCATCGATGGCCGGGTCACGCCGTTCCGGGCGCGACGGAGTGCGTCAAAGCGTGGGGGACGTCGTTGGGAGCGGTGTTTCGTACATTCGCAGAAGACGTTGCTTGGCCAGCAGCTTCTCACGCTTCATGCGACCCAGGGTGACATCATCGATCGGGAGTACACCCAACTCCGCGTCCATGCACTTCTTGTTCAACTTGCGGTGCTGGTCATGGAGTGCCCTGAACTCCGGATCACGCGCGCGACGGGCGTCGATCTCGCTCTGGGGCTGATCTTCAAACATGATGGACCTCCTTCGACAGATACACGAACGCCCCGGCCGCAAGGCACGGGGCGTTGTTCATGGAGGAGTGCCGGCCGATGGCCACCTGGACGCCTGCAACGACCTGCGGCACTGGCCTGCGCACGTCGATCTGCTGCGGTTCGCGCCCTGCTTGCATCGGCCCGGCCCTCCCATCGTCCGGTCCGCGGCATTGCGTCCCGGACGATTGACCCTACGCCTGCTCAAGGCGGGGTACAAGACCCCTGCGTCAAAAAGACCGAACCCCGCCGGGGCGGGGTTCAGGCTGAATGCTCATCGCAACGAAAAACAAACAATATCAATGCATTACGGCGCGATGATGACCTCGGCCGAGCGCGCCCGGGTGGACGCAGCCTTCTTGCCGCTGACCTGGATCCGGTTGCTGGCGACACCACCCGCGACCAGGGCGTCGCGCAGCGCTTCGGCACGCTTCTGGCCCACGCCGTTGGCGCTGTCGTAGGCCTCGATGCGCAGGCGCCCCTTCTTGCCGATGTTCAGGTACTCGGCCAGGGCCTTGGCCTGGTTGCGGGCGCCACCCGACAGGCTGGAGGCGCCTGCGGCGAACGCGTCACCACCGAAGGTGAAGACCTCACCGCGAGCGTCGAACTTCGAACCGGGCAGCTTCTGCCCGGACACCAGCTCGGCTTCCTCCCGGGCCAGCCTGGCAGCGTTCTGCTGGGCAGCGCTCAGACGCTGCTGCTGCTTGCCGGCCACGCTGGTCAGGGCATTCTCGGCGTCCTGGCGGGCCAGGGTCTCGGCCTCGGCCGCCTGGCGCAGGCGTTCGGCCTCCTCGGCCTGCATCTGCGCCTGCATGCGCAGCTGCTCGGCTTCCTGGCGGGCACGGGCGGCATCGCGGCGGCTGGCCTCGATCAGCAGGTCGCTGCGGGTACGCTCCAGGCGGTCGACCTCGCGCGCGGCCAGCGCGGTGCGCACGGCGGTCTCGGCAATCTCCACCCGGCGCTCGGCCAGGTACGTGGCCAGCTCCTGGTCGCGGCGCTTGGCCTTGTCCAGGGTGGTGATCGCCTGCTGCGCCTGCATGCGCTCGAAGGCGCCCAGCTCAGCGGTATCGGGGTTGGCCTGGATGGCCATCAGGCGCTGGCTCAGCTGCGCCACCATCGGGTTGTCGGCGGCCGTGGCCAGGGTCGGCAGCGCCAGCAGCGCGGCCAGGGTTGCGGCGGTCATCGGCTTCACCGGCGGTCCTCCCCGGTCGACAGCTGGCGTTGCAGCTGGTTGACCTCGTTGCGACGCAGCTGCAGCTGCGCGGTGACGGTGGCTTCCTCACTACGGACGCGGGCCAGATCGGCATCGGCTGCAGCGCGCAGGGCCATCGCCGGGGCGTTCTTGCGCTCGCGGCGGTCGCCGGCGGCGCGCTGGGCCTGCTCCAGCCCCTGCCGGGCCAGCCCGATCAGGTCCGGGGCGTACTGGTCGGCATCGGCCTGGGTGGCCTTGTCGACCGCCTGCCGGGCCTGCGCCAGTTCCAGGGCAGCGTCCTGCGCCCAGGCGGGGGCAGACAGTGCGAATGCAAACGCCATCACATACAGGCCATGGCGCATTCGTGCGAAGCTAAGTCGTTTCATTGGGGAGGCCGTACCGGTTGTCGGTTCACGGCCATTGTCGTCAAGCCGACACCGTGCTGGCAACGGGCGTCGGCCGTTTCGTTGGGGAAAATTCGCAATGGATATCGGCTACTTCCTGAAGCTGATGACCGAAAAGAACGCTTCGGACATGTTTCTGACCACCGGGGCACCGGTCTACATCAAGATCGAGGGGAAGCTCTATCCGCTGGGCAACACGGGCCTGCCGCCGGGCATGGTCAAGAAGATCGCCTACTCGCTGATGGACGAGGGCCAGGTGCCGCAGTTCGAGCGCGAGCTGGAGCTCAACATGGCCATCGCCCTGCCCGATGCCGGGCGCTTCCGCGTCAACGTGTTCAAGCAGCGGGGCGAGGTCGGCATGGTCATCCGCGCCATCCGCAGCCGGATTCCGAGCATCGAGGAGCTGAACCTGCCGCAGGTGTTGAAGGACGTCATCATGACCCCGCGCGGGCTGGTGCTGGTGGTGGGGTCCACCGGCTCCGGCAAGTCCACCTCGCTGGCGTCGATGATCGACCACCGCAACAGCACCACCACCGGTCACATCCTCACCATCGAGGATCCGATCGAGTACCTGCACAAGCACAAGATGTCGATCGTCAACCAGCGCGAGGTCGGCCTGGACACCCATGCCTTCCACAACGCGCTGAAGAACGCGATGCGTGAAGCGCCGGACGTGATCCTGATCGGCGAGATCCTGGATGCGGAAACGATGGAGGCGGCAATCGCCTTCGCCGAGACCGGCCACCTGTGCCTGGCGACCCTGCACTCCAACAATGCCGACCAGACCATCGAGCGCATCCTCAACTTCTTCCCGGAAAGCGCGCACAAGAACGTGCTGATGAACCTGGCACTGAACCTGCGTGCGGTGATCAGCCAGCGCCTGGTGAAGAACAAGGAGGGCCGTCGCCTGCCGGCCACCGAGGTGCTGATCAACACGCCGATGATCCGCGACCTGCTGCGCCGCGGCCAGGTGCACGAGATCAAGGCGGCGATGGAAGCCTCGCTGGAAGAAGGCATGGAGAGCTTCGACCAGTGCCTGTTCCGGCTGGCCAAGGCCGGCACCATCGAGCAGGAAGAAGCGCTGCGCGCAGCCGACTCGCGCGATGGCCTGGCCCTGAAGTTCCGCCTGTCCGAAGGCAGCAGCGGCGAGCACGACCCGTATGCGGATTTCTCGGCGGGCGCACCCAGCATCACCCACGGCTTCTGATCCCACGAAAAAGGGGACGGAGGGGATCAAGTCGTTTGTGCACTTGCGACTTGGATCCCCCCGTCCCCTTTTTCTGAAGAATTCAGGGGCGGTCTCATCCAATGAGACCCCTCATCCGTAGGTTTCCTCAATGGAAACCATCCGCAAGCTGGCCATTCTGGCTGATGCCGCCAAGTACGATGCCTCCTGCGCCTCCAGCGGCTCGGGCAAGCGCGATTCGCGCGCCAGCAGCGGAATCGGCAGCACCGAGGGCATGGGCATCTGCCACAGCTACACGCCCGATGGCCGCTGCGTGTCGTTGCTGAAGATCCTGCTGACCAACTTCTGCATTTACGACTGCGCCTATTGCGTGAACCGGGTTTCCAGCAACGTGCCCCGTGCACGTTTCAGCGTGGATGAGGTGGTCACGCTCACCCTGGACTTCTATAAGCGCAACTACATCGAGGGCCTGTTCCTGTCCAGCGGCATCATCCGCAATGCGGACTACACCATGGAACAGATGGTGGAAGTGGCCCGGCAACTGCGCGAAGAACACCGCTACGCCGGCTACATCCACCTCAAGACCATTCCCGAGGCCTCGCCGGAACTGCTGGCCAGTGCCGGGCGCTATGCCGACCGCCTGTCCATCAACGTGGAACTGCCGACCGAAGCCGGCCTGAGCGCCTTGGCGCCGGAGAAGACGGTTCATTCCATCCGTGGCGCGATGGGCGAACTGCGCTGGCGCATCGAGGAAGCCAAGGAAGCTCGCAAGGCTCCCGCAGCGGTGGCACCGACGCCCAGCCGCAGCACTCGCCCGCGCCCTCCCCGTTTCGCACCGGCCGGGCAGAGCACCCAGATGATCGTCGGCGCGGACGGGGCAAACGACCGGCAGATCCTGGCCAGCGCCGACAGCCTGTACGGCAACTACCGCATGCGCCGGGTCTACTACTCCGCGTTCAGCCCGATTCCGGACGCCAGCCGGCAGTTGCCACTGCAGCCGCCACCGCTGCAGCGCGAACATCGCCTTTACCAGGCTGACTGGCTGCTGCGCTTCTACGGGTACGGCGTGGATGAGATTACCGATACCACCCAGGACGGCATGCTCGACCTGGATATCGACCCGAAGATGGCCTGGGCGATCCGCCACCCCGAGCGCTTTCCGGTCGATCTGAACCGGGCACCGAAGGAGATGCTGCTGCGCGTGCCCGGCCTTGGCGTGCGCAACGTCAAGCGCGTGCTGATGGCACGCCGTCACGGGCGGCTGCGCGTGGCCGACCTCGCGCGCCTGAAGGCACCGATGAGCAAGCTGCTGCCGTTCGTGCTGCTGGCCGACCATCACCCGCGCAAAGCACTGGACGATCCGGCGGCGCTGCGCGCGCAGCTGGCCCCGCCGCCGCGCCAGGGTTCGCTGTTCGATGCCCCGTCCGCGGCCTGACGCGCAGCGCTGGTCGCTGCGGGTGGATCCGCCATGGTCGCTGGAGGCCTGGCGCAGCGGTGCGCGCGAAGCCCTGCTGCGTGGCGTCACGCCGGAGCAGCTGGACTGGCTCGAGGGCAGCGACGCATCACTGCTGGACGCGCCAGCGGTCACCTCGGCACCCGCACAGGCCGATGCTGGCGCACCGACGGTACCGCGCGACTTCCTGGAGCTGGCGGCCACCTGCCTGTGCCATCGCGACGGACAACGCATGGCCCTCCTGTACCGGTTGCTGTGGCGCATCGCCCATGGCGAACGCTCGGTGCTGTCAAACCCCGCCGATGCCGACGTACTGCGGGCGATGGCCATGGCACAGGCGGTCCGCCGCGACACGCACAAGATGAAGGCATTCGTGCGCTTCCGCGAAGTGCCTGGCCAGCCTGATGCATTCATCGCCTGGTTCGAGCCACAGCACCACATCGTCGACCGGGTCGCGCCGTTCTTCGCGCGCCGCTTCACCGGCATGCGCTGGGCCATCCTCACGCCTTCGCGCAGCGTCGCCTGGGATGGGCAGGCGCTTGCCTTCGGCCCCGGTGCACGGCGCGAGGATGCCCCGGCCGAGGATGCACGCGAGTCGCTGTGGCAGACCTACTACGCCAGCATTTTCAATCCGGCCCGGCTCAACACGCGGATGATGATGCAGGAGATGCCGGCCAAGTACTGGCGCTATCTGCCTGAAGCACAGTTGCTGCCACGCCTGGTGCGCGATGCGGCCGACCGCGTGCAGGAAATGCATGACCGTCCCGCGCAGGCACCGCAATGCAGGATTCCGCTGCGAGCGAACCCTCCGGCATCGGCAGCCGAAGCCAGCAGCCTGGACAATCTGCGCGGACAGGCCAGCGCCTGCCGCCAGTGCCCGTTGTGGGAGCAGGCCACGCAGACCGTGTTCGGACAGGGGCCGGCAGGGGCCGGGGTGATGCTGGTCGGAGAGCAACCCGGTGACACCGAAGATCTGCGTGGGCAGCCATTTGCAGGACCTGCCGGCCAGGTGCTGGACCGCGCATTGGCGGAACTGGGGATCGATCGCGCCACGCTGTACCTCACCAACGCGGTGAAGCACTTCCACCATGAGCGGCGCGGCAAGGTGCGGCTGCACAAGCGGCCGGAGAGCCGTCACATCCAGGCCTGCCGGCCCTGGCTGATGGGTGAGATCGCGCGCGTGCGGCCCCAGGTGATCGTGTGCCTGGGCGCGACAGCGGCAGCCTCGGTATTCGGTCGTGACTTCGACCTCTCGCGTGACCGCGGGCGCTGGCACACCCTCGAGGACGGCACCCGCGGCTACGCCACGGTGCACCCGGCGTGGGTGCTGCGACAGGCCGGCGATGCCCGCCGCGAGGAGGCCTACCGGTTGTTCCGCGATGACCTGGCTCGATTGCAACAGAAAGGGGACGGAGGGGATCAAGTCGAAAATGCACTGACGACGTGATCCGCTCCGTCCCCTCTGCTTTCAGGCGGCGTCGGGCTGGTTTTCCGGGCGCGCGCGGTCGAAGGCGTCCACTGCCTGGCACGCCGCTTCGATGCGGCGCAGGGTCGGGTACGGCGTCAGGTCCAGGCCGAAGCGGTGTGCGTTGTACAGCTGCGGCAGCAGGCAGATGTCGGCCAGGCCAGGACGGTCGCCGTGGCAGAAGGTGCCGGTGTCGCGGCTGTTGGCCAGCATCGCTTCCATCGCGTCAAAGCCTTCGGCGATCCAGTGCAGGGTCCACTGCGTGCGGGCGTCGGCAGGCAGCTGCAGGTCGCGTTCCAGGTACTGCATCACCCGCAGGTTGTTGATCGGATGGATATCGCAGGCCACAAGCTGCGCCAGCGCCCGCACCCGTGCGCGGCCCGCAGCATCGGCCGGCAGCAGCGGCACCTGTGGGAAGCGCTCTTCCAGGTACTCGATGATCGCCAGTGACTGGGTCAGCGTATGCCCATCATGCAGCAGGGTCGGCACCAGCTGCTGCGGATTGAGCGCGCGATAAGCCTCATGGTGCTGCTCGCCACCGTCGCGCACCAGATGCACCGGCCGCGCCTCCCAGGCCAGGCCCTTCAGCTCCAGGCCGATGCGCACGCGGTAGGCGGCGCTGGATCGCCAGTAGGTGTACAGCACGATGCCGTCGTCGACCGGAATCTCCATCGCCGCCTCCATGCTCAGGGCTTGGCCGCCTGTTCGATGCGCTGCTCGATCGCACCGAAGATGCTGTTGCCGGCAGCGTCGAGCATCTCGATGCGGACCACGTCGCCGAAGGACATGAACGGCGTGCTCGGCTTGCCGTCACGCAGGGTCTCGACCACGCGCTGCTCGGCGAAGCACGAGGCACCCTTGCTGGTGTCTTCATTGGCGATGGTGCCCGAGCCGACGATGGTGCCGGCACCCAGCGGGCGGGTCTTGGCCGCATGCGCGACCAGCTGGGCGAAGTTGAACTGCATGTCCACGCCCGCCTCCGGCGCACCGAACCACTGGCCGTTGATGTGGGTCAGCAGCGGCAGGTGCACCTTGCTGTCCTGCCACGCAGCACCCAGCTCATCGGGGGTGACGAACACCGGCGACAGCGCCGAACGCGGCTTGGACTGCAGGAAGCCGAAGCCCTTGGCCAGCTCGCCCGGGATCAGGTTGCGCAGCGAGACATCGTTGACCAGGCCGACCAGCTGGATGTGGCCGGCGGCCTGTTCGGGGGTGGCCGCCATCGGCACGTCGTCGGTGATCACCACGATCTCCGCTTCCAGGTCGATGCCGTAGTCCTCGCTGACCACCTTGACCGCATCGCGCGGGCCGTAGAACCCCGCACTGGTGGCCTGGTACATCAGCGGGTCGGTGTAGAAGCTCTCCGGCACCTCGGCGCCACGGGCGCGGCGCACGCGCTCGACGTGCGGCAGGTAGGCGCTGCCGTCGACGAATTCATAGGCACGCGGCATCGGTGCGGCCAGCGCCTGCGGATCGAGGTCGAATACGCCATCGGCGTCGCCAGCGTTGAGTGATTCGTACAGGGCGTTCAGGCGCGGTGCGATGTGGCTCCAGTCCTCCAGGGCCTGCTGCAGGGTGGCGGCAATGCCGGTGGCGCGCACGCCGTGGCGCAGGTCACGCGAGACGACGATCAGGGTGCCGTCGCGGCCGCCTTCCTTCAAAGAACCAAGCTTCATGGGTGGGTGTCCGGAGTCGTGGGCAAACAAGTTTCAAGTGTAATCAAATCTGCGGCGACGCCAAGCTGCAGCGCGGCATCGGCCCACCCTACCGCAGGAGGGGGTTCGGCAGGGCTTGCAGCCCTGCACCTGCAGAAGCAACGGCAACGTCAAAAGCCTGCATTCCGTGGGATGGCGGGGCGGTGTGGGTGGGCAGGACACGCCGTAAACCCATCCCTGAAGTGACCCCCGGGAGTTGGACATCAGATCCAACCCCGAGGGATACATGAACAGATACGACGCGCGTTTCAAACTGCAGGTCGCCAAAGAGGCCTGCAAGACCTCCACATCGGTCAAAGCCGTTGCTCGTCGCTA
>NZ_JCAFSH010000025.1:0-28068 GCF_059369035.1 Stenotrophomonas sp. YJH_SMC_130
CCGCACCACCGACATCACCGGCGCCGCCAAGCTGCCGGAAGGCGTCGAAATGGTGATGCCGGGTGACAACGTCAAGATGGAAGTCACCCTGATCAACCCGGTGGCCATGGACGAAGGCCTGCGCTTCGCCATCCGCGAAGGCGGTCGTACCGTCGGCGCCGGCGTGGTCTCGAAGATCATCGAGTAATCTGGTAGTATCTGCGCCCCGATGTTGCCTGGGTAGGGCATCGGGGCGTATCAAATGGGAAAGCAGGCACAGGATGTGCCTTGTGTTCCCCGGACCAGGAAGGGTCAATGCCATTCAGGCGGCGTCAACAGGCGACTGTTGACAGCTGCCTTGCGTGCCATTATGCTTCTACGTCTGGGCAGGCCGGGTAACTGGTCTGCCTACGTTTTTGAGGTCCATGGATTGACCTTGGCGGCCTGCAGGACTGCGGGCCGTCCGTATTCAGGAATTTCATGGGGCAAAGCAACCCAGAGGCTTTGTCTGTCGCTCTTTTAACGAAGGAACCTACCGCCATGGCGGACCAAAAGATCCGGATCCGGCTGAAAGCGTTCGATCATCGTCTGATCGACCGTTCGGCCAGCGAGATCGTTGAAACGGCAAAGCGGACCGGCGCGCAAGTGCGTGGCCCGATCCCGCTGCCGACCAAGATCGAGCGTTACACCGTTCTCGTTTCCCCGCACGTCGACAAGGACGCGCGTGACCAGTACGAGACCCGCACGCACAAGCGCGTGCTCGATATCGTTGACCCGAATGACAAGACCGTGGACGCGCTGATGAAGCTCGAACTGGCTGCCGGCGTCGACGTTCAGATCAAGCTGACCTGAGGACTACGACCATGACGAAGAAGTATTCGTTGGGCTTCGTGGGCCGCAAGGCCGGCATGAGCCGCGTGTTCACTGAAGATGGCCGCTCCATCCCGGTGACCCTGATCGAAGCAACCCCGAACCGCATCGCGCAGATCAAGACCGTCGAAACCGACGGCTACAGCGCCGTGCAGGTGACCGTCGGCGCGCGTCGCGCTGCCCTGGTCAACAAGCCGGAAGCCGGCCACTTCGCCAAGGCGAAGGTGGAGGCGGGTCGTGGCCTGTGGGAATTCCGCGTTGAAGACGCGCAGCTCGGCGATTTCGCCGTTGGCGGCGAAGTCAAGGCGGACATCTTCGAAGTCGGCCAGATCGTCGACGTCCAGGGTGTCACCAAGGGTAAGGGCTTCCAGGGCACCATCAAGCGCCACAACTTCCGTATGGGCGATGCAACCCACGGTAACTCGCTGTCGCATCGCGCGCCGGGTTCGCTGGGTCAGCGCCAGACCCCGGGTCGCGTTTTCCCGGGCAAGAAGATGTCGGGCCACATGGGCGCGGTGCAGCAGAGCACCCAGAACCTGGAAGTGGTCAAGGTCGACGTCGAGCGCGGTCTGATCGCGGTTCGCGGCGCCGTTCCGGGCGCGGCGGGTGGCGATGTGATCGTCCGTCCGGCGAGCAAGGCATAAGGAGAGATGACGATGGAACTCGTTATCACGGGTAGCAACAACAAGGTCTCGGTCTCCGAAGCCGTGTTCGGTCGCGATTTCAGCGAAGATCTGGTCCACCAGGTCGTCGTTGCTTACCGCAACGCCGGTCGCGCCGGCACCAAGGCACAGAAGACTCGCTCCGAAGTGGCTGGTACCACCAAGAAGTCGAAGAAGCAGAAGGGCGGCGGCGCGCGTCATGGCGCACTGACGGCTCCGATCTTCGTCGGCGGCGGTGTCACCTTCGCGGCCAAGCCGCGCAGCTTCGAGCAGAAGGTCAATCGCAAGCAGTACCGTGCCGCCATGTGCGCGATCCTGTCCGAGCTGAACCGTCAGGGCCGTCTGACCATCGTGGAGGCCTTCGACGTCGAAGCCACCAGCACGAAGGGTCTGATCGCCAAGCTGGCCGGCCTGGAAGTGGGCAAGCGCCCGCTGATCGTCACCGAGGAAGCGTCCGAGCACCTGTACCTGTCCGCCCGCAATCTGCCGTACGTGCAGGTGCGTGACGTGCAGGGTCTGGACCCGGTCTCGCTGGTGGGTGCCGACACGGTCGTCATCACCGCTGACGCGGTCAAGAAGGTCGAGGAGTGGCTGGCATGAACAGCAACGAAAAAATCTTCAGCGTGCTGCGTGCCCCGCGTGTCTCGGAAAAGACCGCGCGCCTGCAGGAACTCTCCAATCAGTATGTCTTCGAAGTTTCGAACGAAGCCACCAAGGCCGATGTAAAGGCCGCGGTTGAGCAGCTGTTCGACGTCAAGGTCGAAGCCGTCAACGTGGTCAACGTCAAGGGCAAGAACAAGTCCTTCCGTAACCGTGCTGGCCGCCGCGGCGATTGGCGCAAGGCGTACGTTCGCCTGGCCGACGGCCAGTCGATCGATGTAACGGCCAAGGCCTGAGGTACATCCCATGCCATTGATGAAATTCAAGCCCACCTCCCCCGGCCGCCGTTCGGCCGTGCGCGTGGTCACCCCCGACCTGCACAAGGGTGCTCCGCACGCCGCGCTGGTCGAGTCGCAGAGCCGCTCGGGTGGTCGTAACCACCACGGTCGCATCACCGTGCGTCACGTCGGTGGTGGTGCCAAGCAGCACTACCGCATCATCGACTTCAAGCGCAACAAGCTGGGCATCCCGGCGCGCGTGGAACGCATCGAATACGATCCGAACCGCACCGCCCACATCGCTCTGCTGTGCTACGTCGACGGTGAGCGTCGCTACATCATCGCCCCGAAGGGCCTGAAGGCTGGTGATCAGGTGATCGCTGGTTCGGACGCCCCGATCAAGGCCGGCAACACCCTGCCGCTGCGCAACATCCCGGTCGGCACCACCATCCACTGCATCGAACTGAAGCCGGGCAAGGGCGCTCAGATCGCTCGCGCCGCTGGTGCGGCCGTGCAGCTGGTGGCTCGTGAAGGCATCTACGCCACCCTGCGCCTGCGCTCGGGTGAAATGCGCAAGGTTCCGGTCGAGTGCTGCGCCACCATCGGCGAAGTCGGCAACGACGAGCACAGCCTGGAAAAGCTGGGCAAGGCCGGTGCCAAGCGTTGGCGCGGCGTCCGCCCGACCGTTCGTGGTGCTGCCATGAACCCGGTTGACCACCCGCACGGTGGTGGTGAGGCCAAGGCTGGCCAGGGTAACCCGCATCCGGTCACCCCGTGGGGTGTCCCGACCAAGGGTTACAAGACGCGCCATAACAAGCGCACTCAGCAGTTCATCGTCCGCGATCGTAGGGGCTAATCGACCATGGCACGTTCACTCAAGAAGGGCCCGTTCGTCGATCACCACCTCGTCAAGAAGGTGGAGGCCGCTGCGGGCAGCAAGAAGCCGATCAAGACCTGGTCGCGCCGTTCGATGATCCTGCCTGACATGGTAGGCATCACCATTGCCGTGCATAACGGCAAGAACCACATCCCGGTTCTCGTCAACGAGAACATGGTCGGCCACAAGCTCGGCGAATTTGCCATCACCCGGACCTTCAAGGGTCACGGTGGTGACAAGAAGTCGGGCAAGTAAGGAGAGATGACAATGGAAGCGAAAGCCATCCTGCGCACTGCGCGCATCTCCCCGCAGAAGGCTCGTCTGGTCGCTGACCAGGTGCGCGGTCTGCCGGCCGAACGTGCGGTCAACCTGCTGAAGTTCTCGGACAAGAAGGCTGCCCACCTGATCAAGAAGGTGGTGGAGTCGGCAATTGCCAACGCCGAGAACAACCAGGGCGCCGACGTCGACGAGCTGAAGGTTCAGACCATCATGGTTGATGAAGGTCCGACCCTGAAGCGTTTCATGGCGCGGGCGAAAGGCCGCGGTACCCGCATCCTCAAGCGCACCAGCCACATCACTGTGGTTGTGGGCGCCGCCAAGTAAGCGGATAAGGAAAAGACCATGGGTCATAAAGTTCATCCGATTGGTATCCGCCTCGGCATTTCCAAGGACTGGAACTCCAAGTGGTACGCCAACAAGGCCGAGTTCGCTGGTTACCTGGCAGCCGACCTGAAAGTGCGCGACATGCTGCGCAAGAAGCTGGCTCAGGCCGGCATCAGCAAGATCCTGATCGAGCGTCCGGCCAAGACCGCTCGCGTGACGATCCACACCGCCCGTCCGGGCGTGGTGATCGGCAAGCGCGGTGAGGACATCGAGAAGCTGCGCAAGGAAGTGAGCGAGATGATGGGCGTCCCGGCGCACATCAACGTCACCGAAGTGCGCAAGCCGGAACTGGACGCGCAGCTCGTTGCCGAGTCGATCGCCCAGCAGCTGGAGCGTCGCATCATGTTCCGCCGTGCAATGAAGCGCTCGGTCGGCAACGCGATGCGCCTGGGTGCCCTGGGCATCAAGGTCAACGTTGGTGGCCGCCTCAACGGTGCAGAAATCGCCCGTTCGGAGTGGTACCGCGAAGGCCGCGTGCCGCTGCACACCCTGCGTGCCGACATCGACTATGGCTTCGCTGAAGCCAAGACGACCTACGGCATCATCGGCATCAAGGTCTGGATCTACAAGGGCGAGGTCTTCGATTTCTCCCAGGTTGGCCAGGAAAAGCAGGACGACACCCCGTCGCGCAACGATCGTCACGATCGCGGCGACCGTGGTGACCGTCAGCGCCCGGCCCGTGAAGCGAGGTAACGACAATGTTGCAACCCAAGCGAACCAAGTACCGCAAGGTACACAAGGGCCGTAACGATGGCCTGAGCTGGAGCGCCAACGCTGTCAGCTTCGGCGAATACGGCCTGAAGGCAACCGCACACGGTCAGCTGACCGCGCGTCAGATCGAAGCGGCCCGCCGCTCGATCAGCCGCTACGTCAAGCGCGGCGGCAAGATGTGGATCCGCGTGTTCCCCGACAAGCCCATCACCAAGAAGCCCATCGAAGTCCGAATGGGTTCCGGTAAGGGTAACGTGGAATACTGGGTGGCCCAGATCCAGCCCGGCCGCATGATCTATGAAATCGAGGGTGTTTCCGAGGAAGTGGCTCGCGAGGCGTTCCGCCTGGCCGCCGCCAAGCTCTCGGTCACCACCACTTTCGTGACCCGTACGGTGCGCTGATGGATATCAAAACTCTCCGTGAAAAGTCGGCTGACGAACTCAAGGCCCACCTGATCGACCTGCGTAAGGAACAGTTCTCTGTCCGTATGCAGCAGGTCACCGGCCAGCTGCCGAAGACCCACGACATTCGCCGGGTCCGTCGCGAGATTGCTCGCGTCAAGACCCTGCTCGGCAGCACGAAGTAAGGATGGCCGCTATGAGCGACAATACTGAAAAGAAGACGCTGCGCACGGTCGAAGGCCGTGTCGTCAGCAACAAGATGGACAAGACGGTTACCGTCCTGGTTGAGCGTCAGGTCAAGCACGCGCTGTACGGCAAGTACATCAAGCGCTCGACCAAGCTGCACGCCCACGATGCCGACAACGCCTGCAAGGAAGGCGACGTCGTCCGCGTGACCGAGATTGCTCCGATGTCCAAGACCAAGAACTGGCGCGTGGTGGAAGTCATCACGCGTGCGGCTGAATAAGGAGTCTGAATCATGATCCAGATGCAGAGCTACCTTGACGTCGCGGACAATTCGGGTGCCAAGCAGGTGATGTGCTTCAAGGTGCTGGGTGGTTCCAAGCGCCGTTACGCCGGTATCGGCGACATCATCAAGGTCACCGTGAAGGATGCGATTCCGCGCGGCAAGGTCAAGAAGGGTGAAGTGTATGACGCCGTCGTGGTGCGTACCCGCAAGGGTGTGCGTCGCGCCGACGGTTCGCTGATCCGCTTCGACGGCAACGCTGCCGTCCTGCTGAACAACAAGCAGGAGCCGATCGGTACCCGTATCTTCGGGCCGGTGACCCGTGAACTTCGTTCGGAGAAGTTCATGAAGATCGTCTCGCTCGCTCCCGAAGTGCTGTGAGCGACAGGAGATAATCATGGCTAACCGTATCAAGAAGGGCGACCAGGTTGTCGTCAACGCTGGCAAGGACAAGGGCAAGCAGGGCGAAGTCGTCCGCGTCGACGGCGACCGCGTGGTCGTCGCCAACGTGAACATCGTCAAGCGCCACACCAAGCCGAACCCGCAGGCAGGTGTTGCCGGCGGCGTGGTCGAGCGCGAAGCTTCGATCCATATCTCCAACGTGAACGTGCTGAACCCGGCTTCGGGCAAGGGCGAACGCGTTGGCTTCAAGGTGCTGGAGGATGGACGCAAACTGCGTGTGTTCCGCTCCAGCGGTGAGGCGCTCGACGCCTGAGGAATGTGAAGATGACTTCCCGTCTCGAAAAGATCTACAAGGAAGAAGTGGTGCCGGCGCTGATGAAGCAGTTCGGCTACACCAATCCGATGGAAGTACCGAAGCTCGTCAAGGTCACCCTGAACATGGGTGTCGGCGAGGCTGCCACCAACAAGAAGATCCTGGAAAACGCCGTCGCGGACATGACCAAGATTTCCGGCCAGAAGCCGGTTGTCACCAAGTCGCGTATCTCGGTTGCGTCGTTCAAGATCCGTGATGGTTGGCCGATCGGCTGCAAGACCACGCTGCGTCGCCACAAGATGTACGAGTTCCTGGACCGCCTGATCAACATCTCGCTGCCGCGCGTGCGCGACTTCCGTGGTGTTTCCGGTCGTTCCTTCGACGGCCGCGGCAACTTCAACATGGGTGTGAAGGAACAGATCATCTTCCCGGAAATCGACTTCGACGCCGTCGACGCGATCCGCGGTATGGATATCGCCATCACCACCACTGCGAAGACCGACGCGGAAGCGAAGGCGCTGCTGGCAGCGTTCAAGTTCCCGTTCCGTAACTGATCTGTCGAGGAAACCGAAATGGCAAAGACCTCCATGGTCAACCGCGACATCAAGCGGGAAAAGCTGGCCAAGAAGTACGCTGAGAAGCGTGCGGCTCTGAAGAAGATCGTGTCCTCCGTGGACGCGACCTACGAAGAGAAGATCGACGCCGCAACCAAGCTGGCCAAGCTGCCGCGCGATTCGTCGCCGAGCCGCCAGCGCAACCGTTGCGAGCTGTCGGGTCGTCCGCGTGGCGTGTACAGCAAGTTCGGCCTCGGCCGCAACAAGCTGCGCGAAGCCACCATGCGTGGCGACGTCCCGGGCCTGCGCAAGGCCAGCTGGTAATCCCAGCCGGCCCTGCGATCAGGAGCCCCCTCGGGGGCTTCTGAACCGGGGAGGGAGGCGTTCAGCTTCCTTTCTGGGAAAAAACCCGAAGAGCCCGGCGCAAGTCGGGCTCTTTTGGCGTATACTCCCGCGTCTTGCCCTGCGCAAACGGGGTTGTAGGAGTGGGCCCCGGCCCGCTGCATCAAGGGACCTGGCCCGTTTCCAGGAGACAACAGATTTTCGCGAAAGCGGATATCGGTGCACTCAAAGGTACTCATATGAGCATGACTGATCCCATCGCCGACCTGCTGGTCCGCATCAAGAATGCGGCTGCGGTTGGCAAGCAGACGGTGAAAGCCCCGTCGTCCAAGATCAAGGTTGCGATCGCCCAGGTCCTGAAGGACGAGGGTTACATCACCGACCTGCGCGTGACCCAGCTGGAAAACAACAAGTCCGAGCTGGAAATCGTGCTGAAGTATTTCGAAGGCAAGCCGGTCATCGCGACCCTGAAGCGCTTCTCGCGTTCGGGCCTGCGCCAGTACCGCGGCAAGAGCGAGCTGCCGAAGGTCATGAATGGCCTGGGCATCTCCATCATTTCCACCTCCAAGGGCATCATGACTGATGCGCAGGCGCGCCAGCTGGGCGTCGGCGGCGAAGTCCTGTGCTTCGTGGCCTAAGGCGAAAGGAGTAGAACTATGTCCCGCGTAGCCAAGAAGCCCGTCACCCTGGGTAAGGTCGAACTGAACGTCCAGTCGGAAAGCATCACCGTCAAGGGCCCGAAGGGCACCCTGTCGCTGGTCAAGCCGGCCGGTATTGCCATCAACGTCGACAGCGGCGTTGCCACCCTGAGCACCGAGAGCGCCGACCTGGTCGCGCTGACCGGTACCGTGCGCGCGATCCTGGCCAACATGGTCAAGGGCGTGTCCGAAGGCTTCGAGCGCAAGCTGGAGCTGGTCGGCGTGGGTTACCGTGCTGCCATGCAGGGCAAGGATCTGAGCCTGTCGCTCGGTTTCTCGCATCCGGTCGTGTTCGTGGCGCCGGAAGGCATCACCATTTCCACCCCGACCCAGACCGAGATCCTGGTCCAGGGCGCTGACAAGCAGGTCGTCGGTGAAGTCGCCGCCAAGATCCGTGCGTTCCGCAAGCCGGAGCCGTACAAGGGCAAGGGCGTGAAGTACTCCGACGAAGTCATCATCCGTAAGGAAGCCAAGAAGGCCTAATTAGGCGCTTCCGCTTTCAAGGAAAAAACATCATGAACAAGAACATCGCCCGCCTGCGTCGCGCCAAGTCGACCCGCGCCCACATCCGTGAGCTCGGCGTCGCCCGCCTGTCGGTGCTGCGCACCGGCCAGCACCTGTACGCCCAGGTCTTCACCGCTGACGGTTCGAAGGTGCTGGCTGCCGCCAACACCACCCAGACCGACGTCAAGGAAGGCCTGAAGAACGGCAAGAACGCCGATGCCGCTGCCAAGGTCGGCCGCATCGTTGCCGAGCGCGCCAAGGCCGCCGGCATCGAGAAGGTTGCCTTCGATCGTTCGGGCTACCGCTACCACGGCCGCATCAAGGCCCTGGCAGAAGCCGCCCGCGAAGCCGGCCTGCAGTTCTAAGGGATCAGGGCAGGGGGCCGATGGCCTCCTGCCCACCTGCTCGCCAGCCTGAGCGAGGCTGGACGGCGCCGCTCTTCTGCAGCGGCCCACCGGAACAATGCGTCACTCCACAACCATAAGCGGCCCCGAGCCGTACATACCCAAACAACCAAGGAATCAACATGGCAGAAGAGCGTCAGCAGCGGGGTCGCGATCGCGACCGTAACCGCGAAGAAAAGATCGACGACGGCATGATCGAAAAGCTGGTCGCGGTCAACCGCGTCAGCAAGACCGTCAAGGGTGGCCGCCAGTTCACCTTCACCGCCCTGACCGTTGTCGGCGACGGCGAAGGCAAGGTCGGTTTCGGTTATGGCAAGGCCCGCGAAGTGCCGGTCGCCATCCAGAAGTCGATGGAACAGGCCCGCAAGAACCTGGTCAGCGTTGACCTGAACAACGGCACCCTGTGGCACACCATCAAGGATGGTCACGGCGCAGCCCGCGTGTTCATGCAGCCGGCTTCGGAAGGTACTGGCGTCATCGCCGGTGGTGCCATGCGCGCCGTGCTGGAAGCCGTTGGCGTGAAGAACGTGCTGGCCAAGGCCACCGGTTCGCGCAACCCGATCAATCTGGTGCGCGCCACCGTGAAGGGCCTGACTGCTGCGCAGTCGCCGGCCCGCATCGCGGCCAAGCGCGGCAAGAAGGTGGAGGAACTCAACCATGGCTAATGAGTCCAACAAGACTGTGAAGGTCCGCCTGGTGCGTGGCCTGCGTGGCACCCAGTCGCGTCACCGCCTGTCGGTGCGTGCCCTGGGCCTGAACAAGCTCAACGATGTGCGTGAACTGAAGGACAGCCCGCAGGTGCGCGGCCTGATCAACAAGGTTCAGTACCTCGTCCAGGTTGAGGAGTAATCGACCATGACTCTGCGTCTCAATGAACTGAGCCCGGCACCGGGCGCCCGCACCGAGCGCACCCGCGTCGGCCGCGGTATCGGCTCGGGCCTGGGCAAGACTGCCGGCCGCGGCCACAAGGGTTCGTTCGCCCGCAAGGGTGGCGGCAAGATCAAGGCTGGCTTCGAAGGCGGCCAGACCCCCATGCAGCGTCGTCTGCCGAAGATCGGCTTCCGTTCGCCGATCGCCAAGGACACCGCTGAAGTGCTGCTGTACGCGCTGGACAAGCTGCCGGCCGGTGAGATCGACTTCGCCGCCCTGCGTGCTGCCAAGCTGGTCCCGAGCACTGCCAAGAAGGCCAAGGTCGTCGTCAAGGGCGAAGTGACCAAGGCGTTCACCCTGAAGGGTATTGCTGCCACGGCTGGTGCCAAGGCTGCGATCGAAGCTGCCGGCGGCAGCGTAACGGAGTAAGAAAATCATGGCGCAAGCTGGCATCGGTAACCTCGCGGGCGGAATGGGCAAGTTCACTGAACTTCGCCAACGTTTGCTGTTCGTCGTCGGGGCTTTGATCGTCTATCGCATCGGCTGCTACGTGCCGGTGCCGGGCGTCAATCCCGATGCCATGCTTGCCATGATGCAACAGCAGGGCGGCGGCATCGTGGACATGTTCAACATGTTCTCGGGCGGCGCCCTGCACCGTTTCAGCATCTTTGCGCTGAACGTGATGCCGTACATCTCGGCATCGATCGTGATGCAGCTGGCCGTGCACATCTTCCCCGCCCTGAAGGCGATGCAGAAGGAAGGTGAGTCCGGCCGCCGCAAGATCACCCAGTATTCGCGCATCGGCGCCGTGCTGCTGGCAGTGGTGCAGGGCGGTTCGATCGCGCTGGCCCTGCAGGGGCAGGTTTCGCCGTCGGGCGCTCCGGTCGTGTACGCCCCCGGTATGGGCTTCGTGCTCACCGCGGTGGTCGCACTGACTGCCGGCACCATGTTCCTGATGTGGGTCGGTGAGCAGGTCACCGAACGCGGTATCGGCAACGGCGTGTCGCTGATCATCTTCGCCGGTATCGTCGCCGGCCTGCCGGGTGCGGTCATCCACACCTTCGACGCCTACCGCGACGGCAACATCCAGTTCATCCAGCTCCTGCTGATCGCCATTGTCGTGCTCGCCTTCACCTTCTTCGTGGTGTTCGTGGAGCGTGGCCAGCGCCGGATCACGGTCAATTACGCGCGCCGCCAGGGCGGTCGCAACGCGTACATGAACCAGACCTCGTTCCTGCCGCTGAAGCTCAACATGGCCGGCGTCATCCCGGCGATCTTCGCCTCGAGCCTGCTGGCCTTCCCGGCCACCCTGGCGATGTGGTCCGGCCAGGCTGCCAACCAGAGCAGCTTCGGCCAGGTGCTGCAGAAGGTCGCCAATGCCCTGGGCCCGGGCGAGCCGCTGCACATGATCGTGTTCGCTGCGCTGATCACCGGTTTCGCGTTCTTCTATACCGCGCTGGTGTTCAATTCGCAGGAAACCGCCGACAACCTGAAGAAGTCGGGCGCTTTGATTCCGGGCATCCGTCCGGGCAAGGCCACCGCCGACTACATCGACGGCGTGCTGACCCGCCTGACCGCGGCCGGCTCGGCCTACCTGGTGATCGTCTGCCTGCTGCCCGAACTGATGCGCACGCAGCTGAATGCCTCGTTCTACTTCGGTGGCACGTCGCTGCTGATCGTGGTGGTGGTGGTGATGGATTTCATCGCCCAGGTGCAGGCACACCTGATGTCCCACCAGTACGAGAGCCTGCTGAAGAAGGCCAACCTGAAGGGCGGCAACCGCGGCGGTTTTGCCCGCGGCTGACAGGCCTGTTATACTTTCGTCTTCCTGACGTGATGGTCCCTCCGCTTCGCGGACTCCGGCCACACAAACGAAGGGCGGCCCCCGCAGCGGTTCCGGGTGGGGGTGTGATGAGGTGGTCCCGCGCTGGAGTAGCGCGGGCGGCCCCGGGGGAAACCCCAGGTCCAACCCCATCCGGCGCCGGAGCCTGGGCACACTCCCCAGGCCGGGTTCATGAAACCAATGGTTTCACGGGCTTCCATGTAAACCGGAATCTTGTTAGTATCGCTAGTTCACTTTTTTGATCCATCCTGCCGGATTGGCGTGCCCGAGGCGCGCTGTCGGCCATCACTCAGCTGGAGAACCGCGTCATGGCGCGTATTGCAGGCGTCAACCTGCCAGCCCAGAAGCACGTCTGGGTCGGGTTGCAAAGCATTTACGGCATCGGCCGTACCCGTTCGAAGAAGGTCTGCGAAGTCGCAGGCGTTGCTTCGACCACCAAGATCCGCGATCTGTCGGAGCCGGAAATCGAGCGCCTGCGCGCCGAAGTCGGCAAGTACATCGTGGAAGGCGATCTGCGCCGTGAGATCGGCATCGCGATCAAGCGCCTGATGGACCTGGGCTGCTACCGCGGCCTGCGTCACCGTCGTGGCCTCCCGCTGCGTGGCCAGCGCACCCGTACCAACGCCCGCACCCGCAAGGGTCCGCGCAAGGCGATCAAGAAGTAAGGGACTGAGAAATGGCTAAGCCCGCTGCTAAGACCAAGAAGAAGATCAAGCGCGTCGTCACCGACGGCGTTGCCCACGTCCACGCTTCGTTCAACAACACCATCGTCACCATCACCGACCGCCAGGGCAACGCTCTGTCGTGGGCGACCTCCGGTGGCGCTGGCTTCCGCGGTTCGCGCAAGTCGACCCCGTTCGCTGCCCAGGTGGCGGCTGAAAAGGCCGGTCGTGCTGCGCTGGACTACGGCGTGAAGTCGCTGGAAGTCCGCATCAAGGGCCCGGGTCCGGGCCGTGAGTCGGCCGTGCGTTCGTTGAACAACGTCGGCTACAAGATCACCAACATCATCGACGTGACGCCCATCCCGCACAACGGGTGCCGTCCGCCGAAGAAGCGTCGCGTCTAAAGGGAGCGATAAGAAATGGCTCGTTATATCGGTCCTACCTGTAAGCTCGCCCGCCGCGAAGGCGCCGACCTGTCCCTGAAGAGCCCGGCGCGTGCGCTGGACTCCAAGTGCAAGCTGGAGCAGAAGCCCGGCCAGCACGGCGCCACTGCCCGCAAGGGCAAGCTGTCCGACTACGCCACCCAGCTGCGTGAAAAGCAGAAGGTCAAGCGTATCTACGGCCTGCTGGAGCGTCAGTTCCGCAACTACTACAAGAAGGCCTCGACCAAGAAGGGCAACACCGGCGAGAACCTGCTGCAGCTGCTGGAAACCCGCCTGGACAACGTCGTCTACCGCATGGGCTTCGCCGTGACCCGTCCGGCTGCCCGTCAGCTGGTGTCGCACCGCGGCGTCACCGTGAATGGCAAGTCGGTCAACCTGGCTTCGTACCAGGTCAAGGCTGGCGACGCCATCGCTCTGTCCGAAAAGGCTGCCAAGCAGCTGCGCGTCCAGGAAGCCCTGACCGTCGCCGCCCAGCATGACCTGAGCCCGTCGTGGGTTGAAGTGGATTCCGGCAAGTTCACCGGCATCTTCAAGGCTGTTCCGGATCGTTCGGATCTGCCTGCGGACATCAACGAAGCGCTGATCGTCGAGCTGTATTCGAAGTAATTCACATTGGAGAGCCCCCGGCGACGGCCGGGGGTTCACTAGGAGAACCCGCAACATGACGGTTACCGCCAACCAGGTTCTGCGTCCTCGCGGTCCGCAGATCGAACGCCTTACCGACACCCGTGCAAAGGTCGTTATCGAACCTTTGGAGCGGGGTTACGGGCATACGCTGGGCAACGCCCTGCGTCGCGTGCTGCTGTCGTCCATCCCGGGCTTCGCCATCACGGAAGTCGAAATCGACGGCGTGTTGCATGAGTACACCACGGTCGAAGGTCTGCAGGAGGACGTGCTTGAAGTCCTGCTCAACCTGAAGGACGTGGCCATCCGTATGCACTCCGGCGACAGCGCCACCCTGTCCCTGTCCAAGCAGGGCCCGGGCGTTGTCACCGCTGCCGACATCAAGGTCGACCACAATGTGGAGATCCTGAACGGCGACCATGTGATCTGCCACCTGACCAAGGACACGGCAATCAACATGCGTCTGAAGATCGAACGTGGTTTCGGCTACCAGCCGGCTGCCGCGCGTCGTCGTCCGGACGAAGAAACCCGTGCCATCGGCCGCCTGGTCCTGGATGCCTCGTTCTCGCCGGTCCGCCGTGTCGCCTATGCCGTGGAAGCGGCGCGTGTCGAACAGCGCACCGACCTGGACAAGCTGGTCATCGATATCGAGACCAACGGCACCATCGACGCCGAGGAAGCCGTGCGCACCGCCGCCGACATCCTCAGCGACCAGCTGTCGGTGTTCGGTGACTTCACCCACCGCGACCGCGGTGCGGCCAAGCCGGCCAACAACGGCGTGGATCCGGTGCTGCTGCGCCCGATCGACGATCTGGAGCTGACCGTGCGTTCGGCCAACTGCCTGAAGGCTGAAAGCATCTACTACATCGGCGATCTGATCCAGAAGACCGAAGTGGAGCTGCTGAAGACCCCGAACCTGGGCAAGAAGTCGCTCACCGAGATCAAGGAAGTGCTGGCTCAGCGCGGCCTGTCGCTCGGCATGAAGCTGGAGAACTGGCCGCCGGCCGGCGTCGCCAGCCACGGCATGCTGGGCTGATATCGGCAATGCCTGAAGGCTCCACCGTTCGCGGTGGGGCCTTCAACGCAACACAACATGCCACGACGAACCCCAGGTTCGCGGGCAGGTCGTCCAGGACGGGCGGCCAGGACCATCCGCAGTCCGCGCAGCAACGCCAGGATGGCGACAACGATCCGCACAGCCTCATCATTAACCAAGGAATATCACCATGCGTCACCAGAAGTCTGGCCGTAAGTTCAGCCGCACCAGCGCCCACCGCGAAGCGATGTTCAAGAACATGGCCGCCTCGCTGTTCAAGCACGAGCTGATCAAGACCACCCTGCCGAAGGCCAAGGAACTGCGCCGCGTTGCCGAGCCGCTGATCACCCTGGCCAAGGTCGACTCCGTCGCCAACCGCCGTCTGGCCTTCGCCCGCCTGCGCGACAACGAAGCCGTGGGCAACCTGTTCACCATCCTGGGCCCGCGCTACGCGAACCGTCCGGGCGGCTACCTCCGCCTGCTGAAGTGCGGCTTCCGCGCTGGCGACAACGCGCCGATGGCCTACGTCGAGCTGGTTGACCGTCCGGTCGTGGCCGAGGAAGTGGCCGAGTAATCGGACCGCTCCAACGCGACACAGCGAAAGCCCGGCCTCTGCCGGGCTTTTGCGTTTCTGCGGGATCTGACCCGCACCGTTCCGACAGGCGTCACCTGTGGCGGTTCGAATGGCGCGCACTCTCGGTTACGCTTGGCGCCTTGATCCATTCGAGCGTTGACGATGAATCCACTGCGCTGGCCCTTCCGCGCCCAGTTCCTTCTGGGCTTCCTGATCTGCGCGGGCCTGCTGGGCTACGCGATCTTCCTGCAGCTGAAGATGGGCCTGGAGCCGTGCCCGCTGTGCATCTTCCAGCGGCTGGCGTTCGCCGCGCTGGGCCTGCTGTTCCTGATCGGTGCACTGCACGGGCCCTCCAACCGTCCTGGCCGGGCAACCTACGGCGTGCTCGCCTTCATTGCCGCCGCGGTCGGCGTAGGCATCGCTGCGCGCCACGTCTACGTGCAGATGCTGCCACCGGAGATGGGTGCGACCTGCGGCCCGCCGCTGAGCTTCCTGCGCGAGACCATGGGGCCGCTGGAAGTGTTCCGCACGGTGCTGACCGGTACCGGCAACTGCGGCAATATCGACTGGACGTTCCTGGGCCTGACCATGCCGATGTGGTCGGGCGTGTGGTTCGTGCTGCTGGCGCTGTGGGCGCTGGTGGTGTCGCTGCGCAAGGTCAAGCGCTGAACTAAGGCGGGGTCGGAGCCCTCTCCTGCGGAAAGAGGGTCCGACCCCAGGCACCCTGGCGTCCTCAGAAATCCTGCTGCAGGCTCAGGTAGGCGCCACGGCGCGGTCCCCACTGCGGGGCGAACACGCCGACGCCACCGCCATCGCGCAGTTGGTAGCTGCGGTCCAATGCATTGATGACCGCCAGCTGCACATGCAGCGGATGGCCGCTGTCGGCATTGAAGTCATGCCCGGCGCTGAGGTTCACCTGCAGGTAGGACGGCAGCTCGCCGCCGTTGGGCACGCCCTCGATGTCCGAACGCAGGCCGCTACCGAACACGTAGTTGGCGCCGACCCGGTTGTGGCCGGCGAAGGCGTAGCTGAAGCCGCCCGATGAGGTCAGCTTCTGGTCGTGGTCGAGGTGGATCCAATGGTTGGCCACATAGGCCAGCGCGTCCGGATCGAGGTTGTACTGGCCGGTGACGACCTGGGTGCCGATGGCCTTGTTGTACGCCGCGTTGACGTAGGCGCTGAACGGACCGTCGCTGTAGTCGGCACTGAACTCCAGGCCATGGATATGGCCGCGGCGGTAGTTGAACGTCGAATAGATGTAGGCGGCACCGAACTGGCCTTCGTCCTGCAGGCGTGCGACGCGTCGGTCATAGGCATCCAGGCCCAGGGTCAGGTGTTCGCCCACCTGCTGCGACACGCCGATGTCGTAGTAGTCGCTGCGCTCGGCCAGTGGCGTGTTGTTGCCGCCGCTCGGCTGCTGGTTGGTGGTGCCGTCGTACAGCGCGATATCGCTGCTGGCGATCAGCTCACTGGCCGGTGGCGTGAAGTAGCGCGAATAGCCGGCATGCACGGTGGTGCTGTCGCTGGCATTCCAGGCCACGCCCACGCGGGGGCTGAGCTGGCCCTCGGTGTGGCCAAAGGCCTTGTAGCGATCTCCGCGCAGGCCGTAGTTGACGGTCCAGTCGTCGCCGATCTTCCATTCATCCTGCACGTACAACGCCAGCGTGCTGGCATGGAAGGCACTGTGGTCAGGTATCAGCAGCGGCGTGGTGCTGGACTGCTGGCCGGCGTCATCGACCGGGAACACCCAGCTGCTGTTGCTGGCCCGCGCGTTCTCGTAGTTGCCATACAGGCCATAGCGCAGCGTGTGGTCGCTGCCCAGTGGGGTGGAGAAATCGGCCTGCAGCGTGTTGGCGCGGTTGCTGCGCTGCACCTGCGAGGCGACGCCACTGAATACCAGGTCGCCGATGACATCCGGGTTGAACGCCACATCGCTGTAGCGCTGCCCGGCTGACAGTTGGTAGGCGGTGCTGCCCAGCGCGCCCTGCAGCACGAGCATGCCGAAGCGGGTGGTCTCGCGCTGGGTTTCATCCAGCTGGCTGGAGTCGAAGGTGGTGGTGTCCAGGTAACCGAACTGCGGGGTCTGCCCGGGGTTGACCGGGATCTGGAAGCGATTGTTGGCGAAGCCGGCGAACACGCTCAGGCGCGTGTTCTCGTTGACCAGGTAGGTGAGGTCAGCGAACGCTTTGCCCTGGTGGGTGTCGTCGTGCAGCGGCTTGCGCGAGCGGGTCGGGCTCTCCAGGCCAACCTCGTTCTGGTCGTAGTTGCCGGTCAGGAACCAGCTCCATCGCCCCTGGTTGCCCCACCACGAGGCATTCGGATTGATCTTGCCGAACGAGCCTGCGGTCAGACCGGCGCTGCCGCCATTGCCGAGCTCGGCGCCATTGCGGGTGCTGATGTCGACCACTGCAGCGGTGCGCTCGCCGAACTGCGCCGGCAGCGCGCCATCCATCAGGCGGATGCTCTTGATGGTGCGTGCATCCAGTGTCTGGCCGAAGCCGGAGATCGATTCGGGCAGCAGCACGCCATTGATGCGGTACTGCAGATTGGCGTGGTCGCCGCGCACGTGCACGCCGCCATAGGAATCCTGGACCACGCCCGGGGCCTGCAGCAGTACCTGGCTGAGCGGCGCGGAGGCACCCAGCGGCTGCTTCTGGATGTCCTCGGCGGTGATCTGGTACTGGCTGCTGCCGATGTCCGGCGACAGCGCGTTGCGGGCCTGGTCGAGCTGGGCGTGGACGGTGACTGCGTCCAGATCCTTGACGGAGGAAGAGGTGTCGTCGGTCGTTGCGGCGAAGGCGGGCAGGCTGGCCAAGGCCAGGGCGAAGGCAATGCCGGTAGCGAGGGGTGAGGGCTTCATGGTGAGAGAGGGGGCGGCTGGGTGTGGAAGGGGCCGGTCCATGACGTGGAAGTGTTACTCCGTAACAGATCATGCGCCTGTCCCGTGCGGCTGGCCATGCTGGATCTGGCTGCTGGCGTTGGCCTTTCCCTGCCGTTCAGGTGGCCGGGGCGGTGGGGATGGGCCTTTGCGTCGGCGGCTGGCTCTGCGACCATGACCGCCCCCCACCCCGGAAGTCTGCAATGAGCCTGTCCGCCGTTCCGCCCGTCTCCGATCCCGCCGCGACCACTGCTGGCGCTGCCTGGTCGCCGGAGAGCTGGCGTGGCAAGACCGCGCTGCAGATGCCGACCTACCCGGACCCGGTGGCATTGGACGCCGCTCTGCACGAGCTGAAGCGGCTGCCGCCGCTGGTCACCTCGTGGGAGATCCTGGCGTTGAAGCAGCAGCTGGCCGAGGCCCAGGAAGGCAAGCGCTTCCTGCTGCAGGGCGGCGACTGCGCCGAGAACTTCAGCGACTGCGAATCGGGCACCATCTCCAACCGCCTGAAGGTACTGCTGCAGATGAGCCTGGTGCTGGTGCACGGCCTGCGCCAGCCGGTGATCCGCGTGGGCCGCTTCGCTGGCCAGTACGCCAAGCCGCGCTCGGCCGACACCGAGACCCGCGACGGCGTGACCCTGCCCAGCTACCGCGGTGATGTGATCAACGCACCGGCGTTCACCGAAGCGGCGCGCCTGCCGGACCCGAAGCGGATGCTGCAGGCCCACGCGCATTCGGCGATGACGATGAACTTCGTGCGTGCGCTGATCGACGGCGGTTTCGCCGACCTGCACCACCCCGAATACTGGAACCTGGAGTGGGTAAGCCACTCGCCGCTGGCGGCCGAGTACCAGAAGATGGTGGCCTCGATCGGCGATGCGGTGCACTTCATGGAGACCCTGGCCGGGGCCCGCGTGCACAACCTCAACCGCATCGACTTCTACACTTCGCACGAAGCGCTGCTGCTGCCCTACGAGCAGGCGTTGACCCGCCAGGTGCCGCGCCAGCAGGGCTGGTTGAACCTGAGCACGCATTACCCGTGGATCGGCATGCGCACGGCCGCGCTCGATGGCGCGCACGTGGAGTACCTGCGTGGCGTGCGCAATCCGATTGCGATCAAGGTGGGCCCGTCGGTGACACCGGACCAGCTGCTGCGCCTGATCGATGTGCTCAACCCACATGACGAGCCGGGCCGCCTGAGCTTCATCCATCGGATGGGCGCAACGCAGATCGCCGAGAAACTGCCGCCGCTGCTGGACGCGGTCAAGCGTGATGGTCGCCGCGTGCTGTGGGTGTGCGATGCGATGCATGGCAATACCGAAAGCACCGCCAACGGTTTCAAGACACGCCGCTTCGACAACGTGCGTGGCGAGGTGGAGATGTCGTTCGATCTGCATGCGGCCGCCGGTACGCGCCTGGGCGGTGTGCATCTGGAACTGACCGGCGAGGACGTGACCGAGTGCATCGGCGGCGCGCGCGAACTGACCGAGCGCGACCTGGAGCGTGCGTATCGTTCGACGGTGGACCCGCGGTTGAACTACGAGCAGTCGCTGGAGATCGCGATGGCGATCGTGCGCAAGCAGGAGCAAGTGCGGTAAGGGGTTTTCGGCAGGGCTTGCAGCCCTGCACCTGCTGCAATCAACGGCAACGGCAAAAGCCGAAGCGGCATTCCGTGGGGTGGCGGGGTGGCGTGGGTGGTCAGGACACGCCGTAAACCCATCCATGGCGCCAACGGTCCTGCCCACCCACACCGCCCCGCCTCTGACAGATGTCGTGCGCTGTTGGTGGGTGCCGACCGTTGGTCGGCACATCTGTCAGATATCGAATGAATCATCCACGCATGGCGTGGATCCACTGGTAATGGCGGCTGTTGGTAGGTGTCGACTTGGGTCGACACGATTTTTCTGTCAGATATCAATATTGAAAATGGGGTAGGAGCCCGTTGCGCAGCAACGGGATCTGACCCCGTGCCGACCAACGGTCGGCACCCACCAACAGCCGCGGGAACTGTCGAAGGCGGGGTGGGTCCGGTTGCGGGGGCGTGAGCCGCATGGATGCGGCGACCGAGCTTACATGGGTGAGGGCGCTTCGCTTGCGAAGCACTGCTTCGCAAGCGCCCGAACGCGCAGCCGCCAGCGGCTGGGCCGGGCCCCGGAGGGGTACTTGCAGCGCCCCCCGCAACCGGACCCACCCCGCCATCCCACAGGAAACCCGCTTCTGCTTCGGCTGTTGCTGTTGCCGTTGCTGTTGCTTCGGCTTCTGGGCAGGTGCAGGGCTGCAAGCCCTGCCCACCAACACCCTGCTTACGAACGGCTGACGTGACGCTCATGCCCCATGCGCGAGGCTGTCTGCTTGGCTGTTCGAGTGGAGGTGGCAACGGTGCACTGGCAAAGCGCACAGGCCTACGCATGGCCGTTGGGATTGGCAGCAGTAGTGGGCGGCATCGGCGCGTGGCTGATCCTGTGGATCTACCACCGGCTGAAAGGGCGTGATCGGCGGCGCGCGCGCATCGGGCGTGTGCTCGGGCTGCCAATGGCCACCGCATGGCCGCTGCTGCTGTTGATCCCTGCACTGCAGGCCACGCCACTGCAGGATCCCCTTCTGGGCAACCTGCAACGGGTGCTGCATATCGCACTGACCGCCTGCTTCATCTGGCTGCTGGTACGCGCAGTGGCAGCGGGTGAGCGGGCCATCCTGCGCAGCCATCCCATCGATGTCTCCGATAATCTGGAAGCGCGCCGCATCCAGACCCAGACGCGGGTGCTCAGCCGTGTGCTGATGGGCGGCATCATCGTGCTGGGTGCTTCGCTGGTGCTGTTGACCTTTCCCATGGTGCAGAAGATCGGCACCGCGCTGCTGGCCTCGGCGGGCCTCATCGGCCTGGTGGCCGGTATCGCCGCAAAGCCGGTGTTCGGCAACCTGATCGCCGGCCTGCAGATTGCAGTGACCCAGCCGATCCGGCTGGACGATGTGGTGATCGTCGAAGGCGAGTGGGGACGCATCGAGGAGATCGGCAGCAGCTACGTGGTGGTACGCATCTGGGACGAGCGGAGGATGGTGGTGCCGCTGACCTGGTTCATCGAGAACCCCTTCCAGAACTGGACCCGGCGCAGCGCCGATCTGCTCGGTACGGCGTTTCTGTGGCTGGACTATCGTGCCCCGATCGCGGCGATCCGCGCTGAGTTGGAGCGCATCTGCCGGGGTGAGGCATTGTGGGATGGCCGGGTCTGCGTGACCCAGGTGACCGAAACCAGCGAGCGTGCGATCCAGGTGCGGCTGCTGGTGAGTGCGCGCAGCTCCGGCGACGCGTTCGACCTGCGTTGCCTGGTACGCGAGCGCATGCTCGATTTCCTCGCGCGTGAGCATCCGCAGTCGCTGCCGCAGCTGCGTGCGCGGCTGCAGCATGCTGACGAGCTGGACATGCCGCGTGGTCCACGTGCACGTACTGCAGATGTGCGTTCGCCGGGGGCTGAAGACGGTGAGGCGGCAATCGTGCCAGCGGAGCCCGACCAGCCGCTGTAGAGCCGAGCCATGCTCGGCTGCTTTCGATTTTCCGTTGAAGCCGAGCGTGGGCTCGGCTCTACAGAAACACGATCACGGCTCGCCGGCGTCGATCAGCGTGTCGGTATCGAAGTGCGGCGGGCGCCGTGCGCGCGTGCGCTGCTCGTAGGCGTAGGCCATCTCGATCAGCTTCGGCTCGCTCCAGGCGGTGCCCATGAACAGCAGGCCGACCGGCAGGCCATCGATCTGGCCCATCGGCACGCTGAGGCTGGGATAGCCGGCGACGGCGGCGGCACTGTAGCTCTCGCCGGGGAAGTCGTCGCCTTCGCTGCGGATCGGCCACGCCACGCCGGTGGTCGGCGCGACCAGGGCGTCGAGCTGGTGGGCGGCGAGGGCGGCATCGATGCCTTCCGGGCCCGCCAACCTGCGCGCATCGCTGCGTGCGCGGATATAGGCGGGGTCAGCCAGGCCGGCGGTAGCGTCGGCTTCCACCAGCAGTTCCTGGCCGAACAGGCCCAGTTCCTGCTTGCTGTGCGCCTGGTTGAAGGCGATCAATTCGGCCAGGCTGTGCAGGGGAGCGCGGTGGGCGCTGAAGTAACGCTCCAGCCCGGCCTTGAACTCGTACAGCAGCACCTTGCGTTCGGCGTCGGCCCAGGCGCCCTGGTTGGGCAGCTCCACCGGCACCAGGACGGCACCGGCCCGACGCAGCTCGGTGGCGGCGTGTTCGATCAGTGGCGGCATGCCGCGGTATTTCAGCAGCGGCGTCTGCAGCAGGCCGATGCGCTTGCCACGCAGTCCCTGCGGATCCAGCCGCGCGGTGTAGTCGTACACCGCACGGCCGGGCATGGTTGCGGTGGCCGGGTCGGCATCATCGCGGCCGGCAATTGCGGTCAGTACGGCGGCAGCGTCGGCGACGCTGCGTGTCATCGGCCCCGCAGTGTCCTGGCTGAAGGAAATCGGGATGATCCCATCGCGGCTGACCAGGCCAACGGTCGGCTTGAGGCCGACGATGCCATTGATCGCCGCAGGGCAGACGATGCTGCCGTCGGTTTCGGTGCCGATCGCCACGCTGGCCAGGTTGGCGGCGACCGCTACCGCGCTGCCGCTGCTGGAGCCGCAAGGCGAGTGGCTGAGGCGATAGGGATTGCGGGTCTGGCCACCGCGCGCGCTCCAGCCGGACACCGAATCGTTGCCGCGGAAATTGGCCCATTCGCTGAGATTGGTCTTGCCCAGCACCACGGCCCCGGCCTCGCGCAGGCGCCGCACCAGATACGCATCGTCAGGGCGGAACCCCTGCAGGGCCAGAGAGCCGGCACTGGTGGCCATCGGCGCAGCGTTGATGTTGTCCTTCAGCAGTACCGGGATGCCGTGCAGCGGGCCCCGCAGGCGTCCATCGCGGCGCTCGCGGTCGCGCGCCGCGGCTTCCTTCAGGGCATCGGGGTTGAGCTCGATCACCGCGCGCAGGCGGGGCCCGGCCCGATCCAGGGCGGCGATGCGCTGCAGGTAGGCCTGGGTCAGGGTGGTGCTGTCCAGTTCACCGGCGGTCATCCGCGCCTGCAGGTCGGCAACATCGGTTTCAGCGTACGGGAACGGCACGTTGCGGCTCGCAGGTTCGGCCGCATGCGCGCTGGGCGTGGCCGGGCTGCAGCCAGCCGAAAGCAGCGCAGGCAGCGCGGCGAGCAGGCAGGTCAGCAGAGGCGGCAAGGACGGGCGCATGGGGCGGCTTGGTCGGCTCCAATCCCCAGTGTAGCCGGTGGTCAGCGGTGGCGCTTGCGCAGGTCGCGGGCGAGAACGTAGACCACGATCAGGTTGATCGCCAGGATCGTCCACGACGGCCAGCCGGGGTGGCGGATGATCGCGAAGATGTCGAAGGGCAGGTACAGCGAGGCAGTCAGGCAGCCCAGCCAGGAGGCCCAGGCCTTGGCCCGCCACAGGCCCCAGGCTTCGACCAGGTGCAGCAGGCCGTAGCCGATCATCCCTGCCGCGGCCAGGTGGACCGCGTCGGGGTTGATCATATGCAGCAGCGAGGGCAGGGTGCCATGGTCCGGATCCAGGCTGAAACGCCGGATCAGGACCATGATGCCGTGCCGAAGCGGCTGCGGTCCGAGCACTTCCAGCCCGGTGGCGGCCAACAGCGCCAGCATCGCCTTGCTCGCTTCGAGCAGGGCGATGACGTGCAGACCCGGATGCCGGTGTGGATCCGGGTTGTAGCCGCTCTGGTTCACGGGGTGCTGGCTCAGCCGCCGCGCGAAGCCTTCTTGCGGTCGCTCTCGGTCAGGAACTTCTTGCGCAGGCGGATCTCCTTCGGGGTGATCTCGACCAGCTCGTCGTCTTCGATGAAGTCCAGGGCCTGTTCCAGCGAGTACTTGATCGCCGGGGTCAGCTGGATCGCATCGTCCTTGCCGGAAGCGCGCATGTTGGTCAGCGGCTTGGTCTTGATCGCGTTGACGGTCAGGTCGTTGTCCTTGGAGTGGATGCCGACCAGCTGACCTTCATACACGTTGTCGCCTTCGGCAGCGAAGAGCTTGCCGCGTTCCTGCAGCGGGCCCAGCGAGTAGGCCGGGGTGACGCCCGGCGCATTGGCGATCATCACGCCGTTGATGCGCTTGGCGATGGCGCCCTGTTCCTTCGGGCCGTAGTGGTCGAACACATGGAACAGCAGGCCCGAACCCTGGGTCAGGGTCTTGAACTCGTTCTGGAAGCCGATCAGGCCACGCGCCGGGATCTGGTACTCCAGGCGCACGCGGCCCTTGCCGTCCGATTCCATGTTCTTCAACTGGCCCTTGCGGGTGCCCAGCTTTTCCATCACGCCGCCCTGGTGCACTTCCTCGATGTCCACCACCAGCTGCTCGATCGGCTCCATCAGCTGGCCGTCGATTTCCTTGATGATCACTTCCGGGCGCGACACGGCCAGCTCGTAGCCTTCGCGGCGCATGTTCTCGATCAGCACCGACAGGTGCAGTTCGCCACGGCCGGAGACCAGGAACTTGTCGGCGTCTTCCAGCTGCTCGACCTTCAGGGCCACGTTGTGGACCTTTTCACGGTCCAGGCGGTCCTTGATCTGGCGGCTGGTCAGGAACTTGCCACCGGACAGGTCCTTGTTGCCGGCGAACGGCGAATTGTTCACCTGGAAGGTCATCGAGATGGTCGGCTCGTCGACGGTCAGCGCAGGCAGGGCTTCCGGGAAGTCCGGTGCGCAGATGGTGTCGGAGATGGTCAGCTCCTGGATGCCGGAGATGGCCACGATGTCGCCGGCCTCGGCCGAATCCTGCTCGATGCGCTCCAGGCCCATGAAGCCCAGCACCTGCAGCACCTTGCCGTTGCGCTTCTTGCCTTCACGGTCGATGACCGCGACCTGCATGTTCTTCTTCAGGGTGCCGCGCTGGATGCGGCCGATGCCGATCACGCCCACGAAGTTGTTGTAGTCCAGCTGGCTGATGCGCATCTGGAACGGGCCTTCCGGGTCCACTTCCGGCTTCGGCGCGTGCTGCATGATCGCTTCGTACAGCGGGGTCATGTCGCCGTCGCGCACGGTGTCTTCCAGGCCCGCGTAGCCGTTCAGGCCCGAGGCGTAGACGATCGGGAAGTCCAGCTGCTCGTTGGTGGCACCGAGCTTGTCGAACAGGTCGAAGACCTGGTCGATCACCCACTCCGGACGGGCGCCCGGACGGTCGACCTTGTTGACCACGACGATCGGCTTGAAGCCCATCGCGAAGGCCTTCTGGGTCACGAAGCGGGTCTGCGGCATCGGGCCGTCCATCGCATCGACCAGGATCAGCACGGTGTCGACCATCGACAGCACGCGCTCGACCTCACCGCCGAAGTCGGCGTGGCCGGGGGTGTCGACGATGTTGATCCGGTTCTTGATGCCGGTCTTCTTGTCTTCCCAGGTGATGGCGGTGTTCTTGGCCAGGATGGTGATGCCGCGTTCCTTTTCCTGGTCGTTGCTGTCCATCACGCGCTCGGCGAGGACGGTGCGCTCGGACAGGGTGCCGGACTGCTTCAGCAGCTGGTCGACCAGGGTGGTCTTGCCATGGTCGACGTGGGCGACGATGGCGATGTTGCGAAGATTTTCGATGGACATACGAAAGGGGGCCAGTCGGCGCCGGATTTGGAAAAAGAAGTCCAACATTATACGTCGAACTTGACGATTCGCGAAAAGATGGATTTCACGCCGGCCAAACGGCCCATTCAGCTGGCTGTCCACCGCTTCGGCCGAGGTCGCCAGGACGGCCCCTCGGCTCCCTTCCCCTGGCTGAAGGCGGGGGCTCCACCGATGGTCGAAGGCACCGCCGCCACGAGGCAGGTGTAAACTAGGTGGCTAGACGCATTCCCCCTTTGCACCAAGGATCTTCATGTCCCTCATCGCCACTTTCGACACCACCCAGGGCCCGATCAAGGTCGAGCTGTTCGCCGACAAGGCGCCGCTGACCGTGGCCAACTTCGTGAACCTGGTCAAGCACGGCTTCTATGACGGCCTGATCTTCCACCGCGTGATCGCCGACTTCATGATCCAGGGCGGCTGCCCGCAGGGTCGTGGCACCGGCGGCCCGGGCTACAAGTTCGAAGACGAGAAGAATGGCGTGAAGCACGAGGTCGGCTCGCTGTCGATGGCCAACGCCGGCCCGAACACCAACGGCAGCCAGTTCTTCATCACCCACATCAAGACCGATTGGCTGGACGGCCGCCACACCGTCTTCGGCAAGGTCCTGGAAGGCCAGGCCATCGTCGATTCGGTCAAGCAGGGCGACGTGATCCATTCGATCACCCTGGAAGGCGACGTCGACGCCGTGCTGGCCGCCCAGGCCGACCGCGTCGCGGAGTGGAACAAGCACCTCGCCGCCTGACCCCCTTTCGAAACGGCCACCCACGGGTGGCCGTTTCCCTGTTCCCCGCCGCCCGCCCGGCCTGCGTGGCCATGCCCGCGGCGCCCCATCAAACGCTTGCAAGCAAGAGGAAACCCCCATGAAAGCACCCGTTCGTGTTGCCGTGACCGGCGCCGCCGGCCAGATCGGTTATGCCCTGCTGTTCCGCATCGCCTCCGGCGAAATGCTGGGCAAGGACCAGCCGGTCATCCTGCAGCTGCTGGAACTGCCGGTCGACAAGGCCCAGGCCGCCCTGAAGGGCGTGATGATGGAGCTGGAAGACTGCGCGTTCCCGCTGCTGGCCGGCATGGTTGGCACCGATGACGCCGAAGTCGCGTTCAAGGACGCCGACATCGCCCTGCTGGTCGGCGCACGTCCGCGTGGCCCGGGCATGGAGCGCAAGGACCTGCTGCTGGAGAACGCCAAGATCTTCACCGCCCAGGGCGCCGCGCTGAACAAGGTCGCCAGCCGTGACGTGAAGGTGCTGGTGGTCGGCAACCCGGCCAACACCAATGCCTACATCGCGATGAAGTCGGCTCCGGACCTGAAGCCGGAGAACTTCACCGCCATGCTGCGCCTGGACCACAACCGCGCGCTGAGCCAGCTGTCGGCCAAGCTCGGCAAGCCGGTCGGTGGCATGGAGAAGCTGGTGGTGTGGGGCAACCACAGCCCGACCATGTACCCGGACTACCGTTTCGCCACCGCCGACGGCGCCTCGATCGCCGATGCGATCAACGACCAGGAGTGGAACGCCAACACGTTCATCCCGACCGTCGGCAAGCGCGGCGCGGCGATCATCGAAGCCCGTGGCTCGTCCTCGGCCGCTTCGGCCGCCAATGCCGCCATCGACCACGTGCGTGACTGGGTGCTGGGCAGCAACGGCAAGTGGGTCACCATGGGCGTGCCGTCCGACGGTTCCTACGGCATTCCGGAAGGCGTGATCTTCGGTTTCGCGGTGACCACCGAGAACGGCAAGTACACCCTGGTCAAGGATCTGCCGATCGACGACTTCAGCCAGAAGTACATCGACAAGACCCTGGCCGAGCTGGAAGAAGAGCGCGCCGGCGTCGCCCACCTGCTGGGCTGATGCAGGCGGTACCGGCCACGGCCGGTACCTCCACCGCGATGGTGGGTACCGACCGTTGGTCGGTACGCTCACCGCAGAAGACGGGGAGGCTTCGGCTTCCCCGTTTTCATTTGGAATTCCTGGAACCGCATGATCCACCTGCACTACATCGACGACGCGCTGCTGGTGGCTGAAAAGCCCGCCGGCCTGCTGTCCGTGCCCGGCCGCAGCGCCGAGAACCAGGACTGCGTCGTCGCGCGCCTGCAGGCGCTGTACCCGGATGCGTTGACCGTGCACCGCCTGGACCAGGTGACTTCCGGGCTGCTGCTGCATGCGCGTGGCAAGGACATGCAGGCGGCGTTGTCGATGCAGTTCGAGCAGCGCCGGGTTGGCAAGCGCTATGAAGCGATCGTGGAGGGACTGCTTGAAGGCGATGCCGGCGACGTGGATCTGCCGCTGATTGTGGACTGGCCGAACCGGCCGAAGCAGATGGTCGATCACGAACGCGGCAAGCCGGCGCTGACGCGCTGGCGCGTAATGGCGCGTGAGGTGGAAGCGCAGCGTACCCGCGTGGAGCTGGAACCGATCACCGGCCGCAGCCATCAGCTGCGCCTGCACACGGCCAGCCTCGGCCATCCCATCGTCGGTGATGTCCTGTATGGCGCGGCACCGGCGCAACGCGTGCACCTGCATGCGCGCAGCCTGCGGTTCACCCATCCGGTGACGGGCGAAACACTCGCGTTCGAGTCCGCGACTCCGTTCTAGGGGGCCGGCAGGGCTTGCAGCCCTGCACCCGCAGAATCAACGTCAACGTCAAAAGCGGGCTATCCGTGGGTTGGCGGGACGGTGTCGGAGTGCGGGGACGCCGCAAGTACGTCCGTGTAGGCTTGGCAGCCGCTTGCTCGTGTGCGCTTTCCTGCGCACACGGCAAGACCGGGGTTGGGCGTCCTGCCCAACCCGCCCGAGGCATGCCTCGGGCCCATGC
>NZ_JCAFSH010000026.1:0-26212 GCF_059369035.1 Stenotrophomonas sp. YJH_SMC_130
GCTACACTCGGCGCTGGGCTACCACTCGCCTAACAACTACGCCCGGCAGCTCCGGGCTGCCGCCTGAAACGGCTTCATGGCGTCCGTTTTCAGGGGGCCAGATCAGTGAGCCGCATGGATGCGGCGACCGAGCTTACATGGGTGAGGGAGCTTTGCTTGCGAAGCACTGCTTCGCAAGCGCCCGAACGCACAGCCGCCAGCGGCTGGGCCGGGCCCCGGAGGGGTACTTGTAGCGCCCCCCTCAACCGGACCCACCCCGCCTCCCCACGGATAGCCAGCTTCTGCCGTTGACGTTGACTCTGCAGGTGCAGGGCTGCAAGCCCTGCCGAACACCCCCTACCTGCGGGGCGCGAGCTGCTCGAGCATTTCCCAGGACTTCAGGCCGCGTGGCCCCAGGTGATGGGCCAGCACCCGCCGCATCGGCAGGCGCAGGCTGGCCAGATCGGCGGCATCCGGCTCTTCGTCAGCCGCCAGCGCCAACAGCGCCGACCCGGTGGCGGCTGCCCGGCGCTCCCCACCGCGCTCGCTCAGCAGGCGCTGCGCACCCTCCTGCGGGTCCAGTTCGTAGCGTGCCGCCGGGTCGATCGGCTGGCCATCGCTGGCGCTGTCCAGCTCGAAACCCAGGCCCAGTGCAGACAGCAGCTCGCGTTCGAAACGGCGCAGGGTCCAGGCCAGGCCAGCGCCCACCGCCAGCCGCGCACGCGCCTCGCCGTAGGCGAGGTACAGCTCCGGCAGCGGGTCCTGGCGCGGGGCCAGGCGCAGGGTCAATTCGCTCAGGTAGAAACCGGCCAGCATCGCCTGCCCGACCAGGCGTGGCGCGGCATCCAGCGCCTCGGCGCCACGCAGCTGGGCCAGTTCCCCCCGCTGCTGGGCACTGAAGCGGATCCACTGCAACGGCTGCAGGGCGGCGCGCAGCACCTGGCCCTTGGCAGTGGACACGCCACGCGCAAGCAGGCCGATACGGCCATGCTGCGCGCTCAACACTTCGACCAGCAGGCTGGTCTCGCGGTAGGCCCGTGCATGCAGCACGAAGCCGGTGTCGTCCTCGATCATCATCGAAGCGACTACAACGCCTTACTCGTAACCGAAGGCCTTCAGCGCGGCCTCGTCGTCGGACCAGCCTTCACGCACGCGCACCCAGGTTTCCAGGAACACCTTGGCCCCGAACAGACGCTCCATCTGCAGGCGGGACTTGGCGCCGATCTCCTTCAGGCGAGCGCCGCCCTTGCCGATCACGATGGCCTTCTGGCCTTCACGCTCGACCCAGATCACCGCACCGATGCGCAGCAGGTTGCCGTCCTCGGTGAAGCGCTCGATCTCGACAGTGGTGGCGTAGGGCAGTTCCTCGCCGAGCTGGCGCATCAGCTGCTCACGCACCAGTTCACCGGCCAGGAAACGCTGGCTGCGGTCGGTGATCTCATCCTCGCCGAACATCGGCGGGGCTTCCGGCAGCAGCTTCAGCACGTCGCGCACCAGCGCTTCCAGGCCGTTGCGCTTCTGCGCGGAGATCGGATGCACGGCGGCGAAGTCGCGACCCTCGGTCACCTGCTGCAGGAACGGCAGCAACGCGCCCTTTTCCTTCAGGCGATCGATCTTGTTGACCACCAGCACCACCGGGATCCCGGCGTCGCGCAGCACGTTGAACGCCAGGCTGTCCTCTTCATCCCAGCGACCGGCTTCGATCACCAGCAGGCCGGCATCGACGCCTTCCAGCGAGCCACGCGCGGCGCGATTCATCACCCGGTTCATCGCACGCTTCTGCACCTTGTGCAGGCCGGGGGTGTCGACCAGCACCAGCTGGCCTTCCGGATAGGTGGCGATGCCCAGCAGGCGATGGCGCGTGGTCTGCGGACGGTTGGAGACGATGCTGACCTTGGCGCCGACCAGGGCATTGGTCAGGGTCGACTTGCCCACGTTCGGGCGGCCGATGACGGCCACGCTGCCGCAATGATGGGGAGTTTGTTCGCTCACTTGGAATCCAGTTGTTCTAGGACGGCCGCAGCCGCCTGTTGTTCGGCAAGCCGCCGCGAGGCGCCTTCGCCCTCGGTGCTGGCGGCCGGGTCGGCTACGTTGCAGCGTACCCGGAAGTGCTTGGCGTGGTCGTCACCGGATTCTGACACCAGTTCATACTGCGGCAACGGCTTCTGTCGGGCCTGCAGCCATTCCTGCAGGCGGGTCTTGGGGTCCTTCTCGGGTCGGCCGGAGGCCGGCAGTGCCTCGATCGAAGCGCTGAACCAGGGCAGTACCACCGCCCGGCAGGCCTCGAAACCGGCGTCCAGGTAGATCGCAGCCACCACGGCTTCCACCGCGTCGGCCAGGATCGAATCACGACGGTGGCCACCGGACTTCATTTCGCCCGGGCCCAGGATCAGCCGCTCGCCCAGCTCCAGGCTACGTCCAATCACCGCCAGCGCGCCCTCACGCACCAGTTCGGCGCGGGCACGGGTCATCGCGCCCTCGTCAGCCTTGGGCCAGCGTCGGTACAACGCCTCGGCCGCCATCATGTTGACGATGCTGTCGCCCAGGAACTCCAGGCGCTCGTTGTGTGGCGCACCGGCGCTACGATGCGTCAGCGCCTGCTTGAGCAGCGCCGGGTCGCGGAAGGGATGACCGATCAGGTCACCACGTTGGAAAGGTTTATTCGGCACCGCTTCGGGTCAGGTCCTGGGATGAATCGAATTTGCCAACCACGTCCAGGTTGCCGACCAGCGGACGGCGCACTTCGTAGTTGACCTTGAGGGTCCAGCCATTGTCGCGACGGTCGAACTTCACGTTGGCCGGCTTCACGTTTTCCGAGTAATTGATGTACAGGCGCTTGAAGAACAGATCCTGGATCCGGGCCGGCTCCATGCTGCCCACACCCGGCTCCTTGGCCAGGCTCTTCATCGCCGAGCGCACCGCGTAATACTCCTGGTACATCGGGAACAGCTTCATGCCGATGTAAAGGAAGAAACCCACCACGATCAGGACCGCCAGGAACGAGGTCAGGGTCATGCCACGCTGCGTGTTCATCGTCTTCATTGCGTTCTCCCCAGATACGCGTTGGATGTGAAGGTACTCAGTTGATGCTCGAGCCGATCCGCGACGGCTCGAAGCCATCCTTGCAGAACCAGCCCTGGCAGTTCAGCCAGATCAGGAAGGCCTTGCCGCGCAGGTTTTCTTCCGGCAGCAGGCCCCAGAAGCGGCCATCGTCGCTGTTGTCACGATTGTCGCCCATCACCAGATACTTGCCGGCCGGTACGGTCCACTGGCCCTGGCCACGCGGATAGTCGGTCTCCAGCACGGTATGGGTACGGCCCGGCAGGTGCTCGACCAGCAGGTTGGCGCCCTCGCCCTGGCCCTTGTGGCCGGCATAGATGCCCTTGTTGTCGTACTTCAGCGGTTCGCCATTGAGGATCACGCCGTCGCCTTCGAAGACCACGGTGTCACCCGGCACGCCGATCACGCGCTTGATGAAGTTCTCGCCCTTGGCCGGGTCGTTGTCGCTGTGGCCGGGAAAGTGGAACACCACCACGTCGCCGCGCGACGGCTCGCCGAAGGGGACGATCTTGGTGTTGCTGATCGGCAGGCGCAGGCCGTAGGAAAACTTGTTGACCAGGATGAAATCGCCGATCAGCAGGTTCGGCATCATCGAGCTGGACGGGATCTTGTACGGCTCGGCGATGAAACTGCGCACGATCAGCACGATCGCCAGCACCGGGAAGAATGCACGCGAGTAGTCCACCAGCACCGGCTCGGTGTCGAGCAGGCCCGCGCGCTGGGCGCGGCGCTTGGCGAGGTACAGCTTGTCGGCGAGCAGGATCAGGCCCGAGGCCAGGGTCAGCACGACCAGGAGGATCTCAAACAGTTTCATTCAGGGTCCTTTGCAACGTCACCAGACGACCGGCCCAGCGAGGCCGGTGCGGGCTTACTTGTTGTCCATCTGCAGCACGGCCAGGAACGCTTCCTGCGGGATCTCCACGCGGCCGACCTGCTTCATGCGCTTCTTGCCTTCCTTCTGCTTTTCCAGAAGCTTCTTCTTGCGCGAGACGTCGCCACCATAGCACTTGGCCAGCACGTTCTTGCGCATCGCCTTGACCGTGGTGCGGGCGATGATCTGCGAGCCGACGGCAGCCTGGATGGCCACGTCGAACATCTGCCGGGGGATCAGGTCCTTCATCTTCTCGCACAGCTCGCGGCCACGGCGGTCGGCGTGGCTGCGGTGCACGATCAGCGACAGTGCGTCGACCTTGTCACCGTTGATCAGCACGTCGACGCGCACGAACGGGCCGGCGTCGAAGCGCACGAAGTGGTAGTCCAGCGAGGCATAGCCACGGCTGACCGACTTGAGCTTGTCGAAGAAGTCCAGCACCACCTCGGCCATCGGCAGCTCGTAGCTGATCTGCACCTGGCTGCCCAGGTAGTTGATGCCGATCTGGCTGCCGCGCTTTTCTTCGCACAGCTTGATGATGTTGCCGATGTATTCCTCGGGAGTGAGCACATTGGCGCGGATGATCGGCTCGCGGATCTCCTCGACCTGGTTCACCGGCGGCAGCTTGGCCGGGTTGTCCATGTTGATGACCGAGCCGTCGGTCTTCAGGACCTCATACACCACCGTCGGCGCGGTGCTGATCAGGTCCAGGTTGTATTCGCGTTCCAGGCGCTCCTGCACGATCTCCATGTGCAGCATGCCCAGGAAGCCACAGCGGAAGCCGAAGCCCATCGCTTCGGAGCTTTCCGGCTCGAAACGCAGCGCGGCATCGTTCAGGCGCAGCTTGTCCAGCGCTTCGCGCAGGTCCGGGTAGTCCTCGGCATCGACCGGGAACAGGCCGGCGAACACGCGCGGCTGCATTTCCTGGAAGCCCGGCAGCGGCTTCGGCGCCGGATCGCCGGCCAGGGTGAGCGTGTCGCCAACCGGCGCACCATGCACGTCCTTGATGCTGGCGGTGACCCAGCCCACTTCACCGGCACGCAGCGCCGGCAGCACCTTGCGCTTGGGAGTGAACACGCCGACGTTGTCGACCTGGTGGTTGCGGCCGGTCGACATCACCTGCAGCTTGTCACCGGCCTTGATCTCGCCCTGCATCACGCGCACCAGCGAGACCACGCCCAGGTAGTTGTCGAACCACGAGTCGATGATCAGCGCCTGCAGCTTGTCGGTGTCGCGCGGCACCGGCGGCGGGATGCGATGGACGATCGCCTCCAGCACGTCCTGCACGTTGAGGCCGGTCTTGGCACTGACCGGCACGGCGTCGGAAGCGTCGATGCCGATCACGGCCTCGATCTCGGCCTTGGCGCGCTCGATGTCGGCGGTGGGCAGGTCGATCTTGTTGATCACCGGCACCACTTCCAGGCCCTGCTCCACTGCGGTATAGCAGTTGGCTACCGACTGCGCTTCCACGCCCTGCGCCGCATCGACCACCAGCAGCGCGCCTTCGCAGGCGGCCAGCGAGCGGCTGACTTCATAGGAGAAGTCGACGTGGCCGGGGGTGTCGATGAAGTTCAGGTGATAGGTCTGCCCGTCCTTGGCCAGGTACGGCAGTGACACCGATTGCGCCTTGATCGTGATGCCACGCTCGCGCTCGATGGGATTGGAGTCGAGCACCTGCGCTTCCATCTCGCGGGCCTGCAGGCCACCACAGAGCTGGATGATGCGGTCGGCCAGCGTGGACTTGCCGTGGTCGACATGGGCGATGATGGAGAAGTTGCGGATGTTCCGCATCGAATCAGAAGACATAGGTGGCGGCGGCGCGCGGCGTCGTCAGGGTAACGGTCGATTATCGCATGCCCGGCGCCCGGCCGCGAAAACTGCCTCATCGGGCCGGGGCCAGAACGGCCGAAGCCCCGCCGGGGCGGGGCTTCGGGGGCCGCGCCGGCGCCGCCGAAGCGGCCCCGGCAGGAGCCTTACTGGCCGGCCTTCACCGCCACGAAGGCGCTGTTGCCGTTGGCCGTGCGGACCAGCAGCATCACCACGTCGTCCTTCTTGAAGCTGGACAACGCCCGGTTCAGGGCATCCACGCTGCCGACCGCAGTGCGGCCGACCTGCAGGATCACCATGCCCGGCGACAGGCCGGCATCGCGTGCCGCCTGGCCCTTGACCCCGGTGATGCGCACGCCTTCATTGCCGTTGAGCCCCAACTGCTTGCGCTGGGCCGCGTTCAGGTCGCTGACATCCAGCCCCAGCAGGGCGTTGGCACCGGTCTGCGGAGCCGCCTCGCCACCGCCAGCCGACGGCCCGCGGGCATTGGCCTGCCCGTCCTCGCTCAGTGCGGTCAGCGTGGCACTGAGCTCATGCGGCTTGCCGTCGCGGTAAACCACCAGGTTCACCTTGCTGCCCGGCGCCATCGCACCGATCAGCGGCGGCAGGTCGGACCAGCTGTTGACCGCGCTACCGTTGACCGAGCGGATGACATCGCCCACCTGCACGCCGGCCTTGGCGGCCGCACTGCCGGCCACGATCTGGTTGACCAGCGCGCCGCGGCTGTCTGGCAGGCCCAGTCCCTGCGCCTTCAGCGAATCGATCGGTTCGACCACCGCGCCGAGCTGGCCGCGGGTGACCTTGCCGCTCTTCTTGATCTGCTCGACCGCGCTCATCGCCAGGTCGATCGGGATCGCGAAGCTGATGCCCATGTAGCCACCGGAGGCCGAGAAGATCTGCGAGTTGATGCCGACCACTTCGCCGCGGGTGTTCAGCAGCGGCCCACCGGAATTGCCCTGGTTGATCGCCACGTCGGTCTGGATGAATGGCACGTAGCGCTGGTCCGGCCCCCCCGTACTGCGACCGACGGCGCTGACCACGCCGGCGGTAACGGAATGGTCGAGGCCGAACGGCGAGCCGATCGCGACAACCCATTGGCCCGGCTTCAGGGTGTTGGAATCGCCCACGCGCACGGTTGGCAGGTTCTTGCCATCGATCTTGAGCAGGGCCACGTCGTACTGCTGGTCGCTGCCCACCACCTTGGCGGTGAACTCGCGGCTGTCGCCCAGCTTGACCTTCACATCGCTGGCGTCGGCCACCACGTGGTAGTTGGTCAGCACATAGCCATCGGGCGAGATGATGAAGCCCGATCCCATGCCACGCCCCTTGATGCTGGGACCGCCATCCTGCCCACCCGGCCCCTGCCCCGGCATCGGGAAGTCAGGGCCGAAGAAGCGGCGGAAGAACTCCGGCATGTCATCGTCGCCCATCGGGCCGCGCGAGGCCTGGCGGTTGTTGCGGACGATGGTGGTGTCGACGTTGACCACGCCCGGGCCGACCTGTTCGACCAGGTTGGTGAAGTCAGGCAAGCCACTGACCAGCGGTTGTGCAGGCGCCCGCGGCGCCGCGGCCGGCGCAGGCTGGGCCGGGGCGGCAGGCGCCGGCGCCTGCGCGCAGGCCACCAGGGGAAGGGTCAGGGCCAGCAGGCCAATGGCCTGCGTGCGAAGTCGGGGAGTCATCGGACGGCAACCTCCGGGTCGGATGGAAAGAGGAATACGGGCCCCGCCGACGGCGGGGCGTGAAGGCGCCCGGCTCAGTCGCGCGGGCGCGGCGGCACCGGCAGGTCGTCCTGCAGGCGCGGCTCGAACGGGTAGAACGCGGCACCGCCGGCGCGGGCCGGGAAACTGGCATTGAGCGCACCACCCGCGGTCGGCGCCAGGCTGGAGCGCGGCCACGGCCGGGCCTGCAGCCCGCCGACCTCACCGAATGGCAGGTCGTGGTTGGCGTTGGCCGGTACGGCCGGAGCCAGCGGTGCCTGCAGGGCGGCGATGGCGCGCTGCGGAGCGTCATCGCGCTGGGCGGCACGCGCGGCCTGCTGGCTGCGGGTTGCACTGGCGCGGCGGGCGTCCTGGCGACGGCTGGTGGCAGCCATCGCCACAGCCGGCGCCGCCGCCACGGCCATCGCGGCGGCATCCACCGATGCTTCGGTCACCGGGGCCGGCGCGGTTGGCGCCGGCGGCAGTTCCGCCTGGCTGGCGATCACCTGCGGCGCCAGCGGTTCACCCGGCGTGGCCTCCTTCAGTTTCTCGCCGCCGATGAACAGCGCGACGGCGGCCACCGACGCGGCCAGGGCGGCGCCGCCGCCCCAGGCCCGCCAGCCACTGCGACGTACCTGGCGACGCGGCTCGGCCTGTGGCGCCGGCTCGGCCGCGATGGCGGCAGCCACGGCGGCACTGAACCCGGCCGGAGCCAGTGCCGACGCCTGCCCGCGCATCACGTCGCCCAGCAGCTGCCAGCGCTCCTGGCAACCGGCCAGCTCGGGGTCGTGCTCCATCCGGCGCAGCAGGAAACGCGCTTCATCGGCGCCCAGCTCGCCATCGACCAGGGCCGACAGCTGCTCGCGATGGCGCTGGTCCAGGCGCTGCCCGGCGGGCGATTGATGGTTCTGCGATTCGTTGAACGGGTTACTGGTCATACGCGGCTCTTCTCACGGGTGGCGCTGCCGATGTCCAGCAGCGGCCGGAGTTCGGTGTCGATCGCCTCGCGCGCCCGGAAGATCCGTGAACGCACCGTGCCGATCGGGCACCCCATCTTCTGCGCGATATCCTCGTAGCTCAGGCCTTCCACCTCGCGCAGGGTGATCGCTGACCGGAGTTCTTCCGGCAGCGCGTTGACGGCCTTCATCACCGTCTGTTCCAGCTCCTGGCGCATCAACTCGCGTTCGGGCGTGTCGGTGTCACGCAGGCGCGTACCACTGTCGAACTGTTCGGCATCGCCGATGTCGATGTCATCGGTCGGCGGCCGTCGATTGTGTGAAGCCAGGTAGTTTTTGGCGGTATTCACGGCGATTCGATGCAACCAGGTTGAGAACTGGGCATCGCCACGGAAACTCCCGATCGCGCGGTAGGCACGGATGAAAGTGTCCTGGGCGACGTCCTGACATTCGCTCCAGTCGGCGATGTAGCGACCGACCAGGGCCACCACCCGATGCTGGTACTTGCGCACCAGGACATCGAAGGCGGCACTCTCGCCGTGCTGCACGCGCCGGACCAGTTCCAGATCCAGCTCCTGTGGTGTATCAACCTCGGCCATGAGGGGCCGCACTCCTGTCAGCCCAACCGACGTCGGGCAATGAGACTGCCAATCCCGGGAAAAGTTCAGTCGCCGATCACCTGGCGCCGCACCAGCTTTTAACCACCGTTCCGTTAGCGTCCCGGTCCACGGCCATGGATCCGGGGGCGCCACTCCCCTGCTATTGGGATTTGACGCGGGGGAAACAACCTCTGGATCATAGCCGCTTCTCCATACACAACCGGATGGAACGTCCATGCTCTCAGGCTTCGATGGTCTCCGCTTCAGCCACTGGCACCCCGAGATCCGCGACGACGGCGTGGTGGTTCTCTCCCTGGATCGTCAGGACAGCAGCGTCAACGCGATGTCGCAGGACGTGCTGCTGGAGCTGGGCGACCTGCTTGAGCGCATCGCGCTGGACCCACCCAAAGGCGTGGTGGTCCAGTCACTGAAGAAGGCCGGCTTCATTGCCGGTGCCGACCTGAAGGAGTTCCAGGAATTCGACCGTCGTGGCACTGTCAACGACGCGATCCGTCGTGGCCAGGCGACCTATCAGAAGCTGGCCGAGCTGCCCTGCCCCACCGTTGCGGCGATCCACGGCCACTGCCTGGGCGGCGGCACCGAACTGGCGCTGGCCTGCCGCTACCGCGTGGCGTCCAATGACAGCAGCACCCGCATCGGCCTGCCGGAAACCCAGCTGGGCATCTTCCCGGGCTGGGGCGGCAGCGCCCGCCTGCCGCAACTGGTGGGTGCACCGGCGGCGATGGACATGATGCTGACCGGCCGCACCCTGTCGGCCTCGGCCGCGCGTGGCATCGGCCTGGTCGACAAGGTGGTGGCGCCAGCGGTGGTGCTCGACACCGCCGTCGCGCTGGCGCTGTCCGGCACCACCCGCCCGTTCAAGCAGCGCGCGACGGCGTGGGCCACCAACACCTGGCTGGCGCGCAGGCTGCTGGCGCCGCAGATGGTCAAGCAGGTCGCACGCAAGGCGAAGAAGGACCAGTACCCGGCGCCGTACGCGCTGATCAGCACCTGGCAACGCAGTGGCGGCAAGCCGATCCAGGCCCGCCTGGACGCCGAGCGGCGCGCCGTGGTGAAGCTGGCCAGTACACCGACCGCGCGCAACCTGATCCGTATCTTCTTCCTCACCGAGCGACTGAAGGGCCTGGGCAGTGGTGATTCCGGCATCCGTCACGTGCACGTGGTCGGCGCCGGCGTGATGGGCGGCGACATCGCCGCGTGGGCCGCTTACAAGGGCTTCGAGGTGACCCTGCAGGACCGCGAGCAGCGCTTCATCGACCCGGCCATGGAACGCGCGCAGGCGCTGTTTGCCAAGAAGGTGCGCGACGAAAGCAAGCGCCCCGCCGTGGCCGCACGCCTGCGTGCCGACCTGGAAGGCAATGGGGTTGCCGAAGCGGATCTGGTGATCGAGGCGATCATCGAGAACCCGGAAGCCAAGCGTGCGCTGTACCAGACGCTGGAACCGAAGATGAAGCAGGACGCCCTGCTGACCACCAATACCTCGTCGATTCCACTGGTGGAACTGCGCGATCACATCCAGCGCCCGGCGCAGTTCGCCGGCCTGCACTACTTCAACCCGGTAGCACAGATGCCGCTGGTGGAAATCATCCACCACGATGGCATGGCGCCGGAGACCGAGCGCCGCCTGGCCGCGTTCTGCAAGGCGCTGGGCAAGTTCCCGGTGCCGGTGGCCGGCAGCCCGGGCTTCCTGGTCAACCGCGTGTTGTTCCCGTACATGCTGGAAGCCGCCACCGCCTACGCCGAAGGCATCCCGGGCCCGGTGATCGACAAGGCCGCCGTGAAGTTCGGCATGCCGATGGGCCCGATCGAACTGATCGATACCGTCGGCCTGGACGTGGCCGCCGGTGTCGGCCGCGAACTGGCGCCGTTCCTGGGCCTGCAGATTCCGGCCGCGCTGCAGACGGTGGAACCGGACAAGCGTGGCAAGAAGGATGGCCAGGGCATCTACACCTGGGAAAACGGCAAGCCGAAGAAGCCGGACGTGGCCAGCGACTACCAGGCCCCGGCCGACCTGGAAGACCGCCTGATCCTGCCGCTGTTGAACGAGGCAGTGGCGTGCCTGCACGAAGGCGTGGTGGCCGATGCGGACCTGCTGGATGCCGGCGTGATCTTCGGCACCGGTTTCGCTCCGTTCCGCGGCGGTCCGATCCAGCACATCCGTGCGGTCGGTGCCGATGTGATCGTCGAGCGGTTGAAGGCGCTGCAGCAGCGCCACGGCGACCGTTTCGCCCCGCGCCCGGGCTGGGACAACCCCGTCCTGCGCGAACCGGTGGTCTGAGTTCATCGGCCGGGCCTGCGGCCCGGCACCCGCAGAGGCAACCGCCGAAGCAAAAGCCAAAGCCAGAGCCGGAGCAACAGCCGGCTCTGGCTTTTCTGTTTGTTGGGCGGGACGGTGTGGGCAGGCAGGACACGCCGTAAACCCCGCTCCGCGGTCCGGCCCAGCCGCTGGCGGCTGTGCGTTCGGGCGCTTGCAAAGCAGTGCTTCGCAAGCAAAGCGCCCTCACCCATGGGGGCTCGATGGCGCCATCTATGGCGCCAACGGTCCTGCAAGCCCACACCGCCCCACCCAGACAGTTTCCCGGTGACGGTTGGTGAACTGCGATGGCTGGTAGGTGTCGACCTTGGTCGAAACGCTTGAACCACGCGTGGACGCGAGCGAAGCGACCGGCGTTTGATCTTGATTTTCTTTTTTTCTTCTCCGTGGCTGGACGCACACGGAAACTGTCAGGGGCCGGGCGGGGTGGGTTCGCGGGGGTGTCCGCGGCATGGATGCCGCGGCCAAGCCTCCACGGACGGATTCACGGCGTCCCCCGCGAACCCACCCCGCCCGGCCAAGCACGGCTTGTGCTTGTGCCGTCAGCGACCAAGCAACCAGCCACGAGGGGCTGCGCCGTTGGCTGGAACACCCTGTTACCCATACGAGGCATGTCCCCGTCACAGCCGCATGCGATGCTGATCGCCTGATCCCTGCCAGCGAGAACGCCCGCATGACCACCATCATCGCTCCGCGCGTGCACGACATCGGCGGCCTCGAAGTCCGTCGCGCCGTCCCCACCCTGCAGGCCCGCAGCATCGGTTCGTTCGTGTTCGTCGACCAGATGGGCCCGGCACTGATGCACCCCGGCACCGCCATCGACGTGCGCCCGCATCCGCATATCGGCCTGGCCACGGTCACCTACCTGTGGTCGGGCGCGATCGGCCACCGCGACACACTTGGATCGGACCAGGTGATCCGTCCCGGTGACGTCAACTGGATGACCGCTGGTCGCGGCATTGCCCATTCCGAGCGAACACCGCAACCGGACCGCGACCATGACAACCCGATCCACGGCATGCAGACCTGGGTCGCGCTGCCGAAATCGCACGAGGAAATCGAGCCGGCGTTCTATCACCATGCCGCGGCCACCCTGCCCGAGCAGCGCCGCAACGGCGCCTGGCTGCGGGTGATCGCTGGCCGCGCCTATGGCGAGGAATCGCCGGTGAAAGTGTTCGCCGATACGCTCAATGTGGCGATCGATCTGGACGCGGACGCGGAAATCGACATCGACGACGGCCACCGCGAGCGCGCGCTGTACATCCTTGAGGGCGATGCGCAGTTGGATGGCGTGGACATCCCCGCACAGCACCTGGTCATCCCCGAAGCCGGCGCACGCGGCCGCCTGCGCGCAAAGACACCGGTAAAGGCGATGCTGTTCGGTGGCGAGCCGCTGGATGGCCCGCGCCACCTGTGGTGGAACTTCGTGTCCAGCTCGAAGGAGCGTATCGAGCAGGCCAAGCACGATTGGGAAGCCGGTCGCTTCGGCACCATCCCCGGCGACGACAAGGAGTTCATCCCGCTGCCGCAGTACTGAGCATCGCGTGTTGCACACAGCCGAGGGTGTATTCCTGCACCCGGCGTTGACGCTACAGTCACCCGCTGATCATTGAAATGTGACATAAATCACACTTTCGACCGTCAAAGGAGTGCAACACATGAGCATGGGTAAACGCTTGTCCGCCGAATTCCTCGGCACGTTCTGGCTGGTTCTGGGTGGCTGTGGCAGCGCGGTGCTGGCCGCCAAGTTCGGTGGTGACGGCAATCCGCTGGGTATCGGCTTCCTCGGCGTGGCGCTCGCCTTCGGCCTGACCGTGGTGACCGGCGCCTATGCGTTCGGCCATATCTCCGGTGCGCACTTCAATCCGGCGGTCAGCGTCGGCCTGTGGGCCGGTGGTCGCTTCCCGACCAGGGACCTGGTGCCGTACATCATCGCCCAGGTCGCCGGCGGCCTGCTGGCCGGCTTCATCCTGCTGCAGATCGCCTCCGGCGCCAGTGGCTTCGCCATCGACGGCAGCCAGGCCGGAGCGTTCGCCAGCAATGGCTATGGCGCGCTATCGCCCGGTGGTTACAGCGTTGCGGCCGCCTTCCTGTGCGAGGTGGTACTGACGGCGGTGTTCCTGATCGTGATCATGGGTTCCACCCACGGCAAGGCACCGGCCGGGTTCGCCCCGCTGGCGATCGGCCTGTCGCTGACCCTGATCCACCTGATCAGCATCCCGGTCACCAACACGTCGGTGAACCCGGCCCGCTCCACGGCCGTGGCCTTCTTCGCCGGCAGCGGTGCGGTCAGCCAGTTGTGGCTGTTCTGGGTCGCCCCGTTGCTGGGTGGCGCGATCGGTGGCCTGATCTACAAGTGGATCGGCAACGACCGCTGATCCCCGCAGCAACCATTGCGGCCGACCCTCGGCCGCAATGGTTGCGCTTGCAACCGCGAATTGTGCGATTGCTCACGTTCCGTTAAGGTTGAGTTGACCGTCCGTGCACATGCCGGATGGGGGGCGTCCGGGGATGGGATGCCATGGTCGCCGGCTCTGCTGGCGAAGCCAACCAATTCATCACCTTGGGGGATGCATGAAGTTCGTGCCTGTCATGTTGTCGAGCCTGCTTTTCGCTGCGGCCCACGCCGCCGCGCAGGCGCCGTCCGAATGTCCTTCGCTACCGGCCAGCAGCGGTCTGCAGTGGCAGCAGCAGGTGCAGGCCGATTTCCTGGTCTGCCGCGCCAGCACCCCTGATGGCCGGGAAGTGCTGAGCCTGATGCTCAGCGCGCGTGACCCGTCCATTCCGCTGAACCGCTCGCTGCGGCAGGAAAAAGGCAGCTTCGGCGGTGAATCGCTGTACTGGTACCAGCCCGACCTGGGCGGCCAGCAACCGCCGGGGTATGCCGAACGGCGCATCAGCGTGGTCAAGCTCGACAAGGGGCGTTACGCGCAGATTTCGCTGTATCCGGACAGCGCGCAGGAGCTGGGGTCACTGCAACAGCTGGCGCAGGGCATGAGCCTGACCCCGTCGGCCGTGGCCGCCGGGCGCTGAGGATGACGGGGATGACTGCCTGGCAGCATCCCCGCGGCGCGACCCGATCCAACGGTAGTGCCGGCCGCTGGCCGGCACCCCGATCCGCCTCCAGGCGAGGCAGTTTCCGGCCAGCGGCCGGTACTACGTCAGAACTTGCCTTCCTGGAAATCGACGAAGGCCTGCATCAGTTCCTGCCGCGTGTTCATCACGAACGGCCCGTGGCGCATCACCGGTTCGCGCAGCGGACGGCCAGCCACCAGGATCAGGCGCGCGCCTTCATTGCCGGCCGAGATGTGCAACTGCTCGCCACCGCCCAGCACCGCCAGTTCCTGGCGAGCGACGTCGCGCGCGGCGTCCTGCTCACCCACAGTCACGCCACCTTCGAACACATACGCAAAGGCGTTGTGCCCTTCCGGCAGCGCGTAGGTCCAGGCACGGTCGGGCGCCAACGTGATGTCGAGGTAGAGCGGGTCGGTGGCCGGTTGCACGATCGGGCCGCGGGTGCCATCGACCGTGCCAGCGATCACCTTCACCTCCACGCCCGCTTCCGGGTGCACCACGGGAATCCGCTCAGGCGCGAACTCCTGGTACTTCGGCTCGGTCATCTTCTCCTTTGCCGGCAGGTTCACCCACAGCTGGAAGCCACGCATCTGCCCGCTTTCCTGCTCGGGCATCTCCGAGTGCACCAGGCCGCGGCCAGCGGTCATCCACTGCACGCTGCCCGGGGTCAGCAGGCCTTCGTTGCCATGGTTGTCGCGATGCCGCATGCGCCCGTCGAGCATGTAGGTGACGGTCTCGAATCCGCGGTGCGGATGCTCCGGGAAACCGGCGATGTAGTCCTCGGCGCGGTCGGTGCCGAATTCATCAAGCAGCAGGAACGGATCGAGGTCGGGCAGCGTCGGGCCACCGATGACGCGGGTCAGGCGCACGCCGGCACCGTCGGAGGTGGGCATGCCACGGATGGTCCGCAGCACGCGGACCGGTTCGGGAAAGCTCATGGCGACTCCTGTTGGATGGATGCCACTGAAGATGGACGCCGCACGGCCACACGCCAATGGACGGCGCCGCAACCGATTGTTCCATCCCTGATGTTCGCTGCACGTCAGCACAACAAGCGTACGACCAAAGTACTACCGCCGATTCGTCCTGTGCCAATTGACCCTGTCGAGGGCACGCGGGACTCTTTGACTGTCTTTCCGGGAGAGAGCACCTCATGAAAGGGTTTTCCAAAATAGGCTGGGCGGCCCTCGCCCTGCTCGGCGCCTTCTGTCTGGGCACCGTGGCCCTGCGCCGCGGCGAACACATCAATGCGCTGTGGATCGTCGTCGCCGCGGTTTCGCTGTACCTGGTGGCCTACCGCTTCTACAGCCTGTTCATCGCCAACAGGGTGATGCAGCTGGATCCGACCCGGGCCACGCCGGCGGTGATCAACAACGATGGCCTGGACTACGTGCCGACCAACAAGCACGTATTGTTCGGCCACCACTTTGCCGCCATCGCCGGCGCAGGCCCGCTGGTCGGCCCGGTCCTGGCCGCGCAGATGGGCTACCTGCCTGGACTGCTGTGGCTGGTGGTGGGCGTGGTGCTGGCCGGTGCGGTGCAGGACTTCATGGTGCTGTTCCTGTCCAGCCGTCGCAACGGCCGTTCGCTGGGCGACCTGGTAAGAGAAGAGATGGGCCAGGTACCTGGCACCATCGCGTTGTTCGGTGCGTTCCTGATCATGATCATCATCCTGGCGGTGCTGGCGATGGTGGTGGTCAAGGCGCTGGCCGAAAGCCCGTGGGGCATGTTCACGGTAATCGCGACGATGCCTATCGCCATCCTGATGGGCGTGTACATGCGCTATATCCGCCCCGGCAAGATCGGCGAGATCTCGGTGGTCGGCCTGATCCTGCTGCTGGCCGCGATCTGGTACGGCGGCAAGGTCGCCGCCGACCCAGTGTGGGGCCCGGCGTTCACGTTCACCGGCACCCAGATCACCTGGATGCTGATCGGCTACGGCTTCGTCGCATCGGTGCTGCCCGTGTGGCTGTTGCTGGCCCCGCGCGACTACCTGTCGACCTTCCTCAAGATCGGCACGATCATCGCGCTGGCCGTCGGCATCCTGATCGTGATGCCGGAACTGAAGATGCCGGCGCTGACCCAGTTCGCCGCCAGTGGCGACGGCCCGGTGTGGAAGGGCGGCATGTTCCCGTTCCTGTTCATCACCATCGCCTGCGGTGCGGTCTCTGGTTTCCATGCGCTGATCTCCTCCGGCACCACGCCGAAGCTGCTGGCCAATGAAGCGCACATGCGTTACATCGGCTACGGCGGCATGCTGATGGAATCGTTCGTGGCGGTGATGGCGCTGGTCGCGGCCTCGATCATCGATCCAGGCATCTACTTCGCGATGAACAGCCCGGCGGCGGTGATCGGCGCCGATGCGGCGTCGGCGGCGCACTACATCACCAACACCTGGGGCTTCACCATCACGCCGGAGCAGCTGACCGCGACCGCGGCGGCGATCGGCGAGCCGACCATCCTGCATCGTGCAGGTGGCGCACCGACACTCGCGGTGGGCATCGCGCAGATCCTGCACGAAGCGATCCCCAGTGGCAGCGACGCAATGATGGCGTTCTGGTACCACTTCGCGATCCTGTTCGAAGCATTGTTCATCCTGACCGCGGTGGACGCCGGCACCCGTGCCGGACGCTTCATGCTGCAGGACCTGCTGGGCAACTTCGTCCCGGCGCTGAAGAAGACCGAGTCGTGGACCGCCAACATCATCGGCACCGCCGGCTGCGTGGCGCTGTGGGGCTACCTGCTCTACACCGGTGTGGTCGATCCGTTCGGCGGCATCCAGACCTTGTGGCCGTTGTTCGGCATCTCCAACCAGATGCTGGCCGGTATCGCGCTGATGCTGGGCACGGTAGTGCTGTTCAAGATGAAGCGCGACCGCTATGCGTGGGTCACTGCGGTACCGGCGGTGTGGCTGCTGATCTGCACCACCTATGCCGGCTTCATCAAGATCTTCGACAGCAACCCGGCGCAGGGTTTCCTGGCACAGGCACACAAGTTCCAGGCCGCGCTCGCCAGCGACACGATCACGGCGCCGGCCAAGTCGGTGGCGCAGATGAAGCAGATCGTGGTCAACGCCTACGTCAATACCGGCCTGACCGCGCTGTTCCTGCTGGTGGTGGGCGCAGTCCTGGTGTATTCGATCAAGACCATCCTGGCGGCACGCCGCAATCCGCAGCGCAGCGACCGCGAGACCCCTTACGTGGCGCTGAAGCCGCATGAAATGGTGGATCTGTGATGAGTACGCAACTGGTTCCCGCCGGCCAGTACCAGGCGCACCGCCGCATCTGGCGGCGCCTGGTGCAGACCGCACGACTGTGCTGTGGCATTCCTGATTACGACAACTACGTCCGGCATATGCTGGAAAAGCATCCGGACCAGGAGCCGATGGACTACAAGACGTTCTTCCGCGAGCGCCAGGAAGCGCGCTACGGCGGACGCAATGGTGGCCGCTGCTGTTGAGGGCCGGGACGGCCTTTTCGCAGGCAAAAGAAGGCCGAGCGCGTGCTCGGCCCTACACGGGCAGAGCGGGTTCGCGGCGCACGCCGCGAACCCGCAACAGGAACGTCCGGTCAGAACTCAGGCGCCGGCCATCCACTTCAGGATCAGGCCGGTGACATAGGCCAACCCGGTACCGGTGGCATAGCCCACCGTCCCCAGCAGCACCCCCACCGGCGCCAGCGTCGGATGGAAGGCCGCGGCCACCACGGGAGCCGAGGCGGCCGCCCCGATGTTGCCCTGCGAACCGATCGCGAAAAAGAACAACGGCGCGCGCAGCAGCTTGGCCACCACCCACAGCACCAGCACATGCGTAGCCATCCAGATCGCGCCGAGCAGGAACAGCCACGGCCGATCCAGCAGCGACAGCAGGTTCATCTGCATGCCGATGCAGGCGATCAGGAAGTACAGGAACACCGTGCCCAACCGCGAAGCGCCTGCGGCTTCCAGCCGGCGCGCACGGGTGAAGCTCAGGCCCAGGCCCATCGCCGTGGACAGCAGGATCACCCACACGAACTGGCTGTCCAGGCTGAACTGGCTGGCCCAGCTGACGTTGGCCTTGAACCAGCCCGACAGCGGTGCGGCGATGGCGTGAGCCAGGCCGACGCCACCCAGTGCCACGCCGACGATCACCATCAGGTCGGTCATGCTGGGAATGCGCGCGTTCTGTGCCTCGTAGGCGCTGATGCGTGCCTTCATCTCGTCGATGGCGCGCGTATCGGCCCCGTTGCGGGTGTCGATCTGCTGCGCGCGGTTGGCCAGGAACAGCAGGATCGCCATCCACAGGCTGGCGCAGGCCACGTCGACCACGGCGAACTGCCCGAAGGTGGTGGCATCGGTGCCGAACACTTCGCGCATGGCGACCATGTTGGCGCCGCCACCGATCCAGCTGCCGGCCAGCGCGGCCATGCCGGCCCAGGTATCACCGGCCACCGTTTCCGGATGGATCAGCTTCATCAGCTGGAAGGAGACGATCGCACCGAGCATGATGCCAGCGGTACCGGCACAGAACACAAGCAACAGCTTCGGCCCCAGCTTGATGACGCCCTTGAGGTCGATCGACAGCGTCAGCAGGACCAGCGCGGCCGGCAGCAGCACGTCACGCGCGACCGGGTTGTACAGCGAGGTGTTGTGGCCATCGATGACACCGGCGGTGTTGTAGATGGCGGGGATGAAGTAGCACAGCAGCAGTGCCGGCACCCAGGCGAAGATCTTCTTCAACAGCGGGGTCGGACCACTGGCGGCCCAGAAGATCAGGGCCAGGGTGGCGGCAATCAGGCCCAGTCCAACGATATCGTTGCTGATCAGGGCAGTAGCGGGTTCGGTCGGCATGGGATCCTCTGTCGATCGAAGGAGCGGGAAAAAAAAGCGCCGCATGAAGCGGCGCAGGTCGAGATTAACACTGTCTTCACGTCGGGTCATGCCGCAGCGCGGAGCAGGTCGGCCGTCCGATCAAGCGGGGCGCGAAGCGCCGAAGTCCAGGGTGACACGCGTCCCGCGCGGTTGGCGGGGCTGCAACTGCAGCGTCCAGCCCAGGTGCTCGCACAGCCGCGCGATCAGATCCAGGCCGATGCCACTGCCTCGATCGGCACGCTCGCCGCGGGCCATGCGCGCGTGGATCGCCGCGATCTCCTCCGGGCTCATCCCGTGCCCGGGGTCCTGCAGGGTCAGTACCGCCGACGAACTCAGCTGCAGCTCGATATGGCCGCGGCCGCTGTTTTCGATGGCATTGCGCAGCAGGTTGCCGATCGCCGCCTGCACCACCGCCAGCGGCGCGACGATATCCACCGGCGCAGCCTGGATGCCGATGCTCAGGTCCTTGTCGCCGAGCAGGTAGCGATGGTCGTCGACGATCTCCGGCAGCAGCTGGTCCAGTGCGATGCGCTCGGCACGTGCGGCCAGGCGCGCGGGATCACGCGCCAGCACCAGCAGCAGCTCGATCAGCTGCTCCACGCTCTGTGCCGTGCGCAGCACCCGCTGCATCTGTTGGCGGGCACGTTCGGGCAGGCCCGGTTGCTCCAGCGCCAGCTCGGCTGCACCGGTCATCACTGCGATCGGCGTGCGCAGTTCGTGGCTGGCGGTACTGATGAAGACCCGCTCACGCTCGACGAACTGCTCGTTGCGGTCCAGGTAGTCGTTCAGCGCATCGGCGATGGTGTGCAGCTCGGAACTGCCGCGCGGGTCGACCTCGATGCGCTGGCCCTGAACGCCCGGCCGCAATGCGCCGATGTGCTGGGCCAGCAGGCTCAACGGGCGCACCATGCGTTCCATGCCGAAGGACGCCATCAGCACGGTGACGAAGATCATGATCACCCCGGCCAGCATCACCCAGCGCGTGGCGAACTGCTCCAGGTCATGGAAATCGGAGATGTCCAGCGCCAGCGCGACCCGTCCCATCGACCGGGTCTCGCGCACCATCACCGCCGTCTCCCGGCCTTTGATCATCACGCCGTCGTGAAGGCCCGGATGCAGCGTACGCAGGCTGTCAGGCAGGTTGACTGCATCGAAGCGGTACAGGCTGAGCGTGTCCGAATCCTGCCAGCGATAGTGCGGTTCATGCTCGACGTGCTCGACGATGCTGTCCAGTTCGGAATTGAGCAGCGCGCGCCAGGCGGCATGTTCGGCGTGTTCGTGCACGTAGTTGCCGACGCTGAACACAGCGATCGACAGCAGGGCCAGGTAGCCCAGCAACCACCACACCACGCGCCGGTACAGCGGGCCCGGCCTACGCGCCTTCATCATCACCCTTGCCTGCATCGGCGGCCGCGGTCACCGCAAGGCGGTAACCAACCCGCGGCAGGGTGTGGATCAGCTTGTCGGCAAACGGACCATCGACGCTGCGGCGCAGCTCATAGACATGCGAGCGCAGCAGGTCACCATCCGGTGGCTCGTCGCCCCACAGGGCGAACTCCAGCTGTTGGCGGGTGACCGCACCGGGGCTGGCGCGCATCAGCACCTCCAGCAGCTTGCGGCAGGCCGGGTAGAGGTGGAGCACCTGACCACCCCGCTGGGCTTCGAGGGTCGCCAGGTCCAGCACCAGGTCGCCCACCTGCAGGCGCTTGCGCGGGTTCCGGCCCTGCGCACGCAGCAGCAGCGCCTCCAGCCGAACTTCCAGCTCGGGCAGGGCGAACGGCTTGGTCAGGTAATCGTCGGCACCCGCGCGGAAGCCGGTGATCTTGTCCGGCAGTTCGTCGCGCGCGGTCAGCATGATCACCGGCACCTCCGAAGCCTGCTCGGCGCGCAGGCGACGCAGCACCTCCGGCCCCTCCATGCGCGGCAGCATCCAGTCCAGGATCACCGCGTCGTAGGGATGGCTGCCGGCCAGGTGCAGGCCGGTGATGCCGTCCGGGGCCACGTCGAGCACGTGCCCGCGCGACTCGAAGTAGTCGAACAGGTTGGCCACCAGCTGGCGGTTGTCCTCGATCACCAACAGACGCATGCACGAAACATCCACGGAAGTTCGTACCATGGTAGCGCTGCCCATGTCGGAATGCGGTCGTCCCGGCCTCCTCTGACGCTTTTCCAACCCCCGCCACCTCAGAATGGCCGTTTTTGCTCCCGGAGCCTGCCGTGCCCGTAGCCCTGCCCCGCCGTTGGCGCCTGCCCCTGTTGTGGCTGTTGATCGTTGCTGCGCTGGCAGCGGGGATCGGCCTTCGGCAGCCGCAGCCACCGGACGAGCCGCGCTTCGTGCTGGCGGCCCGCACCATGGTCGAGAGTGGGCAATGGCTGCTGCCGCACCGGGGCGTGGAGCTGTATGCGGAGAAGCCACCGGTCTTCATGTGGCTGCAGGCGGCGGCCTACGAGATCGTCGGCAGCTGGCAGTGGTCGTTCCTGCTGCCGTCGCTGCTGGGCGCCGTGCTCAGCCTGTGGTTGGTGTCGGATCTGGCACGCCGACTGTGGTCACCGCGGCATTCCCTGTACGCCCTGGCGGCGCTGTTCTGCACCCTGCAGTTTGGCCTGATGGCCAAGCGCGCGCAGATCGACATGGTGCTGGTCGGCATGACCACGGTGGCCCTGTGGGGCTTGATGCGCCACCTGTGCGAACGCCGCAACCTGGCTGCCTTGTGGCTGGCGGGGTTCGCCGCTGGCCTCGGCACGGTGACCAAAGGCGTGGGTTTCCTGCCGCTGCTGATGGTCCTGCCGTGGTTCGGCTGGTGGCTGTACCAGCGTCGCCGCGGGCGCAGCGTTGACGGCCCACACCCGGCAACGCTGCTGTGGCTGATCCCGGCCTTCCTGCTGGGCGTGTCGGTGTGGCTTGCGCCGCTGGGCTGGGCCCTGCTGCACACGCCCAGCGCCGAACTGCAGGCCTACGCGCATGAGCTGTTGTTCAAGCAGACCGGTACCCGCTATGCCAACGCCTGGCACCATCGCCAACCGGCCTGGTACTACCTGCAGGTGATCCTGACCCTGTGGCTGCCGGGCAGCCTGCTGCTGCCGCTGCTGTTCAAGCCGTGGTGGCGCCGCATCCGCCGGGGCGACCGCCGGCAGTGGCTGCTGCTGGGCTGGGCGCTGCTGGTGCTGGTGTTCTTCAGTGCCAGCCCGGGCAAGCGCGAGGTCTATGTGCTGCCGATGCTGCCTGCGATGGCACTGGCGGTTGCGCCGTTGTTGCCGGGCTTGCTGCGCCGGCTGTGCGTGCGCCGCTATTTGTTCGGCTACAGCGTGGTGCTGATGCTGGCCACCGGCGTGCTCGGCGTGATGCTGATGACCGAGCACCCGTGGGCCTTGGCGCAACTGGAACGCCGGGCCATGCCCGATACGCTGCTGCCGGTGCTGGGTGACGGCCTGCTGACCTTCGCCATCGCGCTGGCCACGTTGGCCGTCTGGTTGCGGGTGCGCCGCGCCACGACACTGGTGCTGCTGACCCACGGCATGCTGTGGATGCTCTACGGCCTGGTGCTGATCCCGGCACTGGATCCCTACGCGTCGGCATCGGCGCTGATGCGCCGCGTCGGCGCGCGGATCGGTCCGGACGCCGAACTGGCGCTGGTCGCCTGGCGCGAGCAGAACCTGCTGCAGGCTGACCGCCCGGTACGCGAGTTCGGCTTCAAGCGGCCCTGGGCCGAGCAATGGCACGATGCCGGCCCCTGGCTCGCCGAAGCGCCGGACAAGCGCTGGCTGCTGGTGCTGGACGAGGCGATGAGTCCCTGCGTGGATCCGGCCAAGGTGATCGACATCGGCATGGCCAACAGGAATCGTTGGCAACTGCTTCCCGGTACGGCCTGGGACCCGCAATGCCACGCCGAACGGGCCGGCTCGACCGCCGAAGAAGACTGAACGTTGACTCGTGCCGGGGAAATCATTAACCCGGCGCGAACGAGCGTCCGACCCTTCTCCGACATGCAGGTGACGAGCATGGCTGCGGATTCCCGAACCCGCCTTCCCTCAGCATGCCCGTTCGTCCCCTTGATTCGATCGCGCCGCTTGCGACATCGCCACTGGCGTCAAGATTCGCCGTAACTCACTTTTGGCTGCCTGTCGCAATCGGTCTGCCCGTGTTTGCGCTGCTGATGGGGTTCGGCGGCGACCAGTGGGTGGCCGATCACCTGTTCCGCCTTGAGGGCAGCCGATGGGTGCTACAGGACGCCTGGATCACCCGCAGCGTCGTGCACAAGGCCGGTAAATGGTTGAGCACTGCGGCGGCGCTGGTCGTGCTCCTGCTGTGCTTCCATCACTGGCGTAAAGGACGCGATCACACCCTGCGGTGGGCGCTGCTTTATGTCGTACTTGCCCTGGCGCTGGGCACCGGCGTGATCTCCCTGCTGAAGTCGCTGGTGCCGATGGAATGCCCTTGGGACTTGCTGCGCTACGGCGGCCACCAGCCATTTATCGGGCTTTTCACCGCACGCCCCGCTGGCATGGCCGCGCAGGCCTGCTTCCCGGCCGGGCACGCCAGTGCCGGCTACGCCTGGCTGTGCCTGTACTACTTCGCCCTGCTATGGCGCCCGTCGTGGCGCTGGGCCGGGTTGTGGATCGGCCTCGGCGCCGGTTTGGTGTTCGGCATCAGCCAGCAGCTGCGCGGAGCGCATTTCCTTTCGCATGACGTCGCCACTGCATTGATCTGCTGGCTGCTTTCGCTCGGCCTCTATCTGATCGTCAAGCGCGTCCTGACACACCGTCAACTGAACCATGCCAACCGTCAGGAGGCCAACGCATGAGCGCATCGGTCCAACGGCCCGCCCGCCTCCCCGCCCTTGCGGGTCTGCGCCACTGGCGGCCGCAGCTGTCCACCGAAGCGCTGATCGCGCTGACCAGCCTGTTCTTCGCGGTGGCCGGCAATGGCCTGTTCTGGCACAGCGCGATGGCCAGCCATCCAGGCAGCCTGCGCTACGCGCTTTCGCTGCTGCTGTTGCTGCTGGGTGCTCACGGCGTGCTGCTGGGCATCCTGGTCTGGCGCTGGAACGCCAAGGTGGTGATCAGCCTGTTGCTGCTGGTGACCGCATTCGCCGCGCACTACATGAGCCGCTACCACATCTACCTGGATGCGGACATGCTGCGCAACGTGCTGGCGACGGACCCCAAGGAAAGCCGCGAGTTGATGACCGTGTCGCTGCTGTGGCCGGTCCTGTTGCTGGCCGTGTTGCCGATGATCGTGCTGTGGCGCGTGCAGCTGCGCCGTCGCAGCTGGGGCCGCAGCCTGCTGTGGCGCCTCGGCTTCCTGGTGGTGTCGGCGGTGACTGCCGTCGGCGGCGCGTTGATCTCGTTCCAGGACGTTTCGGCACTGATGCGCAACCAGCGCGAAGTGCGTTACCTCGCCACTCCGGCCAACGTGCTGCTGGGCATGCCGCGTGCGCTGCGTGGCGACAACCCGGTGCAGCGCGCACCGAAGCTGCCGATCGGCACCGACGCCAAGGCCACTCCGCGAGCGCCGGCCAGCAAGCCGCGCCTGCTGGTGATCGTCATGGGCGAGACCGTGCGTGCGCAGAACTGGGGCCTCAACGGTGGCCGCAACACCACCCCGGAACTGGCGCAGGCCAGCGTGATCAATTTCCCGGACATGCATTCCTGCGGCACCAGCACGGAGGTCTCGCTGCCGTGCCTGTTCTCGCCGTGGGGCCGCCACGACTACGACGAGAAGAAGATCCGTGCGCACCAGTCGCTGCTGCACGTACTCAACCGCGCCGGCATCGCGCCGCTGTGGCGTGACAACCAGTCCGGCTGCAAGGGCGTGTGCGAGGGCCTGGACTTCCAGTCATTGTCCGACGCCACCACACCCGGCCTGTGCGCCGATGGCCGCTGCATGGACGAGATCCTGCTGCAGGACCTGGCCACCCAGGTGCGGGCCAAGCCCGGCGACCGGGTCGTGGTGCTGCACCAGCTGGGCAACCACGGCCCGGCCTACTTCGAGCGCTATCCGCCCGCGTTCCGCCGCTTCACCCCGACCTGCGACACCCGTGACATCGGCCGCTGCTCGCGCGACGAGATCACCAACAGCTATGACAACGCGGTGTTGTACACCGATCATTTCCTGAGCAAGACCATTGCTACCCTGCAGGGCATGCAGGATTACGACACGGCGATGATCTACCTGTCCGACCATGGTGAATCGCTGGGCGAGAAGGGCCTGTTCCTGCATGGCGTGCCGTATGCGATCGCACCGGCCGAGCAGACCCGCGTACCGATGACGATGTGGTTCTCGCCGGGCTTCGCCAGCAGCCGTGGGTTGGACCTGCAGTGCGTGCGCAAGCGTTCGGCGGCCTATACCGACCACGACAACCTGTTCCCGTCGGTGCTGGGCCTGATGCAGGTTAAGACGGCGCTGTACGAGCGCGACCGCGACGTGTTCGCCAACTGCGAAGGTTGAGGGGTGTTTGGCAGGGCTTGCAGCCCTGCACCTGCGGTAGTGCCGGCCGCTGGCCGGTAGCCTCGACAGCGACAGCAACAGCAAAAGCAAAAGCTGGCATTCCGTGGATTGGCGGGGTGGGTCCGGTTGCGGGGGACGCTGCAAGTACGTCCATGTAAGCTCGGTCGCCGCATCCATGCGGCTCACGCCCCCGCAACCGGACCCACCCCGCCTTCGACAGATTTTCGCGATCTGTCGGAACGACGCATTGCCCTGGTGGGTGTCGACCTTGGTCGACACAGTAGATCCACGCCATGCGTGGATGACCCATTCGATATCTGACAGATGTGTCGACCAAGGTCGACACCTACCGACAGCACACGGAATCTGTCAGAGGTGGGGCGGTGTCGGAGTGCGGGGTGTCAGCCGCATGGGCCCGAGGCATGCCTCGGGCGGGTTGGGCAGGACGCCCAACCCCGGTCTTGCCGTGTGCGCAGGAAAGCGCACACGAGCAAGCGGCTGCCAAGCCTACACGGAC
>NZ_JCAFSH010000027.1:0-24368 GCF_059369035.1 Stenotrophomonas sp. YJH_SMC_130
CCCGAGGCATGCCTCGGGCGGGTTGGGCAGGACGCCCAACCCCGGTCTTGCCGTGTGCGCAGGAAAGCGCACACGAGCAAGCGGCTGCCAAGCCTACACGGACGTACTTGCGGCGTCCCCGCACTCCGACACCGCCCCGCCCACCCACGGAATACTCGCTGTTGCTGTTGCCGGCCAGCGGCCGGCACTACCGTGGGTGCAGGGCTGCAAGCCCTGCACACAAAAAACCCCGCTTGCGCGGGGTTCTCTGTGTGTTGCGTGCAGCGCGAACGCTTACGGGCGACGGGCCAGGGCCTCGACGTCCTTCGCCTTCGGCAGCAGGTCCTGCTTGCTCACGCGCAGCACACCAATCGTCAGCATCGGCACCGCCACCAGGATCGAGGACAGCACCACGATCACCGCGCCGATCATGTGCGTCTCGGCCAGCCCTTCCATCGAGCTGCCGCCGTACAGATACAGGGCAAGCGCCGACAGGAAGAACATCACGGCAGTGATCACCGTACGCGACAGCGTCTGGTTGATCGAACGGTTTAGCACTTCCATCGAGTCCACGCGCAGGCTGCGGAAGTTCTCACGGACGCGGTCGAAGACCACGATGATGTCGTTGATCGCAAAGCCCATCACCGACAGCAGGCCGGCCAGCACGGTCAGGTCGAACTCACGGCCCAGCAGGGACACGTAAGCGACCGTCACGATCAGGTCGAACATCGCCACGATGCTGGCGGTGACCGCGAACTTCCACTCGAAGCGCACCGCGATGTAGATCAGGAAGCCGGCCAGCATGAAGATGGTGGCATACAGGCCATTCATCGCCAGGTCCTTGCCGATCTGCGGGCCCACGAACTCGTTGCGGAGCACGGTGGCCTGATTGTCGGCAGTGGACAACGCCTTCACCACGGCAGCGGCCGTGGCCTTGTCCTCGTGGGCGGCGTCGCCGGTACCCGGAGCATGCTCGCCGTGCGGGGCCAGGCGGATCAGCAGGTCGGTGTTGCCACCGACGCTCTGCACCTGGGCGCCTTCGAAGCCACTCTGCTCGAGCTTGGTGCGGACCTGCTCAACATCCACCGCCTTGTCGAAGCGGGCTTCGATCAGGGTGCCTCCGGTGAAGTCCAGTGCGTAGTTGAAGCCCTTGATGCCGATGATGGCGACCGAGGCCAGGAACACCACGATGGTGACTGCCATGGCGACATGGCGCCAACGCATGAAGTCGATCTTGGTGTCGTTCGGGAGGATGTGCAGCGGAAACAGTTTCATTGTGCGTGTCGTCCCGTCAGATGGCCACGTTCTGGAGCTTCTTGCGGCGGCCGTAGATCAGCGTCGCCAGCGCACGCGACACGGTGATCGCGGTGAACATGGAGGCGAAAATACCGATGATCATGGTCAGCGCGAAGCCCTTCAGCGGACCGGTACCGAATGCAAACAGCGCCACGCCGACGATCAGGCCGGTCAGGTTGGCGTCGAGGATGGTGCCCGAGGCACGCTCGTAACCGGTCACGATCGCCGTCTTGCCCGGCACGCCGGCTCGCAGCTCTTCACGGATACGCTCGTTGATCAGCACGTTGGCGTCCACCGACAGGCCGACAGACAACGCCAGGCCGGCAAAGCCCGGCAGGGTCATGGTGGCACCGAACAGCGACATCACCGCCACTACGATCAGCAGGTTGAACAGCATCGCTGCCGAGGTGATCACACCGAACATGCGGTAGTACACGCTGAAGAACACCAGGGTGAACAGGAACGCGAACACCACCGCGCGCATGCCGTTCTTGACGTTCTCGGCGCCGAGGCTCGGGCCGACCACGCGCTCCTCGACGAAGTCCATCGGCGCAGCCAGCGAACCCGACTTCAGCAGCTTGGCCAGGTCTTCGGCTTCCTTCTTCTGCAGGCCGGTGGTCTGGAAGTTCTTGCCGAACACGCCGTTGATGTTGGCCACCGAGATCACTTCCTCGTTGACCTTGAAGCCACGCACTTCCTGGCCGTCGACGACGGTTACGGTCGGCACGCGCTCGGTGTAGACCACCGCCATCGGCTTGTTCACGTTGGCGCTGGTGAAGTCGAACATGCGCTGGCCACCGACGTTGTTCAGCGTCACGCTGACGGCCGGCGAGCCGCTGTTCGAATCGGTCACCGCCTGCGCACCGACCATCTGGTCGCCGGTGACGATCACGCGCTTGTTCAGCAGGATCGGGCCGCGGCCGTCACGCTGCTGGTAGACCTTCGCTTCCGGCGGAATGCGGCCGGAGTTGATGGCGTCCTGCGCATTGCCTTCAACCACCGCACGGTACTCCAGGGTGGCGGTGGCACCGATCATGCGCTTGGCTTCGGCGGTGTCCTGCACGCCCGGCAGCTGCACGACCACACGGTCGGCACCCTGGCGCTGGATGATCGGCTCGGCCACGCCGAGCTGGTTCACGCGGTTGCGCAGGGTGTTGATGTTCTGCTCGATGGCGCCGTTGGCGATCTGCGTGATCTCGGTCTCCGGCACGGTGACCGTGATGCGGTTGCCGCTGACGTCATAGCCGAGGGTCGGCTGTGCCTTGACCAGCGCGGCGCGGGCACGCTGCGCGGCGTCATCGCCGGCGGATGGGCTCAGGTTGGCCACGATGCTGTTATCGGCGCGGCGTTCCACCGACTGGTAGGCGATGCGCGCGTCACGCAGGGTGCTGCGCACGTCTTCGGTATAGGCATCCAGGCGCTTGTCGAGGGCAGCCTTCTGGTCGACCTGCAGCACGAAATGCACGCCGCCCTGCAGGTCCAGGCCCAGCACCATCGGGCGACCGCCGAGGTTGGCCAGCCAGTCCGGCACGGTCGAAGCGAGGTTCAGCGCCACGGTGTACTTCTCGCCGACGGTGTCACGCAGGGCGTCGCTGGCAGCGGACTGCGACTTCAGGTCCGACAGGCGGACGATCAGGCTTTCCCCTTCCTTTTCGGCACCGATGGTGGCGATGCCGGCCTTTTTCAGGTCGGCCAGCACACGGTCGCGCAGCGCATCGTCGATCTGCCCGCCACGGTTGGCGGTGATCTGGATGGCCGGGTCCTTCTGGTAGATGTTGGGCAGCGCATACAGCGCGCTGAGCGCCAGTACGATCAGGATGACGACGTACTTCCAGCGTGGAAATTCGAGCATTGCTTGGGTCCCGCGCGGCGCCATCCCCGGCGCCGCGGTTGTGCTTCGGAAAGGGAGTGGCTTACTTGGCCGAATCCAGGGTGCCGGTCGGCAGCACGCTGCCGACAGCGCCCTTCTGCACGCGGATGCGCACGTTGTCGGCCACTTCGACGGTGATGAAGTGGTCGCCAATGTCGGTGACCTTGCCGGCGATGCCGCCGTTGGTCAGCACTTCATCGCCGCGCTTGATCTTCTCCAGCATGGCCTTGTGCTCCTTCTGCCGCTTCATCTGCGGGCGGATCATCAGGAAGTACATGATGGCGATCAGGATGATCGGGAACAGCAGCGTGGTCAGGCCCATGCCCTGCGGTTGGCCGCCGGCGGCCTGGGCGTGGGCGGCGGGAATCAGGAAAGCAAGCAGGTTCATCGTTGGTCCTTTGGTTGGGCGGCGCTCCCGTCCCTTGAGGGGCGGGGGTGTCGACCGCGGATCTGGGTCAGCCTTGAAGTATGCCACGGCCCCGGGCGTTCGTCCTTGGGCCGTTCGGCAGGGGGGCGTCGGGGTTACAGCGGCGGGGCCACCGCTCCGCGTGCCGCGTAGAAGGACTCGCGGAAGGCCAGGAAGGTTCCCGCCTCGATCGCGGCACGGATGTCGGCCATGAGCTTTTCGTAATAGAACAGGTTGTGCAGGGTGCCCAGCATCGGCGCCAGCATCTCGTTGCAGCGGTCCAGGTGGCGCAGGTAGGACCGGGTGTAACCGCCGGTGCAGGCCACGCAGCCGCAGCCCGGCTCGATCGGGTCCATGTCCCGCGCGTACTGGGAATTGCGGATGCGAACGGTGCCGAACGAGGTGAAATAGTGGCCGTTGCGCGCATTACGGGTCGGCATCACGCAGTCGAACATGTCCACGCCGCGCGCCACGCCCTCGACCAGGTCCTCCGGCCGGCCCACGCCCATCAGGTAACGCGGCCGGTCGCCCGGCAGCTCCGGATCCAGGTGGTCGAGCATGGCATTGCGCTCGTGCTCCGGCTCGCCCACGGCCAGGCCGCCGATGGCGTAGCCGTCGAAGCCGATCGCCTGCAGGGCGTCGGCCGAGCGGCTGCGCAGGTCGGTGTGCACGCCCCCCTGGACGATGCCGAACAAGGCCGCGTCGTTGCCCAGCTCGTCATGCGCGTTGCGGCTGCGCTGGGCCCAGCGCAGGCTCAGCTCCATGGAACGGCGGGCAACGTCTTCGGTGGCCGGATACGGGGTGCACTCGTCGAAGATCATCACGATGTCCGAATCGAGCACCTTCTGGATCTTCATGCTCTCCTCGGGACCGAGGAACACGCGGGCGCCGTCGGTGGGCGAGGCAAAGGTCACGCCCTGCTCGGTGATCTTGCGTCGATGGGCCAGCGAGAACACCTGGAAACCACCCGAATCGGTCAGGATCGGGCCATCCCAGCGGCAGAAGCCGTGCAGCCCGCCGTGGTCGGCGATGATGTCCAGGCCCGGGCGCAGGTACAGATGGAAGGTGTTGCCGAGGATGATCTCGGCACCCAGTGCACGCACCTGGTCCGGCAGGATGCCCTTGACCGAGCCATAGGTCCCGACCGGCATGAAGGCCGGCGTTTCCACCGTGCCACGCGGGAAGGTCAGGCGGCCACGGCGGGCACGGCCGTCGCGGGTCTGGAGCTGGAACTGCAGTCGGGACATGGAGCGGTCATTCAGGCAAATAGTCGCTCATTGTCTCCCAAAACCGGGGCGACCGCCCATTCAGGCCTGAACGGCACGGCAGTAGAGCCACCACGCCATGCGTGGCTTTCCTGGTCTCCAGGCACCTGCAAGTGCGCACCAATGGTGCGCACCCACCACAAGCAGGCAGAGGTCAGCGCCCTACCCCGCTTGCGGGAACAGCAGCATGGCGTCGCCGTAGCTGAAGAAGCGGTAGCGCTGCTCGATCGCGTGCTGGTAGGCCTCGAACACGCGGTCCTTGCCTGCAAACGCCGAAATCATCATCAGCAGCGTGCTTTCGGGCAGGTGGAAATTGGTCACCATCGCGTCGACGCTGCGGATGCGGTAGCCCGGGGTGATGAAGATCTGGGTCTCGCCGGCGAACGGCAGCAGTTCGCCATCGCGCATCGCGCTTTCCAGCGCGCGCACCACGGTGGTGCCGACGCCGATCACCCGGCCGCCGGCGGCGCGCGTGCGCCGCATCTGCTGCACCAGTTCGGCGCCGACGTTCAGCCACTCGCGGTGCATCACGTGGTCCTTCAGGTCATCGGCGCGTACCGGCTGGAAGGTGCCCGCGCCCACGTGCAGGGTGACGTGGCCGAACTCCACGCCCTTGTCCTTCAGCGCCGCCAGCAGCGGCTCGTCGAAATGCAGGCCGGCAGTCGGTGCCGCCACCGCGCCCACCTCGCGCGCGAACACGGTCTGGTAGCGCTCGCGGTCGTCCACGCCCGGCTCGCGCTGGATGTAGGGCGGCAGCGGCAGGCGGCCGGCGTGCAGCAGCCACTGTTCCAGCGATTCCGGCACATGGAACTGCAGCACGTAGAACTCGCCATCGCGGCCCAGCACCTCGGCTTCGCCACCGGCATCCAGCACGATGCGGCTGCCGGCCTTCGGCGACTTGCTGGCGCCGACCTGCGCACGCGCCTGCTGAGCGCCGAGCAGGCGCTCGATCAGGATCTCCACGCGGCCGCCGCTGGCCTTCTGCCCGAACAGGCGCGCCGGAATCACCCGGGTGTCGTTGAACACCAGCAGGTCGCCCGGCTGCAGCAGCGACGGCAGGTCGCGCACCTGCAGGTCGGTGAAGGCACCGGGCGCCGGTGGTACCACCAGCAGGCGGCTGGCGGAACGTTCGGCCAGGGGAGCCTGCGCGATCAGTTCAGCCGGCAGGTCGTAATGGAAATCGGACTTCTTCAAGGCGGTGGGCGGCAACAGGTCGACAATGGCGCGCATTGTACGTCCAGCGTCTGCGAGCCGGCGCACTTCGCGGCGAACGTCGCGCAAAATGCTGCTATGCAGCAGGTTTCTACGGGGTTATCGCGCAAAAAAACAAGTGCTAGCATCGAACCGGAAGTCCGCTGCACGAGCCTGCCCCAAGCGCGCGTGATGACGCGCGTTTTGCTTTTGATGGCCCGTGCGACCCATTGTTTCAGGAGATCTGCAATGAGCTTCATCGAACGCCTCGCCCCCCTGCGCAACCAGCCCGGCACCCGCCTCACCACCGGCCTGGACGATGCCACCCTGACCGCCCTGTCCGCCAACCACCCGCAGCTGATCGCCGCCGTGGACGCCGCCGCCGAGGAATTCGCGCGTGTGCAGGCCGACCTGGGGCCGCTGCTGGCGCAGGACGAACAGGCACAGATCGACGCGATGCAGGACGGATTCGTCAATTTCTATGCCGATGACGCGGTAACCCCCTACGTGGCGCTGGCCGCGCGCGGCCCATGGGTGGTCACCCTGAAGGGCGCCGTGCTGTACGACGCCGGCGGCTACGGCATGCTCGGCTTCGGGCACACCCCGGACGCCGTGCTGGAAGCCATGGCGCGCCCACAGGTGATGGCCAACATCATGACCCCCAGCCTGTCGCAGCAGCGCTTCATCACCGCCCTGCGTGCCGAGATCGGCCACCGCCGTGGCGGCTGCCCGTTCGCCCGTTTCATGTGCCTGAATTCCGGCTCCGAAGCCGTCGGCCTGGCCGCGCGCATCGCCGACGTCAACGCCAAGCTGCAGACCGATCCTGGCGCACGTCACGCCGGCGCTGCGATCAAGCGCGTGGTGGTCAAGGGCAGCTTCCATGGCCGTACCGACCGCCCTGCCCTCTATTCGGATTCCAGTCGCAAGAGCTACATGCAGCACCTGGCCAGCTACCGCGGCGAGGACTCGGTGATCACCGTGGCGCCTTACGACGAGGCCGGCCTGCGCAAGGTGTTCGAGGATGCCGCGCGCAACCAGTGGTTCATCGAAGCCGTATTCCTGGAGCCGGTGATGGGCGAGGGCGACCCGGGCCGTTCGGTGCCGCCGTCGTTCTATGCCGTTGCCCGTGAGCTGACCCGTGCACACGGCAGCCTGCTGCTGCTCGACTCGATCCAGGCAGGCCTGCGCGCGCATGGCGTGCTGTCGGTGGTCGATTACCCCGGCTTTGAAGGCCTTGACCCGCCGGACATGGAGACCTATTCCAAGGCGCTCAACGCCGCGCAGTACCCGCTGTCGGTGCTGGCGGTGACCGAGCATGCCGCGCAGCTGTACCGCAAGGGCATCTACGGCAACACCATGACCAGCAATCCGCGTGCGCTGGACGTGGCCTGCGCCACCCTGGCCCAGCTGACCCCACAGGTACGCGCCAACATCGCCGAACGTGGCGCCGAGGCCGTGCGCAAGCTGGAACAGCTCAAGAGCGAGCTGGGTGGCCTGATCACCAAGGTGCAGGGCACCGGGCTGCTGTTCTCGTGCGAGCTGGCGCCGCAGTTCAAGTGTTACGGCGCCAACTCCACCGAGGAATGGCTGCGCCAGCACGGCATCAACGTGATTCACGGTGGTGAGAACTCGCTGCGCTTCACCCCGCACTTCGGCATGGACAGCCAGGAGCTGGACCTGCTGGTCGGCATGGTGGGACGTGCCCTGCGTGAAGGCCCGCGCCGCGAGCAGGCCGCGGCGGCGTAAGCCGCCGCTTACGTACGTAGAGCCGAAGGCAGCGGCAGGGGCCGCTGCCAACGTCGCTGGCGACGGCCCGAAGGGTGCCGGTCAGGACGACCGGCATAGCCCATTCTCGGCTGGCCTTTGCCGCGATCTGAACGAAGAGCAGCCGAGCATGGCTCGGCTCTACAGAAGGGCTCATAATCCAAGGACACCCCGTCTCTGACCGCCTTGCGGTCGGTGACGGGGCGTTTTCGTTTCCGGTCAAGAGACAGAAGATCCATGAAATCGATCTGTGTGTACTGTGGTTCCAACGCTGGCAGCAAGCCGGCCTACACCGAACGCGCCATTGCCCTGGGTGATCGCATCGCCCGCGATGGCCTGCGCCTGGTGTATGGCGGCGGCAACGTTGGCCTGATGGGCACCGTGGCCAACGCCGTGCTCGCCGCTGGCGGCGAGGTGACCGGCGTGATCCCGCGCCAGCTGGCCGACTGGGAAGTGGCCCACCGCGGCCTGACCGAACTGGAGATCGTCGGCTCGATGCATGAGCGCAAGTCGCGCATGTTCGACCTCGCCGATGGCTTCGTTGCCCTGCCCGGTGGCTTCGGCACCATGGAAGAGATCTTCGAGATGCTGACCTGGCGCCAGCTGGGCATCGGCAACAAGCCGTGCGCGTTCCTGGATGTGGAAGGTTTCTACGCGCCGCTGATCGGCATGATCGACCGCATGGTGGAAGAGCGTTTCCTGCATCCGGACCAGCGCCAGGACCTCTGGTACGGCTCGGACATCGAGGAAATGCTGGTGTGGATGCAGAACTACCAGCCGGCCCAGGCCTCGAAGTGGATCGACGAGAAACGTCGCTCGGCTCTGCGCTGAAGTGAACCGTCGCGGTGGCTCACGCCAGCGTCCGCGCCCACGGTGCGGGACGGCCCAGCAGGTAGCCCTGGCCATAATCGCAACCGAGTTCGCGCAGTGCCTGCCGCTGCGCCTCGGTCTCGATGCCTTCGCCAATGGTTTCGATGCCCAGGGTGCGGGCCAGTGACAGCACGCCTTCGACCAGCGCGCGCGTGCTCTGCACTTCCGGCCCGTGCAGGCCGGCGATGAAACTCTGGTCGATCTTCAATGTACTGATCGGGAATCGGTGCAGGTAGGACAGCGCAGAGAAGCCGGTACCAAAGTCGTCCAGCTGCACCTGGATGCCACGCTCGCGCAGGCCCTGCAGGATGCGCAGTGTGTGCGGCGCATCGTCCAGCAGCGCGACCTCGGTAATCTCCAGCCGCAGCCGGCGCGGATCGGCGCCAGACGCGTCGAGCAGGCCGAACAGGCGGTCGCTGAACTCGGCCGAGCGGAAATGGCGCGGCGAAACGTTCACCGAGACATAGCTCTGCCCACCTTCGGCCAGGCGCGCGATGACCTGCTCGTAGATCAGCCAGTCGACCTGTTCGATCAGGCCGCTTTCCTCTCCCAGCTCCAGGAACGCGCCAGGCAACAGCAGGCCACGACGCTCGTGCTGCCAGCGGAGCAATGCCTCATGTCCCACCACTTCGCCATCGGACAGGCGCACGATCGGCTGGAAGAACGGAACGAAATCACGGTTGTTGATCGCGCGGCGCAGATCGGCTTCCAGGTCGAGGCTGCGCATGGCCTGTTCACGCATGTCCTCGTCGAAGATCGCGCAGCGGTCATGGCCCTGTGCCTTGGCCCGGTACATCGCCGCATCCGCATCACGCAGCAGTTCCTCGCCGGTACGGTAGCGCGGATTCCACAACGCGATGCCCAGGCTGCCGGATGGGAACAACTCGCGGCCGGCGATCCATATCGATTCCTGCAATGCCAGCAACAAGCGCTGGCCGAAATCCAGCGCCTGTGCCAGGCCCTGCGGGCATTGCAGCACCACCGCGAATTCATCACCGCCCAGCCGTGCCACCACGTCATCGGCACCGGCCATCGATACGATGCGCTTGGCCACCTCCACCAGCATGCGGTCACCCGCGGCGTGGCCGATGCTGTCGTTGACCAGCTTGAAGCGATCCAGGTCGAGGAACAGCACGGCGAACACCGGCCCACCCTCGCGCTTGGCCAGCGCCAGCGCATCCTGCAGGCGATCGAGCAGGTGCAGCCGGTTGGGCAGGCCGGTCAGCGCATCGTGCATGGCCTGATGGGTCAGGCGTTGCTCGGCCCGCAGGCGCTCGCCGATCTGGCCGAGCAGCTTCTCGTTGACCTCGGCCAGCTCACGCGTGCGTTCCTCCACGCGCTTTTCCAGTTCAGCATGCGCCAAACGCAGCCGTTGCTGGTCGCGCTGGCGCGCCAACCCGGTTCCGATGTTCTGCGCAACGAACGTCAGCAGCCGCTGATCGTGCACGCTGAACGTACTGTTCTCGCTGTAACTCTGCACCACGATCGCACCGACCACCTCGTCATCGCGCAGCAGCGGCACGCCCAGCCAGCAATGCGAGCGCGCGCCGGATTCACGCACCTCGCCACTGGCCAGCAGCGCATCGATCTGGGCGCGTGAGGCCAGTAGGGGCCGCCGGTTGCGCACCACGTATTCGGTCAGGCCGCGACTGAACGGACGAGGTGCACGGCTGGCATTGTGCTCGTCCACCGAATAGACGAAGTCCAGGCCGTTGCCGCTTCCGTTCACCAGCGCGATGTAGAAGTTGCGCGCATCGAGCAGGCGCCCGACCACGCCATGCACCTGCCCGTAGAACTGGGCCAGGCTGTCGGCCGACATCGCCATTTCGGCAATGTTGTACAGCGCGGTCTGCAGTTGCTCGGCGCGCCGGCGCTCCGCCACTTCATCCTGCAGGCTGCGGTTGGCACGCTGCAGTTCCAGCGTGCGCCGCTCCACCTGTTGCTCCAGCCGGACCTGCGCCTGGCGCCGGTCCATCGCAGTCTGCACGTGCTGCGCGACAAAGCCCAGCAACGCCCGCTCGGCCTCGCCATAACGGGCCGCCAGCTCATAGCTCTGCACCACGATTGCGCCGCATACCCGGCCATCGCGCAGCATCGGCACACCCAGCCAGTCCAGGCTCTCGGGGCCACGCTGCGGGTCGTGCTCCTGCTCGACCACGCGTGCCAGAAGTTCGCGCGAGGGTCCGCTGAGCGGCTTGCCGTGGCGCAGCAGCGCGACGGTCAGGCTGCGCGGCATCTCGGCGGCGTCATGGCTCTGCGACGGGTCGGCGACGAAATCGTCGACCTGGTCGGCGAAGTACAGGAAGCGGATCTGGTCACGCACATCATCGTATTCAACGATGTAGCAGTTCTCCGCATACATCAGCGTGCCGAGCACGCCGTGCACGTGACGCAGCATCTCCGACATCTCCAGATCGGCGCCGGCCAGATCGGCGATCTGGAACAGCGCCTGCTGCAACCGTTCAGCCTCTTCCAGCGCCTTGATCTGCCCGGCCTGGCGGCCACGCTGCAGTGCCAGTTCCATGGCCTGACGGGCCAGCCCCCACCATGCCGCGGAAGGCACGGCGCCTTCCACCGACAGCTGCAGGCGTGCACCGTCATGTTTCCAGCCATGGCAGCCGTCGCCGATGCCCGGCGCAGTGAACGCGCCTGCCGCCCCGTCGGCCGGCCACCCGTCCTGACCACGCCCGAGCTGCGGGTCGTCCCAGCCGACGCGGACCACAGCCGTTTCCGGCAAAAGCGCATGCAACGCGCGCACCAGCGCCGTGCTCAGCACGGCCTCGTGTGGTGGCTCTTCCGCCGGTTCAGCATGCGTGGACAAATGACAATCTCTTGGCGCCGTCTATGCGTCGCCTCCCCTGAGTCGACGAGCATAGCGCGCCACCCGGGGGGCAATGGAAGCCCGTAAACCCCGAATCGTGCGCCCGTACGTTTTTCCTGCCGTCCGCAGCCCCTTCCGAGCCATGACCCTCGCCCTGCCCGCCCCTGCCACCGGCTATGCGCCATCGCCTGCAGGCCTTACCCTGTACGCCGTGGAAGCCAGCGCACTGCCAACCGATGAAGCCTTGATGCTGGCCTGGGCCGGCGGCGACCTGCACGCGTTCGAAAGCCTGTATGCGCGCCATCGCAAACGACTGTTCGGCTTCCTGCTGCGCCAACTGCGCGACAACGCGCTGGCCGAGGAGATCTTCCAGGACGTCTGGCAGCGGGTGATCAGCGCCCGTGCCGGGTGGCAGCCCGAAGCGGCGTTCAGCACCTGGCTGTTCCGCATCGCCCACAATCGCCTGAACGACCATTGGCGCGCCGCCCGCCATCGCCCTGCCGCGCCGGCCGACGCCGACCTGCGCCTGGCCGCGATCGAGGACGGGCAGACCCCGGAAGCCGAACTTTCCGAATTCGAACAACGTCGCCACATCCAGCTGGCGATGGAGCAATTGCCGCCGGAGCAGCGCGAAGTGCTGCAACTGCGGCTGGATCAGGAACTGAGCCTGGAGGAGATCGGCCAGATCACCGGCGTAGGCCGGGAAACCGTGAAATCGCGGCTGCGCTATGCGATGGACAAGCTGCGTGCGGGATTGAACGCATGAACCGAGACGAACCGCTGACGCCGGAAGAACGCGAGCTGGCCCGGCTGCTCGGCCGTCGCGCCGAGCAGGCACCACCGGCCGCACTGGACGCCGCCATCCTGGCTGCGGCGCGTGCCGCCGTGGACGTTCCGGGTACCGATGTTGCCGCCTCTCCCGAGGCGCCGCGCAAGCAGCGCACAGGCCCGCGTTGGCCAGCGGTGTTCGGCATCGCCGCTTCGATGGTGTTCGCCATCGGCATCGCCTGGCAGCTGCGTCCTGAACCGCCGCCGGTTCCGGCGGGCGAGACTGCTGTTGCCGCAGCACCGGCTGCGGCAGAAGACGTCGCGGCTGCCGATCAGGCCGCTGGAAGTGGTTCGGCCCACAGCGCAGTGGCGGTTGCGGAACCAGCCGCTGCGCCGGCAGCACCCGAGTCCGCCCCTGTTTCCGCTGCCCCGGCACCGGCCATCGCGCGTGCGCACAAGCCTGCGCCGGCCAAGACCGCTGAAGTGCCAGCCCAGGCCGCACGATCCAAGGCTGCGGATGCGGCCGCCGACACCTCCTTTGCGACGCTCCCGCCCGCTCCGGCTGCAGCACCGCCAGCGCCACCTGCACCGACCGCCTACTCGGCACCCGCACCGGCATTCGCGCCTGCAGCGTCCGGGGCAATGAAAGCACGCACGGCCGAGGCCTCGGCAGCCAATGCCGCCGAGGCCTCGGCCGAGCGGGCGCAGGCGCTGGATCGGGTGGAGATCACCTCGATGAAGCGTGAGGCGCCCAGCCGTTCCGCACCGGGCATCATGCGCCGCGGCAGCGATGCGGGCCTGAGCGCGGATGCCGTGCAGGCCGAGGTGGACGCCGACGCGCGACTGCCGCGCCGGCAGTGGCTGCAGAAAATCCGCGCGCGACGCGACGACGGCCAGCGCGATGTGGCCCGCGCCAGCCTGGAGCGCTACGTGCAGCAGTATCCGGAAGCCCGCCTGCCGCGCGACCTGCGCCCACTGCTGGACGACTGAAGCGGACGGGAATACCCGGCAACCCCGTAGAATGGCGGGAATGCTCGATACTCTCGCCCAGCCGGTCAGCCACACGCTGGAAGTCAAACACAGCCGTTTCATCGCCCATGCCGCGCCGATCGAAGGCGCCGCAGCGGCCATGGCGTTCCTGCAGCAGGTCGCGGTGGCCGATGCCACCCACAACTGCTGGGCCTACCGGTACGGCCAGGACTACCGCTCCAGCGACGACGGCGAGCCCGCCGGAACGGCCGGACGACCGATCCTGGCGGCGATCGATGGCCAGGGGTTCGACCGCGTGATGGTGGTGGTGACGCGCTGGTTCGGCGGCATCAAGCTGGGCGCCGGTGGACTGGTGCGCGCCTACGGTGGCGCTGCCGCCGAGTGCCTGCGCACCGCCCCCCGCCTGCCCCTGGTGGCGATGGCCCGGCTGCAGCTGCTGGCCGGCTTCGAGGACCTGGGCACCCTGCACGCCACCCTGCCCGCCTTCGGCGCCGGGAAGCTCGATGAACGGTTCGATGCCAACGGCGTGTGCCTGCGGGCCGAATTGCCGGCCGATCAGGTCGATGCATTGAAAATCCGCCTGCGCGACGCCACCCGTGACCGTATCCGCATACAAGACGACACCCAGGATGACTGACAAGGACGACGCCCCTGCCTCGACCCCGCCGCTGCGCCGCCTCGGCAGCCTGCGGACGTTGTGGCCGTTCGTGCGCCGCCATAGCGGGTTGTTCACCGCCTGGCTGCTGGCCCTGGCGGTCTCTTCGGCCGCCACGCTGAGCCTGCCCCCCGCCGTGAAGCAGATGATCGACCACGGCTTCACCAGCGGTGGCCAGATCAACCGTGCCTTCGCCCTGCTGATGCTGGTGGCGGTGGTGCTGGCGCTGGCGACGGCCGCACGGTTCTTCTTCGTGTCGCTGCTGGGCGAGAAGGTCGTCGCCGACCTGCGCAGCCGCCTGTACGCACACCTGATCCAGCTCGGCGCCGGTTTCCACGACCGCAGCCGCAGCGGCGAACTGGTCTCGCGCCTGACCGCCGACAGCGAACTGCTGCGCAGCGTGGTCGGCTCGACCATGTCAGTCGCCCTGCGCAGCAGCGTCACCGTGGTCGGCAGCCTGGCGATGCTGTTCGTCACCAGCCCGCGGCTGGCCGCGTGGTCACTGCTCGGCATCCCGCTGGCGGTGCTGCCGATCATCATCGGCGCGCGCAAGCTGCGCACGGTTGCGCGCAGCAGCCAGGACCGCATCGCCGATGCCAACAGCCTGGCCAGCGAGACGCTGGGCGCCGTGCGCACGGTGCAGGCGCATGCGCGCGAGCCCTATGAGCGCGGGCGCTTTGACAAGGCGCTGGGCGATGCCATCAGTGCCGCACGCCGGCGCATCGGTGCGCAATCGCTGGTTACCGCCAGCGCCATCCTGCTGGTATTTGGCGCCATCGTTGGCGTGCTGTGGCTGGGCGCGCACGATGTCATCGACGGCCGCCTCAGTGCCGGCACGCTGGGCCAGTTCGTGTTGTACGCGCTGATCGGCGGCGGCTCGGTGGGCGCCCTGGCCGAAGTGTGGAACGAGCTGCAGCGTGCGGCCGGTGGCATGGGCCGTATCGGCGAGCTGCTGCAGGAAGACATCGAGATCCGTGCGCCGGCGCAGCCGCACGCACTGCCACAACCGCTACGCGGCGAAATCCAGTTCGACGACGTGGTGTTCCACTACCCGCAGCGCCCGGATCAGGCCGCGCTGGACCACTTCAATCTGCATGTGCGTCCGGGTGAGACCGTGGCCCTGGTCGGCCCATCGGGCGCAGGCAAGAGCACGGTGCTGTCGATGCTGCTGCGCTTCCACGATCCGGCCAGCGGCCGCATCTGCGTGGATGGCATCGACGTGCGCCAGGTCGATCCGGCCGAGCTGCGCGCGCAGCTGGCACTGGTACCGCAGCAGCCGACGCTGTTCGCAGCCAGTGCACGCGACAACATCCGCTACGGCAGGCTGCAGGCCAGCGACGCCGAGGTCGAGGACGCCGCACGTGCAGCAGAGGCCGATGGCTTCCTGCGGGCATTGCCGCAAGGCTACGACAGTGAGCTGGGCGAACGCGGTGCGCGCCTGTCCGGTGGCCAGCAACAGCGCGTGGCGATCGCCCGTGCGTTGCTGAAGAATGCGCCGATCCTGCTGCTGGACGAAGCCACCAGCGCGCTGGATGCGCAGAGCGAGCATGGCGTGCAGCAGGCACTTGAGCGGCTGATGGCCGGTCGCACCACGCTGGTCATCGCCCACCGCCTGGCCACCGTGCTCAAGGCCGACCGCATCGTGGTGATGGACCAGGGCCGTATCGTCGCCGAAGGTACCCATGCGCAGCTGCTGGCCGAAGGCGGACTGTACGCTGAACTGGCACGACTGCAGTTCATCGATTGATGACGGCCGGCTAACATCGGCAAGACCAAGCTGGCCGCGCACCCGCAGCATCCGCTGAAGGAGGTACGCGATGTCGTTCCGTCAGTTCCCCGCCGTCGACAGTAATGGCGAAAGCCACATCATCATCGAATTCAAGCCCGAGGCGAACGGCAGCGGGCACCACTCCGAAGCCACGCCGCGCTATGAGCTGGATGACGGGCGCCAGCTGGTGCGCAATGGACGCGAGTTCACCACCAGTGGTGGTGAACTGCGGTTGACGATTTGAGGTTCGCCGGGCATGGCCCGGCGCTACCGCATTCGTGCTGCTCCGCGCTCGCGCTACCGGATCTCCATCCTCCGCTCTGGTAGGTGTCGACCTGGGTCGACACGCTTGTCGCCAAAAGCAGTCGAGCATGGCTCGACCCTACAAAGAAGCGTGGCCAATTTTTCGCCAGGCATCTTGACAGCCTTTGCCAGCAAGGGCTGAGCGAGGTTATCCACACATTTGCTCAGGATCCATCCACACCACCTGTGGATGAATGTGGTCAGCCGAGCACCCGCCCGATGCCGCTGGCATCCACTTCCGCGGCCGCCCGGGTGATCGCGGCCGGATCACTGCCGGCGATGAACCCGATGCGGAAGTGCACTTCGCCGCCGGGCGTACGTGAGGAATGGATCGAGGCCAGGCTGATGCGATGCTGCTCGAACACGTTCAGCAGCTCGCGCAGCGAGCCGGGCCGGTCTTCCGGCAGGTGCACCGACAGCGCGTTGCGCTCGGTCAGATCGGCCAGCAGATAGCCCACGCGTTCGAACGTATAGTTACCGTCCGCCAGCGCCTGCTCACCGAAAGCACTGCGATTGGCCGACAGCAGCTGCTCGCGGAAGGCATCACGTGCACGGTCGTCCCCCTGCCCGACCTGCGCCTGCAGGGCCTGCAGCTGGCCCACCAGCCGCTCCAGCATCGGCGCCACATACGGGTTGCCGAACTGGATGTCTTCGTAGATTGCCGGGTTGAGCGACAGGATGCGCGAAATGATCGCCGTATCCAGCTCGAACGATGCCGAACGGTACGGCATCATCGCAGCCAGATCGCCCAGCTGCGGCTGGTACTGGCGCAACACGCCGGCCTGGGCCAGATGGGTGGCATGCACCATCGCCTGCACCAGCGCCATCATCTGGTCGTGGTGCTGCGGCGTGGCCCGCACGCACTCGGCCTGCAGCGCGGCGCACAGCGTATCGACCCACGCCTGCCAGAGCTGCAGCCGCGCTTCGCAGACCACCATCACCCTGCCCTTCAGGGTCGGCGCCTTGGGCGGCGCGGTCATCGGGTGCAGGCCGACCACTTCTGCCTGCGAGGCCAGCATCGCCTGCACCGGCGCCTCCTTTACCGAGGTCACATCCAGCCACAGCCTGCCCTGCTCGCGGCCCGCCGATTGTCGCACGTACTCGGCGATCAACGCCGGGGTGTGCCGGATCGGTGCCGAGAACACCAGCACATCGGCCTGCGCCAGCAGGTGTTCCGGCGTGTGCGAACCTGGGTCGGCCGGATCGTGGCCGATCACCTGCAGCTGCAGGTGCTGCTGGAAGAAGCGGGTCAGCCAGCGCCCGTAGGCGCCAGCGCTGCCGACGATGCCGACCGTGCGCGGCGTGCGTGGGTCCAGGCCGCTCATGCCACGCGTTCGGCGCGGAAGCGCATTCCTTCGGCCAGCGCCGCCGGCGCGGCGGCGACCACGTCGAATTCCTCGAAGCCGTTGTCCAGGGTCGCCTCCAGCGCCGCATGGGTGCCGGCAATCGCACGCGAAATCGCCTGCTGCATCGATTCGCCGCGCAGCAGGAACGACACCACCAGCGACATCAGCACATCGCCGGTACCCGCCACGTCCACCGGCAGCAGCGGCGAGGTCCAGCGCCAGGTTTCCTCGCGGCCGACGGCCAGGGTCACCAGTTCACCCGGGGTGCCGCCCACGCTGTGCGCGATCACCCAATGCGGGCCGCGATCCAGCAGCGTGCGCGCGGCGGCGAGGGCATCGGCCTCGGCCAGCGCCGGCATGCCGGTCAGGCGATTCAGTTCGAAAGCGTTCGGCGTCACCAGCCAGGCATGCGGCAGCAGGCGCTCGGCGAAGATCGCTTCCAGCCCGGGTTCCACGTAGGGGCCGGTGTGCGTGTCACCAATCACCGGGTCCAGGCAATAGCGCAGCTGCGGGCAGCCCGGCAGGATGTCGTCCAGCCAGTCTGCGAAGGCGGCACCGTTGGCGGTGCTGCCGAAGTAGCCGGAAACCAGCATCTTCGCCCGCTGCGGCAGGCCGCGTTCGTGGGTGCCCAGCAGCAGGTCGGCGAACCAGTCGGCCGGCAGCACGCGGCCACGCGTGGTGTCGTAGAACGGCGCGTTGCTGAGAAGCACCGTCGGAATGCTTGCCACACGCACGCCCAGCGCGCGCATCGGCGGTACGGCAGCGCTGTTGCCGGCGTGGCCGTAGACAAGTTGCGACTGGACCGAGATGACATCGATCGGCGACGGGCCGTCGGGCCGCTGGCGGCGGCCGTGGACCAGGTGGTTATCAAGGGATTCGCTCATGGCCGCATTCTACGCCCAAGGGGGTTTTCGGCAGGGCTTGCAGCCCTGCACCTGCCGAAGCTGCAAGCAACGGCAACGGCAAAAGCGAGCTATCCGTGGGGTGGCGGGGCGGTGTCGGAATGCGGGGACGCCGCAAGTACGTCCGTGTAGGCTTGGCAGCCGCATCCATGCGGCTGACACCCCGCACTCCGACACCGCCCCGCCTTCGACAGGTTCACGCGGCTGTTGGTAACTGCGGCTGTTGGTGGGTGTCGACCTTGGTCGACACATCTGTCAGATATCGAATGAATTCATCCACGCATGGCATTTATCTACCGTGTCGACCAAGATCGACACCGACCAGAGCAGTACACCGTTCCGACAAATCGCAGGAAACTGTCGAAGGCGGGGTGGGTCCGGTTGCGGGGGCGTGAGCGCCATGGATGGCGCGACCGAGCCTACAGGGACGTATTCACGGCGTCCCCCGCAACCGGACCCACCCCGCCAATCCACGGATAGCGCGCTTCGTCTGTTGCCGTTGCCTCTGCGGGTGCAGGGCTGCAAGCCCTGCAAACCAAACCCCCTCAGTGAGCAGCAGGCCGCGACGGCGGCAGCCACGCCGCCACGATGCCCAGCAACGGCAGGAACGCGGTCAACTGGTAGACGTACTCGATGCTGGTCCTGTCCGCCAACAGGCCGAGCACGGCGGCACCCAGTCCGCCCATGCCAAACGCGAAACCGAAGAACAGGCCGGACACCATGCCGATGCGGTGCGGCATCATCTCCTGCGCATAGACCACGATCGCCGAGAACGCCGAAGACAGCACGAAGCCGATCAGCACCGCGAGCACCGTCGTCCACAACAGGTCGGCATGCGGCAGCATCAACGCAAACGGCGCCACGCCGAGGATCGAGGTCCAGATGATCGGCTTGCGGCCGATCCGGTCACCCAACGGGCCGCCGAGGAAGCCGCCAGCGGCGGACGCCACCAGGAACGCGAACAGGTGCAGCTGCGCCTGCGCCACCGGAATGCCGAAATGGTGGATCAGGTAGAAGGTGAAGTAGCTGCCGATGCTGGCCATGTAGAAGTACTTGCTGAAGATCAGCACCAGCAGGATCGCCAGCACCTTGGCCACCGTGCGTGGTGGATGGCGCGGCGCCATCGAGGCGGTACTGGCTGGGCGCGGCGTGCCCAGATGCAGCGCGTACCAGCGGCCGACATAGGTCAGCAATGCGATGCCGATCAGGGCCGCGCCTGCGAACCACGACGCGGCATGCTGGCCGTACGGCACGATCACTGCCGCCGCAATCAGGGGGCCCAACGCGGTACCGAAATTGCCCCCCACCTGGAACACCGACTGCGCGAAGCCATGACGGCCGCCCGAGGCGAGCCGCGCGATGCGCGAGGCCTCCGGATGGAAGATCGCCGAGCCGATGCCGACCATTGCCGCTGCCAGCAGCACCATCGCGTAGTTCGGTGCGAAGCCGAGCAACAGCATCCCGCACAGGGTCGAAGCCATGCCGATCGGCAGCGAATACGGTGCCGGGCGGCGGTCGGTGGCTACACCGATCAACGGCTGGAAGATCGACGCAGTGAGCTGGTAGGTCAACGTGATCAGGCCGATCTGGGTGAAGCTGAGATTGAAGCCGCCCTTGATCACCGGATAGATGGCCAGGATCAGCGACTGCATCATGTCGTTGACGACGTGCGAGGTGGAAATGGCGGCCAGCACGCCGGGGGCCGCCGGGCGTGAGGTCGTTGCGGGAGAAGCCAGGGTCGACATGGACGCAGTCAGGTTGGGGGCGAGCCACGCATGCTACGGTTGCCCCTCCCTCCCTTCTGCCGCGTTCAGGTCATGCCCTATCGCAAAAAGGACATTGCCAGTGACGTCGATCCGGCCGCGCCCTGGCGGGAGGTTCCACTGCATCGCCCGGTCACCTATCGGGTTACCCAGTACCCGGTAGGTACCCACATTCCCGGGCACAAGCACCAGCGCCACCAGCTGGTCTACGCCATCTCCGGCCTGATGGTGGTGCGCTCGGAAGTCGGCCGCTGGGTGGTGCCCTCGAACCGCGCGATCTGGATGCCGGCCGGCATGGTGCACGCGGTGGACTGCATCGCCGCCGTGCACATGCGCAGCCTGTACATCGACCCGTCGTTCGCCCCGCAGTTGCCCGCCGAACCGTTCGCGGTGCAGGTCTCGCCCCTGCTGCGCGAGCTGCTGCAGGCCGCCACGCTGGTCAAGGGCGAGCACATCGAGGACAGCCGCGATGGCCGCGTGGTCCGCCTGCTGCTGGATGAGCTGCACCGCATGGACGTGCTGCCGTTGCACCTGCCCGCGCCAACCGACCCGCGCCTGCAGAGGATCTGCCTGCACCTGCAGAAGCACCCGGGCGATGACGCCACGCTGCAGGACTGGGCGCAGGCGCTGGAGGTGGACGTGAAAACCATCCAGCGGCATTTCGCCAACGAGCTGGGCATGACCTTCGGCCAGTGGCGGCAGCAGGCACGGCTGCTGGCCGCGATGGAACGGCTGGCGGTCGGCGACAAGGTCATCGATGTCGCGCTGGCGACGGGCTACGACAGCCCCAGCGCGTTCACCAGCATGTTCAAGCGCCAGCTGGGGCAGACACCTGCGGCGTTTTTTCGGTAACGCCGTCCACGCATGGCGTGGATCCACCATCGCGGCGCATGCCCGGCGGAAACCATCGCGGATCGCAAACGAGAACGCCGGGCATGGCCCGGCGCTTCCGCTCAACGCTCCGGTTGAAAAACTCAGGACGTCATCCGGTCCCAGAAGCCCTTCACGCCGTCGATGAAGGTGGCCGACTTCGGCGAATGCTTGCGCGCTTCCTCGCCGACGAAGGTGGCTTCGAACTGCTCCAGCAGCTTGCGCTGTTCGGTGGTGAGGTTGACCGGAGTCTCCACCACCACGCGGCAATACAGGTCGCCTTCGCTGCGGCTGCGCACCGAACGCACACCCTTGCCGCGCAGGCGGAACAGCTTTCCAGTCTGGGTCTCGGCCGGAATGCGGATCTCCGCTTCGCCGCCGAGGGTAGCCACGCGCACGGTGTCACCCAGTGCCGCCTGCGAGATGCGGATCGGCACTTCGCAGTGCAGGTCGTCGCCATCGCGCTGGAAGATCGCATGCTCGCGCACGCGCACTTCCACGTACAGGTCGCCCGGCGGCGTACCGGCCGGCCCGGCTTCACCCTCGCCCTGCAGGCGGATGCGGTCACCGGTATCGACGCCCGCCGGCACCTTCACCGACAGCACCTTGTCTTCCTCGACGCGGCCGTTGCCGTGGCAGGTCTTGCAGGGCTTGGCGATGATCTGGCCTCGGCCGCCGCAGTTGTGGCAGGCCTGCTGCATGGCGAAGATGCCGCGCTGGATGCGCACCTGGCCGCGGCCATGGCACACATTGCAGGTCTCGACCTTGCCGTCCTCGGAGCCACTGCCATCGCAGTCGCTGCACTCGGCCAGGGTCGGAATCTCGATGCGGCGCTCGACGCCGCGCACGGCTTCTTCCAGGTCCAGCTCCATCACGTAGCCGATATCGGCGCCGCGACGGGCCTGGCGCGGGCCACCGCCGCCCCCGCCAAAGATGTTGCCGAAGATATCGCCGAAGATATCGTTCATGTCCGGGCCACCCGGGCCGCCGCCGCCCATGCCGTGCTCGAACGCGGCGTGGCCGTGGCTGTCGTACATGCGGCGCTTGTTGCCGTCGGACAGCACTTCGTAGGCTTCCTTGCACTCCTTGAAGGAGGCCTCGGCCGCCGCATCACCCGGGTTGCGGTCCGGATGGAACTTCATCGCGCAGCGACGGTACGCCTTCTTCAGCTCGTCGTCGGTGGCGGTGCGGGCAACGCCCAGCACTTCGTAGTAATCGCGCTTGCTCATATCGTGAATCGGGTTCCGGAAAGTCGGGATTCGTCAAAGCGGAAGAGCGGAACCAGGTCCGCTCTTGCGTCGGGCGCCCCGACACGCCGGTGGGCGGTCAGGACCCTGATGCGACAACGGGACGCTGGTGGCCAGCGTCCCGCGTCGGTCCGGATCAGGACTTCTTGTCGTCCTTGACTTCGGTGAACTCAGCGTCGACCACGTCATCCTGCGCCTTGCCGGCATTGCCGGCGTCGGCCCCCGGGGCACCGCCCTGGTCGGCCGAAGCAGCGGCGAACAGCGACTGGCCAGCTTCTTCCAGTGCCTTCGACTTGGCTTCGATCTGTGCCTTGTCGTCGCCCTTCATCGCGGTTTCCAGGTCGGCCAGCGCCGCCTCGACCTTGCCGATGACATCGCCGCCGACCTTGCTGCCGTGCTCGGTGATGGCGCTGCGGGTGCCGTGGATCAGGGCGTCGGCCTGGTTGCGGGCCTGCACCAGTTCCTGGAACTTCTTGTCTTCTTCGCGGTTGGCTTCCGCGTCGGCAACCATGCGCGCGATCTCTTCCTCGGACAGGCCCGAACCGGCCTTGATCTCGACCTTCTGCTCCTTGTTGGTCTTCTTGTCCTTGGCCGACACGTGCAGGATGCCGTTGGCGTCGATGTCGAAGGACACTTCCACCTGCGGCAGGCCACGCGGGGCCGGCTCGATGCCGGACAGGTCGAACTTGGCCAGCGACTTGTTGAAGCGGGCCTGTTCGCGCTCACCCTGCAGCACGTGCACGGTCACGGCCGACTGGTTGTCCTCGGCGGTGGAGAACACCTGCGAGGCCTTGGTCGGGATGGTGGTGTTCTTCTCGATGATCTTGGTGAACACGCCACCCATGGTTTCGATACCCAGCGACAGCGGGGTCACGTCCAGCAGCAGCACGTCCTTGACGTCGCCGCCCAGCACGCCGCCCTGGATCGCCGCACCCAGTGCCACGGCTTCGTCCGGGTTGACGTCCTTGCGCGGTTCCTTGCCGAAGAACTCGGTCACCGCCTGCTGCACCTTCGGCATGCGGGTCTGGCCGCCGACCAGGATCACTTCGCTGATGTCGCTCGAACGCAGGCCGGCATCGTTCAGGGCGACGCGGCACGGCTCGATCGACTTCTTGATCAGGTCGTCCACCAGTGCTTCCAGCTTGGCGCGGGTCAGCTTGATGTTCAGGTGCTTCGGACCCGACGCGTCAGCGGTGACGTACGGCAGGTTCACTTCGGTCTGCTGGGCGCTGGACAGCTCGATCTTGGCGCGCTCGGCAGCATCCTTCAGGCGCTGCAGGGCCAGCGGATCCTTGCGCAGGTCGATGCCCTGGTCCTTGTTGAATTCTTCAACCAGGTACTCGATGACGCGGTTGTCGAAGTCTTCGCCACCCAGGAAGGTGTCGCCGTTGGTGGCCAGCACTTCGAACTGCTTCTCGCCGTCGACATTGGCGATCTCGATCACCGAGACGTCGAAGGTGCCGCCGCCCAGGTCGTACACCACGATCTTGCGATCCTTGTTGTCGCCCTTGTCCAGGCCGTAGGCCAGCGCAGCCGCGGTCGGCTCGTTGATGATGCGCTTGACGTCCAGGCCGGCGATGCGACCGGCGTCCTTGGTCGCCTGGCGCTGGCTGTCGTTGAAGTAGGCCGGCACGGTGATCACCGCCTCGGTGACCTTCTCACCGAGGAAGTCCTCGGCGGTCTTCTTCATCTTTTCCAGCACCTTGGCCGAGACTTCCTGCGGGGCCATCTTCTTGCCGTCGCTGGTAGCCACCCACGCGTCGCCATTGTCGTGGGAAATGATGCTGAATGGGACCAGACTGAGGTCCTTCTGGACCTCAGGATCCTCAAACTTACGTCCAATCAGGCGCTTTACGGCGTAGAAGGTGTTCTTCGCGTTAGTGACCGCCTGGCGCTTGGCAGCTGCGCCCACCAGGATTTCCCCTTCCTTGGTGTATGCAACGATCGACGGCGTGGTGCGATCGCCTTCTGAGTTCTCAATCACGCGGGCCTTTGTGCCCTCGATGATCGCCACGCATGAGTTGGTCGTGCCCAAATCGATACCAATGATCTTGCCCATCATCTTCACCTTGGGTTGTCTGGAACTGCAATGCCACGAGCGGTGCCGGCCCTTGTCGACATGGTCACCCCGCTCGGCTCTATCAGGTACTCCTGAAGACCAAATGCCCACCCTCATTGCCGACTTCGATGGTGTCACCGTTGACGAACGCGCCGGACAGGATCTGCTGCGCCAGCGGATTCTCCAGCTGCGACTGGATCGCGCGCTTCAGCGGCCGCGCGCCATACACCGGATC
>NZ_JCAFSH010000028.1:0-16717 GCF_059369035.1 Stenotrophomonas sp. YJH_SMC_130
AGCGTGGCCCGGGCAGTCAACGTGGGCGTAGTGACGGATCGGGGATTCGTATTCGACGTGCGCGGTCGAGATCGTGATGCCACGCGCCTTTTCTTCCGGCGCGGCGTCGATCGAGGAGTAGTCCTTGAACTCGCCACCGAAACGCTCGGCACCGATCTTGGTCAGTGCGGCGGTCAGCGTGGTCTTGCCGTGGTCGACGTGACCGATGGTGCCGACGTTGACGTGCGGCTTGGTGCGTTCGAACTTACCCTTTGCCATTGTTCTATACCTTGATTGTTCGTAAGTGGTTTCAAGAGAGGCTGAGCGAGGCTCAGCCCTTCTTCATGACGGCTTCGGCGATGTTGGTCGGAGCCGGCTCGTAGTGATCGAATTCCATGGTGAAGGTGGCGCGGCCCTGGGTCTGCGAACGCAGCGCAGTGGCGTAGCCGAACATTTCACCCAGCGGGATCATCGCGTTGATGATGCTGGCCGAACCGTCACCGGTGGTGTCGGAACCCTGCAGCACGCCGCGACGACGGCTGACGTCGCCCATCACGTCACCCTGGTAATCCTCCGGGGTCACGATCTCGACCTTCATGATCGGCTCCAGCAGCACCGGCTTGGCCTTGGCGAAGCCCTGCTTGAAGGCCATCGACGAAGCCAGCTTGAACGCCATTTCCGAGGAGTCGACGTCGTGGTACGAACCGAACACCAGCTTCACCTTGACGTCCACGACCGGGAAGCCAGCCAGCGGGCCGCTGGTGATGGTTTCGCGCAGGCCCTTCTCGACCGACGGGATGAATTCCTTCGGGATCACGCCGCCGGTGATGTCGTTGATGAACAGGAAGTCGTCCTTGATCATCGGAGCGATCTTCGGATCGGCACGGTCGGCAGCGGTGATCGGCGACAGCTCGATCACGACGTGACCGTACTGACCCTTACCACCGGACTGCTTGGCGTGCTTGTAGTCCGACTTGACGTCGGCCAGGGTGATGGTTTCGCGGTAGGCCACCTGCGGCGCGCCGACGTTGGCTTCAACGTTGAACTCGCGCTTCAGGCGGTCAACGATGATGTCCAGGTGCAGCTCGCCCATGCCCGAGATGATGGTCTGGCCGGATTCTTCGTCGGTCTTGACGCGGAACGACGGATCTTCCTGCGCCAGGCGGCCCAGGGCCAGGCCCATCTTTTCCTGGTCCGACTTGGTCTTCGGCTCGACGGCCATCGAGATCACCGGCTCCGGGAACGTCATGCGCTCCAGGATGATCGGGGCGTCCACGGCGCACAGGGTGTCACCGGTGGTGGTGTCCTTCAGGCCCACGGCAGCGGCGATGTCACCAGCCAGAACTTCCTTGATTTCCTCGCGGTTGTTCGAGTGCATCTGCAGGATGCGGCCGATGCGCTCCTTCTTGCCCTTCACCGAGTTCAGCACGGTGTCGCCACCGTTCAGGGTGCCCGAGTAGACACGGAAGAAGGTCAGCGCGCCGACGAACGGGTCGGTGATGATCTTGAAGGCCAGCGACGAGAACGGAGCCTTGTCGTCCGACTTGCGGGTCATTTCGACGGTGTCGTCGTCAACGTCCACGCCCTTCACGTCCGGCACGTCGACCGGCGACGGCAGCAGCTGGATCACGCCGTCCAGCATGGCCTGCACGCCCTTGTTCTTGAAGGCCGAGCCGCAGTACATCGGCACGATCTCGGTGGCCAGGGTGCGGGTACGCAGCGCGTTGATGATTTCAGCCTCGGCCAGCTCTTCGCCGCCCAGGTACTTTTCCATCAGCTCTTCGCTGGCTTCGGCAGCGGTCTCGACCATGAACTGGCGAGCCTCTTCAGCCGGGCCCTGCAGTTCGGCCGGGATGTCGCTGTATTCGAACTTCATGCCCTGCGAAGCTTCATCCCAGTGGATGGCCTTCATCTTCAGCAGGTCGACGACGCCCTTGAAGTTGTCTTCAGCGCCGATCGGCAGCTGCATCGGCACGGCAACGGCGCCCAGCTTGGCCTTCAGCTGGCCGACGACCTTCTGGAAGTTGGCACCGGTACGGTCCATCTTGTTGACGAACGCGATGCGCGGCACGTGGTACTTGTTGGCCTGGCGCCACACGGTTTCCGACTGCGGCTGCACGCCACCGACGGCGCACAGGACGAAGACGGCACCGTCGAGCACGCGCAGCGAACGCTCCACTTCGATGGTGAAGTCGACGTGCCCGGGGGTGTCGATGATGTTGAAGCGGTGCTCCGGCAGGGACTTGTCCATGCCCTTCCAGAACGCGGTGGTGGCAGCGGACTGGATCGTGATGCCACGCTCCTGCTCCTGCTCCATCCAGTCCATGGTGGCGGCGCCGTCGTGCACTTCACCGATCTTGTGGCTCTTGCCGGTGTAGAACAGGATGCGCTCGGACGTGGTGGTCTTGCCGGCATCGATGTGAGCCATGATGCCGAAGTTACGGTAACGCTCGATGGGAGTGGAACGGGCCACGGGAGCCTCTCAGATTTCTTGGATTTCGGATGGCCGAACGCCGCCTTTCGGCGGCCTTCGGATTGGCGCAGTCCTTCTGGGACCGCGAGGCAGCACGCACCGAAGTGGTGCTGCCCTGCCTGTTTTACAAGGCCGTCAAACTCACCAGCGGTAGTGGGCGAATGCCTTGTTGGCTTCGGCCATGCGGTGGGTTTCTTCGCGCTTCTTGATGGCGCCGCCGCGGTTTTCCGAGGCGTCGATCAGTTCAGCAGCCAGCTTCTTCGGCATGGTGTTCTCACCACGCTTGCGCGCGGAGTCGATCAGCCAGCGCATGGCCAGGGCCATCTTGCGCGACGAACGCACTTCGACCGGCACCTGGTAGGTGGCACCACCGACGCGGCGCGACTTGACTTCGACCGCCGGAGCGACGTTGTCCAGAGCCTTCTGCACCAGTTCAATGGCGTTGGCGCTGCTGTTCTTCTCGGTGATCACGTCCATGGCGCCGTACACGATCTTTTCGGCGACGGACTTCTTGCCGCTCTGCATGACCATGTTGATGAAACGGGCGATGGTTTCGCTTCCGTGCTTCGGATCGGGCAGGACGGAACGCTGCGGAGTATTACCCTTACGCGACATAGTGCTCTCTCCTTATGCCTTCGGACGCTTGGCGCCGTACTTGGAACGGGCCTGGCGACGCTTGGCAACGCCGGCGGCGTCGAGCGAGCCACGAACGGTGTGGTAACGCACACCCGGCAGGTCCTTGACGCGACCGCCGCGGATCAGGACCACGGAGTGCTCCTGCAGGTTGTGGCCTTCACCACCGATGTAGGAAATCACTTCTTCCTGGTTGGTCAGGCGGACCTTGGCAACCTTGCGCAGAGCCGAGTTCGGCTTCTTCGGAGTGGTGGTGTAGACACGGGTGCAGACGCCACGGCGCTGCGGGCACTTGTCGAGCGCCGGCGAGGCACTCTTGTAGGTGGTCGCTTGCCGCGGCTTGCGGACCAGCTGGTTGATCGTCGCCATCAGTAGGTTCTTCTGATTGGTGGCCGGAAAATCCGACCAGAGATGCGGAAATGTTAAAGCAGGCCGAAATTTTGGCCTGCTGAGACAGACGATTGTAGCAACCTGCAAGGAAAGCAGTCAAACGCCTCCTGTCAAGCCCGTCCCTGATCCCGGGACGTTACTGGGGGGCCTCCATGTACCCCGTTCAGGTTGGCTGGGTCGATCGCGGACGATCTCCCCTGCCCTTTCCCAATCCCATCGATGGACCGATGGGGTGGTCCGGCCTTGCGGCCGGACCGGATACCTCATTCTTCGCCCGAGGCCTGTTCAGCTTCGGCTTCAACCACCGGGGACTCGACCGCAGCCGGGGTGCCGGCCAGGGTCTGCATTTCCGAGTCGGTGAGACCGGAAGCGCCGCGACGGCGGCTGCTGTGGTAGGACAGGCCGGTACCGGCCGGAATCAGGCGGCCGACGATGACGTTTTCCTTCAGGCCACGCAGGTTGTCCTTGGTACCGCGGACGGCAGCCTCGGTCAGCACTCGGGTGGTCTCCTGGAAGGAGGCCGCCGAGATGAACGATTCGGTCGCCAGCGACGCCTTGGTGATACCCAGCAGGACCGGATCGAAGCGCGCCGGCAGTTCGTTGCGGGTCGACAGGCGCGCATTCTCCTCGATAACGCGCTGGCGCTCCACCTGTTCGCCGTTCAGGAACTTGCTGCTGCCCTGGTCGGTGATCTCGACCTTGCGCAGCATCTGGCGGGTGATCACCTCGATGTGCTTGTCGTTGATCTTCACGCCCTGCAGGCGGTACACGTCCTGGATTTCCTTGACCAGGTAGGCAGCCAGCGGCTCGACACCCAGCAGGCGCAGGATGTCCTGCGGGCTCGGCTCGCCGTCCACGATGGTTTCACCCTTGGTGACATGCTCGCCTTCAAACACGATGACCTGGCGGTACTTCGGGATCAGCTCTTCGTGCTCCGAACCATCAGTGTCCTTGATGATCAGGCGCTGCTTGCCCTTGGTGTCCTTGCCGAAGCTGATGATGCCCGAACGCTCGGCCAGCACCGCCGGATCCTTCGGCTTGCGCGCTTCGAACAGGTCGGCCACGCGCGGCAGACCACCGGTGATGTCGCGGGTCTTCGACGCTTCCTGCGGGATCTTGGCGACGACGTCGCCCACGCCCACCGGGGCGCCGTCCTGCAGGTTGACGATCGAACGCGGCGGCAGCAGGTACTGCGCCGGCAGGTCGGTGCCCGGGATCGACAGGTCGTTGCCCTTGGCGTCGACGATGCGCACGATCGGGCGCAGGTCCTTGGCCTGGGTACCACGACGCTTCGGATCGGTGATTTCGCGCGAGGCCAGGCCGGTCAGCTCGTCGGTCTTCTCGATGACGGTGACGCCGTCGACGAAGTCGATGAAGCGGATGAAGCCGGCCACTTCCGACACGATCGGGTGGTTATGCGGATCCCAGTTGGCCACGGTCTGGCCAGCCTTGATCGCATCACCGTCCTTGGACGTGATGGTCGCACCGTACGGCAGCTTGTAACGCTCACGCTCACGGCCGTGCGCATCGAGCACCGAGATTTCGCCCGAGCGCGACACCGCCACCAGCGAGCCGTTGGCGTGCTCCACGGACTTGAGGTTGCTGAACTTGACCGAGCCGGTGGTCTTGACGGTGATGTTGTCGACCGCAGCAGCTCGCGACGCCGCACCACCGATGTGGAACGTACGCATGGTCAGCTGGGTACCCGGCTCACCGATGGACTGGGCGGCGATGACGCCGACCGCTTCACCGATGTTGACCAGGTGGCCACGCGCCAGGTCGCGGCCGTAGCAGCGCGAGCAGACACCGAAAGCCGATTCACAGGAGATGGTTGAGCGGACCTTGATGGTCTGCACGCCGGCATCTTCCAGCTTGGCAACCCAGGCTTCGTCCAGCAGGGTGTTGCGGGTGACGATCGGATCTTCGTCGTTGCCCGGCAGGAACACGTCCTCGGCAACCACGCGGCCCAGCACGCGATCCTTCAGCGGCTCGACCACGTCGCCGCCTTCCACGATCGGGGTCATGATCAGGCCTTCGGTGGTACCGCAATCCACTTCGGTGATCACCACGTCCTGCGCCACGTCGACCAGGCGACGGGTCAGGTAACCCGAGTTCGCGGTCTTCAGCGCGGTATCGGCCAGACCCTTACGGGCACCGTGGGTGGAGTTGAAGTACTCCTGCACGTTCAGGCCTTCGCGGAAGTTCGCCTTGATGGGCGTCTCGATGATCGAGCCGTCCGGGCGGGCCATCAGGCCACGCATGCCGGCCAGCTGACGGATCTGCGCCTGCGAACCACGCGCACCGGAGTCGGCCATGATGTACAGCGAGTTCATCGACTTCTGGTCGATGGTCTCGCCCTTGGCATTGACGACCTTCTCGGTACCGATGGTGTCCATCATCGCCTTGGCGATGCGCTCGTTGGTGCGCGACCAGATGTCGACCACCTTGTTGTAGCGCTCGCCGGCGGTGACCAGGCCCGACTGGTACTGCTCCTGGATTTCCAGCACTTCGGCTTCGGCCTCGGTGAGGATGCCCTTCTTCTCGTCCGGGATCAGCATGTCGTCGATGCCGATCGAGACGCCGGCGCGGGTCGCATAGGCGAAGCCGGTGTACATCAGCTTGTCGGCGAACACGACCGTGTCCTTCAGGCCGAGCTGGCGGTAGCTGGAGTTGATCAGGCGGCTGATGTTCTTCTTGGTCAGCTCGACATTGGCCAGCGCGAACGGCAGGCCTTCCGGCAGGATTTCAGCCAGCAGGGCGCGACCGATCGTGGTGTCCACGATCGAGGTCTTGTTCTGCTTGTTGCCGTCTTCGTCGGTCACCACCTCGGTGATGCGGACCTTGACCTTGGCGTGCAGTTCCACCACGCGGTTGTCGTAGGCGCGCTTGACTTCGGCGATGTTGGCGAAGGCCATGCCCTCGCCCTTCTTGTTCTCCAGCGAGCGGGTCATGTAGTACAGACCCAGCACGACGTCCTGCGACGGCACGATGATCGGCTCGCCGTTGGCCGGCGACAGGATGTTGTTGGTCGACATCATCAGCGCACGCGCTTCCAGCTGGGCTTCCAGCGAGAGCGGCACGTGGACGGCCATCTGGTCACCGTCGAAGTCGGCGTTGAACGCGGTGCAGACCAGCGGGTGCAGCTGGATGGCCTTGCCCTCGATCAGTACCGGCTCGAACGCCTGGATGCCCAGGCGGTGCAGGGTCGGCGCACGGTTCAGCATCACCGGATGCTCGCGGATGACCTCTTCCAGGATGTCCCAGACTTCGGCTTCTTCGCGCTCGACCAGCTTCTTGGCAGCCTTGATGGTGGTGGCCAGGCCACGACGCTGCAGCTTGGCGAAGACGAACGGCTTGAACAGCTCGAGCGCCATCTTCTTCGGCAGGCCGCACTGGTGCAGGCGCAGGTACGGACCGACCACGATGACCGAACGGCCAGAGTAGTCGACGCGCTTGCCGAGCAGGTTCTGGCGGAAGCGACCCTGCTTGCCCTTGATCATGTCGGCCAGCGACTTCAGCGGGCGCTTGTTGGTGCCGGTGATGGCACGGCCGCGACGGCCGTTGTCCAGCAGCGCATCGACCGATTCCTGCAGCATGCGCTTTTCATTGCGCACGATGATGTCCGGCGCGCTCAGTTCGAGCAGGCGGCGCAGGCGGTTGTTGCGGTTGATGACGCGGCGGTACAGGTCGTTCAGGTCGGAGGTCGCGAAGCGGCCGCCATCCAGCGGAACCAGCGGACGCAGGTCCGGCGGCAGCACCGGCAGCACGGTCATGACCATCCATTCCGGACGGTTGCCCGATTCCAGGAAGGCTTCGATCAGCTTGATGCGCTTGGTGAGGCGCTTGAGCTTGGTTTCCGAACCGGTAGCGGCGATTTCCTCGCGCAGGCGGGTCATCTCCGACTGCAGGTCGATCGTGCGCAGCAGTTCGTAGACGGCCTCGGCGCCCATGGCGGCGTCGAAGTCGTCGCCGTGCTCCTGGCGGGCCTGCAGGTACTGTTCTTCGGTCAGCAGCTGGCGGCGCTCCAGGGCGGTCAGGCCCGGCTCGGTCACCACGTACGCTTCGAAGTACAGCACGCGCTCGATGTCGCGCAGGGTCATGTCCAGCATCAGGCCAATGCGCGACGGCAGCGACTTGAGGAACCAGATGTGCGCGACCGGCGAAGCCAGGTCGATGTGGCCCATGCGCTCACGACGCACCTTGGCCAGGGTCACTTCGGTGCCGCACTTTTCGCAGACCACGCCGCGGTGCTTCATGCGCTTGTACTTGCCGCACAGGCACTCGTAGTCCTTCACCGGGCCGAAGATGGCGGCGCAGAACAGGCCGTCGCGTTCCGGCTTGAAGGTACGGTAGTTGATGGTTTCCGGCTTCTTCACTTCGCCGAAGGACCACGAACGGATCAGGTCCGGCGAGGCCAGCGCGATCTTGATCGCGTCGAAGTCCAGCGTCTGGCGCTGCTGGTTGAAGAGGTTGAGCAGGTCTTTCATGGTGTTCTCCAGAAGGAGGAATGCTGTGTCGATGGGCTTTCAGTTCACTGCCAGCGGCGCGGCGGCGGACCGCCGCGCCGGCATGGATCAGTTGTCTTCCAGTTCCATGTTGATGGCCAGCGAGCGGATTTCCTTCACGAGCACGTTGAAGGATTCCGGCATGCCCGCGACCATCTCGTGCTCGCCGTCGACGATGTTCTTGTACATCTGGTTGCGGCCCTGCACGTCATCGGACTTCACCGTCAGCATTTCCTGCAGGGTGTAGGCCGCGCCGTAGGCTTCCAGCGCCCAGACTTCCATTTCACCGAAGCGCTGGCCGCCGAACTGCGCCTTGCCGCCCAGCGGCTGCTGGGTGACGAGCGAGTACGGACCGGTCGAACGGGCGTGCATCTTGTCGTCGACCAGGTGGTTCAGCTTCAGGTAGTGCATGTAACCGACGGTGGTATGGCGGTCGAAGGCTTCACCGGTGCGGCCGTCGTACAGCTGGGTCTGGCCACTGCTCGGCAGGTCGGCCAGTTCCAGCATGCGCTTGATTTCCGCTTCGGTGGCGCCGTCGAAGACCGGGGTGGCCATCGGCACGCCGTCGGTCAGGTTGCGGGCCAGGCGCAGCAGTTCCTCGTCGCTGAACTGCGACAGGTCGACACGGTTGGCCACGTTGGTGTCGTCGTGGTTGTAGATGTCGTCCAGGAACTTGCGCAGGTCGGCCACCGCCGCCTGGGCTTCCAGCATCGCCTGGATCTTGCGACCCAGGCCCTTGGCGGCCCAGCCCAGGTGCACTTCCAGGATCTGGCCGATGTTCATACGCGACGGCACGCCCAGCGGGTTCAGCACGATGTCCACGGTCTCGCCCGAGGCCATGTACGGCATGTCCTCGACCGGCACCACGTTGGACACCACACCCTTGTTGCCGTGGCGGCCTGCCATCTTGTCGCCCGGCTGGATGCGGCGCTTCACCGCCAGGAACACCTTGACCATCTTCAGCACGCCCGGGGCGAGGTCGTCGCCCGCGGTGATCTTGCCGCGCTTGTCGGCGAAGCGACGCTCGAATTCCTTCTCGTGCGCCTGGATCTGCTTCTGGGCGCGCTCGATGGCTTCCGAGGCGTCCTCGTCCTTCATGCGCAGGGCGAACCAGTCAGACTTCTTCAGGCCGTCGAGGAAGGCGTCGGTGATCACGTCACCCTTCTTCAGGCCAGCACCACCATTGACCACCTTGCCCACGATCTGCGAACGCAGACGCATGTAGATGGCAGCTTCCAGGATGCGGAACTGGTCATCGAAGTCCTTCTTGACGCGCTTGATTTCGGACTCTTCGATCTGGCGCGCGCGCTTGTCCTTCTCGATGCCGTCGCGGGTGAAGACCTGCACGTCGATGACGGTGCCGTCCATGCCCGGCGGAACGCGCAGCGAGCTGTCCTTAACGTCCGAAGCCTTCTCGCCGAAGATCGCGCGGAGCAGCTTCTCTTCCGGGGTCAGCTGGCTTTCGCCCTTCGGGGTGACCTTGCCGACCAGGATGTCGCCGGCGCGCACTTCGGCACCGATGTACACCACGCCGCTCTCGTCCAGGCGGTTCAGCGCCTGCTCGGAGACGTTCGGGATGTCGGCGGAGATTTCCTCCGGCCCCAGCTTGGTGTCACGCGCGACGCAGGTCAGCTCTTCGATGTGGATCGTGGTGTAGCGATCCTCTTCCACCACGCGCTCGGAGAGCAGGATGGAGTCTTCGAAGTTGTAGCCGTTCCACGGCATGAACGCGATCAGCATGTTCTGGCCCAGGGCCAGCTCGCCGATGTCGGTGGACGGACCGTCGGCCAGCACGTCACCGCGGGCGATGACGTCACCCACCTGGACCAGCGGACGCTGGTTGATGCAGGTGTTCTGGTTCGACCGGGTGTACTTGACCAGGTTGTAGATGTCCACGCCGGCGTCGGTGGCGCCAACGATCTCTTCCTCATTGACCTTGACCACGATGCGGGCGGCGTCGATCTGCACGATCTCGCCACCACGACGGGCGTTCACGGTCACACCCGAGTCACGCGCCACTGCGCGCTCGATGCCGGTACCGACCAGCGGCTTCTGCGAACGCAGGGTCGGCACGGCCTGACGCTGCATGTTGGCGCCCATCAGTGCGCGGTTCGCGTCATCGTGCTCCAGGAACGGAACCAGCGCGGCCGCGATCGAGACGGTCTGCATCGGCGAAACGTCCATGAAGTGGACTTCCGCCGGCGGCTTCAGCAGCGATTCGCCCTGGAAGCGGCACGGAACGAACTGCTCGGTCAGGGTGCCCTTGGCGTCGGTCAGCGCGTTGGCCTGCGCAATGACGTACTCGTTCTCTTCAATGGCCGACAGGAACTCGACTTCGTCATAGACCTTGCCGTCCACGACCTTGCGGTACGGGGTCTCGAGGAAACCGTACTTGTTGGTGCGGGCGTACACGGCCAGCGAGTTGATCAGGCCGATGTTCGGGCCTTCCGGGGTTTCGATGGTGCAGACGCGGCCGTAATGGGTCGGGTGCACGTCGCGCACTTCGAAGCCGGCGCGCTCACGGGTCAGGCCGCCCGGGCCCAGGGCCGAGACGCGGCGCTTGTGGGTCACTTCCGACAGCGGGTTGTTCTGGTCCATGAACTGCGACAGCTGCGAGGAGCCGAAGAACTCCTTGATGGCAGCGGCGACCGGCTTGGCGTTGATCAGTTCCTGCGGGGTCAGGCCTTCCGATTCGGCCATCGACAGGCGCTCCTTGACCGCACGCTCGACGCGGACCAGGCCGACGCGGAACACGTTCTCGGCCATTTCGCCGACCGAACGCACGCGACGGTTGCCCAGGTGATCGATGTCGTCGACCACGCCGCGACCGTTGCGGATCTCGGTCAGGACCTTGATCACGTCCAGGATGTCGGAGCTTTCGCCGTGGGCAGCGACCAGGCGCTTGGACTCTTCGTCGTTGCGCTCGCCGAAGTACTTGCTGTCGTACAGCACGGCTTCGCCGGTGGTTTCCTTGCGGCCCACGCGACGGTTGAACTTCATGCGGCCGACCGCGGACAGGTCGTAGCGCTCGAAGGTGAAGAACAGGTTGTGGAACAGGTTCTGCGCGGCATCCTTGGTCGGCGGCTCGCCCGGACGCATCATGCGGTAGATCTCGACCAGGGCTTCCAGCTGGGTCTTGGTCGGGTCGATACGCAGGGTGTTGGACAGGTACGGGCCACGATCCAGGTCGTTCACCCACAGGGTGCCCACGGCATCCACACCGGCCTTGCGGAAGGCCTGCAGCTGCTCGTCCGTGATCTCGTCGTTGGCCTGGGCCAGCAGTTCGCCGGTCGAGGCATCGACCACGTCGTGCGACAGGATGCGGCCGACGATGTAGTCGTCCGGCACGGCCAGGGCGGCGATGCCCGAGGCTTCCAGCTGCTTGATGTGGCGCGCGGTGATGCGCTTGCCGGCTTCCACGATGACCTTGTCGCCGTCGGCGAGGTCGAAGCCCAGGGTCTCGCCACGCAGGCGCTCCGGCACCAGCTCCAGCTGGACGCCTTCATCCGGGTTGATGTGGAAGGTGTTGATCTCGAAGAACTCGGCCAGCATCTCTTCGTTGCTGTAGCCGAGCGCGCGCAGCAGGATCGACACCGGCAGCTTGCGGCGGCGGTCGATACGGGTGAACAGCGCGTCCTTCGGGTCGAACTCGAAGTCCAGCCAGGAGCCGCGGTAGGGAATGATGCGGGCGCTGTACAGCAGCTTGCCCGAGCTGTGGGTCTTGCCACGGTCGTGGTCGAAGAACACGCCCGGCGAGCGGTGCAGCTGGGAGACGATGACGCGCTCGGTGCCGTTGACGATGAAGGTGCCGTTCTCGGTCATCAGCGGGATTTCGCCCAGATAGACCTCCTGCTCCTTCACGTACTTGATGGCCTTGGTCGACGACTCACGGTCGTAGATCACCAGGCGCACGGTCACGCGCAGCGGGGCGCCGTAGCTCATGCCGCGCTGGCGGCACTCACGCTCGTCGAAGACCGGTTCGCCCAGCTTGTAGCCGACGTATTCCAGGGCAGCGTTGCCGCTGTAGCTGGCGATCGGGAAGACCGACTTCAGCGCAGCGTGCAGGCCGTGGTCCGTGCGCTTGGCCGGATCGACGTTTTCCTGCAGGAATTCACGATAGGAATCCACCTGGATGGCGAGCAGGAACGGCACTTCGAGAATCGAGCGCTGCTTGCCGAAATCCTTGCGGATACGCTTTTTTTCGGTGAACGAATAGGACGTCATGAGGTCTTCCACCTTGTTGTGCGGATCGTGCGCCCACGATCCGAAGGGAACTTGAAATTGTCAGTTGGAAGTCGCTGGTATTGCCGGCACCAGCACGCCTTCTCCCGCTACTTCCAACTGCCAACTCGTCTGCTACCACTCCCCCGCTGCCGCGCTCGGCGCTGGCCTGCCGGGGTTTGACTGCAGCCCGTGTTGGGCTTTTTCCTGCTTTTTTCACATCCACGCATGGCGCGGATCTACAACACCGCTACAACGACCAAAGGCCGGGGGCTTACGCCCCCAGCCTTGGCTGCATCGCCGCGAATCGGTGACGATGCAAGGTAACTGCTTACTTGACTTCGACAGTCGCGCCAGCAGCTTCCAGGTCCTTCTTCATCTTCTCGGCTTCTTCCTTCGAAGCGTTGTCCTTCAGGACGCCGCCGGCTTCGGCCAGGTCCTTCGCTTCCTTCAGGCCCAGGCCGGTGATGGCGCGGACGGCCTTGATGACTTCGACCTTCTTCTCGCCGGCAGTCTTCAGGGTGACGACGAATTCGGTCTGCTCTTCAACAGCAGCAGCCGGGCCAGCGGCAGCAGCCACGGCAACCGGAGCAGCGGCGGAGACGCCGAACTTCTCTTCGATGGCCTTGACCAGCTCCATCACTTCCATCAGGGACTTCTCGGCGATGGCGTCGACGATCTGTTCGTTGGTAAGGGACATGATTAATACCTTTGGATGATTTTCTGGATTGAGGTTCCGTCAGGAACCACGGTAAGTCGAAACTCAGGCGGTCTCGGCGGCCGGCTCGGCAGCGTCAGCGGCGACATCGCCACCACCCTGCTTCTCGCCAACGGCCTTGATGGCGCGGGCAAACATCGTGACCGGCTCGGTCAGGACGCGGGCCAGCATGGCCAGGGCCTGGTCGCGGGTCGGCAGCGATGCCAGCACGTCGACGTGGCTCGCCGGGAACACTTCACCACCGATGGCGACGACCTTAGCCTTCAGCTTGTCGTTGCCCTTGGCGGCTTCCTTGATCAGGCGACCGGCAGCGCCGGGCTCCTCGAGCGAGAACGCGTACAGCAGCGGACCAACCATCTGGTCCTGGGCGACTGCGAACTCGGTGCCTTCAACGGCGCGCGAAGCCAGGGTGTTCTTGACAACCTTCAAGAAAACACCGGTTTCACGAGCCTGCTTGCGCATCGCGGTCATCTGGGCGACCGTGGTGCCAGCGTATTCGGCTGCGATCAAGGAGTGGGCCTTGGCGGCGACGTCTGCCAGCTCGGCGACTACTTCTTGCTTCTGGGACAGATTGAGAGCCATTGCACTCCTCCTATTGAACTCCGCTTACGGCTCCTGCCGTGTGCGGTCCTGTGCGGCATCCATCCTGGACGCCGGGAACATCGGGATGATGTTCCGGGGGTGGGCCGTTCTAGACCTGGAGTGGGCCAACCTGGGAAACCCAGACGTGCGTGAACCAGAAAAACTCCAGAAGGGCACCATCTACGCAGGGTGATTCCGGGGAATCGATTAAGCGCTCCTGACTGCTCCGGCGGCGACTCCTTGCCAGATCGAGCTTCCATGCCCGTCGCCGGTATTGCCACGACCGCGCCTGCGGTCTTTGACGGCTACCGCGGGCGATGCACTGCCAGCGATGCCTTCAAATGTCACGGTCACGGCACCCGGGGCACCGTGACCGCTTGAAACAATTACTTCAGGGTCAGCGACGACTGGTCGACGGTGACGCCCGGGCCCATCGTCGAGCTGACCGAAACCTTCTGCAGGTAGGTGCCCTTCGAGGTGGCCGGCTTGGCCTTGATCAGGTCCAGCAGCAGCGCGGTCAGGTTCGACTTCAGCGCGTCTTCGGCGAAGTCGGCCTTGCCGATGGTGCAGTGGATGATGCCGGCCTTGTCGGTGCGGTAACGGACCTGACCCGACTTGGCGTTCTTCACGGCTTCACCCGGGTTCGGGGAAACGGTGCCGACCTTCGGGTTCGGCATCAGGCCGCGCGGGCCCAGCACGGTGCCCAGCTTACCGACGACGCGCATGGCGTCCGGGGTCGCGATGACGACGTCGTAGTTCAGATCGCCGGCCTGCATCTTCTCGGCCAGGTCATCCATACCGACGGCGTCGGCGCCAGCAGCCAGGGCTTCGTCAGCTTTGGCACCGGCCGGAGCGAACACGGCGACGCGGACCGACTTGCCGGTACCGGCCGGCAGCACGGTGGAGCCACGGACCTGCTGGTCGGACTTCTTCGCATCGACGCCCAGGCGCACGGCGACGTCGATCGACTCGACGAACTTGGCCTTGGTGGCGGTCTTCAGGATGTTGATCGCGTCCTCGAAGGCGTATGCCTTGCCCGGAACGACGGCGGCCTTGATGGCCTTCTCACGCTTGGTCTGTGCCATCTTATTAACCCTCCACCACGAGGCCCATGGAACGGGCAGAGCCAGCGATGGTACGCACGGCGGCGTCCAGGTCGGCGGCAGTCAGATCCGGTTCCTTCGCCTTGGCGATCTCTTCCAGCTGCTTACGGGTGACCTTGCCGACCTTCTCGGTGTTCGGGCGCTTGGAGCCCGACGAGATGCCAGCAGCCTTCTTCAGCAGGGTGGTAGCCGGGGTGCTCTTGGTGATGAAGGTGAACGTACGGTCCGAGTAGGCCGTGATGATCACCGGAACCGGCAGACCCGGCTCGAGCTTCTGCGTGGCAGCGTTGAACGCCTTGCAGAATTCCATGATGTTCAGGCCACGCTGACCCAGCGCAGGACCGACCGGCGGCGAGGGGTTGGCCTGACCGGCCTTCACCTGCAGCTTGATGTAACCGACAACTTTCTTTGCCATGTGAGTGCTCTCCGGGTGCTAGCGCCTTTCGACAACAGGCTCCCCATCGGACCGGGAATCACGCGTCCCGGCATCGCGTTTTGAAATCATGCTGAAGGCCACCTTGCGGCGGCCTCGTCCTGCTGGCTTCCCCAGCGGGGAGCCGCGCACTATAACAGGTTTTTTCTTCACATGCCTGAAGCGGCAGGTAAACGAACGAAACCGGGCCAGGCCCGGTTCCCTTTGGAGAGTCGAGCCATGCCCGACTACCGCACCATCCAGACCCCGGAGTCGAGCATGGCTCGACTCGACAGGACAGGTCAGACGGCCTTTTCGACCTGGCCGAACTCCAGCTCGACCGGAGTGGCACGACCGAAGATCAGCACCGAGACGCGCAGACGGCTCTTCTCGTAGTTGACTTCTTCGACGACGCCATTGAAATCGTTGAACGGACCGTCGGTGACGCGGACCATCTGGCCCGGCTCGAACAGCACCTTCGGACGCGGCTTCTCGACACCCTCCTGAACGCGGTTCAGGATGGCCTCGGCCTCGGAATCGGCGATCGGCAGCGGACGATCGGCGGTGCCGCCGATGAAGCCCATGACCCGCGGGGTTTCCTTGACCAGATGCCAGCTTTCGTTGTCGATGCGCGGAATGCCGGCTTCCTCGTGGGTCTCGATCTGGACCAGCACGTAACCCGGGAAGAACTTGCGCTCGGAACGGCGTTTCTGGCCGGCGCGCATCTCGACCACTTCCTCGGTCGGGACCAGGACGTCGCCGAAGCGCTCTTCCATGCCGTCACGGACGATGCGATCGCGCAGAGCCTGCGCCACCGACTTCTCAAAGCCCGAATAGGCGTGAACGACGTACCAACGCTTCATGCAATTCTCCTTAGCGGCTCAGGAACCACTGAGTCAGTTTCTGGATCAGGAAGTCGAAGCCACCCAGCAGAAGACTGAGGATGAGCACCACGACGATCACGACCCAGGTCATGCGGACGGCTTCCTGGCGCGTCGGCCAGACCACCTTGCGCAGTTCGAAGCGCGACTCGGAGAGGAATTCGCGGGTGTCGCGCCCCTTGCCGGTCAGCATGAACACGCCGATACCGCCAACCAGACCGACCACGACCGCCAATGCACGCAGCTGACCCGCCCACGCACCCAGCTGGGCGGCGCGACCGGAGTCGGCGGAGAACCAGAACCAGACGAACAGACCGGCCAGCACCAGCAGCGATGCGGCGACATACTTGACGATATCTCCACCGTTGGCGGAGTTGTCCTTGGAGTGTTCGATCTTGCTATTCATCCGGCTGTGTCTGCTTTAGCGGCCCAGGCCGCTGGATAAGGTGGGCAGATGGCACGCCAGGAGGGACTCGAACCCCCAACCTGCGGTTTTGGAGACCGCTGCTCTGCCAATTGAGCTACTGGCGTACGTTGAAAACTTGCCTTCCCTTAGACGGCGAAGGCGGACCGAGGTTCCCGGCCCGCCATTCGCGTAACCGGCGGCGCTATGCAACCACCGGTACTGCAGGCTTACTCGATGATCTTCGAGACCACGCCGGCGCCGACGGTACGGCCACCTTCGCGGATGGCGAAGCGCAGGCCTTCGTCCATGGCCACCGGGTTGATCAGGGTGACTTCCATCTTGACGTTGTCACCCGGCATCACCATTTCGACGCCTTCCGGCAGCTTGGCGGCGCCGGTGATGTCGGTGGTGCGG
>NZ_JCAFSH010000029.1:0-13515 GCF_059369035.1 Stenotrophomonas sp. YJH_SMC_130
AAGGTTACTGCGTTGTCGGCTTGTTGTGCTCGGTGGTTGGCAGCGAACTGGGCAGGCGGGATTCGACCGCAGCTGCTGTGTGGTCGCACCTGGTTGTAGTCGCGTCGCCAGTCGGCGATGACCTGGCGGGCTTGGGCGAGCGAGGTGAACCAGTGTTCGTTGAGGCACTCGTCCCTGAACTTGCCGTTGAAGCTCTCGATGTAGCCGTTCTGCATGGGCCTGCCCGGCTCGATCAACAGGTGCTTGATGCCGTGGAGTTGCGTCCATGCGATGAAGGCCCGGCTGGTGAACTCGGGGCCGTAGTACATCTGGAAGCATCCCCAAGACGTGGGCAGCCACCGTCTCCAAGGTCATCCTGAGGGTTCTCACACACCACAGGAGCTTGCCGACGATGACTGCCCAGCCCAATGCTACGCCTGCGGCCACGTGGGTCGCGATTGATATTGCCAAGCGTCACCATGCCGTCCTGATTGAAACGCCTGACGGCAAGCAGCAGCAGTTTCGGATGGCCAGCTCGATGGAAGAGCACGATCGTCTGGTCGCTCTGCTGCGTGGATTACCCCAGCCTGCCAGGATCGCCATGGAACCCACTGGAGACTGCCATCGAACGCTGGCTTTCCGGCTTCTCACGGAAGGCTTCGACGTTTGCCTTGTCTCATCAGTCGCTGGCGCCCGCTACCGCGAAGCAATGTTCAACTCATGGGACAAGAACGACCCGAAAGATGCCCGCGTGATTCTCGCACTGCTCAAGCAGGGCATGACGCTGCGCTACATTGATCCCTTGCTGGCCGGGCACCACGGATTGCAGGAGCTGTCCAAGACTCACTATCAGATCAGCCTGGCAAGGACGCGACTGCAGCACAGCTTGATGACGCACTATCTGCCGCTGTACTTTCCCGAAATCGAGCGCTACTTCGACAGCGCACATGCGGACTGGTTCGCCCGCTTCATGCTCCGCTTTCCTACTGCGGCATCAATCCAACAGCGTGACTACGAGACGTTCCGCAAGGAGGCGTGGGACCTGGTGGGGCGCAAGGTCAACAAGGCGGCATGGCTACGCGAACTATATGAAATCGCCCTGCGAAGCATTGGCTTGCCTGTCGCCGATGACTCGCTCGAGGTTCAGAGCTTCCGCCTGCAATTGCAGCGCTTCCAGGAGCTGGTCCAGCAGCGCGACCGGCTCGCGGAACAGGCGCACCAGACCCTTTCGGGGCGCCCAGACTATGAGTCGCTGCGTTCGATTCCGGGTATTGGACCTGTGCTTGCACTGACCATTCTGGCCGAGGCTGGCGACCTGCGTCGCTTCGCCCACCATCGCCAGTTCCTGAAGTACTGCGGCCTCGATCTGGCCAAGTGCCAATCAGGCCAATACAAGGGCCAGGAGCGGCTGTCCAAGCGCGGCAATGCGCGCCTTCGCTTCGCCTTCTGGTTTGCCGCCACAGTGGCCATCCGGATGCGGGAGAACAGCTTCCGGGAGAAGTACGAGCGCTACATCCGGAACGATCCATCCAACGCCGACCGCAAAAGAAAAGCACTGACTGCCGTGGCCGCGAAGATGGCGCGTGTCGCCTATGGCCTGGTCAAGCAACAAACCCAATACCGCTGCTACTTCGAAAATGCTTTACCCCGTGGATCGACCCCTCTCCGTAGGGCCGTCGGGACCTCTTAGGATCCTGTAGATAATGCTCGGGCCTTCCACGGGACTCCATGCTGTTTTAGGCACGTTCGAGGCCGTTCTGGACCTCGTGTTCACTATGGTCAGACCAGGAGACCCTGAAGACGTGGAAGCCCACGGGACTTGGTGCAAATAGCGGTGCGACTTGCCTGACCGGACGTCAGCGACGTCCGCGGATCCGTTCGCTCCCAATTTGTTGTTGACTCCAGAGTTAGCACGTTGTCCGTGCGTACGGCCCGCGGGTAGCCCCGGAAGCAGGCGGCCTGGTCGAGGACCCGGACGACGTAGGCGCCACCCATGCCATGGTCAACCGTGATGTCCACGCACTCGTGGGTGAAGTCGTCGGCCACGGTCAGGCACTTGAGCCGCCGGGCGTTGGCCAGGGCGTCGCTGACGAAGTCCATGCTCCAGACCTGGTTGGGCGCCGTAGCGATCGCCAGAGGCTGTCGCTCAAGCGGGGGGCGCTTGGCCTTCTTGCGTCGGCGCACGGCGAGGCTGGCCTCGCTGTAGAGCCGATAGACCTTCTTGTGGTTCACGTCTGGGAACTCCGGGCGCAGCAGGTCGTGCAGGCGGCGATAGCCGAACCTGCGGCGGATCTGGGCCAGTTCGATGATCCGTGCCGACAGTGCCTGGGTGGCAGGCGTCGGCACGGGCGGGTGGCGGAAGGCATCGCGGGACAGCCCCGCAAGGCGGCAAGCCCGGCGCTCGCTCAACACCGTCTGGTCGAGCATGCGTCGGACTGCCTCGCGCTTGCGTTGCGGGGCTAGCGTTTTACCCCGAAGCCGATCTTCAGCACCTCGATGTCCAAATGGGCGTCGGCCAGCAACCGCTTGAGCCGGTTGTTCTCGGCTTCCAGCTCCTTCAGGCGCTTGGCGTCCTCGGCCTCCATGCCGCCGTACTTGGCCCGCCAGGCGTAGAAGCTGGCGGGGCTGAAGCCGTGCTGGCGGCCCAGTTCCGCGACTGCCATGCCGGCCTCGGCCTGCTTGATGAATCCGATGATCTGTTCGGTGGTGAAGCGACTCTTGCGCATGTCCGTCCTCTCGGGTTGACGGACTTTACAGCTTCACGTGGTACGGCTCAGTGGGGGCAGGTCAAGAGGTCTCGGCGGCGCGGTCGCCGCGCTCGCGCAGCAGCCAGTAGGTCGCACCCAGAGCCAGCGTGGCGCCTGCCAGCGCGGCTATCTTTGCGGGGCTCGCCTCGGGGTCAAGGATCACGAACTTGCGCGCCAGCGCGATCAGACCGATGAGGATCACGGTCTTGACCTGGATGATGCTGTCCCGACGCAGCGCCACGCGCACAATGGAATGCTTGAACTCCATCGCGATCAAGAGCGTCATGATCATGCCGAACACACTCTGGAATACCTTGTGATCCAGGGGATTGAAGGCATCGAGGACCAGCAGCGTGAAGACGATGGCGATGAGCTGGAACAGCGACACCACGATGATGACGGCAATTACCGCCGACAGAACGAGGGCGACGACCTGCTCGAAGCGATCGTATAAACTCATGATGGCCCATTGGTCACGGAAGACCTGAAATGGATTGCGGCCTGTTGACTTCATGCAGATGGACTCCCTGCGACATTGCCGCTGTCGAGACGGCGGCGCATCGCACTGATGTTTCGTTCGACGAGCTCGGCCGACATGCCAAGCGACGACATCACCTGTTCCGCCAGCCCAAGGGCCGCGGCAAAGGATTGCTGGTGTACATGCACGTTGGGCATGGCGCGAAGTGCATCGGCCGCGGTCGTACTTCTGCATGACACCCACAAGGTCAGCGCCGGACGGCGCTCGGCAATCGCCTGGGCGATGCGCAGCACTTGCTGGGCATGGTCGAACGTGAGCACCACCAGACGCGCTTGCGCCAACCCGGCAGCCAGCAAGGTATCGGGGCGACTGGCATCGCCATGGAACACCGGCGCGCCGGCGGCACGTGCGGCCTCGACCTTCTGCTCGTCTGCTTCCAGCAGCAGATGCGCCACGCCCGCGTGTCGAAGAATTTCGCTGACTGTCAGGCCAAGCTCGCCTGCGCCGCAGATGATGACGTGGTCTCGAAATCGCGCTGTCTGCGCGGTGATCTCAACTTCTTCAGCCTGGGGTGGCTGAATGACGCCGCCGGTGCGGCTCAAGAACCGGGCAAGTACATCGTGATGGCGGATCAGCAGCGGTGCCAAGGCCATGCTGAGTACCAGCGCGACCAGCATGGGTTGTACGACGGTCGCGGGAATCAGATGCTGCTGCAAGACCATGCCCAACAACAGCAGGGCGAACTCGCCGCCATGCCCCAACGCTATGCCCGTGCGCCAGGCATCGAAGGCGGACAGGCGCGTCGCCCGCAAGGCCAGGGTGTTGAGCCCGATCTTGACCGGTACCAGCACTGCCAGCCACGCGAACACCGCCAGTGGTGCCGAAAGAATCTGCGCTCCGTCCAACTGCAGGCCGATGGTCACGAAGAACACCCCCGACAACACATCGCGAAACGGTTTGAGGTGGCTTTCCATGTGGTGACGGAAGTCGCTCTCGCCCAGCACCATGCCGGCCAAGAACGCACCCAGGGCGGCAGATACGCCGACCGCGTGTGCAGCAGCGGCGGCAGCCACCACCACGCACAAGGAAACCAGCACGAAGGATTCTTCGTGGCCCTGCCGCGCCACCCAGCCCAGCAGGCCATGCAACAGACGACGGGAGGCGAGGGCCGCTGCCGCGAACAACATCAGCACGCCCAACACTTCGAGCAGCACGCTCTCGATCTTCGGCGACTCGCCGCGCGCCCAGATCGCCAGCAGGGCCAGCAGGGGCACGCTGGCCAGGTCCTGAAAGACCAGCACGGCGATGGCGCTGCGCCCGTGGCGGGTGGTGAGCTCGCCTTGGTCGGCCAGCTGTCGGCTGACCAGCGCCGTGGACGACATGGCCGCCGCAGTGCTGAGCAACGCAGCGCACTGAACTGGCTGTCCCAGCCACATCAACATCAAGGTCAGTGGCGTGGCGACAGCGATCATCTGCAAGCTGCCGGCCGCCAATACGGTTTTACGGGAAAGCCAGAAGTGCCCGAGGGAGAACTCCAGCCCAACCATGAACAGCAGCAGGGCCACGCCCAGCTCGGACAGAAAATCAAGCGCTTCTCCCGGCGCGACTACACCGCTGACCGACGGGCCCAGCAAGGCGCCGACGGCGAGGTAACCCAGCAAGGCGGGTACTCTGAACGCCGCCGTCGCCACCGCCGCGAGACTGCATGCCGCCAGCAGGATCAGGGTGGCGCCGAGCAAGTCCTGCATCGGTCAGCGCCCCACCTGTGCAGATGCCCAGCGCACGATGTCCTGCGCGCCCATGGCGCCCGCCTGACGCCCGATCTCCCGCCCACCTTGGAACAGGGCGAGCGTCGGAATGCTGCGGATGCCGAACTGCGCGGCCAGGTGGGGTTCTGCCTCGGTATTGACCTTGGCCAGCCTGACCCTGGGTTCGAGCTGACGCGCCGCTTGCTGGAACTGCGGGGCCATCATCTTGCACGGCCCGCACCAAGGTGCCCAGAAATCTACCAACAGTGGCAGGTCGCTGCGCTCCACGTGGCGCGAGAACGTCGCCGTGGTCAACTCGATGGGTTCGCCCGTGAACAAGGGCTGCTGGCAGCGGCCGCAGTTGGGATGTTCCGATAGCTTCGCAGTCGGTACGCGGTTGATGGACTGGCAATGCGGACAGACGAGGTGAAGATCATTCTTCATGGTTCGCCTCCTTGGACCACAGTGAGGCTGCCGCGCTTCGGGTCACAGACAATGCCGACCAATCAACGCCTTGGAGCCAATCGTTCCCGTCTTTGCTTACTCCGGCCTCTTCCAAATGAGCAGCGATGAACGCTTCGGCCTGCATGAGCCACCTTTGGACAGTATCTTCCTTACTAGGAATCAGCAGGATTTCAGAGACGCTGCTGGCATCCAGCCCGTCCACACGGATAAGCAGAAAAATGCGCCGCCACAAACGCGGCATGTCCTTCAGCAGGTCGAATGCAAAAGCGAACTCGCTCGACCGATCAACTAGCTCCTGCTGTTCCGCGATCGTTGCGGCATCGGGATGCTGACTGTCAGCGATGATATCGGCCAGCCTGAGTGTGTCATCGGGCTGATAAAATTCGAAGACTTCCTCTTCCACCATGGCCTCGGCGACGCCCTGGGCATCCGCTTCGACCGGCGCGTCCAGAGAAACGAATTCGCCAAATTGCCGGCTGTTTGCCACTTCGTGATCCAGCACGGCGAACAGATGCTTCAGAAGACCGAAGTAAGCCGCTTTTTCTTCCGGCACGGATTGCCATTCCACCTCAGCTTGGACAATCGCTTCATCCACCACGTCGCGCAGCGTCGGATAATCGCGCGGTAAATCGCCGACGGCACGCAGATAAGCCAGCTCACGCCTTGCGACAGCCTCAAGTTTCGACAGTAGAGGCATTCGGGTCACTTTGGCCTCATGGGCGGCTGACGCGGGTTTTGCGGCAATTCGCACCTTGAGCTCGCGCAAGCGCTCGCGTCGTGCTTTGCGCTTGATCTGGTCCTGAGCATGCAGCCGGTCAAAATGCTTCTTGGCCTGACGGCACAACGACTGTGCGAGCATCTGCGCGAGGGGCGTCAGCTCGTCATGTGATGCAGTAACGCTGACAATCTTTCTGCCGGGCAGGTGCATATAGCCACTGGCCAGAAATTGCCGCTTGGTCTTGTCGCGATCAAGGACGATTCGAAGTCGCACTGAATCTTTAGTGTGTTTGTCGAGCAATGGCTTGAGGGCGTGCTCGACCGCATTTCCCAAAGCTCTCTGCCATGGTTCATGAAACTCTTTGTCGACAGCTCGATAGCTATATTGCGTCTGCATGTATGACTCCTTTGATGTCATTTCTATGGAGGCACGAACCGAAAATGCTCATATCCATAGAATTTAGTTTGACCCGCTCTTATCCCTGGCGCGTTCTGCGAAGACGCCAACTCAAGAACAAAAGCGTGACACCATAGACTGCCGCATAGAAGCCCAGCAGCCAGCCTGCGGCCAGGAATGACTCGGCCGGACGGGAGAAAAATATCCACAAGACGATAGCGCCAAGGACTATCGAGAGCAGTCCACTGAAGGCAAGCCAGATTTCACCCTTGATTTCTTGACGCAGCCGAACCGCGGCGGATATCTCCAGCACACCGGTGAAAATCGCCCAGACCCCCACGCTAGCCCATAAAAAAGAAGCCATGACCATCGTGGCGACCAAAGGAGCAACCAGGACGACAACGCCGGTAAGCATGCCGACAATGCCGCTGAACAGCAGCCAGCCCCAGCGCTCTTTTTTCTGGATATGGCGCACCGCTGCAACCAAGTTGAAAGCGCCATTGACCAAGGAGAATGCGCCGAACACTAAGGTCGTGGCCAACAGAGCCGATTGTGGCATCCAGAACGCAAGGGCTGCGAACATCAATGCCAAGACACCGCGCAGCGCAAAAAGCCACCAATTTTGGCTCAGCGAACACAGTGCTTTGGTGGGGTCATCCGCATTGGAATTGGCGATGGTGTCTGTGTTCATGCAATATCTCCTAAAGACCTATACGAGATGAAAAATCAAACACTCATGGGACAAGAGAGGGGGCGCTATGCGCCCCCTCTCCAGCGGTTTCAGAACAACCTGGACAGTTTTGCCTTGACTTCATCGAGCCAGCCTTTTCCGCCGCCTCCCCCTCCCGTCTTCTGCTTGATTTTCTTGAGTTCATCGTACATGGACTCAAAGTCCTTCCTTTTTCCATAGCCCAGCAGTTCTGCCATTTCCAACTGCTGCCGGGCTTCGTTCAACAATGTCTCCAGGCGCTCATTGGATGCTTCGCTGCGCTGACCATCTTCTACCAGGGGCTCGGCGCGCTTCAGGAGCAGCCTGGCGCGCAGGGCGGGCAGCGGATGCACGCTGCGCGTCTCGACCAGCGTGCTGAGCGCTGCCTGCAGCGCGGCTTTGGCTTCTTCGATCTTGCCCTGATCGATCAGCGGCACGACTGACTTCACGGCTGCGGGATAGGACGCCAGAGGGATGTTGGTGACCGCGATCACGATCTCACTGGCCAGCAAAGCCAGCACGTGACGTGCCTGTTGCACCTCGCCATGTTTGAGGGCATCCAGCGCCTCGTCGGTCATCGCCTCAATGGTGTCCGTGTTGGCGAACAGGTCGTGCACGATGGTGCGCACATCAACGGGGGCCAGGGCGAGCGTGGGTTCGCGCGCAACGATCAGCTCCAGCTTTCCCGTCACTTCGGCCAGCGTTGCCAATGCGCGTGCAGCGTCCTTGCCGTCAAGTGCGGCCAGCGCTGATTTGGTCAGCGCCAAGGCCGAGACGGCCTCATCGAGGACTTGTTTACGTTTGTCTGCCGCCTGCGAGTCCGTTTCCTTCTGAACCTCAGGCTGTACCTCCGTGACGACTTCAGGCTTGGCCTCTGGACTGACAGGAAGGCTGCTTACCGCGGCCTGTTCGTTTATTTCTTTGTTCGTCGCATTGGGATTCGATGTTTGCTCATTCATGGTGATATGTCTCGTATGAGTTAGTGAAAATAGGCGAATCTATTGGGCTGACTGCGCCCATCGCGAGACTAGCCGATGGTGCAGTCAGCTCCTTCACCACATCAAGACAGCCTTTGGATGCGCATCTTCAACTCGTCGAACCACCCCTTGCCGCTTTTTCCTCCGGCGGATTTCTGCTCGATAGCCTTCACCTGATCGAAGATGGGCTTGAAGTCCGCCTTCTTGCCATAACCCAGGATCTGCGCCAGCTCGATTTCCGTGCGCACGTAGGCCAGCAGGGCGCTGAGCTCCTCGCTCTGTTTGGCATTGCGCTTGCCGGTCTCGGCCAGCTTTTCCGCTTTTGCCATCGCGGCTTCGGCCCGTAGCACGGGCAGAGGAAAGGCGACCGAGGTCATCACCATCGTGTTCAGCGCTCGGGCGAGCACCGCCTTGGCATCGTCAATCTTGCCGCTGTCGATGAGCCGTGCGGCCGACTTGATCGCTGCCGGGTACGTTGCCATCGGCAGGTTGTCGGTTTCGATCACGATTTCGCTGGCAAGATTGGCGACGATGGGCCGTGCCTTTTGCACCTCGCCATCATCCAACAACTCCCGAGACAACTTGACCGCTTTCTTGACCGATTCCACGTCGGCGTGGATGTCATGGGTGATGACGCGTACATCGACGGGCGCCAAAGCAAGTTTTGGGTCACGCGCCAATACCAGTTCCAGCTTTCCGCTGGCCAGTTCCAGCGCAGCGAGCGCCTCCTTGGTCTTCCTTGCATCAAGGAGGATCAATGCCTCATGGGTCTTGGCCAGCGCAGTGATTGCATCTTGGGCGAGTTTGGCGCGCTTTCCCGCGGCTTCCCGGGCGACCTTGTCATCTACCTGTGGCTGTGCCGCCTTGGATGCGGCAGAGGGTGCTGCAGCACCTGGGCTAGAACCTGCCGCCGATTGGGCCAGAGCCGGTCCGCTCAGTCCGACGACGACCGCCAGGGCAAGTGCGGAGAAGATGTATTGTGGCTGTTTGATATTCATGATCTTGGGCTCCTGATTGAAGTTAGTTGACTGAGATTTCAATCTGTTTCGGTTTGGCTTGCTCGGCCTTGACAAGCCGCACTTCCAGCACGCCGTCTTTCATCGAAGCCGTCACCTTGGTCGGATCAACGTTGTCAGGCAAGACAAAGCTGCGCACAAAGCGGCCATACGCACGTTCGATGCGGTGGAACTTCTTGCCCTGCTCCTCTTTTTCCAGTTTGCGCTCGCCGCTGATGGTGAGCACGCCGTTTTCCGCGCTGACGCGCACGGCATCCTTGGGGACCTCCGGCAGATCCAGCTTGAGGATGAATGCGTTCTCATCCTCGCTGACGTCCACCATTGGTGCCCAGTCCGCCGTGGTCATGGCTTCGTTGCCGGTACGGGCGCCCTGTCGCTGGGGTGTCCGTCCCAACATCGTCGCCAGGCGGTTTTGCAATTCATCCAGCTCCCGGAAGGGGTCCCACGGAGTCAATGCAGACATATCGGTTCTCCTTGAACAATGCCGGCGAATTGGATGACGCACTGAACAGAGCCGTCGGCTTACTCTGAATGGCACCTACTACTGTTTTCAGTTCCGAGCAAGTCCTTGAGTCAATTGACGGATATCGCTTTCGTCGAGCGTTTCCCGCGCCAGCAGCTCGCGCGCGCAGCGCTCCAGCACTTCTCGGTTGATTTCGAGAATTCGGTATGCACGATCAAACACACCCATCACGATGTCACGGATGGCTTGGTCGATGCGTGTCTGAGTCGATTCGGCTACCCGGCAGCCACCCTGAACCAGTTCAGGCGCATCAAGAAAACGCGGCCTCTGTGCCTCAAAAGCAACGTACCCCAAGCCCTCATCCATGCCGAAGCGTGTAATCATGTCGCGGGCGATGTCGGTGGCCCGCGCGAGATCGTCTGCGGCACCGGTCGACAGTTCGCCAAACACCAACTTCTCTGCGGCGCGCCCGCCCAACAGCACGGCGATCTTGTACTCCAGATCGGCGCGCGTCATCAGGAAGCGGTCTTCGGTGGGGCGTTGCAGGGTGTAGCCCAGCGCGCCGATGCCGCGCGGGATGATCGAGATCTTGTGCACGGGGTCGGTGCCGGGCAGCGCCAGCGCCACCGGCGCATGGCCCATCTCGTGATAGGCCACGGTTTCCCGCTCCTTGGGATTGAGCACGCGGTTCTTCTTCTCCAGGCCCGCCACGATGCGCTCGATGGCGGCGGTGAAGTTTTGCAGTTCCACAGCCTGCGCCTTGCGCCGCGTCGCGTTCAGCGCTGCTTCGTTCACGAGATTGGCCAGATCAGCGCCGGAAAAGCCGGTGGTCAGCGCCGCCACCTGTTCCAGATCTACACCGTGGGCCAGGGTGATCTTCTTGACATGGACCTTCAGGATATCCAGGCGACCTTTCTTGTCGGGCCGGTCCACCAGCACCTGACGGTCGAAGCGACCGGCGCGCAGCAGCGCCTGGTCGAGGATTTCGGGCCGGTTGGTGGCAGCCAGGATGATGAGCCCCACCGAACTGTCGAAGCCATCCATCTCGGTAAGCAACTGGTTCAAGGTCTGCTCGCGCTCGTCGTGGCCGCCGATGGGGCCGCCGACACCGCGCGCGCGGCCCAGTGCGTCGAGTTCGTCGATGAAGATGATGCCGGGCGCCTGCCCGCGCGCCTGCTCGAACAGGTCGCGCACGCGCGCCGCACCCACGCCGACGAACATCTCGACAAACTCTGATCCGGAGATGGAGAAGAAGGGCACCGCCGCCTCGCCGGCAACAGCCTTGGCCAGCAATGTCTTGCCGGTGCCCGGTGGGCCTACCAGCAACACGCCCTTGGGAATGCGCGCCCCGAGCCGTCCATACTCCTGCGGATTCTTGAGGAAATCGACGATCTCAACCAACTCCGCCTTGGCTTCATCGACGCCAGCGACATCGGCAAAGGTCACGCCAGTGTTCTTCTCCATGAATACCTTGGCGCGGCTCTTGCCGATGCTCAGGAAACCGCCCATGCCCTGCTTCTCGGCAAAGCGGCGGAACAGGAAGAACCAGACGCCGAAGAAGGCCACCGCCGGCAGAATCCAGGAGAGCACATCACGCAGCCAGGTGCTTTCCACCACCCGCGCGTAAGGCACGTCGTACTTGGACAGCCGCTCGGCCAGGTCGGGTTCGACACGGGTGGCCACGATGGTGGTCTTGCCCCGGCTGTCCGGTGATTTCAGGCGCCCGGTCACCGTGCGGTCCGACACCAGTACTTCGGCGACGCGCCCCTCGGCCAGCGCTTTCTCGAACTCACTATAGGGAACGGGTTCAACCGTCTTCGCCGCCTGCCAGTAGTTCTGCAGCGTCAGCAGCAACAGGCCGGCGACGATCCAGTAGCCGATGTTCCATTGATCTTTCTTTTCCATCGGCAATGTTCCTCGCAAGTCGTGTCGCTAGAGAATGGGGGTGAACAGACGGGCCACCCCGTCGCGCAAGCGGATGGCCAGCGGGCGGGCGCGCAACGCCATGGCCGATATCTCGTTCGATGCATCACGGGCGGCATCAAGAAGGGATTCCAGCCGCGTAGACAGCGCGGTGTCGTACACCTCCACATTGAACTCGAAGTTGAGGCGCAGGCTGCGCGCATCCCAGTTGGCCGAACCCAGGCAGCACCACTGGCCGTCTATCAGCATCAGCTTGCTGTGGTCGAACGGGCCAGGACGTTCGAAGATGCGCACACCGTGCTCCAGCACCTGCCAGTAGTGGGCGCGCGCGGCCCATTGCACCGTGGGATGGTCACCGTTTGCGGGCGTCAGCACGTCGATACGCACCCCGCGCAACGCAGCCGTGCTAAGCGCCGCGATCATCGGCTGATCGGGGACGAAATAAGGTGTCCAGATGCGCACCGAATGCTTCGCCGCGCTCAAAGCGCCCATGAAGGTCCAGCGCATCCTGTCCAGGGCCTCGTCGGGACCGGCCTCGATGCCGCGCGCCCAAGAGGTCCCTTGCTCATCAGCCATTGCGGGCGATTCGCGCCAGAAACCCTCGCCGAGCTGCTCGCCCGTGGCATCGCACCAATCATCGGTGAAGCACTGCATCAGATGCGCAACCACCGGCCCGCGCAGACGAAAGTGCAAATCGTGACAGGCCTGGCCCGGCGCATCGGGCCGCCAATACGGGCTGCAGATATTCATGCCACCGGTGAAACCTGCCTCGCCATCGATCACCAGCAGCTTGCGGTGATTGCGCAGATGCGCGGCATGCAGGCGCGCGGGAATCAACGTCGGGTTGAACGTCGCCGCCGGAACGCCGGCGCGTTGCAAGGCGCGGTAGGCGCTGCGGGGCGTCCAGCGGGCATACACGTCGTCGATCAGCACCCGCACTTGCACGCCGCGCTCATGAGCCCGGCGCAGCGCATCGACGAACTGCGCCCCGATGCCTTGGCTGTCGAAGATGTACGAGGCCAAGGCGACGCTGTTCCGCGCCGATTCGATGGCGGCGAGCATGGCCGGGTAGGCCCGCTCGCCATCGACAAGCGGCTCGATGCGGTTGCCGCCGGTCAGCGACTGGCCGGTGGCGCGTCCTACCAGGTGCGCCAGGCCGGCAAGCGGCGGCGATACGGGCTCGGGCACCGTGGGCGAGAGATCCTGTCGAACAGCAAGATCCGTCCCCGGAAACAGCCGCCGTGCCCGCCGCTGGTAACGGTTGATGCCGAACAGCCCATACAGCAGCGAACCGCCCAGCGGCAACAAGGCGATCAGCAGTATCCACAGCGTGGCCGATCGAGGGTCACGCTTGTAGATGACCGCGTGCCCCGCCGTGGGGACAGCGACCGCCAGCGACACGAGGGTGGCTGCCCATGTCAGCCCGTTGGGGTCGGACACGATAGCCTCCTCATGACTCAAGATTCGCCGCCCGCCGGCTTCTTCTTGCGCTTAGGCTTGCTCTCGCCGTTCGGCGGTGCCTCGGCCACGTTCGCGGCATCGGACTTATCAGGCTCGGCCGGCTGCGCGGGTGGCTCCTTGCGCTCGAAGACGACGCGTTCGGCCTTGTCGTCCCAGCGGGCGCTGGCGTGATCGCCCTTGCCGATACCGCCACCCAGCATCTCGCGCGCCAATGCGGTCTCCAGTTCGCTGCGGATCAGCCGCTTGAGCTCACGCGCGCCGAACTCGGGCTTGTAGCCTTCCTCCGCGAAGTGATCGATCAAGGTCTGATCGAAGGTCAGCGTCACGCCCTGGCTGGCGGCGTTGCGGGCCACACGATCGAGCTGCAGGCCGACGATATGGCGGATCTCCTCCTTGCCCAGCGCATGGAAGACGATGATCTCGTCGATGCGGTTG
>NZ_JCAFSH010000030.1:0-3661 GCF_059369035.1 Stenotrophomonas sp. YJH_SMC_130
AGCCAGGGCGACGTCAGCATCGTGGCCACCGCCGGTGACCTGAGCATCATCGGCAGCCAGGTGAAGGGTGACAACGTGGCGCTGGCCGCGCGGGACAACATCACCCTGCGCAGCGAAGCGGAAGACCACACGCAGTCGTCGAAGAACAAGAGCGGCAGCGGTGAGATCGGTTTCAGCATCGGCGCGCAGACCGGTTGGTACGTGTCGGCCAGCACCGCCAAGGGCAAGGGCAGCGGCAACGGCACCACGCACGTCGAAACCGTGGTGGACGCCGACCGCAACCTGACCGTCATCAGCGGCAAGGACACCACGCTGCAGGGTGCCCAGCTGAGCGGCGACAAGGTGGTGGCCAGTATCGGCGGCAACCTGTCCATCATCAGCGAGCAGGACACCGACGACTACGCCAGCAAGCAGACCCAGGCTGGCGGCACCTTCGTGTATGGCAGCGGCGGCACCGTCAACATTGGCCAGCAGAAGGTCGAGAGCCACCTGCGCAGCGTGCAGGAACAGAGCGGCATCGTTGCCGGCAGCGGCGGCTTCAACATCACCGTGGGTGGCAACACGCACTTGGAAGGCGGCGTGATCGGCAGCACCGCCGATGCCTCGAAGAACCGCCTGGATACCGGCAGCCTGACCGTTGTCGACATCGAGAACGAATCCCGCGCCAAGACCAGTGGCGGTGGCATCGGCACCGGGATGAGCAGCGGTGGTGGCATCAGCAACCCGCTGGGGAGCGCGGCCGGTGCGGGGCTGAGCCTGCTGGGCGGTACGAAGAAGAACGACAGCAGCACCACCCACTCGGATATCGCCGCCGGCACCGTGGTGGTGCGCGATGGCAATGAGAGCGCTTTGGCCGGTCTTGATCGGACCGCGACCGGCTTTGATACCGACAGCGCACTGTCGGCCGTTGACCTGCGCAAGATGCAGGAGCGTGCCGAGGTGATGCAGCTGGGTGGGCAGCTGCTGTTCAAGGGCGTGGGCGACCTGGGCGGCTACCTGAGCCAGAAGGCGGAGACCGAGGAAGGCAAGGCGTTCTGGGCCGACGGCGGCAATGGCCGCGCGCTGCTGCACGGCATGGCCGGTGCGGCGATGGCCGCATTGGGTGGTGCGGATGCGTTGAACGGCGCGGTGAGTGCTGCCGGTGCGGAGAAGGCCAAGATCGCGATCTCGGAATTCCTCGAGAGCAACAAGGGCAACCTGAGCTGGGAGGACTACCAGTCGCTGATGGAAGTGGGCAGCGCGATGGTGGGCGGTGCTCTGGGTGGAAGCACGGGCGCCAACATTGCGGTGACCGGGGACCGGTTCAATCGGCAGCTGCACCCGGACGAGGTGAAGTGGATCCGCTTCCATGCAGAGGAATTCGCCCGCGAGCAGAAGATCTCGAAGGAAGAGGCCTATCGCATCCTTCTTGTGGAAGCGGCTGCGTACGTTGACTCGAAAATACAGTCCGACCTGAGTGGAGTAGAAAACAACACTGACGCAATTGATTTCCTGCGCAAGAACCAGAACAAGTACGACTGGGGTACCGCGTTCGACAGCAGCGATCGGGACAACTTCTCTAAGTTCAGCGAAGAGCTTGGGCGCGAAACCGGCTATTTCAAAGACGTCTACACTGCCATCTCGGGAACTGCTTACGCCGCCGGATCAACCAAGGACTGGCGCTTTGAGTTCCAGGAGCCACTGCGCTACTACGGCGACGCCTCGCGCTCTCAGAAGGGCGTTGCCGTGGTCCAGGCTGGCGCAGCCGCTCTTGGCATCGGTGCGGCGGCGGCTGTTGAGTTCGGTGGCTGGTGCATCCTCAATCCGTACAGTTGCACCAAGGCCATCAGCGGAGCAGCCGATGCGGTGATGGGTGACTACGTGGGTGGTCATTCGCTTGCACCTGTGCTGCCGGCCCTGGTGGCGGCAAAGGCTGCTACCACTGCGGAACAAACGCTTCGACTGTCGAGCGGCGCGGTGGGTGCTGAGATCGCGGGGAATGCTGCAAAGAAGGGGGGGCTGCAATCCGAGCAGGTGCTGAAGCCGATGCAGGCTGCCGGTGCGGATGTGGCAGAGGCAGGCGCGAAGGCCGGGGCAAGCGAACAATCTTCTCTGGCAACTCTGAATCGTCTGAGTCCGCAGGAAGAGGCTGAGCTACTAAAGCGACAACTGATCCAGGCCGAGCGGCATGATCCATGGATCGGTACAACGCTTCCGGGGGCCGAGGCGCCAGTGACGGTTACGGCAGAAGCAACCGTCGGCGGGCGAATGCTCAAAGACACCAATCAGACCGCCCGACCTACCAAGCTCGCTGATGCAGACCATCCGACGCTGGTGGCCGATCTCCTCCCGCATGGTGCGCCAAACTCCAGCATGAAGTCCGCTCATGCGGAAATTGCGGTCATCCAGCGAGCCTATGAGCAAGGGCTTACGGCAGGCGAAAGAATGGTGATCGTCGTCAGAGGGGAGCCAATTTGTAGCTTCTGTAGGGGCAGTGATAACTTGCTCGCAGCGGCGGAGAGGTCGGGCCTAGAGCGACTTGAGGTGATTGGAGTGGAGGGAAATAGCAAACTAATCTGGACCAAGGGTTCCAAGGGATTCAGGGAGGTGGTTCTGCATGAATGAAGTCTGGGGTATGGGCGTGAATAGACTGGTTATGAAGCTAAACGACAGGCAGGACCCACGTGGGCCTCAGTGGGTCGAGAAGCCGGAATTAACTAAAGTTGAAAGCTCAGTACGTCGAGTGTTTGAAAATGGAAAAATGTTGGAGCTGTCCCTTCTGGACGCCGATGATTTTGTGATCAGAGCATTCCACATTGATAGTGCTGGGCGGCAGTGTAGGTTTACTCTCTGCGCCGCTGACGGGGATAGGAAGAATAGATTGCTTGAATGGTGGGAGTCCAGGGATAGCGAATTTCGTGGCGCAAGTCGGTATGTTGATGATTACTTTGATGACAGAACGGTTTGCCGGGACGTGGAAATTGCGGTTGCGCTGGCGCTCGAGTTCTCCAAAGACGGGGGATTGAGTGAAAATTCCATGTCCTACTTCATTTCTATGTGGGATCCTCTAAGTGTCGAGGGCAGACGTCTTGTCGCAGAGTCTCTTTCGTCGTGATGGTGAACGTAGCCACGCACATAGTGCCGGATAGCTATGGCGCGCCTTTTCGATGCGTTGCGCAGTTCTAGGCGTCGGCGCCAGCGTTGTTGACCTCGGTGGACGCAAGATCTTCGTCGCAAGGTGGCAGGTTGCATCGTTGCAATGTCCGAGCGACAGATGAGTCAGTCATCGAAGAACAAGAGCGACAGCGCGAAGTTGGCTTCAACATCGGCGTGTAGCTTTGAGATCGTGACGTAGCACCTCGTCGATGGCGCCCTGGCGGCCAATGCCGCCGCTGGCGTCGGCAGCGCCATGCAGCAGGGTGCTTCCGGCGCTACTGACGGCGTAAGCCTGCGCATCGGCATCGGCATCGGCATCGGCGCCTCCAGCTCCAGTGCCAGCCAGACCAGCCACGACCAGTCGGCGGTGGGCAGCACCATCCGCAGCCAGGGCGACGTCAGCATCGTGGCCACCGCCGGTGACCTGAGCATCATCGGCAGCCAGGTGAAGGGTGACAACGTGGCGCTGGCCGCGCGGGACAACATCACCCTGCGCAGCGAAGCGGAAGACCACACGCAGTCGTCG